>DATDGL010000084.1:0-27710 GCA_036522115.1 Candidatus Angelobacter sp.
TCGCCTGAGCCGGAGCTGGCGCTGCCTTCAGCCTTGATCTGGACTGGGCCGCCGGCAAAAAGCGTGCTCGATCCGTGCTCCGAGGCAGTCTTATTGAAGGCGGCAACGTCGGTATTCAGGAAAGCATTAAAGTCCTGGAGATGCTGGTCCAGTTCCTTGCGCAGTGAGGCTGCTTCCTCGACCTGAAGTTCGCTGGGCGCCTCGCCATACGAGTTCATCACTCCGCGCATCAATCCCTGCAACTGATCATGAAAGCGCTGCAGGTAGTGAACGTCGTCCTGGCCGAATGGCTGCGCGTCAGTGTTGTAAAGCTGGCTCCGCATGGCGGAGAGCTTTTTGTCTAACGCGCGCGCCTGTTCCAGCACCGGCTTGTACGCCACATTCGTCTGGCCATCCGTGGCCTCGTCACTTCCAATGATTTCCTCCAGGCTGGAGATCTGCTTGTGCAAGCTGCTTAAACGATTGAGCGCCTCGTTGAGCGCGGAAACCTGGTCGCGCAGCTCCAGGGCCAGCTTGAGTTGTGCCCGCAGCGCGTTGCCATCAAGATTGAAACGCGGATCAGGTTCCACCTGGATGTCGTGCGTTTCCGTCTTGCCGTTTACAGTAATCGCCACTTTGTAAGTGCCGGACAGGGCGGTGGGGCCGGCGCTCGGATCAAAGAAGAACTCTTCCTCTTCCCGCTCGCCCGGCGGAGACGGCAGGAAGTTCAGTCTCTTGGGCCCATCGTAGCGCAGGTTCCAGGAAACACGATTCAGGCCGAACTTTGAGGGGCCGTACATAGTGCGAATCACCTGTCCGGAACCATCGGAAATCACGATCTTCACCGGACCCTGGCCCTTTCTGCGTTGCTCCGGGGAGACTTTGATCTCTGCCGGCAGGTAGTAAGTGAGTACGGCGCCGCTGGGAGGGTTGGGCGCGGTGAAGCCGGCGGAACTGAATCCATGTTTGTTCCAGTTGTGCCAATTCACCGCCGGTAGCCCTGGATACAAATGGAAATCACTGCGAGCAAGATGTGCGCCGCTTTCTTCAAGTGGAGAAATATCGTCCAGCACAAACAGTCCGCGGCCATGTGTAGCCACCACCAGGTCGTGGCTCTTCTTGATGAACTTGATGTCGTAGATGGGCACGGTGGGGAAGTTGCTCTTGAGTGCCGTCCAGTGACCTCCGTCGTCGCTGGAGTAGAACAATCCTGTGTCCGTTCCAACCACTACAAATCCCTTCTGGTTCGGATCTTCTCGGATCACGCGCGCCGGATCTGAATCCGGCAGGCCATGCATGATGG
Source organism: Candidatus Angelobacter sp. (assembly GCA_036522115.1). GTDB lineage: Bacteria > Acidobacteriota > Terriglobia > Terriglobales > Acidobacteriaceae > Angelobacter. The sequence goes on from DATDGL010000084.1 coordinate 1,283, forward strand.
CAGTCCAGGTTTTGCCATAATCGTGCGTCTTGAAGACATACGGTTTGTTGTTATCGACTTCATGGAAGTCCACGGCAATGTAGGCCGTGGCCGGATCGCTGGGCGATGCTTCAATCTGCTGCAGGCGTCCCCACTGCGGCAGGTCGGGAATGCTGGAGGTCGCGTTGCTCCAGTTCGCGCCGCCATCGCGTGTAACCTGCACCACGCCATCGTCCGTCCCTACCCAGATGATCTTGGGATCCAGAGGAGAGATGGAGAAGGAGAGAATGCAGCTAAAGGTTTCAGCGCCACTGATGTCATATTCGATGGAGCCGCCGCTCGTCTCCTGCTTGCTCTTGTCATTGCGCGTCAGGTCAGGACTGATGGCTGTCCAGTGCGCTCCGCCATCGGTGGATTTGAACAAAACGTTGCCGCCGAGGTAAACCTCGTTGGGGTCTGTGTAAGACACGCCGATGGGTGAAGTCCAATTAAAGCGATACTTTAAGTCTGCCGGCTTTTTGAATTGAACTCCATGCAGATAAGGCCGAATGGAGTTGGAGAGCCCGGTCTGGATGTTGATGCGGGAAATCGAGCCGTTCTGCGAGTCCACATAGACCAGGTGGGTATTCTTCCCGTGGGCCGGGATAGCGTATTCACCATCGCCGCCGGTTACGGTAAACCAGTCGTAGCCTGTGATTCCGCCCCGGCTCAGGCTGTTGGAAGGTCCGCACCAGGCATTGTTGTCCTGCAGGCCGCCGCAAAGGTTGTAGGGAGTCTCATCGTCCTCAGCGACGGAGTAAAACTGCTCGATGGGCAGATTGTCTGTGTAGCGCCAGGACCGTCCACCATCGCTGGTGATGTAGACGCCGCCATCGTTGCCATCAATCATGCGGTCCGGATCGAGAGGATCGATCCAGAGTGCGTGATGGTCCACGTGGACGCCTCGCGTGGTGGTGTTGCGGCCGGTCTTTCCTCCATCTTCAGACAGCATGATGTTGTAATTGATGAAGTAGACCTTGCTCTCATTATTAGGGGCCACTGCGATCTGGCTGAAATAAAAAGGACGGGCGTTGAAGGTGTGGTTGTCCGTGACTTGCCGCCAGTGATCGCCTAAATCCGTGGTGTCCCAGGCAATGCCTTTTTTGGATTCAACCACGGCATAAATATGTCTGGGATTGCTCTCAGACGCTGCCATCCCAATCCTTCCGGTGGCGCCTTCGGGCAGGCCCTCGGTGAGTTTCTTCCAGGTGTTCCCGCCGTCCGTGGAGCGATAGATGCCGCCGCTTGTGCCGCCGCTCTCCAGCATCCAGGGATATCGGTGCAGAGGCCAAAGGCCGGCAAACAGCACCATGGGATTATGAGGATCCATGATGAGCGAGCTGACGCCGGTGCTATCGTCTACATACAAAACTTTCTGCCAGGTCTTGCCGCCATCCAGGGTGCGGAAGACGCCGCGGTCCACGTTCGCTCCCCAGACGTGTCCAAGAACGCCAACCAAGACGATATTAGGATCACGCGGATCAATCACGATGTTGGAGATCTGTCCGGCATCTTTCAGCCCCATAAAACTCCAACTGGCGCCGCCATCCGGAGAGAAGTAGACGCCCCGGCCGGTAATCAAGTCATTGCGAGGATTGGATTCGCCCGTTCCCACCCAGACCAGGTTGGGATTGGAAGGCGCTAGAGCAATAGCGCCAATGGAGGCTGTGGCTTCCTTCTCGAAAATCGGCTTCCAGGAGAGTCCGCCATCCTGGGTGAGCCACACCCCGCCTCCGCCGGCACCAATGTAGTAGACGTTAGGCTTGCCGGGGACGCCCACGACAGAGGTGACACGTCCGCCGCCCACAGCGGGACCAAGGTTGCGGAATTTCACGTTCTCCAGAGGGTCTTTGGTGCTGTTGTCCTGAGACTTTTGAGGAGCTTTATTTTCAGATCCTTCCATGGCGCGAGAAGAGCGGCGATGCTCCTGGGCCGCCAGGGACGCCTGAAGCGTCCAGAGCAAAACCACCAGAGACAGAGATTTCACGAATGTTTTCATAAGAAGCTCCAGCCAGAAGAGAATGCGGGCGAACCGCGAATGATACCGCAAATAAGGGGTTCGCGCACAGAATATAAGCCCTGGGTAGTGGGCTACTTTGGCTTTATGGTGACCATGCAGCTTCTCCTTGTCGTCATACAATCAAACCGAAGCGTAGCGAAGGGGAAGAATCCCACAACCGCATCCAGGAATCAATGAACCACTTACAATTCGTCATTCCGAGGGTTCTCCGCCAAGCGGAGAATCGGAGGAACCTTGAGTTTGTTGTCCCCCCACCTTGTTTTATAAAGCTTTTTCGATTTCGCGTTGACCGACCCGCCGTGGCGGATTCGCGGCCCCATGACTTTGATCTGCGGCTGATTTTTCCGTCGAGGCTATAATGAATCTTCACGCCAGGAGCGAGGAACAAAATGAAAAACATGTGCAGGGTGGTCATTGCAGCGCTGGTGCTGTCCAGCGTTGTTCATGCGCAGAAAAAAGAACAAGAACGCCTGGAGCATTCCGGCAAAGTCTTGCAGGAAATCCTGAACATTCCAGACAATCTTCCCAGGCCAGTCCTCGACCGCGCGGACTGTGTGATTGTCCTGCCTTCCGTGAAGAAGGGCGCTTTGGGAGTAGGAGCCAGCATCGGCCGGGGCGCCATGTCCTGCCGCGGCGGCGCCAATTTCACCGGCGCATGGGGTCCGCCCGCGATGTATGCCCTGGAAGGAATCAGCTTTGGTTTCCAAATCGGCGGACAGGCAACCGATTTTGTTCTGCTGGTGATCAACCCGCACGGCGTGGAGATGCTGCTCAAGAGCAAGGCCAAGCTGGGCGGGGACGCCTCAGCCGCAGCCGGCCCGGTAGGACGGGACGCGGAAGCCGCGACGGATGTGGCCCTCCATGCTGAAATCCTGACCTATTCGCGGGCCAAGGGGCTCTTTGCCGGCGTGTCCCTTGAGGGATCAACACTGCGTCCGGATGGCAGCGCCAATCATAACCTTTACGGGCGCGACATCCTGGCCAAGGAGATTGTGCGCGAGCAAAAAGTGAAGACCCCGTCCGCCGGCCAGCTCATGGTGTCCACGCTGGAAAAAGCTTCGCCCCATAACAAGCAGGGAACCAGGTAGAATATCGGTTTTTCTTCCGGTCACTGCGCCAGCATCGGGTCCCCAATACCGTTCACGTTAAGAGGGAAACTGGACCTCATACCGCTGTTAGCTCGTTGGGCATCGAAGCAGCAACACAGGCAAGGCCGTTGGATGCCCGCGCGGACGAACTCCCCATCATCTTCACTAATCTTGCCACCAGCTCATGTAACGCGACAGAAAGCTCTTCACGCGAACGGCTCATGTCAGCCCGAAGCCGGTGCAATTCCAGCGTGGACAGTCGGAGAGGTTGAGTGATGGTTAACTGGGGGCCTTGACCAACTGGAAGTTTCGTCGTCGCCAGGTCCCCGGTGTTCTCCAGGGGGCAAGACCTGATCCACAGGTCAATTTCAGAACGCACAGCCAGTACGGCGCTACGGCCTTTTCCGCGTGGCCGCCTCACCGGCATTCCCAAATCGGCTTCCCACCGCTGGACGGTGCGGACGCCGCGGTTCAGATAGCCGGCGATTTCTTTCCAGGAGTTTAAAATATCAGTAGAGGCAGTAAATGTTTGGTTTGTGGTACTCATCTCGATCCTCATGAAGTTTTGTTAAGTCCTTCAACTGATCGAACAAAGAATTGTCTACGCAATGATGCAATGCGCTTTCTCATCTTAACTGCTTAAGTCATGTTCGTAACAAAAAAATAATCAGCCCCGCTTGAGCAGCCTAGATGCGGTCGTGAGTACCTGGGTTGGAAATGAAACGGCCTATGCCGCCAAGTTCCCGCAATCCGCTTTCAAGCCGCCCCAACCCCGCATTCAACTCTTCTCTGGCCGATTCCTCCAGGGGAATGCGGTGACGGAACCTGATCACCGTATCGTATGCCTTGCGGGCATTCCTCACGCTGACCTTAAATCTGTCTCTTTCTTCCGGTTTCGCCAACTTGGCTAAGTTGACAAAGGTAAGGCCCCAACCGACCTCGGCCATAAGAAAATGCCAGCCGCTGGGGTCATGCATGGGGTTTAGATCGATTCCAGTGATCATACTGCGTATCCTGGTGTTTTGGGTGGCGCTTTGAGCAGACCCAAACATCTTGATTAATTACCATTATGTTACCCTTTTTTGCCGGGCTTGGTAAATAAAATTAATGCGAATTTTGGTAGTGGGCTACTTGGCTTTATGGTGACCATGCAGCTTCTCCTTGTCATTCTGAGCCGCAGCGTAGCGAAGGGAAGAATCCCACAACCGCATCCAGGAATCAAGCAGCATTCGACGTATTCATCTCACTCCCTGAAAGTGCATCCGGTTTGACTTTTTGCCCACAAAATATCTTTGTTTGCGGTCAAAGTAGCCCACTATCTGGAAGTTCTGGAAGTATATTGTATTGACACACCACCTGGACTCAGGCAGAATTTCCACGCCACTACGTCCCATGAGGAAAATTGTTAAATCGACCTCGAGGTGACGCGATGATGTTCTTGAATCGACAATTTCTATTTGTGGCTGTCATCGGTGCTGCAACTTTGGCAGTATCTCCGTTGACCGGCCACGCGCAGAACGATCCATGTAAGACTATCAACCAAGGAACTCCTAGAGCGGCATGCCAGCATCCTCTCGCTCGTTGCGACGCTGGAAGTGGGCCGGGTACAGGCCGTTGCGTGTATGAAGGCCCTGATCTACGTTGTGACTGCCTTGCCACAGGCTCACATGTTGCTCTGACGTCGTCCTCCAGCTATACACTTGCGGTTTTACCGCTCACTCCCGTCTCAGTCCAGTTCAGCAACTCCACCGTCTTCAATGGCAATCGGGCGAATGGATCTGGAAGCAGTACTCTCGAGAAGCTCGCAAGGTTGCTGGCAGCATGGGGCTTGAGATAGGTCTGGCTGGTTCTTTAGTTCGTGGACCGCAGCCGAAGGCGGCTGCGGTCTACCGTCAATTCTTTTTGCCCGCCAGCAGTGCCGCTGGGAAATGGCCAAACATCTCATAGCGTAGCAGAGTAAACCATTGCGACAACAGAATTCATGCAGGTTTTCGCTTTGAGAGCCAGGCGGCCGCAAGGGACAACAGAAAAACGATCAGGATGATGATCTGTGAGGCTACGCAGTAGATGCACCAGACTTTCAAATCCTTCCATTCAATCCAGGTGAGGCGCAGGCTGAAGACGACACTGGCCAGCGCCGCCGCGGCGGTGATCCCGGGGAAGCGTCCGGCCAGCGCGGTCAGCAGCGTATATCCCACGATGCCGATGATGGCCACGGGAACCCCGTGCAGCACCGCGTACTCACTGTGATTTACCTCGCCGCAATCCCACACATCGTTGATGCTGCACGGAGAAGGACCCGTATTGTAGTGTTCGCCCAGGGCCAGGCTGGCGTCGATGACGCCGGCCAGACAGAAAACCACGATCAGGACGGTAAGAATTTTTGTCGTTCTTTCAGCATCCATAATTATTCACTATCTCAATTTTAGTGCTGCAAACCAGTGTAATGGACCAAATACTCCGTTTCCCGTAGCTGTGGGCATAACGGCTGGGCAGTCGCTTTGCTAAAGTGAGGGAAAAAGCTGACAATAATAGTTTGAACAGGAGAGCGAGAGCAGAATGGTAGCTACCGGCGAACTTATAAGGATGATGAACTACGTGGATGACATCGCGGCAACGTTGCGCCGCGTCCAGGTCGGAATTACAACCATGACGGAGGAGGAGAAGAAGCGTTTGGCCGATTACATGAAAAAGTCCGACCCGAACTTTATTGCCATCCTCGAGGGGCTGGCGAAAAGCTAGTAAGTGGCGGAAATCCGGACGGTCGCCGTCATCGGTGCGGGCCTTGCAGGCCGTGGCATGGCCCAGGCATTGGTGTTGGCCGGGTATCGGACCATCCTCGAAGATATTTTGCCCGCCAGCTTGAGGAAGGCTGATGCCGGGATTCGGGCCGGACTGGAGCAGGCCCTGGATTTGGGTTGCGTCAATCAACAGGAAGCCGAGGCGGCCACAGCGCGCCTGGTTTATGCGTCCACGATAGAAGAGGCTGCGCGGCAGGCAGACCTGGTGATTGAAGCCCTGCCGGATGAACTGGAATCGAAGCTTGAGATTTTTACGCTGCTGGATAAAATCTGCAAGCCGGGGACCATGCTTGCTTGCACCACATCCACTCTTAGCATTACTGAAATTGCTTCCATTACCTGCCGCCGTCAGAAGTGCATTGGGATAAGGCTGGCGCATTCCGAGGGAAAAATGCCGTGCCTGGAAATTGTGCGCAGTCAGGAAACTGACGCGGAAACGGTGGCGGCGTGCGAGGACCTGGCGCGCAAGGTTGGGAGCTGTTTGGCCGCGAATCTGCGGCGCCGCGGGGCAGGCGGGACAGCTCCACATGAATGAAGGTGAATCAGGAGTGGCCTTGCTCTTATTACCGGTCCGCGATTTGACAACTCTTTCGATGGCGTTCTAATTTGGCTTTATCTCGTCTCGTGCCGGGTTTTGACAATGATTTCCAAGGAGGCATTCATGCGGCGTTACGCTTTGATTCTTCTGGCTTCCGTGATGTTGTTGATTGCGGTGAGCGCGCTTGCGCAGGACATAACTTCCTTTGAGAAGCGCACTACGGTCAAGGTTTTGAAGAACGGCCTTACGGTGGTTCTATGTGAGCGGACGGAGGCGCCGGTTTTCTCCTTCTTTACCATCGTGGACGCCGGCGATGCGCAGGACCCTCTGGCCGAGTCCGGCATGGCGCATATGTTCGAGCACATGGCCTTTAAAGGCACGGAGAGAATAGGCACCACCGACTACGCCAGGGAAAAGATTGCCTTGGAAAAGGTAGAGCGGGCCTACAAGGCCTATGATCACGCCGACCGCGCGGAAGTTGGCCGTGATCCCGGGAAGGTGGAAGCCCTCAAAGCAGAATTCGACAAGGCAGTAGCGGACGCCAACCAGTATGTGATCAAGAACCGCTTTCCCGAGATTGTGGAGCGCGAGGGCGGTGTGGGGTTGAATGCCAGCACCAACCTGGACACAACCCAGTATTTCTACTCATTTCCGGTCAACCGTTTTGAGTTGTGGGCCTACCTGGAATCGTCGCGCTTTCTTCATCCCGTATTTCGAGAGTTCTATAAAGAACGCGATGTAGTTCATGAGGAGCGCCGCCTGCGGATTGACAGCAGTCCCATCGGCAGAATGGTAGAGCAGTTTCTTGCCGCTGCTTACACTGCACATCCGTATGGGCGCTCCGGTGTGGGGTGGCCCTCTGAACTGGACCACCTGTCGGCAACCGAGGCAGAAGCCTTCTTCCACAAGTACTACGTCCCTTCCAACACCGTGATTGCGCTGGTGGGCGATCTGAAGCCGGCGCAGGTATTTCCGATTATTGAGAAATATTTCGGACGCATTCCGGCAGCACCTAAGCCCGATCCGTTGACCACCATTGAGCCTGCGCAATTCGCTGAGCGCACAGTCACGCTGCGCGAGAATTCGCAGCCCATCTACCTGGAGGGATATCACCGGCCCAGCTATCATGATCCGGACGACGCCGTTTATGACGTGATCTCCGATCTGGTCTCTCAGGGCCGCACCTCCCGCCTGTACCGGTCCCTGGTGCGCGACAAGAAGATTGCCGCTGCGGCTGCCGGGTTCTCAGGATTTCCAGGACAGAAGTATCCCAATCTGTTTGCCTTCTTTGCTGTTCCTGTGCCTCCTCACACTCCTGACGAACTGGCGCAAGCCATCCACCAGGAAATCGACCGCCTGAAGAACCAGGACGTGAGTGATGACGAACTGCAAATGGTGAAGACGCGGGCCAAAGCAGATCTGGTTCGCCGGCTGGCAGACAATGAGGGACTGGCGGGGCAGTTGGCCTTTTACCAGACGAGATATGGAGACTGGCGCGAATTATTTCGCGACGTGGACCGCATTGACAAAGTGAGCAAAGCCGATATCCGGCGCATTGCCAGCCAGACCTTTGTAGAGAGCAACAGAACCGTGGCTGAAATTGAGAGCGCGGCCAGTCCGGCAAAAACGGGGCCTGGCGGGGATGGCGCGCAGAAGCAAAAGGAGACGCACTGATGACCGTCAGCTATTTTCGCTCAACCATTCTTGCGCTGAGCTGCCTGCTGCTCAACATGGCTGCTCCAGCCCAGACGGCCAAGGCCACTCCCAAAAGCGCGCAGACGGCGGATTCCAAGCCTGCTCCGGGTAAGGGCGAGCAACTGGACCTGGCCGCGGCGGATCTCCGCAGCATCAACAAACCGCCGCTGCCGCCATTCCATCCTCAACAGCCCAGGCGCATCCAGCTTGAAAATGGGATGGTGGTGTTCCTCCAGGAGGACCACGAGCTGCCGCTGATGAACGGGATTGCGTTCATTCGTGGAGGATCGAAATCCGAACCGGCTGACAAAATAGGTCTGGTCTCCATCTATGGAGGTTCCTGGCGCACGGGAGGCTCCAAAAGCAAAACCGGCGATCAATTGGATGACGAACTGGAGGCCCGTGCAGCCAGAATTGAGACCGGTGGAGGCGTTGATACCACCTCGATCAGCCTCTCCTGCCTTAAGGCCGATTTCGATTTTGTTCTGGATGATTTCAATGACCTTCTTCGTCACTCCGAGTTCCGTGACGACAAGATAGAAATTGCCAAGAACGGCATTAAAACGGGCATTGCCCGCCGCAATGACGATCTGGGACAGATTGCGGGAAGAGAATCCACCAGGATCGGATATGGCCCGCAGAGTCCTTATGCGCGGATTCCGGAATATTCGACCGTTGCGGCTGTGACCCGGCAGGACCTCATGGACTGGCATTCCCGCTATGTACAGCCGAACAATATCATTTTGGGAATCACCGGGGACTTTGACTCAGCGGCAATGGAAAGCAAACTGCGCAAGGTGTTCGCAGATTGGGCAAAAGGACCTGCGTATGCAGATCCACAGGTGCCGGTTGCAGCGCCGAAGCCGGGAATCTATTTCGTCGAGAAGAGCGATGTAAACCAGAGCGAGATCAGGATGGTGGCTTCCGGCACGCGGCGTGATGATCCGGACTACTACGCGGTGGAAGTGATGAACCAGATTTTTGGCGGTGGTTTTTCATCCCGGCTTTTCAAAGCCCTGCGCACCCAGGCTGGGCTGGCGTACTCGGTAGGCGGCGGGGTCGGCGCTGGATTTGATCATCCCGGACTGGCGCGCCTGAGCATGGGCACCAAGAGCAGCACGACGGCTCAGGCCATCGATGGTCTTTACCGGGAAATTGAGAATATGCGCAACCTTCCGGTTACGGAAGCCGAGATGCAACGCGGGAAGGATGCAATCCTCAATTCCTTCGTCTTTGATTTTGATTCCAGGGAAAAAGTCGTGCAGGAACGCATGACCTATGAGATCTATGGATATCCGGCGGACTTTCTGGATCGCTTCCAGAAGGGAGTGGAAAAGGTAACGGTAGAGGACGTGAACCGGGTGGCCCAGAAATATCTGGTCAAGGACAAATTCGCCGTGTTGGTAATCGGCAAGGCCGCGGATTTTGACCAGCCGCTCAGCGCTCGCGGTCCGGTTACGAACATCGATATCACGGTCCCGCTGCCGGGCGCCCCCGCCTCCAACCCAGTGCCTGCCGCTTCCAATGCGGAAGGGAAGGCGCTCATTGCCAAGGTCATTCAGGCAGCCGGAGGAGCGGAAAAGCTGGGTTCCATCAAGACCATGCGCACCAAGTCCACCATGACCCTGAAAGCGCAGGGAATATCACTGGACGTCGAGGAGACCCAGATTCTGCCGGACAAGATGTATCAACACCTGAGTACACCGGCCGGTGACGTGTCCTTGGTGATTTCACCCCAGGATAGTTTCATGGCCGGAGCTATGGGCAACCGGCCGATACCTTCATCGCAGCGTGACGATTCGCTCAATAACCTGCGCCGTACGCTGTGGTATGTGGCCCAGCACATCAACGATCCTCAATATACTTTTGCTGCCCAGGGAACAGAAAAAGTGGGTGACATCCAGGCTTCAGTGCTGGAAATTCACGGTGAAGGCCAGCAGTGGCGCTGGTTTGTCGACCCGCAGACCGGCCACGTCCTGCGCGGAGAATCGCAAGGCTCAGGCCCGTCGGGCCCGGCCACGCGCGTTGTGGACTCTTCCGAATGGAAGGCCGCGGATGGGATTACGCTGCCGTATCATCAAGAGATTTCCCTCAACGGTCAGCCCACGGCAACCATGGCGATCAGCAGTTATGAAATCAACCCCACGGTAGATCCCAAGGTGTTTGAAAAGCCGGCGGAAAAGTAATGAGAAGTAAACGCGGGCGGAGCAGCGCCTGACCAAATGAAATCCTGTTCGTATTCAAATCATAAAACAACATAAAAATTATATAAAATAACTCTTGACAACAGATTGAGAATCATCATATGATGATTTTGTCTCGTCCTGAGTGGCGAGCGTTGTTAAATACGATCTTTGGAAAACTGAATATGCATCCATTTGACGACAACTATTTGTCGAAAATGTCGCCGGAGTTCGAGAAGAAGCCCAGGACTGAAGCTCCCGCGCCGCCCCCACCGCCCGCTGCCCAGCCTGCGAAAGCATCCGTAGACCTGGGAACCCCCAAACTCTTCGATTCCATCGCCGCCTACATCAGCCAACATCTCGCTTGCGACCCCCACCAGCTCACAGTCCTCGCCCTCTGGGTCGCTCATACCTGGTCCTTCCAACACTGTCTCGCCGCTGTTTACCTTAACGTCTGCTCACCCGAACCCCAATCCGGCAAGACGCTATGCCTCAACCTGCTTCGCCAGCTTGCCCGTAACCCTTCATTCGTTGCCGGCAGCTCCCCTGGCAGCCTCATGAAGTACCTGCTCACCGACAATCACCGCCTTACCGAGGAAGGCGACAGCGGCTTCGATACCACCCTCTTCGTCGATAACTGCCATCATATTTTCGGCCCGACGGAACGCCAGCCCATTCTGGCCCTGCTCAACTCCGGCTCGGACGCTGGACTCTCCTACCTGTCAGCGCCGCACGAGTATTCCTTCTTTGCTCCCAAGGCCTTCGCCGGCAACGCGCCGCTACCGTCATCTCTCGCCCAGCGCTGTATTCCCATCACTCTCCGCCGCAAGAAATTCTCTGACGCTCGGACCCGCTTTCGTCCCCATAAGGACCATCGCGACGCCGTCGACCTGGTCCACCAACTGGTCGCATGGCTTGACCGCAACGGCGCCGCAATCGAGAAGACCGCGCAAACCAGCCCTCCGCGAATCCCGCCTGGCCATACCCCGCGCGAACAGGCATGTGCCGAACCGCTCCTTCATCTCGCCGACCTCATCGGTGGCTCATGGCCGGAAAAAGCGCGTGCCGCCGTTTCCAACCTCTTCAGGCTCGCCCAAGGCACTGAAGCCACCGAACTCCTCTGCGACATCCGCGCTCTGTTTTTCAGCAAGCAAGATCCCGAATATCTTTCAACCAAAGACCTGCTGGCTGGCCTCGCCACCCTCGCATATCGTCCCTGGGCCAAATGGACTCGCGGCTCCGGACAGAAGATCGCCGCCTTGCTTCGACCATTAGGCATCAGCGCTCGTCCTCTCCATTACGGCACGGAGCCGATGTTCCGTGGATACCTGTTCAAAGACTTCGCCGACGCTTGGGAGCGCTACATACCGCCGCTACTCCCAACGTGCGCAACAAAAAAGGACTTTGAAAGGAATTCTGCAACCACAACCCCCTTATGAATCAAGCAGATGTGACAGCGTTGCAGCCTTTGGCCTCATTTTCGCAAAAGTTTACCAACTAGTAAATACCAGGGAGGGTGAACCACCGAAAAAGTTGCGAATTGTTGAAACATTCCTCCCCTGAACGTCACTATCTATAGTGAGGACGCTTTTATTTGCGAAGGAAGAAGGAATCCATATGACTGCCGCTATGCTCGAAGAAGACCCATCGGTAATCGCCGCCTCGCCCATGATGTCCACAACAGCCACTTGCAACATGCCCGGCGCGTTGCAGCAATTTCTTCACAAGATCGAAGAGCAGCGCAAGGTGGACCTGTGCAGTTCCGAGAATTTGTATCGCCTGAAGTCCGATCTGGAGAGCAGGTGGCGAATCGCCAGTTCTGAGGGGCGAACCTCGAGCACAATGCTCTATGAGATTCTTGAATACGGCTGGAAAGAGTGGCAGAGGATAACCGCTTGAGCCGCGAATAAACGCGAATTTGAAGAACAGAAAATAGTAATTGGTAATTGAACCAGCGGTTGGCCGCCTGCAAAACCGAACAGCAGATTTCCGCTGTGCCCTCTCCGTCCGGAGACTGGCCTCGAGTGAGCTTGCGAAGCCGAAGGATGGTGGGAGTCTTTGCGTTGCTTTTGTTTTCCCTCTTCCCTGTACCTGGGTAACCTTGGTCCCTGTGTTTTTTACACCACGGTGATCTGCTTGCGCAGGTCGCCGGAGAACAGGCTCTTGGGAATCATGGCGTGGACGCCACGGACTATGTCTACCACTTGAGTTACCCGGAAGCTGCAGGCGATGCTGCATAGGCCGTAGGCATCCAGTTCCGTGATCTTTGCGCGAGAGGCCAGGAATTTAATGGCATTGCGCGCCGCTGCTGCCATGGCCAGGTTCAGGTCTTTGTCCATCCCCAGTGTGATCCAGTGCGTGGCAGTTTCGGCGATAGGCCAGGCGAAATTCTTCTGCTTGTGCAGGACTACCTGAATGCGCATCTCCTGCATGCGAGTTTCCAGGGCGGTGAGGCTGATTTCGCCATCACCCTGAACGGCATGAGAGTCGCCGGTGAAGAGGAGCGCGCCCGGTTTCCATACGGGAATGAAAAGGGTTGAGCCTTCCGAGAGTTCGCGCAAATCTACGTTGCCGGCGTGGGGACCGGGAGGGACAGAGCTGGTGACTCCGGGAGTCAGTGCAGGAAAGTAGCCGTCCGGCGGCGCCAGTCCCAGCGTTCCCTGAAATGGCTGGAGAGGGACATTGATGTTCGGCGCAAATTCCGTCTTCATGTTCTTGAGGTCAAGGTCCACGTACTTGACCTGGCCGTCGGGGAAATCGTCGGGTAGGAGCCCGGTCTTGAGGGCGCCCGGATTGTTGAAGACCGCAGCCCAGGGAAATGGACGGAATCGTTTATAACGCACTTCCAATACATCTCCGGTTTCAGCGCCATTCACGGCGATGGGACCGATAATGGAATGCGGTCCGCGGCCGGGATTGCTCTTGCGTAATTCAGCCAGCTTGTCTACGGGCACTCCAGGCTGCATCTGGTTCAGGAAGTGCGACCAGGTATTGAGAAAGCTGATGGTGTCACCGGAATCAACTTTGAGGATCGGGGACAGAGTGGTATCGAAGACACCCAGGCGCACGGTTTCATTGGTGGATTCGACCACATGCACTTTGCCTTCATCACCACCCTTTTCGGGGCCTTTGGATTTTTGTTTCTTGTCGCCGCCTTCCACGGCATTCGCCAGCCTTCCAAACCACGGTCCTACTGCCGCGAGCGCTCCCATGAAGGTGCTGGTTTGCAGCAATCTGCGCCGTGAACGTCCGCGCACAGTCAGGTAGCCGTCGAGGTTCTCCTGGTTGATTTCATCCATGTGCAGCAGGCGATCGGAGACGCGGTGCGTGACTGCGGCGTCGTTGATGTCCTGGCGGACTACTCCTGTGCCTTTTTCCTCACCGCAGCCAAACAGGTTGCCGCAGTCGTGATGAACGGGGTTCGTGGAATCAGATTCATGGTCGTGCTGCTCTGACATGACGTGCCTCCCTCGGAAGAATTGAGCAATTTGGGCAATCTGGTAATTGAAAGACAAAATCAAACGGCGCGCTGGGACAGGTTGCCAACATTAAAACTAAAACCAAAAAACAACGGCCAAACATTTAGCCGCAATACTGTTCACCTAACCAGGACGCGAAAAAAGGTTCGTCATCCCGAGGGTTTACCCACGCGTTAGCGGGGGTAAACCGGAGGGACCTTGCGTTCAACCGTTAACTCAAAAGCTTCCGAAATCTCCTGAGTGAACAGTATTGCATTTAGCCGCGAATGTACGCGACCCCAAAACAGAAGGCTCCCGATTGAACGGGAGCCTGTGATGAATCGCTTATGCGCGCTGGGCTGAGATTACAGGTTGCGGCGAAGTGCCTGGCGCGCCCTGTTTGACCGGCGCCTTCATTTTACGCAGGACAAAGAAGGCGAGCACGGCAGCAATCAAGTCGAATACGATCGCGATCTTGAATACTCCGGGCCAGCCCCATTTGGGCACGTTGATCTTGCCAGTAAACGGAAACGGCACTGTGGAGACCACCGTCAGAATGATCCCATAGGTGATGAAAGCCCCGGCAATAATGAGCAGAACGGTTTTGAGCGCTGCACCAATCTGTATGCGAAAGACCGTGGGTAGAAGGAATAACGCAAGGATCACGAGAATCCCGCCGATCAATAGCAAAACGTCAGCGCGGAAGTCGAAGGCCTTGCCTGCCGCCAGCGCCGAGCCAATGGGTACAAAGACGGAAGCCGTGCCTTTGGCGGTGTAAAGGAAGCCGTAGTTTGCGGTGGCATACTTACGGCCAAAAAAGTCACCGGAGAGAGCCGGGAAGAGCGAATAGATCTCAGCCCATCCGAAGAAGGTGAAAGCGCTAAAGACCACGAAGAGCAGCGGTCTGTCGGCGAACTGGATCAGGGCATAGATGGCAATGGCTTCAAGGGTGAAGGCCATGGCCATGGCTTTCTCACGACCGATATGATCTGAAATCCATCCCCAGAACGGACGACAGAGACCGTTGATCACGCGGTCTGCCTGAAGGGCAAAGGTCAGCGCGGGGACCGTCCACCAGAGAAAGTGGACGGGGAATTTGTCCACCTTGAAATCCGCCGCCATAGGCGCTAATTGAGCAGTCGCCATCAGGCCGCCCGTGGCCACCATAGTCATCATCAGGTACATCAACCAGAAGTGGGAAGTCGAAGCCATTTCTGCCGAGGTGAAGTCCACCTGGCTCTGGCGCTTTTTCACTTCCTCGCTGCCTTTGATCCTCCAAGTTTTGGGCAGCCAGCCCGCAGGGGGCGAGGCCAGGAACCATGCGGCAATCAGGACTATGATTCCCTGGATGATGCCCCACCGGATAAAAGTCGCTTGATAGCCGGCAGTATTAATCATATCGGCAATAGGCTGGACGGTGAGTGCCGAACCGGCGCCGAAGCCCGCGGCGGTGAGGCCCGCAGCCAGCCCGCGGTGGTCAGGAAACCACTTCAGAGCGCTGCCGACAGCGGTTCCGTAGACGATACCGGCGCCGATACCGGAGAGGGCGTAAGCGAGGTACAGGCCGGTAACAGTTGTAACTCTCCCACTTTCGATCCAGCCGACCCCGGCGACAAGGCCGCCGAGCATGACAAGAAATCTCGGGCCAAACTTGTCAACGAGCCAGCCCTCGAACGGGACCAGCCAGGTTTCCAGCAGCACGAAGACGGTGAATGTGACTTGGATGACGGCGGCATCGATAGGATGCCCTTTTGATCCCAAGCCATTCTGGAGAGGTTTGACAAAGAGGGTCCAGCCGTACTGGTAGTTAGCTACGGCTATCATGCTCACGATACTGGCTATGAGGACGACCCAGCGGTTAGGAACACGGAGAGAGCTTACATCGGCCGTTAAAGTAGCCATAGACAGCCTCCCTTGAGGAGATCAGAATTTGGGCTTCCACTTGACGAACAATGCCGGTTCCGATATCTACAGCAACTGCTCCGCAGAGGTGTGCGGCGCCAAAATGGGACTCTCTCCGCCGTTAATTCTTATTCCGGCGGATTGTCCGCCGCCAGCTCTGTGTGACACGGAATCACCCCAGGAACCAGCCACTTATCCCACATTTCATCGACCTTGCTCTGGAAGTAATCAATATCATCTTTGGTAAAGTGAGCGAACCTTCCCTGCTTGAGCAAGTAATCCCGTACAGGCAAGCGCCTGATTTTACCAGCAGCAATCTGTTGCGTTCTGCCGGTCAGGCGCAGCACGCCATCTTCAACTTCATAGAGCGGCCAAACGCCGGTGTTGACTGCCAGTTCGCCCATCTCGTGCGAGAGGTAAGGATCGTAATCCCAACCCTTGGGACACGGATCCAGCGAGTGGATGAACGTTGGTCCGCCGATCGAAAGCGCTTTGCGGATGGAATTCATACCATGTAAGCCATATGACATGCAAATGGTGGAGACGTAGCGGCAGGTGGGATGGCCGACCGCCATCATGGCCGCCATGTTTTTCTTCCAGCGGCGGTGCATGATCCTCTTTACTTTTCCGGGAGTGCTGAAAGTGGTATTTGCGCCCCAGGGCGTGCTGCCGGAAAGTTGAATGTCTGTATTGGCGTAAGACTCGTTGTCATACAGAAGAATCAGGCAGTTGTAATCGGGATGAGTGAGGGTAGCTGAGATGGCGCCAAGGCCCATGTCCGCGCCGCCGCCGTCACCGCAAAATGCGATCACGTTGATGGGCTCATTTTTCATTTTGCCCTTGCGCATCAGCACCTTGAGCGCGGCGGACGTGCCCAACGCGGCTGAGCCGCTGCTGCCAAGCTGCGTGTGCATCCACGGAACCACCCAGGAAGTGCTGTAATACGTAGTGTTAGCCACGTACATACAGCCGGTGCTGCCCAGCACGATGGTGCGCGGGCCGGCAGCCTTGGCCATCATTTTCATGACGAGCGCAGACTCGCAGCCCTGGCAGGTCCGGTGACCTGAGGTAAAGAACTCCTCCAGCGGGAGCTTCTTGACTGACTTGAAGGGATCGAGTTTCTGTGTCGGATCAATCTGAATGTAAGTAGCCATGGTTCCTTGTTCCTTTCTGATGGTTTAAGCGCATCAGCAAAAATTGTTGAACTATTCGCGCAGTCCGATCCATTGAGTGAGTGGCTGCTTCTTGCCTTCCGCCACCTGATAGACGGAGGCAGCGATTTTTTCCACATCAGGCACGGTGACTTCGCGCCCGCCCAGGCCGGCGATGAAGCCGAGCACGGGCGGCTTTGGGCCGGGGGCCGAATAGAGCGCGCCGCGTACGTCATTGACCAGCACGCCGCCGAGATGGGGCGAACCCATCGAGTAGTCGCGATCAACCACGCCAATTGCCTTGAATCGTCCCAGGCATTTGGCCAGCGACTCAGCGGCAAAGGGACGGAACCAGCGCATGCGCACGAAGCCGACTTTCTTGCCTTCTTTGCGCATCTGGCGAATGGCAACTTTTACCGGAGTGGAGAGGGTCCCCATTCCCATCAGCACAATGTCGGCATCCTCGGTCATGTATTCCTCGAAGAAAGGATTGCCATAATCGCGGCCGAACGTCTTTGCAAAATCCTTGTAGGCTTCCTCGATCACGCCAAAAGTGCGTTCCATGGCGGCGTAATTCTGGCGCCGGATTTCCATGACCCAGTCCTCGTTACCTTGCGGGGCGACGGTAATGGGATTATCAGGATGGAGCAGGAGGTCGGCGCGATTGTAGGGCGGCAGGAATTCATTCACCTTCTCCTGCGAAGGAATCTTGACCAGCGCCTGGGAGTGAGTGAGGAAAGCGCCGTCGCAACTGAGAGCGCAGGGCAGGAAGATGCGGCGGTCCTCGGCGACCCGGTAGGAAATCAACGCAGTGTCCAATGCTTCCTGCGCGGTATCCACCCACACCAGCATCCAGCCAAGATCGCGGACGGCCAGGGCGTCGTTGTGCTCGACACCGAAGGCGCCGGGGTCGTCCAGGGCGCGGTTACCCACCATGGCGATCATGGGGATGCGGAGGGCGGGAGTGACTGTGAGGGCCTCCATGGCGTACATCCAGCCGACGCCGCTGCTGCCGCAGAAGACGCGCGCGCCGCAGGCGGAGGCGTGCTTCACGATCTCAAACTGGGAATGCTCGCCTTCAGCCACGATGTACTCGCAATCCATTTCGCCATTGGCCACGAGCTTGGCTACATACTGCATGACCGTGTCGTAGGGGCGAATGGGATACGCGGTAATCACGTCCACATCAGCGAGCTTGCAGGCAACGGCAATAGCTTCGCTGCCGGTGATCAGTGCAGTTTCGTCGGTCTTTTTCTGTTCCTCAACCAGTGTGGCCATTTCTGCCATAACAAAACTCCCTTTCTGGATCGTTGTTATCCTTTGCGGGCGATCTCCAGCATTTCCGGTATCTGCTCTTCATACTGTCCAAGATAGCGGAAGCCGTGAGACCTCTCCGGGCGCGACTCGATTTTTTCCTTGAGCCATGTCTTGTAGCCTTCCTTATCTTTTCTCCATGCCTCCCACTGGCTGGAGTTATCGTGGAAGGCGCTCTCGTTCACCATGGTTACGCAATCCTTGACCGGGCAGACGGCTTCACAGACTCCGCAGCCGCAGCAAGCCTGCATGTTGGCGTCGTACAGGTTTTCCGGAGTCACGTCGAAACAGGAATCCGGACAGTGCAGCCAGCACAGCGTGCACTTGATGCAGGTATCGAAATCGACCACCGGGCGCATGGTGCGAGTCGAGAATTTCTTGAACGTGGGATTGCGGTCGGGCTGATAGCCGCCCTCCACGTGCGTCCCCGGATCAGCCATGGAATGGCCGGCAGGAATGCAGGGAATGGCGATGCCTTCACCCATCTCATGCCACTTGGGCAGTTCGAAGGCATAGGGCGTTTCCGGATTTCCCTGGTTTGGCTGGACGGTGGTGGTTGTGGTGCGCTCGTGAGCGCGGGCCGCTGATTCGGCTTTGACCTGATCTTTCCATTCGTCCAGAATTGCGGCCTGTACGGACTTGAGACTGAACAACTCCGGCAGAACGCGGGATATGGCGCCCAGGATACGCACGTCCGTATGGTCGTCCTTGTAGACCCAAAGGCCGGAAAAGCTGGGCGTTCCTTTCAGGATGGCAAGCTGATAGGGGTGTTCTTTGCGATGCGACATCTCAACCAGTTTTTCCGGGGCCTCACGCGAGGTGACAATGAGCGTCCCGCCCGGCTTGAGCAGGCGATTGACGGGCTGAAGTCCGTACCATGCCCAGGATTCCACACCCTTGCAAAGAGTGTCGTCCACGGCAATGGTGACGTCCACTTCTTTCGGCTCATATTTGGCCATTCCCTCTTCCAATGTCTGGTCATCCGTGGCAACGATGGCGAAGCTTTTGGCCGGAATGCCATTGCGCTCCGGGCTATCGCCATAGCGGCCGAAAGAGATACCCGGTTTGCCTTCTTTGTGCGCCGCAAGCACGATTGCGCGGCTGATGTTTTTGGCAAGAGTTTTCTGATAAATGCCGCGATAAATGATTTCGATCGCGAATAACCGGCCCATTGAAACCTCCGTTAAGGTAAGTCTTCAACTACGATCTGTTCAATATCTTTCAGGTGCTGCCGCATGGCTGCTTCCGCCGCCCCGGGATCCTGGCGCTTGATGGCAGCCAGGATCCGCCGGTGACCGGCTATGGATTTTTCCGGACGTCCTTTGCGTTGCAGGGAGCGGGCACGCGTCTCGCGCAGCAAATCCATCAGGATATCCAAAACCCTCAGCACCACGCTGTTGCCCGATGCCAGGGCGATGGCATAGTGGAATTCTGAATCTTCTTCAATGGCCAGCTCGCCGCGAGACAGCTTCTCGCCTTGCCGGCAGAGAATCTCTTCCATCTCCGAAATCTTTTCGGAAGATGCATGCGTGGCCGCCCGCGCGGACAGTGGCGGCTCCAGCATCTTGCGGAAATCGAGAAGCTCACCGACCAACTGGCGCTTGTGGGCCAATACGTTGGACAGTGGTGTAACCAGGACGTCCGCGGAGATTTCCCGGACGACGGTCCCTGCGCCTTGACGAGGCTCAACCAGGCCGACTAACTCCAAGCTGCGCATGGCGTCACGAATGGAGCTGCGGCTGACGCCAAACATTTCCGCCAGTTCACGCTCTGCCGGAAGTTTGTCTCCGGGACGTAATTTTGTAAGAATGAGGCGTTCGATCTGTCTAGCGACTTCTTCGTAGACTTTGTTTTTGCGAATGGCCTCAAACTCAGGCTTTGTTGCTGCCAGCATCCAGTCCCCAAAAGTGGTCCGCTAACCGGACCATCCACATTCTAGTCCAATTCTCAGACGCGTCAAGCGTTTCTCGAGATGGCGCATCAATTTTTTTTATCGCACGCGCGCCTGACTCGCAAATGGTGCAATCCTCAAACGATCCGGGACGAAGCACTTTCGCGTTCCGTTGAAACGAGTGTGCTGTGACGTAGCTTCCGGCCTTTTGGTGATGGGCAATTTCCGGGAAATGAGCTATAGGTGATTCCGCGCTGGGTGGGCTTCCCGCCCAAAAACTTTATCCTAAAAAAACTTTACTTGACAACGAAAATTAAGTTGTGATAAACGAGATGCCCTTGTTGAAAGGTCCGCTTTCCATACCAGCTAGAGGGAGAGTGCCTTTGCTGCTCGACATCTCTTTTCGTGGTTGCCCCCGAGGAACCGCCTCCGGCCCGTTTCGCAAATCATCCTGGGAGAGGAAAATCATGCGCTCGCTCACAAAATGCCTTTTGTTCACGCTGTTCTTGATGGCGTCCCTGTCACTGGCAGACGCTCAGGGCAAAGAAGCTGACAAGACCCAAGATATGTCGGGAACCGCCAGCAAAGAAGAGGTCGAGCAATTGCGCAAGGAAGTGGCAGCGCAGCGGCAGACGATCGAAGAACTCAAGGCGATGGTGCAGCAACTGGTTGAGACCAAAGCGCAAGGACTAGGCGCCGCAGCTCATGTGGTGAACGCCGCCTTGGTTCAGCCCGATCCTCAGGCCCCCAAGCCGGACCAGAAGCCCGCAGACAAGCCGGCTTCCGGCCCGACGGCAGGATGGAACGGTGAACATTTCTTCATCAAGAGCGGGGAGTTCCAACTGCAGCCCTATGGCTATTTCCAGAGCGACTACCGCGCTTACAAGGGCGACGGAGCGCCGGCGGACTCCTTCCTGATTCGTCGCGCCCGTTTCGGTTTTCAAGGAAGCTACGGGAAGTACTACGACTTTGGCATCTTAATTGATGGCGCGGCCACCAACGGCATTTCACTGCGTGATCTTTACGTGACGATCAAGCCCAAATCCGAGTTCCAAGTTACGGTCGGCCAGTTCAAAGAACCCTTTGCCCAGGAACTGACGACGGCCGTCACCAACATTGACTTTGTCGAGAGGTCGATGGCGTCTCTCCTGTACCCCTCTGCGGCCACAGCCTACCGGAGTCCAGGCGCTCAGGTTCGCGGCGACATTGACGGCGGCGTGATGCAATACTGGTTCGGCGCGTTCAACGGTAAAGGCATCCTGACTAACAACACCACCAATGAGCCGGAATTTATCGGCCGCCTGCGATTCTATCCCTGGAAAAAGCACAAGGACAGCTTGTTCCAGGGGTTCGCCTTCGGTGCATCCGTAGGACATGGACGCACGCGAGGCCTCTCCAATGAGCAAAGCCTGGCCACCACACTCCCAGATGCTTCGTTCGCACTGATACCGGCGTTTACAATCAACGGGCCAGTGGAGCGCTGGAACGCTGAAGGTACCTGGACGCACGGCCCCTGGGCGCTGCGCGCCGAGTACGACCAACTCCGGCAGTTCCGCCGCAATGTGGGTTCGGAGGACTTTGGCGGCATAGGATTCGTAACCTTGCCGGCAATTGTAAGCAAAGCAGGCTACGCACAAGCGACCTACATGCTGACGGGTGAAACCAGGCCGGAAAATGGCACGCCCAAAGTGAAGCATCCTGTGCTGGGTCCCGAGAGTGGCGCCGGCCACGGCTGGGGCGCCTGGGAATTAGCCTTCCGCTACGACAAGCTGCAAGTGAAGGAGCCCGGCGTGGCGTTGCCGAGCCAGTTTACTCCGGAAGGCGTACCCACTTTTGAGGGGCATACTGACGGATTCACGACGGGTGTGAACTGGTATCTCAACTATTGGGTCAAGTACCAGGCCAATTTTGCGGTGGACCGGCTGCCACAGCCAAGTACTACCGGCGCCCTGCCGCAAAACTATTTTGTTGTTCTACAGCGGCTCCAATTCAGGTTCTAAGAATGCGTTCACCGCAGGGAAAATCGTAAGGAGGATCTCCAGATGAGTTTCAAGAGCGTACTTCTATTCGTCCTCACGTTCATGATGGTGCTGGCCAGCGGATGCGGTTCACAAGCGGGTTGCCCGGTGTGCGGCACCACCAAGAACGGTGGCTATGCCCTGATCGATGTGATACCGGTGCCCGAGCATAATCCCACCGGCGAACCCGGCGGACCCTTTAATTCCTTCGATATCAGTTTGGTAGATCCTGTCAACCATAGGTTTTTTGTCTCCGACCGCATCGGCCTGGATGTGGTGGTGGTGGATACAATCAACAACATCGCCGTGAATACTATCGGCGGGGCTAATTCTGTGGCCCAGGCTGGAAACAATGCCAGCGTCTGTGTTGCAACCATTCCACCTATGTTGGACGACAATGGACAGTTCACGAGGTTTGGTTGCCGTACGGGGGCATTCTCCCTCCCGGGCGGGGTTGGTCCCAATGGTCTTTTTGGGGGATTCCCCGGAGCGCAATGCTGCGCCTCGCGCGCCAACGGGGTAAATCCGCTGTCCGCGCCTGATGGCGAAGCGATCACTGCCGATGGCAAGACCTTGTTTGTGGCGAACGCCAGCAGTTCCGTGGTGGTTTTTGACCTGACCACGACCCCATCTCCCACGGTCATCGCGACCATACCCACCGGTCAATCCCCACAGTGGGACGAAGCCAACGGGGTGGCGCCCTGCATAGCCTCTGCCAGCGGGCGAGCATTTACTGACGCAACCTGCGGGGACCTGCGGGCCGATGAAATGTCTTACGATGAGAAGGACAAGATCTTGCTTGTGGCCAATGGCGATCCAGGATTTCCCTTTGTGACACTGATTGACATGTCAGCGGTGGTTGCGCGAACCGGCAACTGTTTGCCGGTGACTCCTGGGAATCCGTATGGTCCGACGAATTTCCCCACGTGTATTCTCGGGCAAATTTATTACGATGGCGCGCCTGCCAACAACACAGGCGTCGCGGTGGATAATCAGGCCGGCTTCCCCTGCCCGGATGCCTCAACCGCCGCTCCCTCGGGAGTATCCGGAACTGGCGTGGGCGCGGGCGGCAAGAACGTACCCTGCCATCACGGCCCAATTATTGCGGGATTTGGAGGAGCTATTTCTCCCGCCGGCGTAGGCGGTTCGGTCTTCAATCCCAATACCGGCCACTTCCTTGTCACGAATGCCAATGCAACGAGTGATTTGACGGTGGGAACTGTTGACGAGATCGACCCACGAATCGGCAATCCAAATGGGCCCGTGGTTATCAACAGTTTCACCGTCAAAAACTGCATGCCCAGTGGCATTGTGCAGGGTCCGGGAAACAGTTTCCTGGTGGGTTGCGCCAACCATGATGGCGTTACCTTTCCGCCAAGCGAGATAGTGATGGACGGCACCAGCGGCACGATTCTGGCCACCATCGACAAAGTAGGCGGCGTAGATGAGATTGCGTTCAACCCTGGAGACAACAGGTACTACGTAGCTGCCCGCGACATGCCCACCGGCCCCGTGATGGGCGTCATCGATGCAAAGACGAACACGTGGCTGCAAAATGTGACGACCAACGCCAACTCGCATAGCATTGCCGTTGATCCCAGCAACAATCACATCTTTGTTCCGTTGCAGGCGGGTGCGCCATGTACCACGCAGAGCGCGAATGGTTGTATCGGCGTGTATGCGCAGCAGTAACACTTTGGTTGATTAAGGAAAAAGGGAAGCTCGGGTCGGATGCGACCTGGGCTTCTCTGCGCTTAGGGACTCGCACTAGCGAACGTGAGTTTCCTGATAGTAGCGTTCTTTCCATTGCCCATTGCGTCTGACCCAGATTTCGCTCACCAGCACTCTCTTGAATCGCACCACCGCTTTGGGGGGAAACTCCAAAGTGATTTCGTAGGTAACCAATGCTGCGTTGGAATCGAGTGGAATCACAGTCAACGCAAAGAGGTGATAATTACTCACATTTGATCTTTCCACCTCGGCGGCGGCTTTGGTCTTGTTGCGCATGCCTTCGTTATCGTCCTCGACCGCTGCAAAATCGTCAGCCAGCAGATCGCTGTAAGCCTGCTTGTCCCTTTTCTTGAATGCGTCCCATTCAGTTGTGACGTTGGATTTAAGCATCTCGGTCAGGGCGGCTGGTGACTGGGCCGGGGATTTTCCCTTGTTCGATGCACCCGCTGCGGCGGGCTGCTGAGACCAGGCCAGACAGCACATCAGCAGGCCGGCGCAGGAGCAACCAGATAAGATTCGCATCTCTTGCCTCCTCATGCACAGATACTCGGGTCAATAATTGCTGAAACAAGTTATACCCTTGATATCATTGATCCAGAAGTGCGAAAGTGGCGGAATTGGCAGACGCACCAGACTTAGGATCGCGTACCCGCGTTTAGCATGGGGTGGGACTGAGTGATACTGAGCAATAAATTCAAGGGTTTTCCTCATCGCCGTCTCACTCCGTATCTCTCAGTCTAACCCGGTACCCGCTACATTTTCCGCTACAGTGTCCCGGCCCTTTTTTCACTTCCATTTTCCCGCCCGGCAGCGCCGTTGATTGTCCAAGGGGTGCGCTGGCCCTGCCCGTTTCAGTACTGGTTGGCCCCGCACAGTTCTAAAAAATTTCTGGCGATTTTCAGTTACCCCTAAAGTGAACCAAAGCACAGCCGTAAGGCCAAGATTGCGCGAAGGTTGATCGCTTCGGGTCTGAGTGGGAGTGAATCAATTGGGAGGGCTAAGAGTGGTATCTTTAGCTCATGCAGACTCTCGAACTTCAGCCCGTTTCTGGTTCCTCCGTCCTGTGCAATTCCCTGACATGGGCGTGTCCCGCGTGCGGCCATGCGAGACGTTCGCGGATTAACGTCCTTCTGCGGCAGGTCCAGTGCAGCAATTCCCAATGCCGCCGAAAGTGGGGTTTGGGTGCTGTGCCTCTTTACGATCTGTCACGATTCCGGGGTAAACGGCGCTGGAATCTCGCCGCCATTTGAGAGGCCCAGTTTGAAATTCGAGGGTCTACTTCTTGCCAAGAAACTCTTTGAAGTGCTTGGCAACAGCCTCGGCCATCGATTGTTGGTTCTTGCTTCCACCGCGCTGTTTATTGACCGAATAGGCCCAGAGTACCTTGCTTGAGCTGGTCTCTATCAGTTGCACCGATACATTCGCCTTGTCCTCGATTCCAGCACAATAGGCAAATAGGCATCGGGCAACCTTGCTTCCGGTCGATTCCGGTTTGATTTCCACGGGCGCTGACTTCAGAACGTAGGTCGCTTTACTTTGATCCGCTACCACGTCAACTGGAACGCCTTTCTTGGCAATAGCGGCGGCTAGGTAGACTTCAAATCCGTTATGCGGTTCTATGTAAACCGTGGCCCTAGTGGCCGTCTGTGCTGCTGGGGCAGGCGAACTCTGCTGCCCGAAGCAGGTAAGCCCTACGAGAACAGTTAGCAGAAGTGAATACAGAAATGGTTTCATATACCTCCTAATCGTCTGATAGCGCCGAAACACAGCGCAAAAGTTTTCTCTCTTCATGGGATCGCGTCTAGGAGCCGTATCCGGCCTCAGTCCTTTTTCAACGTCCAGCGACCGTGATCGCCAGCCGGAGCGTAATCGTAGTCACCCTCGAATGCCCCATTCTTGAAAATACCGTTGGCAACCACATCGCCATTGGCTGACCTCAAGCTCACTTCCCATTCGCCGGAATCTTCAGCGGCTTTGCCATAGAGCGTGTCTCGCGTGACCTGACCACCTGTCAGACTTATTTCTGCTCGTACCTCGTGCTCACTAATAGTCATGACCATTGACGCCGCTCCCCCCGCTCGGTAACGGGTGCTGCTCCAACTTCCGCGATAGTTTCCGCCGAATTCCGTTGCCGCAGTGATCCGCGATGGTGACGAACCGGCTTGTACCGGACTTAGCAATGCGAACTTCAGAACAGCCTTAGCCGTGTCCTTAACTGGCTTGCGTGAACCAAGGTCACACGCAGTAAGGGACGCACTTCCCCCGCTGGCAGCAATTAGTCCAGCACCTAGACCGGCAAAGAATGAGCGTGAACCAGACGTGTAAACCCGTTGTGCGTAGCCAGCCGGGTAAGGTGAGTTCTTGAGGTAGAGGTATGCCGAAACTACATCACATTGGACGGGCTGTTCGCGTATCTCATATTGGGTGACGGTTGCGTATCCCTGAAGGGATGCATCACCGTAATAAGTGGAGATTGTGACATTGAATTGCTCCCTTTGCTGGTGGGGTACTGAGACAGTGCTGCTGGTGTTGAATGTGCTTCGGGTCATCACCAGCACATAACTGGCGTCTTCAAGACGTTCAACTTGGCAGAGGTTCGGGAATTCCTGCTGGCCCTGCT
>DATDGL010000085.1:0-18759 GCA_036522115.1 Candidatus Angelobacter sp.
TCTCCAGGACTTTAATGCTTTCCTGAATACCGACGTTGCCGCCTTCAATAAGACTGCCTCGGAGCACGGATCGAGCACGCTTTTTGCCGGCGGCCCAGTCCAGATCAAGGCTGAAGGCAGCGCCAGCTCCGGCTCAGGCGATCTGCTGGATGATGAGGATTAGCGCTCTATGCCCGCAGCTACGAGAATTCTGCTCTCGTGGCAACGAAGACAGGCCAGAGAGTACCTGAGCTGGTCCGCCAGTGGATTGCGCGACATTCATGGATGATCCGGCGCATCTTCGCCAATTTCTCCGTTGTAGTTCAGCGCGCCTAAGCCCAGAAAGCGGGCCGCTTCTCCCAGCTCTTCTTCGATGCGCAGAAGCTGGTTGTATTTGGCCACTCGGTCCGTCCGTGAAGCCGATCCGGTCTTAATCTGCCCTGCTCCTGTGGCTACAGCCAGGTCGGCTATGAACGTATCCTCGGTCTCCCCGGAACGATGTGAAATCACGCTGGTGTAGTTGTTGCGCCGGGCGAGATCAATGGCATCCAGGGTCTCGCTCACGGTGCCGATCTGGTTGACTTTGATCAAGATTGAATTTGCCGCAGCCCCCTCAATACCCTGGGTCAATCGAGCGGTGTTGGTCACAAACAGATCATCGCCTACAAGCTGGATTTGTTTTCCCAACTCCTGCGTCAGGAGCTTCCATCCGTCCCAGTCATCCTCGGCCAGGCCATCTTCCAGGGAGACAATCGGGTACTGGCGCGCCCAGTTGGCCCAGAACCGCACCATCTCTTCAGAAGACTTCACGCTCTTGTCCGACTTCTTGAAAATGTATTTCCCCATGTCCTTGTCAAAGAACTCACTGCTGGCGGGATCGAGGGCGATGGCAACATCCCGTCCGGCACGCAAGCCGGCCTTTTGAATCGCCTCCAGGATCAACTCGATGGCTTCCACATTGGCCTTCAGCGAGGGAGCAAAACCGCCTTCATCGCCGACTGCGGTGTTGTAACCTTTCTTCTTCAGAACAGCCTTCAGCGCGTGGAAGACCTCCACTCCCCACTGCAACGCCTGGGAAAAAGTCCCCGCGCCCACCGGCATGGCCATGAATTCCTGAAAATCAACATTGCTGTCCGCGTGCGCGCCGCCATTCAGGATGTTCATCATGGGCGTGGGCAGCACATTGGCGCTCACGCCGCCGAGATAGCAGTACAGCGGGATTTGCAATGCATTGGCAGTGGCGCGGGCACAAGCCATGGAAACACTCAGAATCGCATTGGCGCCTAACCTGGACTTGTTGGAAGTACCATCCAGTTCCAGCATCACGCCATCAATTTCGTGCTGCGCCGCTGCATTTCTGCCAGACAGCGCTTGAGCAATGACCTCATTCACGTTGTGTACTGCGCCAAGAACGCCTTTGCCCGAATAGCGCTTGGGATCGCCGTCCCGCAGTTCAACCGCTTCGTGCTCACCTGTAGACGCGCCGCTGGGGACGGCTGCGCGGCCCAGGATGTCGCCGTCGAGGGTAACTTCGGTTTCAATGGTGGGATTGCCGCGGGAATCGAGGATCTCCCGCGCATGAATCTGGCTAATGGCAGCGTCCATGGATATCTCCTGGGCGAGGGACAAGACAAAAAATTATAAATGACAGGTTACCAGAGAGCGCCGGCAGCGATGGATTGTTTGCAGAAACTCCATCGGCTCACCTAATCTATCAGGGCACTCTTAAGGAGATCAGCGTATGTCAAATGTGCAGCAACCTCATATCCGCCTGGTGAACACCGCTGAATATCGTGAAGGGTATGCGAACTCCGTCCAGATCAGGGCCAGCGTATGGGATTTTCTGCTGATTTTCGGCAGAATCCAGCCGCAAGCCGCTTCAGAGGTGGAGGTCCACAACTTTCAGGGAATCTATTTGAGTCCGCAACAGGCCAAGGCCCTGGTGACGATACTGGAGCAGAACATCGCGCAATACGAAAAAACCTTTGGAGAAATCAAGCTCGATCCCACGATCGCGCAGAGTACCCAGATCAACTGAGTCGTTGTGCATGCAAATACGAGAACTTTGTACTCGTTTTGATGTTGGCGTCCGGTGCTCGCTGAGAATTTGGTAAGTGGGTAATTTGGTAAGTTGGAATTGAAAACCAGAATCAACATTAAAGAGCAGACCCATTAGCGTTGCCACAAACTTTGCCAGACCGAAAGCCACGCCTTTTCGCCTTCCTGGCTTTTGCCATCATCTTCGCGTTCATCTTCGCGGCCCACGCCGCGGTCTTGCATTTGCCGTTTTTTTGGGACGAAGCCGGCTTCTACGTCCCTGCGGCTTATGATCTGGCGCACTCCCACTCACTGGTTCCGGTCACAACCGTGGACACGAGTCATCCGCCACTCTCGGCGGCCTACCTTGCGCTTTGGCTGAGCTGGACTGGTTGGAAACCTGTGGTTGCGCGGATCGCCATGCTACTCCTGGCGGCCTTTGCCTTGACGAATGTCTTCTTGCTTGCCCGGCGCATTGCGAATACTGCTGTGGCGGTGGCCTCAACCATCGCCACGGCCCTCTATCCCGTTTTCTTTGTCCAGAGCTCGCTCACTCACGCGGACCTCACGGCAGCCGCTTTTAGTCTTTGGGGAATTCGCATGGCCGTCGAGCGCCGCATGTGGACCAGCCAGTTGGCCTTCACGCTGGCCGTGCTGAGCAAGGAGACCGCCATCTTCACTCCGCTGGCGTTGGCTGTCTGGGAGTTCTTCTTTTCTCCCGCCGCAGGGTCCAGAGCAACCAGGTTCCTGCGTTCAGCCATTTACCTGATCCCTGTGCTGCCTCTGGCTGCCTGGCTGCTGTTTCATCACTACGCTACCGGGCGCTTTTTCGGCTCCCCTGAGTTCTACCAGTACAACGTTGCCGCCACGCTTTCCCCATTACGTTTCGTCGTGGCTTTCGGAATCAGGCTGTGGAACCTGCTGGGCTTTATGAACATGCTCGCCCTGACTGCTGCCATGCTGGCCGCGATGTGGTTTCCGGCCGTGGTAGATAACGGAGTGGGGCGGGAGCGAATCTCCATCCCGATACAGATCCAATTCGCCTTCATCATGCTGGCAAATCTGGCAGCCTTTTCCCTTCTTGGAGGAGCGCTGCTCACCCGTTATCTCCTGCCGCTTTATCCCTTGGTCATCATGATTGGAATGTCCACCCTGCGGCGTCGTATTGGACGCTGGGAGTGGCCGGCGGCCTTGGTGATCATCTGCTTTGTCCTGGCGCTCTTCTTTGATCCTCCCTACAGGATCTCTCCAGAGGACAATTTGACTTACAAGGACTTTGTGGAACTGCACGTTGACGCCGGCAATTTCCTGGAACAACGCGAGCAGGGCAAGGCCGTACTCACCGCCTGGCCGGCAAGCGATGAACTCACCCGCACTTACCTGGGATACGTGAAACAGCCGCTTCCTCTGGTTACGGTGCAGAATTTCACTCCAGCAGAGGTTTTCAAGGCCAGGACGATGCGCGCTCAATATCAGGCCGCATACGTCTTTTCCACCAAATACATTCAACCCACATGGTTCCATTCAAAGACGGTGGAGAACCTGAGCCAGCGCTATTTCGACGACCACGCCGACCTTCCTCCGGAAACGATTGCCGATCTCCTGGGCGGAAAGATTGTCTTCCTGGAAAGAAAGAAAGCAGAGTGGGTGGCAGTGATAGAAATCGAAGAGCCCGGAACAACAGCGCTCAAGAGTCAGCGCTGACTGGCCTCTGAAACAGATATACCGCGCTCGGAATTGTCAAACCGTAACTACAGTCAAACCAGGGAATGAAGATCGGTAGAGTTGTGCGTCTAACGTAAGCAAACTGTAGCCATGATGAGAGGCATGTGCGCCAATGAGGAAGTCCGCCAATATTCGGCGCGGGCCTGGTTCTCGCTGTTTTCTGCGGCGTAACGCATAAGCTTGGAAGGCCCGGCCTGCGGCACGCCATATTGCCTCGCCGAGGTCGAAGTCAGTATTGATTCCGGTCTCTTCGCAAAACTGGTTTAGAAATGCTTCCGTCCGGCTGGGTGCTGCCACCAATTCGGCAAATACCGGACCACTTATTACCAAGCTTCCTTGCTTGAACGCCGTATCCAGTGCTCTCTGCGCGGACAGGCTAATTGCAGGATCAGAGTTCCATAAACCGGCAATCACGTTCGTGTCGATCGCGGTGATCATCGGCCCCGCATCCGCCTGATCCACTTGTTGATTGCTTTCCGCCCGGAACCGATTCCAAGGTCACCAATCCCTCGATATTTGGCAAATGGACTATCTGTTCTCACTGGCCGAACCGTGACTCCTCTTGTGTCACTCTCGAACAAAAGTGTGTCCCCAGGGCCAACTCCAAGAACTCGCCGAATCGCAAGTGGCACAGTAATCTGGCCCTTCGTTGTGATTTTCGCACGCTTCTCCAAGAAAGCCCTCCAGTCCTTACCTAATTATAGTTTTCCTTACTTTGGCAAGCTATACTTATTCCTGGAGCAATTCTCCAGCGTTACTCGCGACGACGCTGTTGGCGCATCGGAAGAAGCCAATCACTGACAATCCGTCCAATCGCTGTCATCAGCGGCAAGCTTTTTCTATCAACTTCTTCGCCTTCCTGAACACCTCCAGAAACATCTTTTCCGTCAGCTTCCCGGTATTGGTGTTCTGGAGTGAGGGGTGATAGGAACAAAGCAGGATTCGGCCATGGGGCACTTCATAGTGGGCGCCGTGAGCAAAAGTCAAACCGGCCTTGGAAGTCAGCAGCCCTGCGCGCTTCACGTAATTCAGAAACGCATCAAATCCAATCTTGCCGAGGGCCACAACCACTCGCACATTTTTCAGGACCGCCATACTCTCAGGTAGTTTCTACGAATTGAAGTGACCCGTACACATCGGCGGTGGTGGGTAATGTAGAATTTATTGCAGAAACCGTGTTGAGCGCCTGAGGAGACCCGTCATGACGGATGCTGTGATCATTAAAGACCCGGATATTCTCGGTGGAGAGCCGGTTTTTCGAAACACCCGTGTTCCATTCCAGGCGTTGCTCGACTATCTGGAACACGGAAAGACACTTGACGAATTTTTGGAACAATTCCCTAGCGTGACTCGCGAGGAAGCCGTTGGTGCGTTGGAAGAGGCCAAGTCACTCGTTGTTGCGCGACTCGGATGAAGATTCCTATTGACGAATGTGCGCCAAGAGACTTGAAGTTTAGCTTAGAAGCCAGCGGTTTTGAATGTCTTACGGTCCAGGAGATCGGCCTTTCAGGAAAGAAAAATGGCGAACTACTGGCGCTGGCTGAGAACAAATTTGATGTCTTCCTCACGCTCGATAAGAACATTCAATATCAGCAAAACCTCACGAATCGAAGGATCGCAGTTCTACTTATAGGTGCCAGATCAAACGACATGGATGACATTCGCCCGCACCTTCCCGCCTGCCTCGCAGCACTGCAAGCAATTCAAGCTGGCCAGGTTGTTCGCGTGGGCTGGATTAAGAAGACTGGACGACACCTGAGATCTTGAAGTCCTTCGTCATTTGTTTAGCGAGGTTTTTCTAGCAACTTCTTCGCCTTCCTGAATACCTCCAGAAACATCTTCTCCGTCAGCTTCCCGGTATTCGTATTCTGCAGTGACGGATGGTAGGAGCAAAGCAGGATTCGGCCATCGGGAGTTTCATAGTGAGCGCCGTGGGCAAACGTCAGCCCGGCTTTCGAAGCCAGCAAGCCGGCGCGCTTCAAATAATTCAGATAGGCATCGAATCCAATCCTGCCCAGCGCCACCACGACCCGTACGTTTTTCAGTGCCGCCATCTCCCGGTCCAGGAACGTGGCGCAGTTGGCAATCTCAGAGGGTGCAGGCTTGTTTTGTGGAGGAGCACAGCGGACAGCCGCGGTAATGTACGCATCTTTCAGCCGCAGCCCGTCATCACGGTGGGTAGCCGTCGGCTGAGAGGCAAATCCGGCCTGATGCAAGACCGGATACATGAAATATCCTGACCCATCACCGGTAAAGGGTCTTCCGGTACGATTGGATCCGTGAGCGCCGGGGGCCAATCCCAGAATCAGCAGCCGGGCCTCAGGATCGCCAAATCCAGGCACAGGCTTGGCCCAGTATTCCCAATCCATGTAAGCGCGGCGTTTTTCCCGGCCAATTTTGCGGCAATACTCCACCAGCCGAGAACAGCGCGTGCAGGCGACGATCTCTTGATTCAGTTGGACCAGGCCTGAGGACATCAGGTTTTAGTCTACAGGAACGCCAGCGAAAACTTTTGTTGCCGTTCGAAGCAGGCCATTCTGGTTGAGCATTTGGTAAGCGGGTAATTTGGTAATCTGGTAATTGACAGTCAAACCCCGATACTCATGGTGGCCGGGCGCCCGGTCAGGGAAGAAGCCTGGCTAAATTGGCTTCGAGGCGCCTTTACACAAGTTTGACCCCTGCGACAACGTCTCTTACACTGAAACATTGGGAGCACATTGTCCCAGGCTCCAGATTAGTTCCCTAACGATCGGGACAAAAGGAATTATCACTTTGAGTTCCATCGAGCCAGAAAAGAACGACGCTACCCCAGACCAGACCCAGTCTGCCGCAGTCTCCAACCCCGAGGCTGTCTCCGGTAATCCAGCGGAGCCTGCAGAAGAGGAAGAGGTAGTGGACATCAACCTCGGCTGCCTGCGCCAGGTTGAGGTGGAGATTCCTGCTGAAGTTGTCAGCAAGGAATTGGATTCCATGGTGCAGCGTTACACCAAGGTCGCGCGAGTACCCGGCTTCCGCAAAGGAAAAGTTCCGGCAAGCCTGGTCCGCAACCGCTTTGCCGAAGAGATCAAGGCGGACATGCTGGAAGCGCTTCTCCCTGAGTATTTCCGGCAGGCAGTCATCAAGGAAGGATTCGCGCCCATCTCCAAGCCGGAAGTCCACAGCCTGGAAGCAGAGGAAGGAAAGCCCATTCGCTTCAAAGCAGCGTTCGAGATCCTGCCTGATATCGAATTGGGCAATTACCAGGACATCAAGGTAGTTGTGCCGGAAATTAAAGTAACGGACGAGGATGTGGAGGCAGAGCTGAAAAAGCTTCAGGAGCGCCAATCCAGCTACGATCCTGTCGATGAAGACCGGCCCTTGCAGGATGGAGACTTTGCGCAGATCTCGTTCCAGGCGCTAGCCAAAGATGAGGCCGCGGAGACCGTAGCGGACGAATCTGCAGCCGGGCAGTCGCCCGCAGAGGGAGAGGCAAAGCCTAAGACCACCCAACCGGTGCAAATGGATGAAGTTCTGGTGGAAATTGCCGGCCCGGACACCATTCCTGCATTTTCAGAAAACCTGCGTGGAGCGAAGGCCGGCGAAGAGCGCACCTTTGACGTAACCTATCCCGCCGAATACTACGAGAGCCGGCTGGCCGGAAAGACGTTCTCCTACACCGCCAAGGTCAATGCCGTCAAAAAGAAGACCACTCCGGAATTGAGTGATGATTTTGCCAAGGAATTAAACCAGGAAATCCAGTCGTTGGAAGACCTCAAAAAGCGGCTGCACGAAGGCATTCAGTCCGATCGTGAGCACAAGTCATTGCATGAGGCGCGCGAACATCTGCTGAATCAGTTGACGGAAATTCACCAGTTCCCTGTGCCGGAGACCCTGATCCGCCGGCAGATTGATTTCCGTCTGGAACAGTGGCTCCGAAGCCTGGCAGCTCAAGGCATGCGCACGGAGGACATGAAGCGCATGGACTTCAAGCGTCTCCGCGCCAGCCAACGGGAAGCGGCCACGCGTGAAGTGAAGGCCAACCTGCTGCTGGAGAAGATTGCCGAAGCAGAACATCTCCAGGCCTCCGACGATGAGGTGCAACAGGAGATTCATTCGCTGGCCCAGCAAACCAAGCAGACCCCGGAAGCCGTCCAACAAAAGCTGGCCCAGGAAGGCGCCCTGGACCGCATTCGTAGCCGCATTCGCGCTGATAAAGCCCTGCGTTTTCTATACACCAGGTCCACCGCTAACGCCCAAAACGGCACAGTCCAGGAGTGAAAGGAAGGTTACGTATGGCACTTGTACCCATGGTTGTGGAGCAGACGAGCCGCGGAGAACGCGCTTACGATATTTACTCCCGGCTGCTGCGAGATAACATCATCTTCATCGGCACGCCCATCGAAGACACCATCGCCAATCTGGTCATCGCGCAGCTTCTGTTTCTGGAAGCCGAGGATCCGGAAAAGGACATCCAGCTTTACATCAATTCACCGGGCGGCTCCATTACGGCCGGCATGGCTATCTATGACACCATGCAATTCGTGCGTCCTGACGTGATGACGATTTGCTGCGGACAGGCGGCCAGCATGGGCGCCCTGCTCCTGTGCGCCGGCGCCCCAGGTAAGCGTTTCGCCTTACCTACCTCCCGGATTCTCATCCACCAGCCACTCATCATGGGTGGCGGCATAAGCGGCCAGGCGACTGATATTGACATCCAGGCCCGGGAAATTCTGCGCATGCGGGAGATCATGAACCAGTTGGTGTCTAAACATACGGGCCAGAAGCTGGAAAAAGTGGAAAAAGACGTTGAACGGGACTTTATAATGAATGCGCAACAAGCCAAAGAATATGGCATTATAGATGACATCATTTACAAGCATAAGTAACGATTCGTCATCTAGGCCGGACCAGTCGCCACCCCCTGCATTGCGTCCGCTACCAAGGAGCTTGATGTGAAGCCTCGGTCTCCGGAAGAAACTCTTCGCTGCTCGTTCTGTCACAAATCGCAGGATGCGGTGGCCAAACTGATCTCGTCTCCCAACGATTACCCTCGGGCTTACATCTGCGATGAATGCGTGGCAGTGTGCAACTCCATTTTGGAAGATGACCGTTCTGAAACTCATGCCGCAGCGGCGCCCAATCATCTCCCCAAGCCGCATGAGGTCAAGACCTTTCTGGATGAATATGTGATCGGGCAGGAACAAACAAAGAAGAAACTTTCCGTAGCCGTCTACAATCACTACAAGCGCATCCACATGAACCGCGTGAAGAGCGGAGATGTGGAGTTGACCAAATCCAACATCCTGCTCATAGGCCCCACCGGTACCGGCAAGACTCTGCTGGCGCAGACGCTGGCGCGAATGCTCGATGTGCCCTTCGCCATCGTGGACGCCACCACTTTGACCGAAGCAGGGTACGTGGGCGAGGACGTCGAGAATATCGTCCTCAAGCTCTTGCAATCCGCCGATGGCGATGTGGGGCGAGCGCAGACCGGCATCATCTACATTGACGAGATTGACAAGATCGGCCGCAAAGATGAGAACCCCTCCATCACCCGCGACGTGAGCGGTGAAGGCGTGCAGCAGGCCCTGTTGAAGATTCTGGAAGGCACCATCGCCAATGTTCCGCCTCAGGGCGGCCGCAAGCACCCGCACCAGGAGTTTACCCCGGTTGATACCACCAATATCCTGTTTATCTGCGGCGGAGCATTTGTGGGCCTGGAGAAGATCATAGGCCGGCGCATCGGCAAAAAGTCCATGGGCTTCCGCACCAATGAGCAAAAAGAGAAGGAGTTCAGTGAAGCCAGCAAGCGCGATACTGAACTTCTGCAAAAATCTGAACCCCAGGACCTGGTCCGGTTTGGCCTGATTCCGGAATTTGTAGGCCGCTTGCCGGTTGTGGGCATTCTCAATGATCTGGATGAGGCGGCCCTGATCGAGATCCTTACTCGTCCACGCAATGCCATCATCCGCCAATATCAGCGCATGTTTGAATTCGAGAACGTTAAGCTCAAATTCTCTGAAGGGTCCCTGCATGCCATCGCCCGTGAAGCTCTCCATCGCAAGGTGGGAGCGCGCGGCCTGCGCATGATCCTGGAGGAGCTGATGCTGGACCTGATGTATCACCTTCCCGGCCAGAAGCGGATCAAAGAATTTGAAGTTACCAAAGAGATGGTGGAGCGCAGAGACGTCTCCCTGCCGGCAATGGAGCGGGCCGGATAATTCTTTCTCTCCCCGGCAAGTCAAATCGGGACTTCTGCGGCTACCGTCCCCGGGCCGGTTTGGATTCCGCCTATTTTGGGGTTGGTTTCCCCATTCCCCAAGACCCGCTGGCTCGCCGCGATTTACCAATTCTTAAAAATTCATCATTTCGACCCTAAAGGGGCCCCGTGAAGCTATTGATTCTATTGATAATTAACAGTGAAGACCAAAGTACTCTCGCCAAAAATACTTGCCTGGCGTGATATTCTTAACTTTAACAAGCTGGTAATCTCCCGCTGCTGGTAGGGGCAGCTCCAAGAAGGCGAATACGTGACCCAAGGCAGAGAAAAATTCGAGACTCGCAAGCTTCCCATGATGCCCATTCGCGATGTGGTCATCTTTCCGCACATGATGACCCCGTTCGTTGTTGGCCGTGAATCCAGCGTGCGCGCCCTGGAAGAAGCCCTGGCCTCCGATCGCAAGATCTTTCTGGCCACCCAGCATGATGCCAGCGTGGACGAGCCCAAGCCGCATGAGATTTATCAGGTGGGCACCATTGCCAACATCGTCCAGAACCTGAAACTGCCGGACGGCAATATCAAGGTGCTGGTGGAAGGCGTGGAGCGCGGCAAGGTATTACAACTGGTCAACGTGGAAGGCTATTTTGAGGCTACCGTCCGCACCGTGAAGTACTTTCCTGAAGCTACGCCGGTGCTGGAAGCCGCTATTCAGCGCGTCCACGGCCTATGGGACCAATATGCCAAGCTTTGCCAGTCATTAAGCCAGGAACCTGTCAACACTCAGGCCATCAGCGATCCTGCCAAGTTGAGCGACAACATAGCCCAGAACCTCCAGCTCTCCATCGAAGAAAAACAGGAACTGCTGGAAATCTTTGATCCCGTAGAACGCCTCACCCGCATTGCCGACGTTCTGGACATCGAGATCGAAAAACTCAATATGGACCGCACCATCCAGACGCGGGTCAAGCGCCAGATGGAGCGCGCGCAAAAAGAGTATTACCTCAACGAGAAGATCAAGGCCATCCAGAAAGAGTTGGGTCGCGGCGAAAAAAGCGAATTCGACGAGCTGAAGAAAAAGATCGATACCAGCGGGATGCCCAAGGACGTCCATGAAAAGGCCATCCAGGAACTGAAGAAGCTGGAAGCCATGCCGCCCATGTCGGCAGAATCCACCGTCTCCCGCAACTATCTGGATTGGCTCCTGGCTGTTCCCTGGAAGAAGAAATCCAAAGAAATCCGCAATATTGAGCACGCTGAAAAAATCCTCAATACCGACCATTACGGCCTGGAAAAAATCAAAGAGCGCATCCTTGAATTTCTGGCGGTGCGCCAGTTGGTAAAGAACCCCAAAGGATCCATCCTCTGTTTTGTTGGCCCTCCGGGCGTCGGCAAGACCTCGCTGGGTATGTCCATTGCCAAAGCTACAGGAAGAAAGTTTGTGCGCCTCTCTCTGGGCGGCGTGCGGGATGAAGCGGAGATTCGCGGGCACCGGCGGACTTATATCGGCGCCCTGCCCGGCCAGATCATTCAGATGATGAAGAAGGCCGGCACCAAGAATCCCGTAGTCATGCTGGATGAAGTGGACAAGCTGGCTTCCGACTTCCGCGGCGATCCCGCAGCGGCGCTGTTGGAAGTGCTCGACCCGGAACAGAATTACATGTTCCAGGACCACTACCTTGATGTTGAGTACGATCTGTCACAGGTTTTCTTTATCGCCACTGCCAACGTGCTGCACACGATCCCGCCGGCTTTGCAGGACCGCATGGAAGTGCTGCGCCTGCATGGATACACAGAGCTGGAGAAAATAGAAATTGCCAAGCAGTTCCTGGTGCGTAAACAGCGTGAAGCTACCGGCCTGACGGAAGATCAGCTCAAATTTGCGGACGAAGCCATCACCGAGATCATCCGCTCCTATACCCGGGAAGCCGGGGTGCGCAACCTGGAGCGCGAGATCGGAAACGTCTGCCGCAAAGTGGCCCGCCGTGTAGTCAAGGAAGGCCAGACTTGCAACATCACCCTGACCGTGGATAATGTCGGCGAGTTCCTGGGCGTCACCAAGTTCCGCGACACGCTGGCCCATGAGAAGAGCGAGGTTGGGCTGGTCACCGGACTTGCCTGGACGGAAGTGGGCGGCTCCATCCTCAGCACAGAAGTAGCCATCGTCGACGGCAAAGGCAAACTTACCATGACCGGCAAGCTGGGCGACGTGATGCAGGAGTCGGCACAGGCCGCCATGTCCTACGTGCGCTCGCGGGCTTCGCGGCTGGGAGTTCCGCGCGACTTCTACCGCAACTGCGACATCCACATCCACGTTCCCGAAGGCGCTATTCCCAAGGACGGCCCTTCCGCCGGCATCACCATGGCTACAGCCTTGGCCAGCGCTCTCAGCAAGATCCCTGTGCGCCGAGACATTGCCATGACCGGCGAAATCACCCTGCGGGGCAAAGTGCTACCCATCGGCGGGTTGAAAGAAAAACTCCTGGCCGCTCTGCGCGCCGGAATCACTGAAGCTATTATCCCCAAAGATAATGAAAAGGACCTGCCGGAAGTGCCGGAAAGCATTCGCAACAACATGAAGATTCATCTGGCGGAAAACATGGACCAGGTACTGAAAATTGCCCTGGAGAAGCCTCTGCCGGAGGTTGTGACTCCACCGGCTGAAGAGCTGCCGCAAGTTCCACCCACAGCGGAGCCGCCAGTCTCGCAGCAGTACCTGTAATTTACCTTTACTTGTGTGGCGCCCTCCGCGGTGTCTTTGTTCTTGAGTCTGAATTCGCGGCTAACCTTCTTACCCGTGCCCATCAGCGAGAATCAGTGGTGAAACCGATTGCCAAATTCCTGATCGCCGCCACCGACCCACATCTGTTTCCTCCGGAAGGTCCACCGGAGTTTGCCTTTCTGGGACGCTCCAATGTAGGCAAATCCAGCCTGATCAATTCCCTGCTCCAGCAAAAGCTGGCGCACGTAAGCTCGGCGCCCGGCCGCACCCGCAGCATCAACTTTATCGGCGTCTATTCCAAGCCCGATCAACTGCAACCCACGTTTCTGATGGTGGACCTGCCGGGATACGGCTACGCCAAGCTGTCGCGGGAAATCTCCGCTGAGTGGCCTAAATTCATTGAGCCTTATCTGGAAAAACGGGAAACGCTCCAACTCGCGATTGTCCTGATCGATTGCAATGTTCCGCCCCAGGCCAGCGACCGGCAACTGATCCAATTCCTGCAAAGCACCGGACGGGAATTCCTGGCCGTGGCGACAAAAAGCGATAAGCTTTCAGGAAACAAGCTGCGCCATGCGCTCTCTTCCCTGCAACGTGAGCATGGCATCGGGCCAATGCTGCCCTACTCCACAAAAACCGACGCCGGCCGCAACCAGCTCTGGCAGGAAATCAGATCGCACGTTTAGACGCGTCGACGGTTCGGGAATCCCCCACGGAATTGCGGCCCAACAGAAGTTTGTCCATTCCATCAAAGCAAAGCCGGGGAATCTGCTGTTGTTTTTGGTTCTGCTTTGCCGATGACCCGATCTCTTCGAATTCCGGCGATTTTGGCAATTCCGGCAATTATGGCAATCTAATCTTTGGATCCCTTTGCCAAGAAGATGGTTCGCGGCTCATTCGCCTTTGCCGGGGCGATGGTCCTGATGTTTGCCGCGTTGACTGTGGTTTACCTGCATATGCGGCCGCGCTGCACGGATCAGGTCATTTCCAGCTCTACCAGCCCTGACGGCCGCTGGACCGCCTCCGTCATGGAGGCGCGCTGCGGAGAAGACTCGCCTTTTCTCACGCATGTGGACTTGCGGCCCGCAGGCGAGTCCATCAAGCTGGGTTATTTCTCTGGCAGGGCCAAGGAGGGCGAGGTCTTCCTGCTGGAGCAGGACGCACAATCCGCCAATGTGACCTTGACTTGGACCGCGCCGAACCGCCTTGCCATCTCCTGCAATCACTGCCAGCTAGCATTCCTGCGCAAACGCCAGGAGCATTGGCAGGACGTGGCCATCAGCTACTTCCTGGATGCAAGATAAAGCGAGCCTTCGGCTCTGCTTTTGGCTCTTAGCTTTTGGCTTTGGTCAGGTCTTTAATTTAAATTTAATCCCTCTCTCCCCAAACGTGAAAAATCAGTGTCATCAGTGGTAAGGTTGTGCCAATTGCTATTTGCCCGTTGCTAGTTGCCTCCCTCCCAGCCACGTAGCCAAATCAGCCTGCTGGTGGTCACGATAGTGGATGCAGGAGTTGATGCGTTCCGTCGCCTGCTTGAGGCCGCGCTCGGCTGAAGACACTTTGTGTTCAGTAAAGAAATGCTGCACGTCATCACGATGCGCGGCATCACAAAACGAGCTGGATGCGTGGATGATCTCTCCGCCGCTGGACATCGTGATCTTCTTCTCTACTTCCGTCCAGTGGCTCTTGATCCATTGCCACGCTGCAACCTGGTTGGCAGGATTGGATAGGACTTCGGAAATCAGGTGTGGAGCATCCTGATTGCGGCTTTCCTCAGAGACAGCGAGCTGCAACACGCGCTCCACCAGTTGCGCGCCATGAAACTCTGAAAGCGACTGGCCTACGTTGTAATACTGCTCGGGAGCCGTCATGTGGCGCATGCTGTTGAGGTATTCGTCGAGCAGGACGTTATCACCGGCGCTCGCAGCCACTCGCAGAATGCTCCCCGCCAGTGTCGGGTCCACTGAATCCGGAGTTTGCAGATATTGTCGCGCTATCCTGGTGGATTCCCTGATGGTCTCAGGATCCTCAGCATCTTTACCCAGAATCACGACCAGCGCGGCACGCAGGCTGCGCAGGTCTTCATTCTCGCCCGGCGCCGGACTCCAGCCGATCTTGGCCAGCATGGGACGAAAAGCAGCGCGAAGCCAGGAATGGTAAGCCTCGCGACTGGCGTCCGTCAGCAGATGGTCATGGATGGCTTCCAGGGCCGGAGCGTAGCTATCCACCACAGCGCTTTCCTGATCCGAGCTCACGGCGCTGACCAGGTCGAGCAGCGATCCGATTTTCTCTTTGCCCGCAGCTACGAGCGCGGATTCATCATTGATCAACGACATTCGCTCCGCCGCGGTCAGCCCGGTCATGGTCACATCGGTCAGTTTCTTGAAAATGGCGGGATCATATTCCGTCCGGAAGTAGCCAACTGCGTTGGCATTGGTAAATACCCAGTTGGAACAACCGACCACCGGCACCACCTGCTGCTTCTCTCCAATGAGCTGGCAGAACGGCTTGTTGTCGTCTGTCTTGATGCATACAGGAATCAGCCAAAGCTGGTTGGTGGAATCCGTACTGCCGTCGCCAAAGTAGCGTTGCTGCGAAATCGTAATCTCAGTCTTGGGGTGCGGTTGCGCCGGCTTGCGCATACGCTTTTTCTTGCCGCGAGTGGTCGTGGTCTTCTGGGCCGCCAGCGTCACGCACTCCGCTTTCACCTTCACCAGCGGCACGCCCGGCAGGTTCACGAATGTAGGCATGATCCGGTCTACGGGACGGCCTGAGGCCTGGGCCATAGTCGTCCAGAAATCCTCAGCCGTGGCGTTGCTGTACTGAAACTTGC
The DNA here is from genome assembly GCA_036522115.1 of Candidatus Angelobacter sp. Taxonomy (GTDB): domain Bacteria; phylum Acidobacteriota; class Terriglobia; order Terriglobales; family Acidobacteriaceae; genus Angelobacter. Next base: position 15,493 of record DATDGL010000085.1, read on the forward strand.
GCAAATAACTGTTCACGCCCCGCCGGAAGACCTCTGGAGTCACGTAGGACTCGATCATGCGCATGACCGCCGCTCCCTTGTCATAGGAGATCGAATCAAAGAGCTCATTGATCTCGTCCGGGGTCTCCGCCCGCGCGCGAATTGGATGCGTGCTGCGCAGGGCATCGGTATGCAGCGCCTGATCGCTGTCCTTCACTGCCTCCAGCATCGCATTCCATTCCGGATGCAGCGCCTGCATGGGCTTCTTCTCCATCCAGTTGGCAAAGCCTTCATTCAGCCAGATGTTGTCCCACCACTTCATGGTCACCAGATCGCCAAACCACTGGTGCGCCATCTCATGCGCCAGGACCAGGAAGACGTCCGCGTGCGATTTAACAGAAGAGTTTTTGTCATCGATGAACAACAGCGATTCGCGGTAAAAGATGGCGCCGGTGTTCTCCATGGCGCCGGCCTCAAAATCAGGCACGCCGATCACGTCCAGCTTGCCAAAGGGATATTTAATCCCGTAGTACTGGTTGTAGTACTTGAGGATCTCCTCGGCGTAGCGCAGAGCTACCTCGCCCAGCGGCTTTTTGTCCGGCGTGCCGCAGACGCGCACGGAAATTCCCTCCGATTCGCCTTCATTGCATTGAAAGTCTCCCACCGCCATGGCCACCAGGTAAGTTGACATTCTGGGCGTGGGAGAAAACTTCAACGTGTGCTTGCCGTCACCCGGTCCGGGTGTATCAGAGACGATCCGGCCGTTAGAGATGGCGGTATCGCCTTTGTCCACGACCAAGGTGATCTCAAAGGTCGCCTTCAGGGCAGGCTCGTCAAAGGAGGGGAAAGCCCGGCGCGCGTCCGTAGATTCAAACTGCGTGGTGGCGTAGCGCCGCAGCCTGGTCGTGGCCAGATAGAAGCCGCGCAGCTTGTCGTTGAGGACTCCGCTGAATTGAATGCGGATGCTTGCCGGCCCAGCCGCCAGTTGCGCCGGAACGGTCAGGGTCGCCTGCTCTTTCTCCGCATCCAGACTCACCCGCGCTTCCATAGTGCTGCCGTTCTGGGTGACCGTGGTCTTTTGAAATTCGATCTCGGCGGAATTCAGCGTGATGGAACTGGTAGGCCTCGATAGCATCACCTGAATCGTCTCATCACCGGTGAAGGCGGCGGATGCCAGGTCGGGCGTGAACATCAGATTGTAATCCTGGGGAATAACATCCTGCGGCAGGCGCTGGCCCAACGCCAGCGCAGCACACAAGAGGAATGAAAGATGAATCAATCGTTTTAGGATAACCATGAAGCTCCTTGAATTTCAGCACTCAGCACTCAGCATTTAAACCTCTGTGTTCCTTCGTGTCCTTTGTGGTTCCGTCTTTGTTTTGGCTGTTGTATTTTGCTACTTGCTATTTGCTGATTGCCGCTTGCGTTGGCAATGTCAGTGCGCCGTCAGCGCCAACCACCACGGCAGAGCTTCCGAAGTCGCTCGTCGAAAGCTCGCGCAGCACCGGCACAATTTTCATTTCGGGATCGAGCTTTGGCCCTCCGGGTTTTTCCTGCTTCACCGGATACACTTTGCCCCCGCGAAAGTTTCCATCCGGTCCCAGGTGCGCCTCCAGAATCAGCGCAATTCCGCTTTCGCCGCTCAGGTTGAAGGGCCCATATGTGGCAAAGTTTCCCAGCGAATAAGCAATCAGCTTACCCTGATACAGCTCCATTCCCCTGACCACATGAGGACCGCTGCCTACTACCACCTGCGCCCCGGCATCGATGGCGGCGTGGGTGAACTTGCGCAGGTCACCGCGATCTTCGCCCAGAAACATCTCATCGCCGGGAGGGACATGCTGGTGCGTGGCCCCTTCCGCACCGCCGTGAAATGAAACAATCACCAGGTCTGCCTCCGCCCGCGCGTCGCGTATCACCTGCAGCGCGTCATCCAGGTTCAGCAGGTTGTAGGCATTGGGGTAGGTGGCAAAGGCAATCACGACGACCTTCTTGCCTTTGACCGTGAGGTGGGCAATGTCTCCGACTTCGCCGGTGTGCGCGATGCCCAGCGAGTCCAGCACCTGACGTGAACTGCTTCGCCCTTCCTGGCCAAAGTCCATGGCGTGATTGTTGGCCACGCCCATCACGGAAAATCCTGCGTCCTTCAGGTATTTGCCATAGCGCGTGGGCACGCGGAAGGCGTAACAGGTGCCCTCGCGCTTGCCCCGACACTTGGCCGAAACGCCTCCATCAACCAGTGGACCTTCAAGGTTCCCGAAAGTGATGTCGCCGGTCTTCAGGATCGGCGTAACCTCCTGCAACAGATCAGCACCATCATTCGGCGGCAGATCACCACCTGACGCATCCGGAAACGTAGTCCCCAACATCACGTCACCCACCGCGGTGAAAACGATCTCATCATCCTGCGCGTGGAGCGGAGTCGTCATTTGTGACGGGAGCGCCGGCGCCCCCGCCTGCGGCGGCGTAGGTGGACTTGGGATCGCAGGCGCCGTTTGGGGAGCGCTTTGCTCCGGAGCGGGCGCCGGTGCCGCCTGCGGCTGAGGCTGCGGCAGTTCTTGAGGTTTTGGGGGCGCAGGCGCGGTCGGCGGAGCGGGTTGCGACTGCTGACTTGGCGACGGTGGCGTCTGCGAAGGCGCGCTCTGCGCCGAATCTGTCTGCTGGCTACCGGCGAGAGCCGGAAGCAAGATCAGGATGCAGACCAAAGCCGCAGGCTTCCACCCTGTTCGAGAAAATGGAGACATTAACCCATAAAGTAACGGTTTTGCTGTTTTTAAACAATTGGTTTGAAAGATGCCTTTGGCCCTTAGCCGCTAGTCTTCTCAGTGTCTCCGTGCCTCCGTGGTGGGTGTTGGTTTCCCGCCCACGATGACCTGCGCACAACGACTCCACGCCACCCAATACCCGATCTCCCGATAGTCCTTGAAATCAAACACCGCAAGGTCAGCATCCTTCCCTGGCTCAATGCTTCCCTTTCGCGCTTCCAGCTTCAGCGCGCACGCGGCATTGATGGTGCTGGCCGCAATTGCCTCGGCCACGCTCAGCTTCATGTGCGTGCAGGCCAGCGAGATCACGAACGGCATGCTGGGCGTGGGCGAGGTGCCCGGGTTATAGTCCGTGGCCAGCGCCACCGCCACGCCGGAATCGATCAACCGGCGCCCATGGGGAAACTCACGGTGTCCCAGAAAGTAATTCGCTCCAGGCAGCAGCGTCGCCACAGTCTGCCGCTCAGCCAGCAAGGACACATCGTCCTCACCAACACAATCCATGTGGTCCAGCGATGCCGGC
>DATDGL010000086.1:0-6940 GCA_036522115.1 Candidatus Angelobacter sp.
TGCTGTCGCGTTCTTCATCGGCTCTTTTCAAGGCGCCATGGAATCGACGCTGCAGAGGCCGGCCCTCCTATGCCAAACGTAACTCTTTCAAAAAAACAAGGTGAGGAAATACTCAGAGCATTGAAAGCCCGTTTTGAGAAAAACATAAACCGCCATAAAGGTCTTGAATGGGCTAAAGTACAAGCAAAGCTGGAAGCTAATGCTGAAAAACTGTGGTCACTCAATGAAATGGAAAGGACTGGCGGTGAACCGGATGTGGTTGGCCAGGATAAAAAGACGGGAGAATACATTTTTTATGATTGTTCAGCGGAAAGTCCTAAAGGCCGCAGAAGTCTTTGCTACGACCGTGAAGCGCTGGAGTCAAGGAAAGAACATAAACCGGAAGACAACGCTCTTGATATGACAGCCGCCATGGGCATTGAGCTTTTAACGGAAGAACAATACCGAGAGTTGGAGAAATTTGGGAGTTTCGATACGAAAACGTCGAGTTGGGTGAAAACACCTTCTGCTATCAGAAAACTCGGCGGCGCCGTCTTTTGTGATCGCCGCTACGACACTGTTTTCCTATATCACAACGGTGCGGAATCTTACTATGCCGCCAGGGGGTTCCGTGGCTGGCTAAAGGTCTAAATTTTGCACGCCGGCGACGGAGAAGACGCACAGGGCTGGATCAGAAACCAGAGGGGACAAGCGAGCGGGTTCTGATTCCCCGATTCGGATAAAATAGATAGAGGAGTTTGCCATGCGTAAAACTTTGCTTATCCTCACCGTCCTTGTTGCCACCTCAGCCTTCGCCCAGATCAAAGGCCAGTACGTCGAGACCCGCAGCGCCGACGTCTATACCGGGCAATGTTTTGCCAATGGCGAAATGGGATTGGCGGGCGATGAAGCCATTGTTGCCTGGCACATCACCAGCGGAACCTGGGATGGCGTTCCTCTGTCCGGCCTGAGCGTTGTGGGCGCGGTCAAGGCTTCGGCTACGCTGGGCGATCCTTACGGCAAGCCTTATCCGGCAAAATCGGTGCTGCTGGTTGACCGTCAGGCCACGCCGCAGCAGCGCGAGGCGTTGATCAATTTTGCCCAGGAGATGGGCGGGGAACTGCTTCGCCACGTGGTGAAGGTGATGGACGTTCCCATCAGCATGCAGGTGTTGCAGGAACATCACGGCAGGGCCACGGTCCATGCGGGAGACTTTGTGACCGTGGAAACCCGCCCCATCGGCGAGAAAGATCACCTCTGCGGAAATGAAACCACTTTCTATCCGCCGCTCACGCCAACCACCCATGCTATGCCTGCTGTCGCCCTGACCGATGAATATCAGGGCCAGGGCTTGAACGATACCTGGACGCTCCATGACAAGCGCAGCGCCTTTGTGGGAACATTCGAGAAAAACCAGCTACTAGCGAGAAGCAATTAGCACTCAGCCGGATCGCTGTGCTTCGAGGTAAACTAAAAAAGCATTCATTGCCGCTCTTAGTAACACTTCTTATTCCAGCTTTAACATTCTTGTCAGCCACTTGCACCTTTCAGGTGTAACAATGCTCCCGAAGCAATCAGCAACTCAGGAGAGCTATGCGTACCACGTATCGCATTTTTGCGCTGGTTCTCTGCGTCACCATCACCGGCTATACCTTGTCCGACTCCGAAGGAAACAGATGGGACCGCGTTCGCTACAACGGCGGAACCTTGCAGACCAAAGTTGACCCCCACGACTGGGACAATCATCTGACGGTGACTTCAGATTTGATTACTTTCAAGCTGAAAGATGGACAACAGGTTGAGATACCCACAAAATCAGTCACCGGGCTGAGTTATGGGCAGGAGGCGCATCGCCGCGTCGGCACCATGGTGGCGCTGGGAATCCTGATTTCGCCGCTTGCGCTCTTTGGCCTGTTCCACAAAACCAAGCTGCATTTTATCGCCATAGAATTCACTACAAGCGAGGGCAAGGGGTTCGCCCTGCTCCTCCAGGGCGACAAAAGCAACTATCGCGCCATCCTGACTGCTCTGGCAGGGGCCACGGGAGCCCCGCTTTCCATCTCCGCCAAGGACCGGGAATCCGTCCCCGCGCTACCAAACACCAAGATCGTCGCGGCTGAAGAAAAAGATAAGGACAAGGGAAAGGACGGCGCTACCGATCACGCCCCAGGCGAAACCGCGGGGATGGGCACGGTTTCAGTGAAGTCAACGCCAGACGCCGCTGACGTTTCCGCCGACGGCAATTTCGTAGGGAATGCCCCGGCCAGCCTTAAATTGACTTCCGGCAAGCACACCATCAAGGTATCGCTAAGCGGTTACAAGGACTGGACCCGCGAAATTACCGTGAGCGCAGGATCAGAAGTTTCCCTCAATGCCGCTCTGGAGAAACAGTGAAGATCAGTCCAGCCAGCGTGATCCATCGTAAGGATTGCTAGCGTTCCGAGCGCTGCAGCAACTCCTCCAGATGCTGATGCCAGATCGCGGGGAAGGTGTGCGTGCCGTGGCCGCGGGTCTCGTCCGTAATGGGAAGCAGGACGTATTTGCCCTTCTTCACCCGCTGAATGTCCTGATCAATGATCTTCAACTCCGGAGGATTGATCTGGTCATCAGCGGAATTGACGGCGGTCAATGGCGCGGTGATTTTTTCTAACAGCGGCTCGGGGTTGTAATTTCGCGAAGCGTCGAAGTAGTAAAGCATGTCATTGGCGTCTGTGGTCTTTACCCCCTGGGCAATTCTCTGGTCCAGAAAGGCATCGGCCTTTTCGCGGGTAGGTTCTTCCTTCTGCATGCGCAGCGGTGAGCTACCCATAATCAGCAACACGCCCTCGGCGGCGGCCAATCCGCGCGGCTGACTCTTGTATTCGCCGTTGTTCCATTCAGGATCAGTGCGGACATCGTCCATAATCATCTTGCGCATCATGCGATTGCGTCCGGCAATTTCAATGGGCTGGCTGGCCAGCGGCAAGAGCGCATCCATGAAGTCAGGATGCTGCTCACCCCACAGCCAGGTGTGCATGCCGCCCATGGATGTCCCCATCACCAGCCGCAGATGGTCCACGCCCAGCCCCTGCGTGACCAGGCGATACTGAAGTTCAATCATGTCGTCGTATTCATAATGCGGAAATCGCATGCGCATTCCGTCGCTGGGCCTGCTGGATTGTCCGTGGCCGACGTTGTCGGGCAGGATGATGAAGTATTTCGATGCGTCCAAAAGTTGTCCCGAACCAAACAGGACTCCTGCGAAATACGGCGCCAGGAACTGGCGGCCTGAGCCCCCGGTGCCATGCAGGATGATCACAGCGTTGCGCACCTTGCCGCTCGAGTCTTTTTTCGGCGCTCCCAAAGTGTAGTAGTGGATTTTGACTTCCGGCAGCGTCTCCCCGGACTTAAATTGAAAGTCCTTGACCACGAACGTTCCCTGGTCGGGATTCTTATAGTCAGTCGACTGCGCACAGAGCAGGGAAGCAGCGAAAGTTACCAAACCCACAGCAAACGCGCGAACGAATTTCATGGATGACTCCAAAAGATGATTTCGACGACCGGAAATTCTATACGAACTGGTCACTTCGTATAGAATCTTTCGTTCTAAAAACAGGAGCCAATTCTCATGCTGAATCGCCGCGCCTTTCTTGCCGTGTGCTCGCAGTTCGGACTTACCTCAACGCTGCTGCCCGGAGTTCTCTGGGCCATGGCCGAACCCAAGGACAAGATCACGCGCGACATGATTGACAATGCCGCCTTGATCGCCGATGTCCCCATAGCCGACGAATACAAAGAGATGATGCTCCAGTCCTTGAACGATTTTGCCAAGGACTACGAGATGATCTACGAGCTCAAGATCGGGAACCAGATCGCTCCGGCAATCGTTTTTGATCCGGTCCCTGCGGGAATGAAGCTGCAAAGCGAGCGGCGTCCCGCGAAGAGAGAGGCCGCACCCAAGGTGAATTCCAGTGTCCCCAAAAACCTTGAGGACGCGGCTTTTTTTTCAGTCCGCCAACTGGGCGAGTTGGTGCGCACCAGGAAGGTTTCTTCCACCGCCCTCACGGACATGTATCTGGAACGGCTCAAACGTTATGATCCATTGCTCAAATTTGTCATCACGCTCACGGAAGATCGCGCCCATGCCAAAGCCAAAGAGGCAGACCAGGAGATTGCCGCGGGAAAATATCGCGGCCCGCTGCACGGAATTCCCTGGGGCGCAAAAGACCTGCTGGCGGTGAAGGGATATCGCACTACCTGGGGAGCAGGCGGCTTTGAGAACCAGATGATCCATGAAGACGCCACCGTGGTGCAGCGGCTGGATGCAGCCGGAGCCGTGCTCATTGCCAAGCTCACGCTGGGCGCGCTGGCCCAGGGCGACAAATGGTTTGGCGGCATGACCCGCAACCCCTGGAACCCGCAGCAAGGCTCCAGCGGGTCATCGGCCGGCTCAGCTTCCGCCACTGCCGCCGGCTGCGTCGGCTTTGCCATCGGCTCAGAGACCCTGGGCTCCATCTCGTCACCCTCCACGCGTTGCGGGACCACGGGCCTGCGACCTACCTTCGGCCTGGTGCCGCGCACCGGGGCCATGGCGCTTTCCTGGAGCATGGACAAGCTTGGGCCGCTCTGCCGCAGCGTAGAAGACTGCGCCCTGGTGCTGAGCGCCATCTACGGTCCTGACGGACAGGACCGCTCGGTGCAAAATGTCGCTTTCAATTGGGACCCCAATCTTGACTGGCGCAAGCTGCGCATCGGCTACCTGAAAGCCGACTTCGAGCCTCCATCACCGCCACAGCCGGAGCCGCCTCAAGAAGAAAAGAACCTTACCGAGGAAGAGAAGAAGAAGCGGGCTGAGGAAAACGCCCTCCGTCAACTGGGCCGCGCCAGCCGCCTCTACGACAAACAATTTAATGATGCGGCCCTAGCCAAGCTGCGCGCCATGGGGACCAATCTCATTCCCATCGAGTTGCCAAAATATCCTTATCAGGCCATGCGAACGATTTTGCTGGCAGAAGCCGCTGCCGCCTTCGATGACCTCACGCGCAGCGGCCGGGATAAGCTGCTGACCCGCCAGACCCCCGACGACTGGCCCAATACCTTCCGCAGCGCGCGTTTTATTCCGGCAGTCGAATACATCCAGGCCAACCGCGCCCGCATGATGGCCATTGACGCAATGGCCAAGGTCTTCGAGCAGGTGGATGTGATCGTGGCGCCAACGTTCGGCACGCAACTCGTGGTCACCAATCTCACCGGACATCCGGCGGTGATCGTCCCCAATGGCCTCCGCGGCGACGATGCCCCCAAACCGCAAGTCAGGGACGGCGAACTTCAAGGTGGAGGTCTTGGAACCACCGTCAGCCTGACGTTCTTAGGCCAGCTCTATGGCGAAGCCAAATTGCTGGCGGTGGCCAAGGCATACCAGGAGGCGACTGGTTTCCATTTGAAGCATCCGACGCTAAGCAGTTAGCGAGGCTTACCACTGATGACACTGATTTGACTGATGAGTGCTGGTCACGCGCGCTCCTTACGCTCTGTTGATTGGATGACTACGACGGCTCCCCGACCCCAAGTACACTGTGGTTGCTTCAAACCGAAGAGCTCGGGGCCGAAAGGAGCAGTCAATGAAGATTATAGGTTGTGATTTCCATTTGAGCTTTCAACAAATTGCCATGGTAGACACCGAAACCGGAGAAACGACGGAACACCGACTCGGTCACGCCGGCGGTGAGGCGCAGCGATTCTATGAACAGCTGAGCGGGCCGGTGATGGTAGGCGTGGAAAGCAGCGGCAATATGCTGTGGTTTGAGCGACTGTTGGAGAAACTGGGGCACAAGTTGCTGATCGGGGATGCTACGGCGATCCGGGCAGCGGCGCCGCGCAATCAGAGGTGTGATCTACGGGATGCGCGGAACGTGCTGCAGTTATTACTGGAGAAGCGGTTTCCCACGATCTGGGTACCCTCGATGGGGGAGCGGGATCTGCGGCAGTTGCTGAAGCACCGGCAAACGCTGGTGCAGATGCGCACCCGGGCCAAGAATCAGTTGCAACACATTGCCATGAACCAGGGCATGCAGAAAAAGAGGCAGCTGTGGACCAAGGCAGGAATGGAGCAACTGAAGAGCTTGCCCCTGGAGCCGTGGACGAAGCGACGTCGGGACGATCTGCTGGAGATTCTGAAGCAGATGGACACCCGCATCGCGGAGTTGAGCCGGGAAGTGGAAGCCGAAGCTCAACGCTGCCCTAAAGCGGTGTTGCTGATGAGTCATCCTGGGGTGGGGCCGATCGTGGCTCTGGCCACGGTGCTGACACTGGGCGATGTGAGCCGCTTTGAGCGAGGGAAACATGTGGCCAGCTATCTGGGGCTGATCCCGCGGGAAGACTCCAGTGGGGAACATCGTCGCTTGGGCTCGATCACCAAACAAGGCAATAGTTTTATGAGATCTCTTCTGGTGCAGGCGGGGATGAGCGCGGCACGAGGAGACGCAGAGTTGGGGCGGGTGTACAAGCGCCTGGCCCAGCGCAAGCACCACGGGGTGGCCAAAGTAGCGGTCGCCCGCAAGCTGGTGGTGAGGTTGTACTGGATGCTGCGCAGTAACAGGCAGTATCCAGAGGTGGTTCGCATGCAGGGTAGCTCGAAAGCTCAAGTTTTGGAGGCAAAAAAGTTTTCATGCGATTGCCCTGCGATGGGTAGTTCATGGGTAGTTCCAGTTCAGCTTTGGAATTGAGGAGGTGACAGTATGGTGAGAATTCCCTGAGGCAGTGTTTTGTGGGAAAGAGTACGGGGATCCTTCGCCCGCTGAAGCGGGACTCAGGATGAGAGAGGGCGAGAGTATCGGCTGAAGGGGAAGGGACACCGTATCTTGGGCGTCGGCGGCAAGAAGACGCAGCCGGGGGCGGCTGCGGTCCCGCTCATTTTTTGTACTAGCGACTGGTTGGGCATACGCCCTGATGCTGCATTCCCAAGGCAATCGCATGAAAGATT
>DATDGL010000087.1:0-35467 GCA_036522115.1 Candidatus Angelobacter sp.
CGTTCCGGAGATGCCCGATTAGTGATCGGCTTCGCGCAGGAACCGTGATCGCTTTCACACAGGAACACTGATCGGAATCAGACTGGAATCATGATTGGAATCACCCAGGAATGGTGATCGCCTTCGGCTGGAATCCGCACTCATTGGCAACGTGGTTCAACCCAAGAGTCGTGGTCGTGTTCGCCTTACCGGTTCCGATCCCACCGATCCCGTTCAGATTGAAGCGAATTATCTCTGTGACCCAGATGATCGGAAGGCCGCCTTCGCATGTTTAGAACTTTGTCGCGAGATAGGTAACTCCAGCGCTCTTCGTCCGTTTGTCAGGCGAGAGGTCATTCCCGACAACTTGGAACGTCCAAAACTCGAAAACTACATCCGTGACACAACCTTTAGTTTTTGGCATCAAACGTCCACCGCCCAAATGGGCCGGCACGCCATGTGTGTGGTGGACGGCTTCCTCAAAGTCTACGGCGTCGACAACCTTCGCATCGCGGATGGATCGATCATGCCACGCGTGACCACCGGCAATACCATGGCTCCCTGTGTGATGATCGGAGAGCGTGCAGCAGAAATCATACGGGATCAGCATGGGATAGTGACAGCATCTGTCTCGCGGGCATACTTTCGCAGTGCTGCGGAGGCGGTCTCTGAAGTCCAGTAGCCTCCTGGTTCACAAAATCCAAGTATTCGGCCCAAAGCCGCAGTCCAAGACACAACTTCTCATCCAGCGTACTGTCTACTGATTTTGTCTGGAAGAGTTGTGAAGTCGACCGAACCTGTATTTTCTCTGTTCATGAAATGGCGGGGAAGATGTCGGATAAACGGAGCATTTTCCTTTTGCTCCTAATTCACGGAAGAAACAGAACTCGCACAACAACAAGGAGGCGTTACGGCATGGTGAGCACACAAAACAAACAAATGGCGCAATTCTTCGCATCGATGACAAAACGTATGTCACGTACTGATCTAGATTTGGCAACGATTCGAGACGTCTATGAGAACTTGCATTTAGCAGCCAGGGAACCAGAGGGTGTTTGCTACTCCGAACTGGACATCGACGGAGTGCCAGCACTTTGGTGTGTTCCCACCGACTGCGACGTGAATCGCGTACTTCTGCACGCCCATGGCGGTGGCACAGTCATTTTCTCGATGCACCTTGATCGAAAGGCTCTTGGCCATATCGCCAAGGCTGCTGGCGCGCGCGCACTCGTGCTGGATTACCGGCGTTCGCCCGAACACAAGTTCCCAGCTCAAATCGAGGACATGGAAAAGGCATACCACTGGCTCCTTGCGAAAGGGATTCGTGCTGAAAACATCGCCGTTACAGGCCAGTCGATCGGCGGCAATTTGGCTGTGAGCCTGGCCATTGAATTACGTAACAAGCAGGTGGCAATGCCCGCCGCCATTCTATCGATCTCAGGTTGGTATGACATGGAGCTAAAGAATGACACCATCGAAAGTAACGCCAAAAACGACAAGCTTCTGTCGAGGCGCATTTTGGAATGGTTTCGCGAGGCTTGGCTGGGCGGTATAGACAATGCCTGGAATGATCCTCGAGTCAATCTGCTTTATGCCGATCTCGCCGGCCTGCCCCCCATGAAGGTGTACTACGGCGATCACGAATTATTCGTGGGCGAAATCGTGGAGTTCGCGAGGCGAGCGAAAGATGCTGGCGTAGATGTCGGCCTACATTCTGTTTCAGAAGGCCAACATAATTTCATCTTGGGCGCAGGCCGGGTGCCTGAAGTCGATAAGGCAATTAAGGAGATGGGCCAATGGCTGCGGTCAAGGCTTTCGTCAATTAAGGGACGAGCAGCTTGAAACTCGTCCCCGAAAATTACGACGTGTCTTTAACGAGTTTTGCATAAGGAAAAGAGGTACAGATGAGTGAGCTTGATATTGCAACCGCAGCTTCAGACAGGTTAGCGCTGGCGGTTATCTCGCACTTGAACGAAGGAAACATAGAGGACGCAGTAGCAATATTTGCCGACCAGTTCAGCTTCAAAGACTACGGGGTCCGACTGGAGTTCAACACAAAGGACCGGTTGGCAGAATTTTTTCGGAAGGCGCGCGAGCTCTACCCGGACTCCTTCTTACAAACTGAAGGGACATTTGTGAGTGGCTCGAACGCGCTTACCGAATGGACACTCCAAGCAACCTTGATAGAACCAGCTTTTGGTAACTGCAAGTGGAAGGTTCCACTCTCGCTGCGTGGGGCTTCCGTAGTTCGTACCGAAAACGGCAGGATCACAAGCTGGTCCGACTACTATGACGGCCTTATCTCCCGGCGCACCGCCTTGGCGTCATATTTCACAGAGTGGGTCGAATACTGAAGTTGATTGTCTGCAGTCAAGAGTTGAGCAAATTGACAAAGGAAGTAATGCCGCGGGGAAGTTTGCGACAACTCAGCAAGAACGGGGAAAACGATGGCTAAAAAACTCGAAGGCAAGACGGCCGTGATCACTGGAGGCACCGAAGGGATTGGATTGGCCACGGCAAAGCTTTTCGTCAAAGAGGGCGCCCATGTCTTCATCACGGGCCGCCGTCAGAAGCAACTCGACGAGGCGGTGAAGTCAATCGGCACCAACATTTCTGGAGTTCAAGGCGACGTTGCTCAATCGGCTGACCTCGATCGCCTTTACGAGGCTATCGCCAAGGTGACAGGGCGAATCGATGTTGTTTTCGCCAACGCCGGCGTAGGCGAATTTGCTCCCTTTGGGGCCGTCACGGAAGAGCATTTCGACAAATTATTCAATATCAATGTGAGAGGAACACTGTTCACGGTGCAAAAGGCCTTGCCGCTCCTAAAGGATGGTGGCTCTATCATTCTTAACGGCTCCGTCGCGAGTGTTAAGGGTACTGCCGCCTTCGGCGTCTATGCCGCGAGTAAGGCCGCCATACGCTCTTTCGCGCGGACCTGGACTACAGATCTGAAGGACCGTCGTATCCGCGCAAACGTCGTTAGTCCGGGGCCGATCAGTACGCCATGGGTGAACCGGCAATCTCCAGACGTAATTGCGCGGATCGTTTCCACCGTCCCGATGGGACGCATGGGAGAGCCTGACGAAATTGCAAAAGCGGCGTTGTTTCTGGCATCGGATGACTCCAGTTTCGTCACCGGTGTTGAACTGTGCATTGACGGCGGCAGGGCGCAGATCTAATCGATTCCGCGTGTTTGCTGCCGCCAATCCTCTCTAAGCAATAATTTTGAAGGATGAGACACCTATGAAGAGATTCCTCGCAGTGATTTGTTTAATCGCATCCACATGTCTAGCGCAATCTCCGGGTGCCAAGATTTTGGTTTTAGAGAGAGACCAAGGTGAGAAGCGGATCAGGCGACCGCGCGAGAAGATGCCCAATCCCACATCCGAGTTTGTCCTGAAGGTCACTCCTCAAAACAGCGGCTCGCAGCATCTTGTCCTTGGAACAGAAACGATTCCTCCTGGCGGGGTGATTCCGAAGCATCGTCATCTCGGACAAGATGAAATCCTGTTTCTGCAAACCGGTAGTGCACACGTTAGCTTAAATGGACGAGATTACGAGGTTCACGCAGGTGGAATCGTTTTTTTCCCTTTAAACACTTGGGTGAGCCTGAGGAACACTGGGACCGAACCGATTCAGTTAATCTTCATATTCTCGGCGCCTGGGTTTGACCAATTCATGCGGTGCAGCTCAGTTCCCGAAGGCCAACCTGTGCCTCCCATACCACTGGACGAACTGAGCAAGTGCGTTCATCAGGGCCATGTCGAGTACGAGGTCCTTTCTGGTGCAAAGAATGAGTAAGCACAGCGCGAATCGAGATGTGTATGGATGGACGCAAATGGAAGTAGCTGCCGGCAGGAAGCAGCAGGTGTTGTTCGCCCTTGCATGCTTAACGGCGGCGTGATCTGGCCTGCTCATGGCTCCGTGCGACGCTGATCAGACCAAAGAAAACCCTGGGCTCGGGAGTTGACATCGGCCGCTCGATTCAACTTCCGAACGGAATGAAAATTATTCATCGGCATATCAGCGACGAACTATTCACGGCGGTGTACGTGGTACGCCAGCAAACGCGACCCGAGTGGACCACGGTCGACTACCTTGATTCCACATCCTACGATCTCATCATTAACTACTATGATCGCGACTCCGGCCTGCTTTTCATTTGCTCATCATTGCGGCTAGATGGATTATACGAGCACCTGGCGTGGGAGTACGCAAATGAGAACGCGCCTTTTACTCCGCGCGGCCCGTCGTTGAAACGGCTGAATCGAGTACTGTTGGATTTGGAGGACTTACGATTCTTCAACATCGGAATGAGAAAAACGGCACTGGGAAACAACAGCGAGGCGTATAGAACCCTCGCTGGTTCCAGCGTTGAGCAGGCGATTGATCAAGGAGACAGTCGGGCATTTCGTCGAGGTCACTGGTACGGCTCAGCAGTTTCCGGCGGGGAGCGCATCACAATCGGTCTGAGTAGTGCCTCCAAATTATGGAGTAACAAGAACACCCAAATCCCACAACTGATCGCTTGGTGTAGGCAATTAGCTCGGAAAATCATCAGTGATAGAGTACCGCGAACTTTTAGCGGGCTGGACTTCCTTCCTACAGGCGAAGATCTCACCACTATTCCTGACACCGTGGTGTTTGCTGACTGGGATGCTAGCTTGTACATGTCGCCGCATATTGTGACGTTTACAAATCCCAAGGGCGCGCTGGTTACTTGTCAATTGCTGGATCTCGATTTGCATATAAACTTTGCAGAAACCAACGCACAACAAGTGAGCTTCATAATATCCGGCAACGGCGTCAATTACGGTGCCGCGTTTTCGCTTGCGACGGATCGCCTGATAAACGCGAGCGAAGAGAACGTGCAGGAGGTGCTAGTTGACGAAGAGATGCCGCTGGATGAATTCTTGAATCATCGCCCTCCGGTTTTTTACACCCAAGACTTCGGCAGTTTCCAGAGCGTTTCGTATTTTCCGCCGATGTCGTCTGATGTAGCTCCGTTCGATATGAATCAATTTGAGGTTGTGGATTGGCGGGCATCGGGAACCGACATTCAGAAGGAATTTGGCGACCCCAGTGGCAACGGACGGTCAGTCCACGCTTATCTTAAGGAGCAGCTAGTCCAGTCCGACGCAGATATCGTCTTCTATGATCACGGCCCCGGTGAGATTGCGGACTTTGTTACATTTAGAATCGTCAGTCGACAGGTGAGGGTTTCCTTTTACCATTGCAAAGCATCGAGTGAGCCCGAGCCGGGCGGGCGCGTCGCCGATGCCTATGAAGTCTGCGGTCAGGCCGTCAAATGCGATAAATGGGCGGATCGGCGGATTCTTGAAGCAGTCAAGAGGCGATTAAATCGCCCTGACTCGACCTCACATTTTGAAAAGGGAAATCTGGAGTTCCTCGAAAGCGCACTAAATCCCGCTCAACGAAACCGCCTCATATTTGAATCCGTGGTCGTCCAGCCAGGATTTAGCAGCGCGGGCCTCGGCGATCGCATTAAGTCCTTGCTCGCGGCAGCAGATGGGTTTCTGTTCGAAGGAGGAAGGTTTGATCGAATACGCGTTCTAGGATCCGCTTAAAGTAGGATAGTCAAGGGCAGTTGAAGAATAGAAAGATTGCATCAACCAGAGCAGCGTTGCCGAATACGTTGCTCGATCCATGTCGATAGCCGCCCACGCGTAGTTCGATCAAGTACCGAGGTGTGCTCTGGATCAACAAAATCTGGCAAACGGTCCATATCCCGTTTGACCTCATACCATGACACTGGAATACCTGCCATCAGTTCTGAATGTCCTTGAGGATCAGCAGTCGAATCGAAGATGTAACGAAGGCTCAAGTCATCATAACTGCTGAGTTCCTTTGGGTCTCTTTCTTTTTCAAAGAACACAGACGGGATCAAGTGGTCGGTATGAAAATAACCTGCGTAATGATCGGGGGAGAAATTAGCGAATGGTGAAGTGGATTTGAGGGGGTTAGGATCGTTGGTTTGTCGTGGTACAAGAAAAGTCGCTGGACAATGTTTGAACTTCGTTTTACCACCAGAAGGATTCGGATGAGCATTGCTTATCGTACGCATGGCGTTTTCCAGCGCCCATGCGCAATCAGTAGCATCCAATGTCTCTTTTTTTGTGCGGGCATACATGAAATGGCCAAGGGCATTGGAGGTAATCATGATCCCCCCGGGCGTCCTGTGATCGTGCCACCAGCGCCCATCGCCCTGAGCACAAAAAATATTTGGAAGAGTCGAAAACTTGAGGACAATACCCTTCGACCGTCGCAAAAACACATATTCTCTTTGGGTGTGAAAGGTATCATCCGGAACCGCAACTTGCATATACAGTTCCATTAGTCTTCGAGATATCTCTTTAAGGCCGGCATCCGGTTCGCGCTTCACAAGCTTTGGGCTGACCAACAAAACAACAAATGAGGAGGTAGTGCCCTCGAGGGCAAGGCGTTTCCAAACTTGTCGATGGTCCTGAATTGTATCCATGACATCTTGGTCGCCATTCTGCATGTGAAGAATCTCGGTGTCTTCTAACAGACACACAAATATGTTCTTGTTTTTAGCCGCCACGCGCCCGAATACACACGGTTGATTGGTCTCCAACCATTCACGGTAGCTTGTGATTTTGGCTTGGCGTTTATATTTGGGATTGAACAGAATTGCCTGTGCCGCTTGCATGTCTGGTGAAAAACCGACGCGAGATCGAAGTCGATCAACCGGACCATGAAGGCTGCTTTCCAATAACAATTCGGCAAGGTGTTTCTTCTGAATGAGCATATCGTGGGGATTCGATTATAGCCGCTGTTGGATAACAACTCAGGAGCGCTGATGAACTTTTAGTCGCTGCCGCCTCCGGAGCTGCCGGTTGGCGGTGGAATTAACGAGGGAATGAGCCGTTCGACTCCTGCCCTTTGACTAAAATCGCTTTGCTCGGAGAGCGCTATGTACTGGGTAAGCTCTCGCCGGAGATGGAGAGCCGTTAGCAATTGGAGCGAGGAATTTTCTGTGTTCCTTGGCGGAGGCGGATTGGAATTTGACCCGCCCTCGGGTGGGAGGATGTACTCTGTGGCAAACATACATCTTGCCGAGCGCTTCAGAAATGGGTGCGAGGAACTGAGTTCATTCTCATGACTGCACAATAACTTCGCGGGGCACTGCCCGCGCACCTCCGGACGGTATCGATCTGCTGCTGCGCACTGCCGAGTACTTGGGGATCTGGATGGGCGCTCGCCTCAATCCAATACTGAAGCGTATTCGTATCCTCATTGTGCGAGTTCGACAAGATGCGACCTTACATTCCTTTTTCGGGAGCACAGGGATGCAGCTCCTTTTAACCGCCCCTGAGTTTCTGCGGTCGCGAAGATTTCAGGCGAATGTGCCGCCAGCACCGCAAACTCTACTGCTCTTAGAGCGAAGACCTGTATTGTTTAATGTGAACGTCCTTTATCACAGGTTAGTAGTGCACCAGGAAAGCTCCCAGCGCCGAAAAAGTCAGCCGCTCTTGTATGAAGAACACATCAGCTATTTTCGCTGGATCACTTTCTTGAACGGGTAGCAAATGCTGACGCAACGTTGCGTTTATCCTCCCGTCCGGATTTATGAATCGGAATTTGCATGTAGTTCGTCGGGTTTGATAGGACCCGCATTTTAGTCGGTGCCCTTTCTCATCGATCACGTTGATGGGGCAGCCCAGCGGGTCAAAGCAGAATCGTGTGGCGTGATGATGACACTCGGTATATGACGCGGACGTTGGAATTCGTACAACTGAACTCTGGGAATCATGGTGGGATTGAGCTGCTGTCCCACTACGACTCCGCCAGGCGCAGGACCGGCATAGAGGATGTGCCAGCCGGAAGAACGTGAATAACAAGCCGCGGCGGCCTCAAACACCTCTCTCGATCTTCGCGCTAACTCGTCGAGCTGGATTTTGCTCTTCAGCCATCCTGTCGATCGATCTGGAATCGAACATCTATAGACTGCGCTGGGCTCGTCGATGGAATCCAGAATGCTTTGAGCGTCGATCGGCGCTGACAACTCGAACAAGAAAACGACGTCCGCAGATGCAATTGCCGGTTTAGCGATTTCTTCAACATCTGGCATCGTGAGCGCCCCCGGGTCCTTTGGCCAGATCCAGGTAGCCTCATCGCGATGATATTGAAAGCTCTGCACGTTAAGACGATTGGTCAACAGATATCCGGCGTAAACGCAGGCCGAAACCGGAGCAAGAGGGAAAACCGCGATGCGAGATGCCACAGGATCGCTGCTCTCGATAAGAGCGTGTATCTGCGTCTTCAATTCCTCCTGAATGGACGCCCACGAATCGCGTGTAGCGGAGACGTGGATCTGGGTCAAGCTGGCTTCCTGATCCGGCGACAGTGCAGCCGAGATCGTCGTGGGATCGAACGGAAAGTCACCTTGCAATCTCACCACGTTCCAACTGAGATTCGCGGATCCGCGTTCCGGAAGCGCAATGCGCACCCATGCCTCATGGCTCGCTTTGATGTCGAGTAGGCGCGCCACCGGAAAGCTACGTTTTAGAGTATCCACTTTTCGATGGCAGTTCCGGCAGAGAAGTATGAGGTTTTCATACTTGTCGCGGTCACGCAGGCTGAGTTCTTCTTTTGCCCGCGGTCCAGAGTTGCTCGATGCGGCGATGTGGCCCATCTCCCCGATAATGCAGACCGGATCATAATCATCCTCTGTTACGAAGAGCTCGACACGGCAGTCTGGCATGGCACACCGCCCGGCGGCTCGACCCCACAAAAGTTTGAGCGTGTGCGGATTATAATTGCGCGGACTGCGTGTCACACTAGACGTCCTTGCGGTGATGCGATTCTGCTTCGGGATGCGTACCCTCCCCCTCCCAACTTCCGGTTTGTTGCCAGACTTCATAAAATCTCAGCCATTGCGAGATCCACGGCATGATCGTGTCTGCAATCAGACAGCTTGGCATCCACTCTTCCGGACGGTGTACGCAGATATCCATTTGCCCGTTGTAGACATGTGGCAACCGAGTCTTGCCTTCTGCCAGCTTCAGGTGCGGGGCAAGAATGGCAACCTTCGGTCGCCAACCCAGCGTGTAGGAGATCTGTACACGATAGGTGTCGCTTAATGCATGGGGCCACCAATCCCCCGTCCAAATGATACGGCCGCGGTTGAAAACGACAGCGAAGCCCGGAAACTTCGCGCGCATTCTTCCGATCTGCTGTGCCGGTGTTAGCTGAACAGCTTTGCGTCGAATTCTAGATCGTCCCATGGTTCGTATTGCGAATCATGGGAACCACAGCCGCGGTAGCAAGAACGATTCGCCCATTCGAAGCAACGCCCAACAGTGAGTTGGCCCGATCCGCTTGCATGTTTCGCGCGTCCCGCAAGAGGGCTTCATCGATCACCTGGCCAAAGATGCCTTTCGCGAGCTTGCCAGGATTCCCGCCTGCTTCACAGACCTCGCGCCATTGGCGCCAATGGCGAGCGCGAGCGTCAGCAGGGCAACAATTGCAAAGCCAGGGTTCCGGACGAACGTGCGCACGGCATATCGAAGATCCGCCAGCAAGGTCTCCACTGGAAATAGCCCTCTCTGCTCACGTTGTCGCTCGCGAACTTGCTCGACACCCCCAAACTGCCTGCGCGCTGCCTGCGCTGCCTCCTCAGGTGTCTTGCCTTCACGGATGAACCTGTCCTGGAGTAGAGCAAGATGCGTCTCCAACTCCTCATCGAATTCCAAGTCTGCGCGTCTCCCCACAACTGTGCCGCGAAGTCTCGAGAGGAACGATCGCAGGAATTCAATCATGCGCCACCCTCAAGCCGGAGCAGTCGGCTGATGATTCCGGCCATCTGCTCCCAGTCCTGGGTTTCCTTCGCCAGCTGCCTACGGCCCGTTTTGCTGATCGAATAAAACTTAGCTTTGCGGTTATTTTCGGAGGGTCCCCATTCAGAAGAAATCCAGCCTTGCTGGTGCAAACGCAAGAGGGATGCGTATACCGTCCCCTCATTTAGCCGCAGAACGTTATCGCTGATCTGCTCGATTCGGCGGGCGACTGCGTAGCCATGCAATGGCCCCATTGCCTCAAGAGCTTTTAAGATCATGAGATCGAGAGTGCCTTGCAGGATTTCAGGACGGGAAAGCTTCATAGTCTATTCCTTTGGCGTACCCAATGGAGTGTAGCATTGTTCCATTGGGATATCCATAGGAAAGAAACTCGTACCACCTTAACAAGAGGACGCCACCGCGTCCAACAATGTTGCTCCCTCGACCCGAAACAGGCGTATCTTCCCTATGGTAAGTGAGTAGCTCTATTGATCGAGGGTATCGTGCGCCAGGATTTCGATCAGAGGATCAGGGAGCGGATCGTACTGGTTGCTCTTATTCTTCTGGTTTGCTTATTGGCGGGGAAGGGTTTGCTGATTGTGGATGGACACGCGGACGTAAGGCCGGCCCGGTCCGGAGTTTCCTTCGGCCAACACCCTGGCCAAAAACCCTAGGCGAATCAGCCTTGCGCAAGGCCCATTTGACGGCCATTTCCGAATGCGCTTCGGCTCTGGCCGAAAGCAATAGTTTATGGCCAGATGGAGTTCATCATACTCCAGGCAGTTCTAAAGTCTGGCGGTAGTTCCAGGGCATCCACTCCGTCGGGTGGCCGCCAGTTCCCGGGCGTGTCGCTGTAACTCGGTCAGGTAGTCAAACGAGTTGGCGCCGCACAACTCGGCCTTATGAATGAGACTCATGAACAGGTCGCCTACCTGCGCCCCGTTCAGCGTGCGATAGAACAGCGCGTTTTTCCGGTGTAGGACCGCGCGTTTCAGACTTCTCTCGACCAGATTATTGTCCAGGGGCGCACCCACTTGCCTCAGGAAAAGCGTCAGTCCCTTCCAATGCCGGAGCATATAGGTCATGGCCTTGCCCAGGCTGGAGTTGGGCTCGGTCTTCCGCTCGGCGAATTGGGTCTCCAGCCAGACGTGCAGTTGGTCCATCAGCGGCTGGCTATTTTTTTGATGGAACCGCAGCCGTTCCTCCGGGGTCAAACTTCCCTCGCGCGCTTGGGCATCGTAGCTGTACACCTGGCCCAGTGTTTCCAACACGTAGCGGCATTGGTCGGGAAAGCTCGGAGCCACTTCGACAAACTGTCGGCGACCGTGGGCCAGGTATTTGGCCAGCAGGATCTCCACGCCCGCAGGCAGCTTGGGCACGTTGCGCGACAATGCATCCCTCATCTGGATCGGCGGACTCAGTTGGGCCGCACGCTTGCGCAACACATCGGCCAGATTTTCGCCTGCATGCTTGGGTCCGGTAAAGTACAGCGCAATCTGCCGGCCTTGCACCCGCGCGACGATGCCGCTGGTGAACACGCCGGTGCGCTCGTCGGCGGGATCACGCACCAAGCGCAGCACACGCATGCCGGTATCATCGTTGTGGAACACTTCGCCTTGCGCCGCCTGACGGAGCAACTCGTCGCGTGCCGGCTTGATGACTTCCCCAGCCGATGCAGAAAGTTGCCCGGATGCTTCGCAGTCACGAGCCACTGATCTTGAATTGGTTCCGGGCCAAAGGCGAAATCTCTGCCGGCACAGTTGAGGGTCTGAACAACAAAATTCGAGTGGTCACCAGACGATCGTATGGCTTCCGCACTTACGAAGCGATGGAAATCGCGCTCTATCACACGCTCGGAAGACTTCCTGAACCAGAATCAACCCACAGGTCCCTTGCCGCGCTGGTTACGATTTGAGGCCCAATCGCTTGGAGCCCGAAAGGGAGTCTCACGGCACCATTCCAGGAGATCGGCAGCCATGTGGTCGTCATAG
This sequence comes from Candidatus Angelobacter sp., assembly GCA_036522115.1. Lineage (GTDB taxonomy): Bacteria > Acidobacteriota > Terriglobia > Terriglobales > Acidobacteriaceae > Angelobacter. The sequence continues at coordinate 11,795 of DATDGL010000087.1, forward strand.
GGACCGGTTTTGGGAAATTTACGTCTTACATTTCCCAACGTGCTGGTCCACAACCGAACGATTTCTTGAGTCGCTTTCAACAACCAAGAAATGTGAAGAACCGTTCCGAAATCCAAAAAGAAACACAATGTTACAATATTTGATGATGCCGACCCGTGCAACGGTTCTCGATCAACTCTCATCGTATTGCGCGTAGACTACTATCTCTGTCCTGAGCGCCATGCCCAACAGATTCAGAGTCTGCCAGGCAAAGCGCTAGTAATGTTTTGCCGTGCCGATTCAGGGTCTCTAGGCCTTCTTCATCGCCTGCGAACAGGAGAGCCGCAGTTGCCGGAGCCGCTTATGGACGTAGATTTAATTAAGCTTGGACAAAGCGATCTGGTGCTCCTGCTAGAGATCGCCAACCAAAGTTTGGCGGTCAAAAGCGGTGCCGAAATGGAACGCATACTGCGGCATCTGTGCAGCCAAGTTCCGACTGAAGGTGTCGTTGCCGGTCTGATTCCTGCACCATCCGAGAGCCTGAAGGCCGAAGAGATACCTTTCGTGAACGTGGGTTATTCAGAGGAATGGCTGAAGAAGTACATGACCTACAATTATTTTTCTTGTGATCCAATCAAGCGGGCACGGCTTTCGGGAGCGGATTTCTTGCGGTGGTCCGACACATTTGCAAGAACTGAAAAGAAGGTCGAAAAGGATTACATCAGGCAGGCGCGAGAACACAACGTTTATGACGGGCTTACGATTGGGGCACAAAGGAACTCTTCCAGCCTGATCAGTTTTTTCTCATTCATCGGAACGGATTTGACCAACAATGATCGGCACGAGACGATGCTGCGGTATCTGGCGCCGTATCTCCATGAAGCTATGTGCAGGGCAACCCCTGTTGGCACTGCGGCCAAACGCTCACCGCTCTCAGAGCGCGAAACCGAAGTGCTAAGCTGGGTGATGGCAGGCAAGACAAACTGGGAAATTTCCGTGATTCTCAATATCAGTGAGCGCACAGTGAAGTTCCACATCCAAAATGTGATGATGAAGCTGGAAGCTTCCTCCCGCGCTCATGCCGTCGCTATCGCCCTGGGACGGGGCTTGATCTACCGTTAAAGGTGCATAACCTCATGACTCGATTCTTCAACCGTGTCGCGGCCCTTTCCAGCGAATTCTGATGAGACTGCGAAATCGCACAGTCTGGCTTCGGGGTTGGCTGTGCACTTGTCCAACAACCTGACGAAATCTTCCGCTAGCTGCTCTATGGTTGAACTTTCAAAGATCTCATTGTCGTACTCAAAATAGGCTGAGAGTGCGCCGCCCACGTCCTGCAGATACAACGATATATCTCCCTCAGAAACCGCGCGATCCACATGGAGCGGGGAATATTGAATCTCCAATCCACCAGTCTTGATTTCGGTGAAAGGAATGTTTCTGAGCACCAACAAGATTCTGAACAAGGGATTGCTGATCGGATCGCGGTCCTGCGCTACTCTTGCAACAATCTTGTGGAATGGGGCCTGATGAACATACGCATCGGTGGTGCATCTACGGGTATCTTCCATTACCTCAAGAAACGTTTGTTCAGGGCGCAAAGCATTGCGTAAGGGGAGACAGTTCACGAAAGAGCCAAAAACCGTTTCCATGCCAGGATCCCTGTCACCGGTAATTGTCCCGATCACGATATCCTCACTTCCGGATAGGATGTGAAAAAGAATGTTCAATGTGGAAAGTAAGGTAAAGAACAACGTGGAGCCGTGTTGGTGGCTGAATTGCTTGAGGCTGCGAGTGAGATCCGGTGTCAAAGCAAAATGAAAGGTTGCGCCGCTCAAGGTTTTGTGGTGCGGGCGAGGACGATCCAGGGGCACCGGCTCCTGGGACGCTACATCTAACAGTTGCCCGTGCCAGTATGAAAGGTGAGGCGCCAGCGATTCCTCAGACAAGTGCGAACGCTGCCAGTGAGCGTAATCAATGCACTGAAGTTTCACGTCGGGAACTGAGGGTGGGCGCACCTCAAGGTAAGCGGCATAGTGCTCTCCCAGTTCCTTCAATATGAGTCCGACAGTCCAGCCATCCACGGCTATATAGTGTGACGAAAAGATGAGGAAGTGTTCGAATTCTCCCATCTTGAATAGCAGCGCGCGGACTAATACATCACGACTGAGATCAAATGGAGTGCGGACAAGCCGGTTAGCCGATTGCAGCAGCTCTCGCCTGCGAGATTCACCCTCCAGATGGGAAATATCCTTGAACGGTATGCAAAGTGGTTGTGGTGGATGGATCCGTGCAACAGGCTGTCCGGCAGCGCCGGCATGGTAGGTGGTGCGCAGTACTTCGTGGCGAACCAGGATTTGATTGATAGCGAATTCCAGTCCGACCCGATTGAGATTACCTCGCAAGGACAGGCTTATTACACCGGTGAATCGTGCAGTGCCCGGCACGGTAGTCTCAAATTCCCATACCTCCGCCTGATGAAATGTGAGCGGGAGATCGTCCTGCCTGGGGATAGGCTGAATCATCAGACTGCTCTCAGCAGATGGTGATACATGTGAATCGCGAATCCTGGCAACCAAGGCGGCCACGGTGGGCCTCTGGAAAAAGGCCTTGACCGGGACCTCAGCTCCGGTTCGGCGGCGTATCTCCGCGATCAGCTGAATGGCCATGAGCGAATGCCCCCCCAGGACAAAGAAATCATCTTCGATGCCAATTGCGGTTACGCCGAGTACTTCCTGCCAGATGCCGGTAATCACATTCTCAAGTTCATCGTCTTTGATCGAAGGACTGGCTACGCTGGTACTTTCCAGATTGGCAGGAGCGTCCTGAACGCCAACTGTGGAAAGCGCCAAATTCGGGAGCGTGTTAGAGGAGGCGTGCATCGGCGGGAGCCAGTACAGTTTTTTCTCGAATGGGTACGTTGGCAACGGAATCCGGCGACGTACTTTGCCGTGGTGCAACGCACTCCAATCCACCTTGGCCCCATGAACCCACAAATGGCCGACCGAGGTTAGAATGTGCGTAAGAGTGGAACCGGTCCGTGTGCTACAAGATGACAAAGCAATGATTCCTGGGTCCTGGTCTAAACTTGCGCCACAGTGAGCGGCCAAGGCCGTGAGTACCTGGCTTGGCCCTACTTCGAGAAAGATCGCAGGGTGGTTTTGGGCAAGACGTAGCCAACCATCGCTGAAGCGAACCGTCGCGAGCAGATGCCGTACCCAGTATTCGGGATTACAAATGTCAGTAGTTGTGGCCCAGTCACCGGTTACATTGGAGATAAACGGGATTTGTGGCGGGGATAGTCTTACACCATCGAACGCTCTCCTAAAATGCTCTGCCGCAGATTGCATCATTTGAGAATGAAAAGCGTGGGAAACGCGCAGCAGCTTGCCAGAAATCCCGCGAGTGGCAAGAAGATTGCGGAAATTGCAGATGGATTCTTCGGACCCGGAAACTACACAGCGGTTGGGAGCATTCACTGCGGCGAGCGAGAGATCGGAAAGCAAGAATGCTTTCAGTTCCATCTCGCTCATGGGAACTGACATCATGCAGCCAGAAGGTTGCGCCTGCATGACTATGCCTCGCGCGCAGATCAGCTTGAGTGCATCCTCCAGCGAAAAGACGCCAGCCAGGCAGGCAGCCACATACTCTCCCAGGCTGTGGCCGATCATACTGGCTGGCTGTATGGCCCAGGATTGCCACAACCGTGCCAGGGCGTACTCGATAATGAACAAGGACGGCTGTGCATATTCAGTCCGGGTAAGAAGGACTTCGTTCTCTGTTACTTGGTCGTTCTGCGGATAGATAAGGTCTAGCAAATTACGGTCCAGAAAGCGGCATGCGAGTTGCGTGCATTCGTTCACCAATTCGCGGAATAACGGTTCCGATTCATAGAGCTCCCGCGCCATATTGACGGCCTGGGATCCCTGGCCGGGGAACATGAAGATCACGGGCAAGGTGTTTTCCGGGTGCTCACCAGTCTTGAAGTGACTGGGATTGAGGTCTTTGAAAATTCTTGCCGTTTCGCCAGAGTTGTTGACCACTGCGAAGCCACGCTTCTTGAAATGCTTCCTGCCTGATTGCAAAGTGAGGGCCACGTCCCCAAGATTAGCGTCTGGGTGACTCTGGAAAAATTGTGCCAAGTTGAGAGATGCAGCCCGCAAAGCAGTTTCGGTGTGGGCCGAAATCGGCACGAGATGCCAGTCCTGCTCCGGGAAGCATGGAAGGCGTACTGGTGCTTCCTCAAGCACTGCATGAGCATTTGTGCCGCCAAAGCCAAACGAGCTGACGGCAGCACGGCGGGGGAGATCGTCGTCCACCCAGTCGCGCAACTCGGCATTGATGAAAAAAGAGCTATTCTCCAGGTTCAATCGGGGATTCGCTTTGTGAAAGTGCAAAGTTGGAGGAACCTGTTTGTTGTGGAGCACCAGGGCGGTCTTGATGAATCCGGCAATTCCCGCAGCCGCATCCAAATGACCAATATTTCCTTTAACCGAGCCAATAGCACAATATGGCTTCTTGCCTGCTTGTGCCGGGAAAGCCTGTGCCAGAGCGGCAATCTCAATGGGATCACCAAGCGCCGTCCCGGTACCATGGGCCTCGATATACCTGATGGTCTCAGGGGGCACGCCGCCGAGAGCATGGGCTTCCACAATCGCCTCCTTCTGCCCGGTAACGCTAGGCGCAGTAAAACCGGCCTTGAGCGAACCATCGTTATTGATGGCCGAGCTTTTGATCAAGGCATAGATGAAATCCCCATCGGCCAGCGCCTCTTCCACTCTCTTTAAGACCACTACTCCGACACCGTTGCCAAAGACCGCTCCATTGGCGGCCTCATCGAAAGGACGGCAATGTCCATCGCGGGAAAAGATAAAACCGTCTTTATAAAGACGTCCTTTGGGCGTTACTGAGACTCCGCCGGCCAATACCATGTCGCATTGAAAATTAAGCAGGCTTTGGCAGGCAAGATTCACTGCGACCAGCGAGGTTGAACAGGCAGTCTGCACGCTGATGGCGGGTCCCTTGAGGTTCAACTTATAGGCAATGCGGGAGGCGAGAAAGTCTTTGTCATTGGCGGTGATGGCCTGGAGCAGGCCGAACGAAGAAAGCAATTGGTGGTTGGGGGCAATGTGGAACGGAAAATATGTATTGGTGCTTGCGCCAGCATAAATGCCGATCCGCCCGGGATAGGATTCGGGATTGTATCCAGCCGATTCCAAAGCTTCCCAGGCGCACTCAAGCAAGACGCGATGCTGAGGGTCCATAATCTGGGCCTCGCGCGGTGCAACTCCGAAAAAACCAGCATCGAACATATACTCATCCGCCAGTTTGCCTGCCGCCGGGACGAAGTCTGGATCGTGCGCAATTTCAGGATGGAACCCGGAGTTAATCACTTCCTGCTCCGAGCACCAGGAGATCGATTCCACGCCCTTGACCAGATTGCTCCAGAATTCTTCAAGGTTGTTAGCTCCGGGGAAACGCCCGGCCATGCCCACTATTGCGATGTCGAGGCTGTCAGGATTTGTAGTCATTTGGATTCTCTTAGAAATTGGTTGACTGAAAAACCCAAAAACAAAGTATTTTCATGCAAGCATTGATATCAAGGCAGAGGCTCTTTGGTAAAAATTACAAGCACAAGGTCTCATGCAAAAAGGATTTAAGAGACGCGCGCCTGACTAACCCGGTTCAGAGAGCATTGAATCGCAACTTGGCGTTTGCGGTTTTGCAAAACAGCCCTCGCTGCTGCGCCGCGAATATTGGTTTCAGAAGTTTGGGCAGACACTGTCTGCCCGGTAAGATAACTAGCCAGCGAAGCCACGGTGGGATACTGGAACATTTCAGGAATGCTGATATCGCGGCCAAACCTGCTGATTAAGTTGCCGTTGAGCTGCACGAGCGCCAGAGAGTTGCCGCCCAGTTCGAAGAAGTTATCATTGCGGCCGACCTTATCCATTCGCAAGATTGCGCTCCACTCAGCCGCGATTGTCTTTTCCAGGCTATCCCGTGGAGCAGCAAAAGCCCCAGCGATCCGCGGTTGCCGGCGGGTGGAACTGGAAAGATTGATCCGGCCGAGAATTTGCGCCACGGTTGAAAGTTCATGTGGTAGCCGGGCAAGGGTTGCCAGGCTTCTCATGGTTATATCCCGGCTGCGCGGGATGCTAATGGATTCAGGAGCAGCTTCCGTTGGATTATCGTCTGGAATGAGTCTGGCCTGAAGGGCATCCTGCGCCGTGAGGATAAATACGCAAGATCCGCTTGTGGACCGTTCCATCCCGCCGGGAAGCTGTTCCAGAAAACGACGGAACGGCTGATTGCGGGGGGATTCGTTGTAATGGATGCGAACCCGGGCCAGACTCGCAGAATGTGCAATGCGTCCTAATTCCGACAAGATACGATGTTCCACGCCCCGGCCCAGTACCCGGCAGCTCAAATAGAAGGCTTCGACCGTCAGGGAGTCCACATCCTTTATATATATAACGGCGCCGGCCATACCGTATTCGCCAAAGCGATCGCGCACCTCCACTGCCATTACCTCACGTCCCTTCTGCCTGGTACGTTGCAGGCTGTATTGGCTAAACGTGAGTCCGGAGGCGTTGAACTGGTTTGTCCTTTGGCTTAGTTGTGCGATACGCAGAATCTGATCAGGCGTGGCAGGCTTCACCTCCACGCGCAACTCCAGACTCGCCAGAAATTCGGCCAGTGAAGGTGCTTGCAGGCGCGCGAGTTCACGACGCTTAGCGTCATGATAGAAAGCAGTCCTGCAGCGATCTTCGTCGCTCACGGTTTCGCGATCAAAGGCCCAAAGATGCCTGACGAAGCGGGGAAGCTCTGCGGGATCCTGCGGTACGCGGTGTGTGAGCACTTGAGGGCAGCGCTCGGACACCTCGGCGCATTCGCGTGCGTCATCATCCAGAAAGACGAAGCTGTCAAGCCCGAGCTGTAATTCTTGCGCCATGGACTCCAGATTTTTGGATTTTGGCTCCCAGTTGATGCGATGCGTCGTGATATCCGATTCTTTGAGAATCATGCCGGAGTTCTCACGAAAGACCGCAAGCACATGCTCCGGCACATTTTTGCTGATAAGGCAGATAAGCACACCGGAAGCGCGCTGCTGGACGGCAAAACTCTGAAGAGCGCGGTGTCCCTCAGAAATGACTACCCCCTGAGCGCCCTCTTCAGCACACAAGCCTTGCCAGAGTGTATTGTCGCAATCCAGCACCAGGACTTTGCATGATCTTGACACAAGCACACGCAGCTGGCGAACGATTTGAGTCGCCAAGGCAGCATAGAATGGAGGTTTGTAAGGTATGTTGGCCGTGTGATCGCTTTGCGGATCATGGACGTCCGCGGCCGCGTAAATTTCGACACAAGCTTGTGCGCTCAGGATTTCTATCGCATCGATGCCAGCAAAGGCTTGCCCGATAGTCTGCTCGGCAGCGATAACGGCAGATGCAAGCGAGGGTATAAGGCTGGGTGAAGGCGGGCAAAGATAGATCTTAAGCGGGCAATTCATAGTTGGGATTGAGCCACGCACCGCGTCAATAAACTCCTGCGTGCTTCGCTCCAACAATTGTCTCTGTCTCTCAAAATCCGGTCCGGCGCAGCGCATCCAATCCTCGGGCCGCACGAGCAATACATTGAGAGCACTGCCCGAAGAGAGGAGAGGGCCTGTTGGATCCAAGAGTTGCTGGAATAGCTGATTGTAGGGAGCGATGACCGGAGTAAATAGAAGGTCGAGTTCTCTGGACCAGAATTTAAGCACTTCGAGGAGCGGGTCTGCGGTGAAGGTTGCAGCGATGGTAAGGCGCGCAGGATGCCTGATGCTTACGCGCGCGGCCAAACCTGCCACAGACAATTCGGGCTCAGCCAATGCAGCGTGCAGAATCCCGATATATGCGCAAATCAAATTACGGATCGTGGAGGGTTCGAACAGATCAGTACTGTATTCCAGGACGCCCTGCCACTCATCAAGATCCGGATAAATCGTCATGAACAAATCAAGGTCGGTGATGCTGCGGTCCGTGGGACGACGGCGGCATGCCAGACCTTGAAAGTGCAGATTCCTGAACTGGCTTACGTAACTGAGCATGGCGCGGAAAAGAAGGGCCGGTTGTGATCCAGAGCAATCAGCGACCTTGGAGAAAGGTACGTCTGCATGTTCCGCAGCTTCCAGCACCACTTTGCGGATTCTCTGCAATAAAGAGCAGAAATCATGGCAGCCCGCCATGTTGGTGCGCATGAGGAGCGGATAAGAAAACATTCCGATTAGAGATTCGTATTCGCTGCCAATGCGGCCAGCAAAGGGTGAGCCGACGATTAAATCGTCTTGTCCCGAGCAGGCGTGCAACAAGATATTGAATCCCGCCAGGAGCACCATAAAGGGAGTGACCTGTTGTCCACGGGCAACCGATTCAATCTGCTGCATCAAACCAGAAGGTATGTTGAAGAACTCTGTACATGCTTTACCTGTAGCGGTCGCTGGGCGGACATGATCGCTGAACCACTCGATGGGCTTGGCGCCACTGAGAGTCCGGCGCCAGTATTGGAGATGCGCGTCGCCCAAGGCACATACCACCGAATGTTGTTGCATCCTTGCAAAGTCTTGATATCCCGCCACAAGCGGCGGCAGATTGGCGGGCTGGCCCGTGAGTTCGGCGGAATAGAATTCTCCCAGCTCAAAGAGGAAGAGATCCAGCGAAAGAAAATCAGAGACGATGTGGTGCATGGTGAGGTAAAGGCGGTGCTTGCCCGACGCCAGACGCACGAGCGTGAACCGAAACAGTGGGGGCCGGGTCAGGTCAAAGCCGTGCCCGGCATCTCCTATTCCCAGAGCCTTCGTCCTTTGCTCCTGCTCCTCTGGCGAAAGATCCGATAGATCGTACAGTGCAATTGCGATTTGCTGGGGAGAAACCAGAGAGAGCGCAGGTTTTCCTTGCCTTATCCCATAGCTGGTTTGAAGTACCTGATGCCGCTGGACAACCTGCATGGCAGCAATTTCAAGCGCCCTGGGAATAAGCTCGCCTTGCAATTCAAGAGAAGTCTGAAAATTGTAGAGAGGAGTCTCCGGTTGCAGTTGGCACAATTGCCACAACCGTTCCTGTGTAAGCGCCAGATCGAGTTGCGATCGGCTCTGAGTGAGCAAACTTGCGAGCAAAGAACGTTTCTCGGCAACGCTGAAGGATTCAATGGCTGATTGCATAATGACCTCACGCTACTGGTTCAGGGTGATGGTGTTCACTCGGTGCGCAGCTTGTCCGCTTAGTAGTTCATGGAGCATCCGGTCAAGTTCTTCAAGCGGGAGTTCGCTGATATCTGCAGTCAGGCCGTGATCGGGAGCGTCGGAACGAACACCGTCAGATTCCGGCAACTTATTTTCAGGGGCAAAGGTTTCACTTTCCAATCCTTCGGATAACAGATCTGTAGCGAGGTCGCCGATCGAGTGCCCGTCTAGAAGTTTCATCAGCGACACAGGCATCTTCAGGTCAGCTTCGACTCGATTCTTCAACTGAAGTGCGGTTAGCGAGTCAATCCCGAGCCCGGTAAACGTCTGTGGTTCGTCCATATCGTCATCTGAGCGGTGCAAAGTCTCAGCAACCTTTTTCTTTAAATAAGAAGCCAGTACAGACCTGCGTTCAGACTCAGGCAGATTGAGAAGCTTTTCGCGGTTTAGACTCGATGCAATCGGTGCTTCAGGGCACCGGGATGCCGGGGCATCGGAGGTAGCGCCCGGTGCTTTGATCGGTTGGGTGCCTGCTGGGCCTGAAGGGTTCAGCGCACGGTCCATTAAGGTGGCACCAGCCAATCCGTCGCTGGAGCGAGGCTGTAGCCCATCAAGAGTTTCGAGTTGCGCTGCCTGGGTTTTTGGCGCCTGTTCGTTTTTCAGCCAGAAGCGGGAATGTTGCCAGGGATAACGCGGGGGACGCATCAGCATTGAGTGGGGCAGGAAGTTTTTCCATTGGACGTTGTGCCGCACAGACAATTGTGCCAGCGCCATCCAGAAGCTTTGGGCATCCAGCGCGGCTATCACGGGTTCAGCCGTGTAATTGCGAGCAGTGAAATGGGCTTGGCCGCCATCGAGGCTTTGCACCAAATAATCCACTGCTTTCCATTGCGGCGTGGCAGGCAAATCGGTAAAAGTTTCAAGAACAGCCGGAGCTATGTCTGATGTGATATTTTTTCCCAAAGATGAGTAGCAATCAGTAACGAAAGGTCGGCTCTGGGCGAGGTACGACAATCCGGCAGGGGTAAGCTCGAAGCCATTACCATCTGCGATTCGAGCGATTGCACCCCGGATGTCGACAGCGCCGGCCAGCACCCATGACGCTAACATGCCCATGCCGGCGCCAGCCACAGCGTCAGGCTCTAAGCCGGCTTTTTGCCACAGGCGAGCCAGAGCAACCTGGACGCCAAAATGAATCAATGGAAGAGCGCGGCGCTCATGAATGATTGTGCGTTCGCATAATGCCGCCAGGCGGAACACAATCGGCCGCAGTAGAACTTCTTGGAGAGCCTGGTCACATTCCGCCAGCGTTTGTTGGATGCATGGGTGTATTTTTGCCAGGTCGGCGACGGCGTGGAAGCCAGCCCTAGTGATATCGGGAAAAATGAAGACGCGCTTGCGTTTTGGCAGCTCACAATACCGCCCAGTGAATATGTTGGGAGAGGACACATTGGACGCAAAACCGGAAAGATGGTGCACCATTTCGCTTCGACTGCGCGCGACAAACGTCACGCGATGATCGTGTCCTTGAGGGCGGACTAAGCTGGTGCGGCAGAACGCAGAAAACTGCTCATCGTTCATGGTTTGTATCAAACTGCGATAGCGGCCGGCCATCTCGATCAAGGCCGTTTCCGACTTGGCCGAGAGTTGCAACACGAAATCTTCCAAGCGCACGCTTGCATCCACTGTTGGGGCCAGATCCGGAGCAGATTGCAGCACCAAATGTGCGTTCGCGCCTCCTAATCCAAACGAGCTTATGCCAGCCAGCCGAGGTCGGCCCTGGTTCGGCCAATCCTGCAACCGCTCTTGTACTTTCAGCGGCAGAGTGTCAAAAGCGACGTGCGGGTTGGGTCCCGCGTACCACAGGCTGGGCACGAGTTTGCCGTGGCTGAGGCAGAGCGCCAATTTGATTAGCCCTGCCACGCCAGCCGCGCCTTCCAGATGTCCCAAATTGGTCTTGGTGGAGCCAACTCTGCAAGGATGGTCGCGGAGTTGATCTTCCGCTAACACTGATCCCAGAGCAGTCGCCTCAATCGCATCGCCAATGAGTGTTCCGGTACCGTGCAGTTCGACATAGTCGAGGTCGTGGGTCTTCACTCCTGCGTGTTCGTAAGCTTTCCGCAAGAGCAACTGCTGGGCCCAGCGATTAGGAGCGGACATACCATTTCCGCGGCCATTGTGATTCGCCGCGCCGCCGCGAATCAGGGCATAGATATTGTCGTCGTCGCGCACGGCATCAGAGAGTCTTTTCAGTATGACGATCCCGGCACCCTCGCCCCGACCCATACCGGAGGCATCGCTCGAAAGAGTCCGGCACCTGGCGTCAGCAGCAGAAAGGCCACCGCGCGTATAGAACACGCTGAGAGTAGGAGAAAGAATAAGATTCACGCCGCCGGCAAGGGCAAGAGAGCACTGGTGAGTCCACAAGCTCTGGCATGCGGTGAAGGTCGAAATGAGCGACGAAGAACAGGCCGAGTCAATCGCCATGCTGGGGCCGCGCAGATTGAATTGATAGGAGATGCGGTTGGCGATCATGCAATAGCCGGAGCCGGCTCCGGTGTAGCGGTTCATGAGCCGGTATTCCTCGGCAGTTTGATGGCGCAGATAGTCATTGCTCATAACTCCGACGAACACTCCGGCTTCTGTGCCCTCCACCTCAGTTGGTGACAAGCCCGCATCGGCGAAGGCTTCATAAACTAGTTCGAGCATGATGCGTTGCTGCGGATCCATTTGGATTGCTTCTTCGTCCGAGATGCGGAAGAAATCGTTATCAAAAAGATCTATTCCTTCAATAAAGCCGCCATGCCTGGTGTTGATCTTGCCTGGATTTTCAATATCGGGGTCGAATGTGCGTTCCCGGTCCCAACGGCTCTGGGGAATCAAATCAATGGCGTCACGCCCGTCGCGCAGCAGGTTCCAGAACTCTTCTAGGGAGGGTGCGCCAGGTAAACGACAAGCCATGCCAACAATTGCGATTGGTTCCATTTTGGAAAATCCCTTCTGCTTGAGGGTGGAAATGGATCAGGCGGCCACAAGGTACGGTCCAGAGAACTTGGATGCCAAATGGCTCGCCAGAAGCTTCACTGTTGGATAGTCCCACGTGATGGTGGGCGGAAGCTGCTTGCCAAGCCAGTTCCCCAGTTCTCCGGAGAGGCCCGCTGCAGCTACTGAGTCGAGCCCGTACGACGCGAAAGGCTCGGTGATGTCAATCTGTTCCGGCAAAAGACCTGTGAGCCGACCAATCAGCTCGACCAGCCAATTCCGGATGCTTTCCTGACTCATCTCTTCTTGAATGCTTACTGTTTCAAAATTGCTTAAAGGATGCATTGTTCATTCCCTATTGCTGATTTTTTGACTGCTCCATCTCAGGTTCTTATGCCGCCAATAATGCTGAATCTTCGGACAGTGCATACGGCCTATGTGCGCAGTTCTGGACCAATTGATCGGCAAGATCTTTCACGATACCGTCACTGAGGTTCATCTTTTGTCCCAGGCAGGCGTTCAGGCGTGCCAAAGCCATGACCAGCCACTGGCCATCGGCAAAATATTGATCCGCATGGTTGCGATTCGCCAGCCAGGTCTGCAGCGTCATGGCTGCAGCCTCTAGTGCACAATACTCACGGGCTTTGTCGAAAGCCTGATAACTTACAACGTGCGGGGAGGCAAAGTTGATGGAACCAATCTCCTCCATGAGCGTGGCGGCAGCAGTCTCCAGCATGTTGACTTGCTGTTGCAGCGCTAATGCAACATCCGCCGACAGGTAATGAGATCTGCCAAGCGACTTTGCGGCCTCAAGGGAAGATGGGAGCGATGCAAGAAAGCAATTTCTTTGGTTGCAGGCGAGGGACAGACCGCTCCAGGCGAATTCCGGAAGTGGCGCCGTCCATTCACACACGGGCAATCCGGGTCCGTTCGCGCCGCCATTCACGGATTCGTTCCAGCAACGGGACAGGGCTTTGAACTGGGTGGTAAGCGAGTACAGGTTTACAACGCTGCTACCGTCGAAAAGACTTATCAGCGAGCTATCGCGCAGCATTTTTTGAAAAATCCCGCAGCGATCTTCCTCGCGAAGATAATAACGTGCTCCCAGGACCACAGAAAGCTGTTTCAATGTATGTTCCAGGAGCTGCGGTACAAGATACTTCACCACTGCTGAATGTACGCTGGCTTCAGAAGGAACAAAATGCAGGCTTCGGGCAGCGGCGGTCAGCAGAGAATCACACAACAGGAGGTCTACCCAAGCCTCAACCAGCAGACGTCGGGACTGAGGAATATCGAACACGGTTCGCCCATAGACTCGCCGAGACAAAGCGAAGTCAAGAGCTGTCTGAAAGCCAGTCTCAGTGGCGCCGAGCGAGATGGCGCCGCACAAGAGACGGGTCAGTTGCAGACCCTTTAACGCCAATTCAAAGCCCTTCCCAAGGCCGCCGACCATGGCTGATGGGCCAAGCGCTGCACGCTGGAAGCATATGCCGCTAATATCGCTGCCGCGCACTCCGAGTGTGGGTATTTTATCCAGGCATTCAAACGAACCAGGCATCGCTGCCAGCTTGTCGAAGAGAAAAAGTGAAAACCCGCGCGGCCCCCCGTTTGGATTGGTGCGCGCGAGAACCGCAATCAAAGAGTTCTGAGTTGCTCCATTAATTAACCATTTTTCGCCATTCAGGAGATGGCAGCCCGGTTGCAGCAAACATGCTTCGGTCTCAATGGACAACAAATCACCGCCGTGATTACGCTCGGTGAGCGCCAGCGAGATACGTTCGCCCTCGCACAGCCGGTTGGCAAGCCCGTTCTTCTGGTTCTTGCTGCCCGCAATCCAGACTCCGGTGGCGCCAAGGAATGAAACTGCATGGGAGATGGCCACAGTGAGATCACGCCTGGAGATAGTGCGCACCAGCGAAAACAACTCTTCGAAGTCACGCAGCGCGCCGCCTAACGAGACAGGAACATAATATTTTTGCATGCCCCAGCGATCCAGCCATTGGAGGGCCTCCAGTGGATACTGTTCGCATTCGTCTTCTTCGATCCGGCGGGCATAACTGAAGAGGCCTTCAGCAAGAGGATCGCCCAGCGCTGCTTCAAGGTCCCGAGCCGGTGCGTGTTTTGATAAATGCATATACATCATGCGCGCCCACAGTGAAGAGAGATGTGGTTATTAGTTTGCGGTGATACTCATGTTGGCTGCATAAGCGCCAGCCTGGTAGCAAACCTGGAACCCTTCCGAGAGATACAGGTCACCGCACAGCCGCCTTTGTATCTTTCCACTTGTGGTTTTTGGAAGGGTCCCAGGGCGTACCAGCACCACGTCCTGCAAAGGGAGGCCGTGGTCCTGAGATACGACTCGGCGAATCGAATTGACAATGTTGTTCAGGTCAGCTTTGTGAAGCATCTTTCTTTGTACTTCAGCTACCACGACCACCTTGTCACCTGCAGGACTGTTTACGCCTACGGTGGCAACGCCTTCAGGACGAACAGCAGTGATCGTGGCCTGGATGCTGGCTTCAATATCCTGGGGATAGTGCTTGGCTCCTTGAAGAATGATCACGTCTTTCAATCTTCCGGTAACAAAGAGCGTGCCGTCCTTGAGGAATCCGAGATCACCAGTCCGCAAGAACGGTCCGCGGCCATCATTCAAATAGGCTTGAAATGTGTCTCGGGTCGCTTCCACGCGGCTCCAGTAGCCCTGTGCAACGTGTTTGCCGGCCACCCAGATTTCTCCAATCTGGTCGTCAGGGCATAGCTCAGAAGTTTTGGGATCAACAATGACGATGGTTTCGTCAAAAATTCGATTGCCACATCCCACGAGCGGTTGGGCTGAAGGGGCGAAAGGTGAACTGGTGACGACTCTGTCTTTCCGCAACTCCTTCTTATCTACCCAGCGATAGACCGGTTCCTCGTCAGGCGAACTGCCGGAGATGATCAGGGTTGCTTCGGCCATCCCATATCCCGGACAAAAAGCCTTCTTCTGAAAACCGCAACAGGCAAATCGCCGGTCAAAAGCTTCCAACGTGTGGTGTTGAACCGGTTCCGCGCCGTTGAGCGCGACCCGCCAGGAAGAGAGGTCGAAGGTTTGCAGTAGATCCTCAGGAATCTTTTTCTCACAGAGGCTGTAGCTGAAGTTAGGTCCGCCGCTGATATCGGCCTTATATTCGGAAATGGCACGGAGCCATCTCTCCGGCTGCTGCAGAAAGCTCATCGGGGACATAAACACACAGGTGGCGCCAATATAGAACGCATGCAACATTTGACCGATCAGGCCCATGTCATGAAAGATGGGCAGCCAGGAAACGACGGTGGAATGCTTCGTGGTCTTAAACGCGTGCTGCAACATTGCCTGATTGTGCAGAAGGTTGCCATGGGTGACGGCAACCCCTTTCGGGATGCTGGTGGATCCCGATGTGTATTGCAAAAATGCTGTAGTGTTGCAGCGGGAACCTGGCTCGATCCACGCATCTGCTTCATGGGGCAAGACTGTATCCGTTGCCAGCCAGATAGCTCGCTGCAACAAGGAATCGTGATGGAAATGTCTTTCGATCTGCGTTATTTCCTGGGCTGTCGAAAGGGCAACGGAGGGATTACAATCCGTCAGGATGCTTTCAAGGCGGGCATTGCGACGGTTGCGATGTGGCAAGCAGACAGGTACTGCAATCAGACCAGCATAAAGACATGCAAAGAAAGCAATCATGTTTTCTATGCAGGAGTCATAGACGAGAAGGGCCCGGTCTCCTGGACTGCATTGGGTTTGGAGACACGCTGCCAGAGCACGCGCCCGCAGGTCGACTTTTTTATAGGTAATGCTTTCGCCGATGTGCTCACCATTCTTGAGGAAAATGTAGGCTGATTTATTCCCGAATTGAGCGGCTTGTTTCTGCGCTAGTGCGATCCAAGAAGTGTGCTGACTGGTCATTTGGATCTCCTCTCACAGTGAACCGTTCCTGACGTAAAAACCGGAGCGGTTTTTCTCAACGGCTCGAGTATCGCAACCGCTTGCAACTCTAACAACTGTCCATTCAGGCAGGGTCGCTGCGGCCTGTACGAACGGCCAGTTTAGTTGGAGTGCGCATTTGTTTTAAAAGGATGCTAGGCAGCAAAGGATCGGGAACTGGTCTGAGGCTGCTGAGAGATCAGCGCAGAGAGTGGGAACGAGTGAGCGAAGATTATCCATGGATGATTTACGGGGCAACCGGTTATTCCGGAGAGCTGATCGCACGGAAAGCTGTTGCTCAGGGCCTGCGGCCAATTCTCGCGGCCCGGGACGGGAAAGCCGTCAGTAAGATTGCGGAGGCGTTGGATCTTTCGTGGCGGTCTTTTGAGATCAGCGACTGGAAGAACTTCAGGTGCGAGATCTCGCGGGTGAATCTGCTAGTCAATGCAGCAGGCCCTCTTATGCAGAGTTCGGTTTTGGTCGCAGAATCATGTCTAGCTGCCCATACCCACTATTTTGATTTAAACAACCATATTCCATCCTTGGTTGCCACCTACACATTGGATGCGGAAGCCAAGGCAAAAAATCTGACATTACTGCCCGGTCTGGCTCTTAGTCCAGCGGCGAGCAATTGTCTGGTTCAGCACCTTCATACACTGCTGCCGGACGCAGACTCCGTGGACATCGCCCTGGAGCCGTTTATGAGAACACATAGTCCGGGCGCAAACTTGACAATCACAGAAAACATTATGCAAGGCGGATTGAGACGCCGCGGTGGCGTGTTGGAACGTTGCCGGTTTGACAGTGGCCTGATTGAGGTGCAATTACCGACGGGGAGCCGCAGAATGCTACCGGGGGCTCTGGGGGACATAGAAGCTACTTTCCGCTCGACCAAGCTTCCTAATATCACAACGTATATCGTCGCTGATCTCTGGTCGATTCCTGGTGGGTTTCGGCGGACGGCTCCAGCAGACTCAGTTCGATCTTCTGCGCAAGAGCCGAATACCAAACAGTTTCAGTGCGCTGATGGAACCAGGCAGAGCTTGGTGTGGGCCCGTCTGTCCAAGCTGGGGCAGAGCTCTCTGGAAGGCTGGCTGGAATTCGGAGAATGGCATGAATTGACAGCAGCCGTGGTGATTGCCGGCGTGTCCCGACTTCTCAATGACAAACGGCTTTCCGCAGGTGCTCACACGCCAGCAACAGCACTGGGGCCTGATTTCATTCTGGATTTGCCGAATTTGAAGCGTACTGTTCAACCTTTGACACAAGGAAACGTCGTACTGGCAAGAGATTAACTGATAACGGTTGGAAAGAGAAGTGGGCCATGATGTGCAGTCTTAACAATCTAGACAGGCGATGGCTATGTCTCCAGGTTAAATCCGGGGGAGAGTTCAGAAGCGCTTTGGGCTTGAAGGAACGAGGCTACGAAACTTTCGTCCCGGTATTTGAGCAAAAGCGAGAGTGGTCGGACCGAATCAAGATCGTGCAGGTTCCGCTGTTTATTGGGTATGTATTCCTTCGATTCAATGTCGGCAACACTCATTCCGTTGTGACCGCGCCGGGCGTGCTGCGATTCGTGGGTACGGGAAAGATGCCGATGCCAATTGAAGATTCGGAGATCGAAGCGCTGCAAGTCACAACTCAAGCGGGGCTGCTCTGCGGACCGTGTGCGTTTCTGGAAGTTGGCCAGGAAGTTGAGGTTCGCCTGGGCCCCCTCATCTCTCTCAGAGGAAAGATTGTGCGATTCAAAAATAAGCAGCGGCTCATACTGTCGGTCAATTTGATCAAGAGATCAGTATTCGTCGAGGTCGACGGCTATGAAGTCGTTCCCGTTACTGCGGGGTTTTCTCAGAGCAATCTGGGCATGAGATGTTCAGGAGACGCAAATCCAGCAACGGCGAGCATAGCCTAATGCTGAGTCGGAGCTGTGGACGAGTTTGTGATGGGAGGCTTTTTGCATGAGTGCCATTGTCCCAATGCCATCTTCCAATTATAGCGGTCGCCACATTTTGGGACCCAAGGATTGGAAGCGCATACGCGTTTCATTGAGACTGAGCGTGCGTGAGATACAAATCACGCAGTATATTTTTGATGACAAAAAAACAGAATGTATTGCGGCGGAATTAGGGATTTCAGTTCACACGGTGAACACGTATCTACAGAGGCTCTATTGCAAACTCGATGTGCGCAGCCGCCCGCAACTCTTGCTGCGGGTTTTGAAGAATCATCTGGAATATCTGGCAAAAACTTACAAGTTAGAGGCAGACACTCACGAGCGCCGCGATCTGGTGGCTGATGTAGTGTCCATTGATGACGCAAGAATTTGCGACTTGCATATCGAGTGAGCGTGCTTCTATTGTCGTTCAATTAGAAGTTGTAGCGATGACAAGCAGAAGCGCCACTCCAGGCCAATTCAGGCCAAACAGATGTTGGTTGTCAAATGGGACTCCAATGGCGGCAGCCTGTTCCCGGTAAGTGAAAGGTGGCATGATGGACCGCACGGCAACACCAAGACGTTCTGCATAAACCATTCCTGAATCTTGACCTTCAGTCAATGGATACAAAGTTCGATCGAGCATCAGAAACGAGTTGTTCGGATTTCATCATGACAATTTCAGACGTCCGACCGGAACGTGCCCTTTATGACATACAGATTGAGCTTCGCGGAGCCAAAGCGGGTGTCGTAGAAGCCAGAAAAGTCCAGGTAATGAGTTGCGAAATAGGGTTATCAGAAGAAATATCTGCAACCTGCGACCGGTTTCTCAAGATGGTCTCTATCGATAGCTTGCCGCACTGGGAACAAATTCACGCCGTGCGAAAAATGTTCCGTGAATGGAGAAACGATCCATCCAAGTATCGGCCGTCCTCTGAAGCCCTGCTTCGACGGGTGCTAAAAAGGCAACCGTTTCCAAGAATCTCGAACATCGTCGATATAGCTAACCTTGGAGCGATTGAAACCGGATTCCCACACGGCTGCTACGACGGTGCCAGAATTTCAGGCCCTGTTGAAATCCGCCAAGGGGACATTGGCGAAGAATACGATGGAATAGGGAGGCAGACTTTCCGCCTCGAAGGTCGGCCGGTTTTTTCAGATATACACGGCCCGTTTGGCTGCCCTGTCAGCGACTCGACGCGAACAATGGTCACCCCCTCAACAAAGGAACTGCTCGCAATCATATTAGCGCCCGAAAGCATCTCAGACCTGATGCTGGGAACAGCGCTTTCTCTGTTCGTCAGGCGCCTTGAGTGCTGGTGTGGCGCCACTGGCTTGAGTACGAGAGTCGTGGGGCGGCGATTGAGCATCTGTCCAGTTTCCCCCGAGATCTCTTGCCAGAATTTATCGATGCGTACTTAGATGCGCCAACTGAATCAGCATGGCTAGCTGTAGCAACAGAACGCAGCTCTATAGTATTTGGGGCGTAGTCCAATCTGGTAGGACACCTCACTGTTTCTGAGGAAAGTGGTGGTTCGAGTCCACCCGCCCCAGCCAGATCATATGATGTTTGACTTGTTCGGAGAAACAACTGCAGGGTTGTGAATCCCGCTAAGGACGTCCGGCACAAAGCTCCGGTCATTGGTTTTCTATGAAGGTGGTTGCATTTTTCTTCAGGAATTCCCGAAACCTTCTTGCATGCAGCGTGGTTATTGCTGCCTTCAGCGGCGTTTGCAATGCGGCTTTGCTTGCTTCCATTAACTCGTCATTGAAAAGTGAGCATCGGGAGAAGGTGGTTCTATATGCCTTTTGGGGATTATGCATCATGCTTCCCCTCGCTAGATATGCTTCGGAGGCTTATCTAACCAAGCTTGGGCAGCAAGCTATTTTCGATCTTCGCATGAAGCTCTGCCGGCAGATTCTTTCCACGCCTTTGCGACACCTTGAGCAGCTTGGCGCCCCAAAGTTACTCGCTGCCCTCACCGACGATGTGACTTCAATCACGAATGTCCTTCCCTTGATTCCCGTACTTTGTGTTAATGCAGCGCTCGTTGCTGGAAGCTTGACTTATCTGGCGTTATTATCACCTCAGTTGCTGGCTCTGGTGCTAGGGTTCATGGTCCTGGGAATAGCGACATATCAACTTCCTATCTTCAGGGTTACCAGGATATTTCAGTTAGCACGGAAAAATGTTGATTTCCTGCAGGCGAGCTTTCGTGGATTGATATACGGCATCAAGGAACTGCAGATAAATAGCGACCGTCGGAACACATTTGTTAAAGGCGATTTGGAACAAACAGCGACTTCCCTTGTAAGGCAGAATACTTCTGCCTTGAACCTTTACAGCGCTGCTGCAAGCTGGGGGCAGGTTCTGGTGTTCGTCTTGATTGGTCTGATTGTCTTCGGTGAATCGGGACTACATCAGGCTTCGCTCTCGGTAACGACGGGATATACCCTTTCATTGCTTTATTTGATAACGCCATTGCAAGCAATTATGAACGGCCTTCCGCTATTCACGCGAGCTAACGTCGCCCTTCAGAAATTGGTAGAACTGGAATTTGCTTTGGCTGAAAGTCAAACAGGGCCAAGCAAACTTTTCGTGGCCGGTCAACAGTGGCACGAACTGGCTTTTAGATCACTTACTCATCGCTATCAAGGTGAGAATGAAACTAATTTCGTGCTTGGTCCTTTGAATTTGACCTTTCGGCCTAGAGAGATCACCTTCATTGTTGGAGGAAATGGCAGCGGCAAGACTACGTTGGTAAAACTGCTCACAGGGCTTTATAAGCCGGAAAAGGGAACTATTACTATTAATGATGAGACGATTGATGAATCGCGGATGGAGCAGTACAGACAGCGATTCTCGATAGTGTTCTCAGATTTTTATTTGTTTGAAACCATACCAGGATCAACCAAGCCGGGAATGCTGCAACAGATCGAAGAGTATCTGGAACTTTTCCAGCTTGGTCACAAGGTGTGTGTCATTGATGGCAGGTTTTCTACTATTGACTTGTCTCAAGGACAACGTAAGCGACTGGCAATGTTGAGCATTCTACTTGAAGATCGGCCGATATATGTTTTCGACGAATGGGCCGCTGACCAGGATCCCAGTTTCAAAAATATCTTTTATCGCCAGATACTCCCGGATCTCAAAAGCCGGGGTAAAACGGTATTCGTTATCAGCCATGATGATCGATACTACGATGTGGCCGACCGTCTCATCAAGCTCGAGGAAGGCCAGATTGTGAGTGATGTCACAGGAACTACCAACGTTAGAGATCTATCGGTTTCCAAACCACATAGCCAGCATCTCATTCCATCGGCAGATGCCCAACTTGGATCATGCATGAAGCGGAATGTGCTGTAAGCACCTGTCTCAAACAAATGCCTATCGGCAAGGCGGCGGCACAAGGAGTGACAATGCGAAAAATTGATTGCATCATTATTGGCCACAATCCCGGAAACTTCCAGGAATTTATCGCCGGGCGCAAGTCTATGGCAAAATTTAATGGGGCTTACTTTGATGCGCAAATCAATTCGGTTCTACTGGATGGCCAGCGCATTTCCTACATCGATCTGTTCAATAAGCTCCGAAAACAAATTAATCCCGAAGCAGGAGCATTGAGCCCCTTTGATCCGCTCGGCCTGGCGAGCTTGCATTTAGCGAGCTTTCTGTCAAAGCAAGGGGTCGGCACACTGGTTGTTGGCGAATTTCAAAAAGGCAAGAAAAAATTAGAAGAACTTCTGCGCTATGAGCCCCTTGCTGTTGCAATTACGACAACCTTCTACTTCGAGCCGACCCCGATGAAGGAGATCGTGTCTTTCATCCGGCAACGGTCGCCCGGCACAATGATTATCATTGGTGGGCCTTATCCTTCCCATCTCGACAGAGGCGATCTTTCAGACTCATTGGAGATGATCTTGAAAGAGATTGGGGCCGATATTTATGTGATCGATAGCCAGGGAGAACTTACTCTGTCCCGGGTGATTAACGAGCTTAAGCGCTCATCAAGCCTGGAAAGCCTTGAGACAATTCCTAACCTGTTGGTGTTTGCCGGCAATCGTTCTTTTCGCACCAACCGGGAGCGAGAAGACAATTCGATCAATGACAACCGCGTTGATTGGAAAATCTTCGATGCAAGCGCGCTAAGGCCGTTTTCGATGATACGCACCGCGCTCAGCTGTCCCTTCGCATGCTCGTTTTGCAGTTATCCTGTCCGGGCCGGTGAGCATCGTTTGGCCGACGTAAATAGAGTAGAAGAGGATCTGAGAGAAATGTCTGACATCGGCATAAAGTTCGTTTATTTCATCGATGACACCTTCAATGTACCTCTGCCTCGCTTCAAGGAGTTGTGCCGGATGATGATCAGAAACCGTTTCCAATTCCGCTGGCTCTCTTATTTGCGCTGCGGCAACATGGATATTGAAGCTGTAAAGCTGGCCGCTGAGAGTGGTTGTGTGGGCGCCCTTCTCGGCATTGAGTCGGGCGACCAGCAGGTGCTACAGGTAATGAACAAGTTTGCTTCGCCAGCTAAATACCGGCAAGCGATTCGGTGGCTTGAAGATGCAGGCATCATGCTTTGGGCGCTGTTTTTCGTTGGATTCCCCGGTGAAAGCGAAGCCACTATCGGGAATACAATATCTCTTCTGAACGACACTTCACCCACGTTCTTTGCAACCCAAATCTGGTTTTATGACCATACAACTCCAATACATCGGCGGGCAGGCGAATTCAATTTGCAGGGCGCAGGCTATACCTGGAAACATAATACGATAACCTGGAAGGGGGCATGCGAGGGGGCTGAACGTATGTTGCGGGAAGTCAACGGCCCAATTTATGTACCTCAGACTGGCTTCAGCTTCGAAACAATCTTTTACCTGATGGGGCTTGGATATAGCCTGAAATTTGTCAAAAGTTTCCTGGAAATCTCCCGCGATCTTGTCATCGGCGGGTTGGGCGATGCCGCAGTTGACTCCAAGAAATTCATGTCGAGGCTCCAGACAATTTGCAAGCTTGAAAATCAGGCAAAACTGCCCATCAATCCTGTCAATGTAGAACAGGTTACATTGGCTTGAGTTAAAAATTCCGAATCTTGTTGAAATGAATGCCATCCGTGCACGCCACGTGCACTTGTTCCTTTAGGCGTTCATCTGCTTATCAATCTCTGCTCAATGCTCCAGATCGACTTGGAGTGATTGCTTCTTTCTCGTAAGGACCGAAATCTATGGCATACATACAGACAGAGCGGGAAAATCTGAAAATCGTTGGCAATCTCCTGAAAAAAGCTGCAGACGTAGGAGTCTTCCTGTCGGTCAAGCAGGGCAGATTGTATTTCAAATCCACCGGTGAGATTCCTTCAGCATTGAGAGAAGAAATAGCTGCGAATCGAGCAGTCCTGATCCCCTTCTTGAAAGAAAGAGAGTCGGAAGAAGCTTCGACACGGCCTCCTCTGCCGGAATCCAGAATGGCGTCCCAAGATGCACCGCTTTCGTTTGCGCAGGAGCGATTGTGGTTTATCGATCAGATGGGCGGGGGAAGCGTGCAGTACAACATGCCGGGGGCACTGCGGGTACGAGGACGGTTGGATGAAGAGATGGCCGAGCAGGCCCTGAAGA
>DATDGL010000088.1:0-6974 GCA_036522115.1 Candidatus Angelobacter sp.
CCTTCAGGATTCCCAGCAGACCGATGATCACCTCCACTCCTCGCTCCATGCACAACCCTACACATACCTCCGGCCCCACTCCCTGTTCCTGCAAATACCTCGCCAGCTGATTACTTCGCCTCTCCAATTCGCCGTACGTCAGACTCTGTAGTCCAGACACAACCGCCGGGGCTTGCGGATCCGTGGCCGCCTGCTCTGAAAACTGCCGGTGAACAAAGTGACATGATGCAAAATCAATGACGACGTCCTGATTATTTCTTATTAGCTTTGCCGCTGACGAAGCATCCACTAGGTTAAGTTCCCTGATCGGGACACCTGGACGTTCAATTGCGTCGGCCAAACATGTTGCAAGGGCTTCAGCAATTGTGTCTGCCTCTTGTCTGCTGTGAAGATGCGACAACCATGTGAGCTTCAGTTTCAGCTGTCCCTTGTACTCGAAGCAGCTCAACCGCATACCTATCTGATCCGTACATCCATTCAGTTCGGTAATAGAAAATGAAAGATCATGGCCGAATTGTCCCGATGCGGAAACAGAATAATCAAAAGCAAAAGGAAAATGCCTGAGAGTCTGGTCATCCTCCCGGAATTGCAACAACTCCCAAACAAAGCAGTCCTGCCACTTCGCGGCCCGGGCGCATGAGGTTTTCATGCGTTCCATAACCGCTAAAAACGATTGCTCCCTGCCGGGCTGGATGGTGAGCGGAAGATAGCGCGTCAATGGGCCCACAACCGTGGAAAGCCGCTGATCCGAGCGGCCATCCAGAGACATGGTCATGCAGGATGAGCCGTAACCGAGCTTATGCAGCAACACGACCCAGGCAGTCAATACAAACTCACTCGTTCTCCATCTTCCGCCGCTCTCACCCAAAATAAGATGTTCGCTGAGGCCGGCCGTGACTGTAACGGGCAAGGTTTCAGTCTTATTCCTCTCGAAGGCGCCGCATTCCTCTATGGAAATGAGACTTTCCGCTATCCGAAGTCCTGTACTGGTCCAGTGCTTCCTTCCAATCGTCGCTTCTTTCGCCTCGGCAAGCTCGTTGAGCCATTGAGAAATGTCTGCGTATTGTAGGGCTGGGCCTGGAGCAGCGGAACTTTCGGCCTCGATACATTGATAAATCTGTGCCATTTCTTCCACAATCACTTTCAAACTCTTTGCATCCGACTGAAGGGCTGAGGCAGTCGCTTCCAGAATGTGATTGCGGGCATCCAGTTCCACAAGTCTCAATTGCAATCCGGGGGGCGACGACCGGAGCTGCGGCATGGAATCACCAACTGCGATGGATCTCTCTGGGGCTGGCTCTTCCGCTCGCGTGTGTTCGATTTCCACGCGGCTGTTTTCATCAATCACTTGGACCGCCAACGCCATCCCAGGCAACACGCAGAACCGCGTGCGCAACGCCTCATGGCGTTGGACCACTGCGTTGGCCGCCTTTTGCAGAATGTGCTTGTCGAGCGACCCCTGAAGACGCACTGTAGCGCTTACGAGATAGGCTTCGGTTGCGTCCATTCCTGCCAGCAACCACAGACGCCGCTGAACCGGAGACAGCTGATAGCCTTCGATATTTTGATTCAGCATAGAAAAAGGGATCCGCGAAATCTTCCGTTATATGTCCGTTATATGTCCGTTCTTGTGTAGGCCTGAGCGAGAGTGACGATGATTTTCCGAGGTCCGCTGTAGGGACTGCGTCCGTGGGCGACCAGCATGTTGTCAAGAAGCAGCAGGTCGCCTCTTTTCCATGTAAATTTGACCGTTTCGGAATCATAGGCTTGCCGAAGCTCCTCGACCACACCATCTTCAATGAGGCTGCCATCTCCATAGTAGGTGTTGTAGGGTATTTCATCAGGAGAATAACTGGCGAGCAGCTGTTCGCGCAGACCTTTCTCCAGGCTGGACACGTGCCAAAACGCAATATGGTTGAACCATACCTGTTCATGAGTCCATGGATGAGTCGCAATGGCGGGGCGGACCTGCTTTGTCTTGAGACGATCCTCGTCAGTCCACTCAAATTCGATGCGGGCCTTCCGGCAGTAGTTTTCCAATTCGTCTTTCGATGACACCTTGAAAGATTCCTTCCAGGGCAGGCCCAGATGCTGGCTGAAGGTGCGCGCCAGCATGTAACCCTTTTCCTCAAATCGCCTCCGGACCGATGGCGTTATGCGCTTCAGCACCTCTCTTACATCTGCAATGGGTGTTTCGCCCCGGTCCACGGGTTCGACGACACAGCCAAAGCAAACCTTCATCGGCCAGCTCATTACATAAGAGTTTTCGTTGTGCAGGGCAATCATCTGCTCGGACGGAAATTCAGTTGACGTGTACACATTGCCCCCGAGGGCCTTGCGTGGAGTAGCACCCTCCATGTAATTCATGACTTCCATCCGGGTCGCGGTTACAAACCTCTGCATCCCCTCTTGGCCTTCTCCACCAAACTTCCGGAAGAGTATGCCCCCATGTTTTTTTAGCAAATCTTCAATCAATGGGAGATTATTCTCGGCCCAGGTTGCGAGATTCAGCGATTCGAGAGCTTCGACGAGGACGGGGGGAAGTCCTTCCTTGAAGAGCGGCCCAATCCTGATTAATTCAGCGCTCGATTTGATGGGTGTTCTCTTAAACGATCTTAAATCAATGCTGCGGTCTCTTCCTTCCGGCATTTTGACTCCCTCTGCTTCTATTTGCGCTCATTTGTGACATGTGCTCGACGACTTACCTGGTAAAGGAACAGCCGGAGAGCCAAAAAATATGATTAAGTTGAGTGGATGATTTTGTCGGTGGATTTGTATTGCCAATAGCTAAGTGCTCGTGGAGCAGACTTTTTTTCGGCGAACATTTTCGAGCCGAGCTGCTGAGACTGCCCGCAATGCCTGTTCTTCCGGTACTTCCAATCTTTCCTTCAGCGAATCCAGGTCGATCTTGGGGTGGGCTGTCACGATTTCCAGTATCAGTTCAAAACTGGATTGCAGACGTTCAATGGTGCTGCGCTCGAACAACTCAGACCGATAGTCGATCGCGCCTTGCAGCCTTCCCACACTCTCTGCCATGGTGACAAGCAGGTCAAATTTTGCATGTGACGGGGAGGCACGTTCTTCTTCAATTTCTATGCGGTGCAGTTCATCCACTTCCGGCATGGCCGTTGCCATTGATGGCATGTTGTGTAAGACCAGTTTCACTTCAATCAGCGGCGAGCGATTCAGATCTCTCTCCTCGACCAGAGCTTCCACCAGCCGGTCAAAAGGAACATCCTGGTGAGCATATGCCTCCAGACACATCTTGCTTGCGCGCTTCAATACTTCGGTAAAAGCAGGGTTACCGCTCAGATCGATGCGCAACAAAAGCTGGTTCACAAAGAATCCAATTAGGCCTTCAGTCTCACGCACGTTCCGGTTAGCGATGTCCGTACCCACCGCCACATCATCAGAACCAGCAAACCAGCCCAGCAATACCTGAAATCCCGAGATGAGCACCATAAACAATGTGACGCCTCGGCTGCGGCCCAAGTTCTTCAGCTTCTGAGTCAGGTCGTTGGAAAAACTGAACAAGACGGTTCCTGCGCTGTGCTTCATCCCCGGCAAGCGGAGATAGTCCGTCGGCAGTTCCAGATCAGAAAGTCCTTGCAACTGCTGGCTCCAGAATTTGAGTTGCCGTTCCAGTATGGGGCCGTTCAGCCATTCGCGCTGCCACACGGCGAAATCGGCATACTGAACGGTAAGTTCGGGCAAACGCGGCGATTCGCCAGATATCCGAGCCCTGTAAAATTCGGCGATTTCCCGCGCCATAATCGGCTTAGACCAGCCATCGCTGACGATATGGTGCGTGGTCAGCAACAGTAGATGTTCGTACTCGGAGAACTGAAGAAGCCTCGAGCGCACCAAGGGTCCACGACTGAGATCAAACGGCTTCTCTGCTTCTTCCCGCCGCAACTGCCACATCGCTGTCTCGCGCTCACTCTCCCCAAGACGACGGAGGTCAATGTGTTCGATCCGCAACAACAATTGCGGGGCTATCTCTTGAACAGCAACATCCTGGTAGACAGGAAAGCAGGTGCGCAGTATCTCATGCCGTCTCACGATTTCATGAAGACTGAACTGCAGTGCGTCTTTGTCTAATCGGCCTTTCAACTTCAGTACGAAAGGCATGTTATAGGCACCGCTTTCAGGCTGTAATTGCGCCAAGAACCACAAGCGCTGCTGCGCATAGGACAACGGCAGAACCGTCTCTAGGCCGCGCTCAAGGTGAACGAACGCAGGCGCCATCTCACCCTGTTTGTTGCTTTCAACTTCTCGTGCGAACTCACGCACTGTCGGAAAATCAAAGAGCGTTCGCAACGGCAGATTGAGTTTGAGCTGGGCCCGAATGCGGGAAGCCACCTGGGTCAGCAATAGTGAGTGCCCGCCCATGTGGAAGAAGTTATCGTCGATTCCTATCGTCTCCGTCTGTAACACCTCAGCCCATATCCCCAACAGAATTTCTTCCAGAGGCTTCTGGGGCAGGGAATGCGTTCCTTCCAGTCGTCGGTGAAGCTCTTTGGGTGGCAGCAGAGCCTTGCGGTCTACTTTGCCGTTGGGCGTCAGGGGCAGCGTTTCCAGCACCACGATCGCTGCCGGCACCATGAATCCTGGAAGATGCTTTTGCAAGCGGGCCCGTAGTTTGGCCGGATCAAAGCCTTTCTGCAACCCTGTGACATACGCTACCAGTTCTTTTTCCCCGGCATGATCTTCCCTGACCATGGCCACGACGTGAGATGCGCCCAAGTCGCGCAATGCAGCTTCGACCTCGCCCAACTCGATCCGAAAACCTCGAATTTTCACTTGCTGATCAAGCCTTCCAGCGAATTCTACGGCGCCATCCGTGCGATATCGCCCCGCGTCTCCGGTTTTGTAGATCCGATCTCCCTCGCGGTTAGTGAACGGATTGGTCAGAAAGCGCCGGCCCGTTAAATCCGGATTGTTGACATAACCTTCGCACAAGTACGGTGTGCGAACATGAATCTCTCCCAATTCTCCAATTCCCGCCAAATTGCCGGCTGGTGTCAATACGAGGAGTTGCACGTTTGCAATGCCCTTGCCGATCGGGAGGACCGCTCTTTCCAGGATTGAAGAATTGGCTTCATTTTCAATCCACCAGGCAATCGCTTGTGGAGTTTCCGTTGCGCCATAGAAGTTTACGCATGTGGCCGAAGGCGCTATTCCACGCATCGTGCTAATTTGGTTCCCCGTCAATACATCCCCTCCGAAGCAGGCGTACCGCAAGCTGGGAAGGGCCTGGCCCTGCGCCGATTCAGCAATGAGCTGTCCAAGGGCGGGAGTAAGATGCAAAAAGGTCACACCATGCTCGGCGATCCATTTCGCCGGATTCCCGCCAGTTAACAATTTTTCATCGGGAACACAAACCGCTCCACCGGTTGAAAGCGGAACGAATATGTCCCGGAGCAAAGGATCATGGCCTAATCCGGAGAAAAGCGTATATCGGTCCGCGGCCGTCACACTGAATTGATGGGAGTACCATTCCACAAAGTGCGCTATAGGACCGTGAGTTCCCACAACTCCCTTGGGTTCTCCAGTCGAGCCAGAAGTAAAGATTACATAAGCTCTCGAATCCGGTCCGGGCGCATGCGGCAAAATGTCGGCATCCAGGAAAGATTGGTTCTGATTTGGAGGAATGTCTTCGTCCTGCAATTCTATGCGACAGTTGAGCGGGCACCGGGAAGCTTCATTCTCCACTTCATCCGGCACATCTCCCGCTCCCCTCAGGTGAATGAATGCATCCGGACGGGCCATTTCCATGTACCGCGCCAATCGTAGCGAAGGATAGCTGAAATCAAGAATCAAAAAGGCAGCATTCGCTTTCCAGACGCCAAGCAGACAACTTATCAGGGCCGCGCTTCGATAACCATAAATTGCCACCATGCCGCCGCTGAGACCATTGGTGACTAACTGAAGGGCGATCCTGTTGCTCCAGATATCTAGCGCCTCGTACGTCCACGTGCGGCGATTGTCGATTACCGCTACCCGGTCCGGATGCGCCTTTGCCTGGCGCATGAATTTCGAAACCACTGATTCATGGCAGCCTTTTGAAAGCACCGTGGCAAGATCCGGCAGCACCGACCGCGCATGGGAGGTAACCAGCGAGTAATGGTGAATCGGTAGTTCGGGCGCTTCGGCAATTTGTGACAACAATAGTCTGTACTGTTCACAAAACTCGTGGATGCGGGCCTGGTCGAACAAATCTGCGTTGTAAAGAAAGCGGAATAAGAGCTGATTCAAATCATGTACATAGAGGCTGAGATCAAACTTGGACGCCGTGTCCTTGGCCTGCACCCCACTGATCGTTAATCCATGCAGAGCAGGTACCCCCCAGGGGAACGAAAGCATGTTGAACCAGACCTGAAAGAGGGGATTGCGGCTGGCATCGCGCTCTGGTTGCAACTCCTCCACCAGTCTCTCAAAGGGGAGTTCCTGGTGCTCGAAAGCCTGCAGAACCGTCTCTTTGGTGTGTTTGAGCAGATCACGAAGAGTCATTGTGCCATTCAATCGTGTCCTGAGCACGAGAGTGTTCACTAGCAAACCAACCATCTCCTCCGTGTCAATCCACCGCCGACCGCCAACTGGAGTCCCCACTGATATGTCATCCTGACCACTGTGACGCGACAGCAGGAGTGTGAATCCGGTAAGCAAGGTCATGAACAAGGTCAAACCTTCCCGACAGCTTAGTTCCCGGAGCCGGTTTCCCAGTTCCTCGGATATCTCGAAATCGAGGGTTCGACCACGATGAGTCATCACCGCTGGCCGTGCGTGATCGGTCGGCAACTCCAGCACCGCAACCTCCGCCAGTTGCTCCCGCCAGTACTCCACCTGCCGCTCCAGCCTCTCCCCCTTCAGCCACTCCCGCTGCCACACCGCATAGTCCCCATACTGCAGCTCCAACTCCCCCAGCGGCGACTCTTCCCCTCTTCCATACGCCTCATACAACCGGCTGAACT
>DATDGL010000089.1:0-4858 GCA_036522115.1 Candidatus Angelobacter sp.
CCTTCAGGATTCCCAGCAGACCGATGATCACCTCCACTCCTCGCTCCATGCACAACCCTACACATACCTCCGGCCCCACTCCCTGTTCCTGCAAATACCTCGCCAGCTGATTACTTCGCCTCTCCAATTCGCCGTACGTCAACTGGGCGCATCCGTGGGCCACAGCGATTGCGTTGGAGGCGCTTCTAGCCCGCCCCGAGATTCGGGAATGCACGTCTTCAGCGCTGAGTTCCAACGCCAAGGCCGTATCTTTGCATCCGTAAAGCAGACGGCGGCGCTCTTCCGTGCCCACGGCGCTGAGGCTGGAAATAGGGAGATCGGCAGACAAGCTAGCGCTCTCTACCAAAACGAGAGATTGTGAGAGCATTTGCCGCGCTTCTGCCTGGGTGTAGGCGGCTGAATCGTATCGTAAATCAATGTGTATTTCCGATGCCACGGCCGTGCATGTAAGCTTGAGATCAAAACGGTCACTGCAAACATTCAGACCGAAGCAGTGAATTCGCAGATCATTTGTTGTGACAGTCCAGCGAGCGTCGTAGTAGCTGAAACAAGCACCGTGGTGAATTCCCTCCGCAGGCCATTGAAATGAGGCCTGCCAGTGACCGGCTTCCTCAAGAGTTTCGCGCAGCCTTTTACAGGATTCCCTGAAGCTGTCCCGGGGAGAATCAGATATCCCAAGAGGGAGATATTTTTCAAAGAGTCCGACACACTCTTTGAGTTCTATGCTGCCGCGTCCATCCGCGGCATAGCCGATCGTCAATTCAGTCTCGCCAGTCAGCTGCTGGAGCAGTACCTGCCAGCAGGCCAGCAGAAACAAATCGGAGGAGTATTGCCCACCACCCAAGGCAGACAAACCTTTCTCGACGGGCCCAGCGGGAAACACCGCTGTCACTCTATCGGGACGAAACTCTTTCGAGGAAGGCGGTTTCGGGCTTCGATACAGCGGCAGCGGCCCGATCCCTTTTATCTGTGGGTGCCAGTACTGCTTCCCCATCATGCCAAATTCCGATTGCAACAACCCATTGAGATGCTCCGCGACATCGGCGTATTGCAGTACATCTCCGACATGGGCATCGCCCGGATTGGCATTTGCGTATGCGTCTGCCAAGTCGCGCACGATGATCTTCAGGCTGGCGGCGTCGGCACAGAGCGCAGGAAGGGTCAGCAATAGATCATGTTTTTCAGAGGTAGACTGGAACAATGTCGCGCCAAAAACCTTTCCCTCGGTCAGATCGAAAATTTCCCCAGAGACGCCTTCCGAAGGATTTCTATTGGACGGACTCGGCAAAGACTCCAAGACCACTTTCCCCATGGGCATGACAACCTGCAAGACAGCCTTGAGACCCGATTGAGTCACAAATTGGGTACGAAGTATCTCATGGCGCGCGACCACAACATCCAACGCCTGCTGGAGCCGCTGCTGATCCATAGCTCCTTCGAGCAAAAGGCGAATTTGCGCTACGAAGGGAAAAACGCCAGGTTGCGCACCCAGAGACAGCAGTCGCTGCTGCTGGGGCGATAGGGCGAAGCCTATGAGTTCTTTGTCATTCATGGAATGCCAGGTCTCTTGAAGGGCATGACCGGGGTTTCAGGTTGAAGATTGTGAAGGGAGTCAGTATTCAGCCACTGTAAGGTTCTGTCATTCCCACAAGGATCTTGCGCGCGCCGCTGTAAGGTGAGCGCCCGTGAGCGACCAGCATGTTATCCAGCATCAAGACATCGTCCTTCTGCCATGTGAACCGAACTGTTTCTTCCGCGTAAACATTTCTCAGGTGTTCCAGAACTTTAGGCTCGATCGGAGTACCATCACCGTAATACGTGTTGTTGGGCAATTCATCATCCGTCAAGTCTTTACGGATGATTTCTTGGGTTTCAGGATCGAGAGTCGTAATGTGAAAGAACACGGCATGATTAAACCAGACATCTTCTCCGGTAACCGGATGAATATGAATTGCCTTGCGGACATAGCGCGTTGTGAGTCTGCCGGATTCGTGCCAGATGCATTCAATGCCCGCCTCTTTGCAGTACTGCTCGACTTTTTCACGATCGTCGGTCTGAAACACCGTTTGCCATGGAAGCCCCAGGCCCGTTCCAAAGTTCCGGCGGTATAGTACGCCTTTGTTCGCAAAAGCGGCGCGAACTTCAGGATCGATTCGCGCCAGCAGCCGCCGCATATCCGCGATCGGAGTCTCTCCTCCCTGTTCCGGCTGAATGTCGCAGTAAAAAAAGATATTGAGAGGCCATGTCTTCTGATATGAATTCTCGCAGTGCAGAAAAATCGATTGCTCAGAAGGATACTCAGTGGATGTATAGATGTTGTCCTTGATATGCGTGCGCGGGGACGATCGTTCCACATAGGGCAAAGGATTTCCGGAGATGCTCCGAATGAACCGCTGAAATTCCGTTCCAGACCCAATCTCAAATCCGCGAAACAGAATGGCGCCGTGCCGGGAGAGGATGCCCTTGATCTGATCGCGCGACATAGCCGCCCATCCCGCGACATCCACACCCCGGGTGGCCGGCTGAATTGTTATGGGCAGGGTTGTTCCAGCATTGGGCGCATGAACGTTCACCAGATTCCCGGAGGACGCACTGATCGGAACACGCTTTTTGATAGCAAAACCCGAAGAAGGTGCAGAGTCTTTTCCATTCATAGGTTACCTCACGCTTTCACGATGAGTCGGCCCTGCCGCTGGCGCGATGCCAGCAGGCCGAGCGGCGTAAAGAACTGATCCCTGAGCTCGCGGGCCTTGCGGGCAATTGCCCCCAATAACTCCTGCTTGGTGACATCCAGGATCTGACCGTTCTGAGCTATAACGACGAGAGTGGCATGATAAAAGTGCAAGAGAGATTGGACGGTGGAAGGTTTAAATAGGCTCGATCTATAGTGGACGAACGCATGTAGCCCATCTTCGGCTTCCACGATATTGACCAGGATGTCGAACTTTGCCGTCATCTCTTGGAGGTCCATTTCACTGACCGAGATTTCCGGCAATGCCAGGTCGCTCAAGCCCATATTCTGTAGGACCAGCTTGACTCGAAACAGAGGTGTACCTTCCAGATTCCGCTCGGGAGCTAATTCCTGCACCAGCCTCTCAAAAGGCAAATCCTGGTGTTCATGAGCCTGCAAGACAACAGTTCGCACACGTCTTAATATTTCTCGAAAGCTCGGATTGCCCGAAAGATCACCGCGCAGCACTAATTGATTGACGAAGAACCCGATCAACCCTTCTGTTTCAAGCCGAGTGCGGTTTGCAATATCTGTTCCAATAACAATTTCATCCTGCCCGGTATAGCGCGCCAGCATCAGCTGAAATCCGGCCAGCAGCGTCATGAACAGGGTCGCGCCTTCGTGCCGACTCAGGAACCTGAGCTGCTGCGTCAATTCATTTCCGAAATGGAAGTTTTCTCGTGCTCCAGAACCTCCCGCCATCGTATTATCGGGAAAGTCGATAGGTAATTCCAGTGGAGGCGCGCCCGCCAGATGTTTCCGCCAGAAGGCGAGCTGCCTTTCTAGCACTTCTTCCTGAAGCCATTGACGCTGCCAGATCGCAAAATCCGCATATTGTACGGGGAGTTCCGGCAGGCCCGGATCTTCTCCCTTCCCATAGGCTTCATACAGCCGGGCGAACTCCCGAATCAAAATCGATGTAGACCAGCCATCGCTGATAATGTGGTGAAGAGTTAATAGCAACACATGCTGCCGATCATCGAGCTTCAGAAGCTTCAACCGCAACAGGGGGCCATGCTGGAGATCAAACGGCCGGTTTGCCTCTTCATAAGCCGCTTTCCTGACCACAAGATCGATCTCACTCTTGACAATCCGCTGGAGATCCAACTCTTCACAATCCAGTTGCGATTCTGAGGCGATGTTTTGCACCGGTCTGCCATCTCGAACGGGGAAGGTAGTACGCAATATCTCGTGACGCCGAACCATCGCATTAAAGCTTTGGCGAAGCGTTTTCTTGTCCAGCCAGCCTGTGAAACGTACACCAAAATGGATATTGTAAGCGGCGCTCTCAGGTTGTAGCTGGTGAAGAAACCACAAGCGCTGTTGCGCGTAGGAGAGCGGCAAATCACTGCGGCGTTCGGCCCGCTCCAACGGCGGAAGTCGATGGGTGGGCGCCCCCCGAGCCTCGCGAACTCGCGCCGCCAGCCCCGCGACTGTGGCAGTTTCGAACAGTACCCGTAGCGACAACTCGACCCCAAAGATGTTGTGCAGTCGGGAAATGAGACGGGTGGCCAGCAGCGAGTGCCCTCCTAAGGCAAAGAAGTCCTCATCGGCGCCAACATTTGTGCGCTTCAGCAGCTCGGCATAGAGCCCACACAGAATTTCTTCCTCGCTGCTACGCGGGACAGCCGCCTTCTGGCGACTGAAGTGTTCTTGAGGCGTGGGAAGCGCTTTTTGATCGATCTTTCCATTGGTCGTGAGCGGCAAGCGATCCATCTGCACGAATGCATCCGGCACCATGTAGGATGGCAGATGAGATCTGAGGTGCCTCTGTATTTCAGCCTGATTGAATGTTCCTTGCTGACCAGAGACAACATAGGCAAGCAGGCATTTCTCGTCATCGTTCTCCCATATCACTACCGCTGCGTGCGCAACACCCGGATGCTTCATCAGCAATGATTCGATCTCACTCAGCTCAACTCGATAGCCGCGTATCTTTACCTGGCTGTCAGTGCGTCCGAGAAACTCAAGATTGTTGCTGGCCTTCCATCTAGCCAGATCCCCTGTCCGATACAGCCTTTCTCCTTCCACTTCGCTGAACGGATT
Organism: Candidatus Angelobacter sp.; assembly: GCA_036522115.1. Classification (GTDB taxonomy): domain Bacteria; phylum Acidobacteriota; class Terriglobia; order Terriglobales; family Acidobacteriaceae; genus Angelobacter. The sequence goes on from DATDGL010000089.1 coordinate 4,778, forward strand.
GGGAACAAATCTCTCCGCCGTCAGACCCGGTTGATTCAAATACCCGCGTGCCAACCCCGCCCCACCGATGTAAAGTTCACC
>DATDGL010000090.1:0-7573 GCA_036522115.1 Candidatus Angelobacter sp.
CGGGAAAATCAAAATCAAATTCAAAACCTCACCACAGAGGCCACAGAGAGCAGAGCGAGGATACGGAGGAATGCTAAAAACGGGAAGACGAACAAAAGTTGATGAAAATTTGCGGAGAAAAGAAAAGCAAAACCTTACCACAGAGGACACTGAGAGAAGAGCGAGGACACGGAGGAATGCTAAGAGCAACAAAGGCCAACCCAAAATCAAGAGCAAAAGCAACACCCACCACGGAGATACATGGAGAAGAATAAAAAAGAAAAGCAAAACCAAAACCTCACCACAAAGGACACGGAGGGAAAAGCGAGGACACGAAGAAATACTTTAAGAATAAAAGAGGGCGAATGCTGGCGCTTTGAACGGTTACTACTGCTAAGAAAATTTGAGAGTACTCGGGGTGCCGATCAAGCGATCTTCAATTTTGGCAATTCCTGATGTCATATGAATTCACATTTACGTGCCGCCTGTCCCATGGATTTCATGCGCGGCCGGCCAGCCATCTGTGTGAGGTTGCCAGCAACTTCGCTGCCGACTCCACAGTGACAAACCTGCGCAGCGGGGCGGTGGCGGACATGAAGAGCGTGCTTTCCATGATCGCCGCAGACATTCGCAGGGATGATCCCTGCTCCGTCTGCGTTCGAGGACAGGATGAAGCGGTGGCAGCGGCGACCTTGCAGCAATTTATTCAGAGTGATTTGGCCGCTCATGACTTGCCTCTGCCAGACCTCTTCCCGGGTGAACCCCGGAAAGAGCTTCCCCGAGCGCTTCGATTGGCCGGCGTCCAGGCATGGTTTGGACAACCTGCAAGCCGGGGTATCGGCAAGGGCAAGGTGGTGGTTGTGGGCAGCATGAAGTTGCAGCCGGAGCCGCCGGAATCCAGCAGCCATGATCCTGCTGTAGAAAAACAAAAGATCAACCTCGCCCTGGCTGCAGTACGCACGCGCATTCAGGGCAAGTTGCTGGAGCAGCTCTCCGCAGCCGAATCGGGAATCCTGCGGGCGCATCTGGCCATTCTGGGAGACGCAGCACTCACGGCCAGGATGATGGAACGCGTGACCGGGGGCGACTCGGCGGCACAGGCGATCGCAGAGGCCAACAGTTTCTTTGGCGACAGGCTGCGCCGATCTGAGAATCCGGTCTTGCGCGAGCGCGCAGTAGACCTTCATGGCATCTACCTGGAATTACTGGAGAATATTTCCGGCGTAAAGCGCACAGCCGCGCCGGAACTGACGGAACCCTCCATTGTGGTTGCCGAAAACCTGACGCCACAGCAACTACTAGCACTGGAGAGGCAGTGGACTCGCGGGCTGGTGATGGAATCGGCTGGAACCACCTCCCACACAGTGATTCTGGCGCGTTCGCTGGAGATCCCCACACTGGTTGCGGTGAAAGACGCGCAAACATTGATTGCAGGAAGGGAAATCCTGGTGGATGCCAACCGCGGATTGCTGATTCCGGAGTGCCCGCCGCCAGTGATGGCTTTTTATGAACGTGAGTCCAGGACGCTGGAGCGGCGCAAGAGAGCTTTGGCCCGCTACGGCGCGGGACCGGCGCACACGAGCGACGGACGAGCGATTTGCGTTTCAGTGAACGTGGCTTCCACGGAAGAGGTGAATGCGGCCTTCCAGGCAGGGACCAGCGGCATTGGAGTTTTTCGCACGGAGATGCTTTTTGTTGGACGAGAGCAGCCTCCCTCAGAAGAGGAGCAATTTGAAATCTATGCGAACGCCGCGCGCGTGGCCGAAGGAAAACCGGTCATCATCCGCACTCTGGATGCCGGCGGAGACAAGCCCTTGCGCTTTGTGAAAATGCCGGCAGAGGAGAACCCTTTTCTCGGCTACCGCGGGGTACGCGTCTACGCGGAGAACCAGGAACTGCTGTACACGCAGCTTCGGGCCATGGTTCGCGCTTCAGCAGTTGGGCGCGTCCATCTGATGGTTCCGATGGTCGCGAACCTGGAGGAAGCGCTTTGGTTCAAAGAGCAGGTTGCGCAGGTGCAACGGGAATTGGAACAGAGTGGAACCGCGTTCGATGGCTCCATGCCGGTGGGAAGCATGATTGAAGTGCCATCGGCAGCCTTCATTCTGGACCAGCTTGCGCCGGAACTCGATTTTTTCAGCATCGGAACCAACGATCTGAGCCAGTATTTCTTCGCCGCCGACCGGGGCAATCCGGCAGTGGCGGATCTGGCCAATGCGCGACATCCGGCGTTCTTGAGGTTGTTGCAACAAATCATCCTTGGCGCACAGAAACATAGGAAGCCCGTGAGCGTATGCGGCGACATGGCCGCCGACTTGCGCAGTATTCCACTCTTGATCGCACTGGGGGTCAAGGAAATCAGCGTTCCTGTCCCAGATATTCCGAGGGTCAAAGAACGCATTTCCAGGCTCTCAGTTTCAGAGTGCCAAAGCTTGTTGGCCGAGGTCCTTCAGTGCGCGCAGAAGGAAGATGTTGAAAAATTGCTGGATCGCGAACCGGCGGGCGCGAGGCGAAACCTGCTGACGCGCGAATTGATCCTGCTCGACCACGAGATTGCGAGCAAAGAAGAAGCTATCCGCGAGCTCATTGACGCGATTTATATAGAAGGACGAACGGATGACCCTGACCGCGTGGAAGAAGCGGCGTGGGCACGCGAATCGGTCTACTCCACGGGACTAGGTCACGGCTTCGCGGTTCCGCACTGCAAGAGCGATGCGGTGAATACGGCCTCCATAGCGGTGCTGAAATTGGCAAAGCCGGTGGAATGGGAGGCAGTAGACGGCCAGCCGGTGCAGATCGTCATTCTTCTAGCGGCACGCGAGTCAGATGCGGAGAACGAACATCTGCGGGTCTTTTCCCGGCTGGCACGGAACTTGATGGATGAGGAATTTCGGGAGAAGCTTTTGAAAGCTGATGATCCGGACGCGATTTTGTCGACGATACAAGAGCAACACCCACCACAGAGGCATCCTTCGGCTGACACCTCCGAGGACAGGCTACGACACGGAGAAAAGCAAAAGCAATAGCAATAGCAAAACCTTAGGTAGTGGCTACTTTGACCGCAAACTAAAGATATTTTTGTGAGCAAAAAGTCAAACCGCATGCACTTTCAGGGAGTGAGATGAATACGTCGAATGCTGCTTGATTCCTGGATACTGTTGTGGGATTCTTCCCCTGCGCTACGCTTCGGCTCAGAATGACAAGGAGAAGCTGTATGGTCACCATAAAACCAAAGTAGCCCACTACCAAACCTTACCACAGAGGACCCGGAGGAAAAGCGAGGAGAAGCTGCCATGAGTTACAAAGCCCGCATTCTCTCTTTTTTACTTTTGCTATGCCTGAGCGCCGGAGCGCAGACCAGCGCGCCCGACTTGAGCCATCAGCCGACGCTTTATGTGGTGGGCTATGCGCACCTGGATACGGAGTGGCGCTGGGAGTATCCGCAGGTCATTCGCGAGTATCTATCCAAGACTTTGCGCAGCAATTTTGCGTTGTTCGAGAAGTATCCGCACTACATTTTCAATTTCAGCGGCGCGAACCGCTACCGGCTGATGAAGGAGTACTATCCTGCCGACTTCGAGAAACTTAAACAATATGTAGCTGCCGGCCGCTGGTTTCCCGCCGGATCTTCCATGGAGGAGAGCGACGTCAACTCGCCTTCCGCCGAATCCATTTTTCGCCAGGTGCTGTACGGAAATGAGTTCTTCCGCCGCGAGTTGGGCAAGGCGAGCGCTGAATATATGCTGCCGGATTGTTTCGGCTTTCCCGCTTCCCTGCCCAGCATTCTGTCCCATTCCGGGATTAAGGGTTTTTCTACGCAGAAACTCACCTGGGGATCGTCGGCCCCTGCGGGCGGCCCGGATTCGCCGGAGCGCACTCCGCGCGGTACGCCTTTTAACGTGGGCGTCTGGGAAGGGCCCGATGGCAGCAGGGTGATTGCGGGATTCAATCCGGGAAGCTACAGCGCCGATATCACTACAGACCTGAGCAAGCCGCTGCCTCCTGCGGATGCGCCTGCTGATGCGCAAGATTTGCAGCAACGCGAGTTCCGGAGATACCAGGGAGACTGGGCGGCACGCGTGCAACGCAATGGCGAGGTCAGCGGCGTGTTCACGGATTATCACTATTACGGCACCGGGGACATTGGCGGCGCCCCGAGAGAGCCAGCGGTAAAGCTGCTGGAAAAGATCATCGACAAAGGCGAGATGATCCTGCCGACGAACCGGCGTCCCGGCGCGGCGTCGAGCGCACCGGTGCGCGTTGGGGATGGACCGGTCCACGTAATCTCAGCCACCGCCGAGCAGATGTTTCTGGACATCAAGCCCGAACAGATGGCGCGGCTGCCTCACTATCAAGGCGAGCTGGAGCTGACCAATCATTCTGCCGGATCTTTGAGTTCGGAGGCATATCAGAAGCGCTGGAACCGGAGGAACGAGTTACTGGCCGATGCCGCGGAAAGAGCTTCCGTGATTGCGGACCGGTGGGGCTCGCGGGCTTATCCGCTGGAGCGCCTGAACAATGCGTGGACGCTGGTGCTGGGAGGGCAATTTCACGACATCATGGCCGGGACGGCCACGCCCCAGTCCTATAACTACGCCTGGAATGACGATGTGCTGGCGATGAACCAGTTTGCAGGCGTGCTGACCAGCGCTACGGCGGGTGTAGCCGAAGGGCTGGATACGCGGGTCCAGGGAATTCCGATCGTCGTCTACAATCCGCTCAACATAGAGCGCGAGGATGTTGTGGAAGCTGACCTCACCTACGCTGGAGAGGCCCCCAGATCGGTCCATGTCTTTGGTCCGGACGATAAAGAAGTTTATGCGCAGCTTGCCGGAACCAATGACGGGAAGGCAAAGGTGTTGTTCCTGGCCAAAGCTCCATCCGTAGGTTATGTGGTCTACGACGCTCGCCTCAGTTCACAGTTCATTATGCAAGACCGCAAAAGTCTTCTCAGTACCGGGGAGTCATCGCTGGAGAATACACGCTATCGAATCAAGCTCGATCAGAACGGCGACGTCAGCAGCATTTTTGACAAGAGCCTGAAAAAGGAACTGCTCTCCGCTCCGGTGCGTCTGGCCCTGCAGACGGAGAAGCCGCACGACTGGCCTGCGTGGAACATGGACTGGAACGACCAGAAGCAGCCTCCGCGCGCGTATGTACAAGGCCCGGCGAAAGTTCAGATAGTGGAGAACGGCCCGGTGCGGGTGGCGCTGCGGATTGAACGCCAGACTGAAGATTCAACTTTCGTCCAGACGGTCCGCTTGTCTGCCGGTGATGCGGGCAATCGCGTGGAGTTCCTGAATGCGATTGATTGGAAGACCAAAGAGGCAGCACTCAAAGCCACTTTTCCGCTGGCGGCAAAAAATCCTGAAGCAACTTATAACTGGGACGTGGGCACCCTCCAGCGCGGCAATAATGACGAGAAGAAGTTTGAAGTGGCTTCGCATCAATGGTTCGACCTGACGGATGCCAGCGGCGCGTACGGAGTAACTGTACTCTCCGATTGCAAGTACGGCTCGGACAAGCCGGACGACAACACTTTGCGCCTTACATTGATCTATACGCCCGGACTGGGAGGAGGCAATGGCGGCTCTTACAGCGATCAACTCACCCAGGATTGGGGGCACCACGAATTTATCTACGGGCTTGCCGGACATTCCGGCGACTGGCGCAAAGAACAGACTGACTGGCAGGCGCTACGGTTGAATCAGCCACTGATTGCATTTCGCGCCCGCTCGCGCCCGGGACCTCAGGGAAAGACTCTTTCTTTCCTGAAAATCGATAACAGCCGGATTCGTGTTCTGGCCCTGAAGAAAGCGGAGCAGAGCGATGAGGTGATCATTCGCCTGGTGGAAATGGAGGGCAAGGCGCAGAAGGACGTTCACCTTGCCTTTGAACTCGCGCCCAGCTCCGTCCGCGAAGTGAATGCCCAGGAGATGCCTGTGGGACCGGCCAAGCTGGACGAGAACGGCCGCCTGCTGACCAGCTTCAGTCCTTACCAGCCGCGTACCTTTGCCCTGAAAATGGTATCTGGAAAGCGCTGGCACTCACGGCCAAGATGGCAGCCAGCCAAGCTGGACTATGACGTTGCCGTCACCACGCACGAAGGCAAGCCTGCTGAAGGCTGCTTCGATTGCCTGCTCAGCGATCCAACGGCGCCTCAGGGTAAAGCCCTGCCTGCGGAGATGCTGCCCGCGTCCATTGATTATGGCAACATCCGTTTTACCCTGGCCCTAGCCGAATCTGGAAAACCCAATGCGGTGACGGCACACGGCCAGACCATAGCCCTGCCCGAGGGGAATTTCAGCCGGTTGTATTTGCTGGCGGCAGCCGCCAATGGCGACCAGAAAGAAACGTTTCGCGTGGGCGAGCAAGCAACGGAGCTGACGATCCAGGATTGGAGCGGTTACATCGGGCAGTGGGACAACCGCTCGTGGAACACGCGGCAGGAGCCTATCAAGTCGCGTCCGGGCTCGCCCGGAGCGATGCCGGGAGCGCCTCCAAGATTCAGGACGGTCATGGAATTCACAGGGAAGATCACGCCCGGCTTCATCAAGCGCGCCGACGTAGCATGGTTCGCATCTCATCTGCACTCCGCGGATGGGACTTTTGATCCATATGCTTATTCGTACCTGTTTGCCTATCCGATCGAGATTTCTCCGCATGCGACAACATTGACGCTGCCGGACAATCCCAGAATTCGCATTCTGGCGATTACCGTGGCTGAGGAGAGCGGCCAGATAGAACCGGCTGGGGCGCTATACGACATCCTGGAACAATAGGTTTAAGTCAGGGAAATTGGCCTGAAATGCGTTCCTTTCTTTGAGTCCGGCAGAAGTTCCAATTTGGGCTTCTCCGGCTCACATGAAAGGAAGGTGACCCATGTCAGATCTTTGTGTTGGCCAGGGTATGGCAATCGGTAAAACACTCAAAGGGCCTTGTAACGGACCGGCAGCGCAGATCATCAATCCGAACGAAGCGATCAAATTGATGGAAGAAGCTGTCGATAAGGCCAAAGCTGAGGCATCCAAAGACTGTCCTGCAGGGTGCACGTGTGAGGGTGAAGCACAAACCGCCGTGTACTGCGTTGACATCAAGGGCAAGGAAGGTCCGGAGCATTACTTTATTGTCACGGCAGCGTTCTACGGCGAATGCGTATGCCCCAAAAAAGCAGGTGGTGTCGTCACCGGCAAAGGCTATCGCGAGTTCTTTCGAGCGGTTGAAAAGCTGCCGGAGCTGCCGAAGAAGCCGAAGGGCAAATGCCGAATGTACAAGAGGCAGGTTGGACACGGTTTCCCTGTCCCCGTTTGTGCAGGCGAATGCGACAAGGGGAAGTGCAGAGGCGCCGATGTCTGGTGGAAAGGTGAAGAATTTACCATTATTCCCTGCGCCTGCCGTTAGTCTTGCTTCCCGACAGCTTATTCGGAGTTGGCTCTAGCAGCAATACTGTTCACTTAGGTGCTGTGTATAAATAAGTACTTCAACTGAAGATTACAATATGATAGCGTTCGTGCATGGTGATGTCTGCGGCAGGCATTCGGCAGATTCGGCAGCGTTATGCGGAATTATCACCTGTTTTGGATGAGCGGGGACG
>DATDGL010000091.1:0-3111 GCA_036522115.1 Candidatus Angelobacter sp.
TAGCTTTTCGAAACCAACCAGCTCCGCCAACCATCTAATTGAGTGCGAGGCGTGACTTTATCTCCTTTGTTTATCAGTGGGTGCGGGCATAAGAAGCTTTTCTTCCCGGGATGTTCATGATAACCTTAGTATCTTCGGGAAATGCGTGCTCTTGCGCCTCCGTACCAGCCGATTGACTTACCGGGATAGAGCGTTCAGCCCCGTACCGCCCACAAAAAACGAGGATCGTGGTTTTGGCCCTAGAAGATAAATTCGACGATATAAAAAAACTGATCGATGCAGGAAAAGAAAAGGGATATCTCACCTACGATCAAGTGAATGACCTGATACCAGGTGATGTCCACTCACCCGAGGATCTCGATGACCTGCTCACCACGATTGGAACTCAAGGAATTGACGTCCTTGATGCCACCAAAGGACTGCCTTCAGAACAGAAGTTTGAAGATCTGGAAGAAGGCGAAGAGGTTGAACTTGACCTGACCCCCGGCGCGTTGGAAAAAACCAACGACCCGGTGCGCATGTACCTGCGCGAAATGGGTACAGTGCCATTGCTCACCCGCGAGGGTGAAGTGGAAATTGCCAAGCGCATTGAACGCGGACAACTGCGCGTGCTCAAAGCGCTTTCCCGTTCTCCCATTGTCATCAAGGAGATCCTCTCCCTGGGCGAAGACCTCAAGCGAGGCGTGCGCTCGATCAAAGAGCTGGTGGCCTTCGACGAAGAGGAGATTACAGACGAGATTGTGCTGGCGCGGCTGAGAGACTTTACCAGCCAGATCGACGACGTGGGCAAGCACTACAAAAAAGTCCAGCAGCTCACGGAAAAGTTGCTGGAAATTCAGCAGAAGAAGAAGCCCAAGGAATATCGCCGCTGCCGCTGGTCGCTGGGCCGGGCGCAGGTGATGGTTTCCATCGGGATACGCAACCTGAAATTCACTCATCCGGAGCGCAAGCGGCTTATTGACCGGGTGAACAAAACCGTGGACACCATGCGCGCCCTGGACCGCCAGGTCAACAGCCTGGAGAAGAAGATCGAGGGCACGCGCAGTGAAGACGCGAAGAAAGAGCTGCGCCGCGTCCAGCGGACGCATCGCTCAGACCTGGAGCGGCTGGAACTGGAAGCCGGAGTCAGCTACCAGGAACTCAAACGCACGCAGCGGGAAATCATCCAGGGAGATGTAGACGCGGAGGCGGCCAAGCGCGAGCTGATCGAGGCCAACCTGCGCCTGGTGGTTTCCATTGCCAAGAAGTACACCAATCGCGGTTTGCAATTCCTGGACCTGATCCAGGAAGGCAACATCGGTTTGATGAAGGCGGTGGACAAGTTCGAGTATCGCCGTGGCTACAAGTTCTCCACGTATGCAACGTGGTGGATCCGCCAGGCGATTACCCGGGCCATTGCCGACCAGGCCCGCACCATCCGCATTCCAGTACACATGATCGAAACCATCAACAAGCTGATCCGCACGTCGCGTCAACTGGTGCAGGAGCTGGGGCGCGAGCCTTCTTCAGAAGAAATTGCCAAGCGCATGGACATTCCCGTGGCCAAGGTGCGCAAGGTGCTGAAGATCGCGCAGGAGCCAATCTCGCTGGAGACGCCCATCGGTGAAGAGGAAGATTCGCATCTGGGCGATTTCATTGAGGACCGCTCGATGGTTTCCCCGGCTGACGCGGTCATCAACGTGAACTTGAAGGACCAGACCGCGCAGGTGCTGCGCACGCTCACTCCGCGCGAGGAAAAGGTCATCAAGATGCGTTTTGGCCTGGAAGACGGCTCCGAACATACCCTGGAAGAGGTGGGGCAATCATTCGCAGTCACGCGCGAACGCATTCGCCAGATCGAAGCCAAGGCATTGCGCAAGCTGCGCCATCCTTCACGCTCGCGCAAGCTGCGAGCGTTTATGGACGGAATCAGGGAAGCGTAGACCTCTGAGAGGAACAGGGTAAGCGAATGTGCTTGCCTGGTTCCCTTTTTACCCGATTATCAAATCCTTGAGTACAAATCAGCGCTTTTACCGGCCATACAGATGTTGCATGGCCGCAGCGCCTGCTCTCCCGGCTTCTCCGTTTATTCCAAACTGTTATTCTCACGCCTTTAGCAGAGCTCGATGCTGGACCGTTTCGGAACCCATTTTGATACTACCGGTATTGCCGCATCGATTTCGGCCGCTGTATACTGCTGCATTCGAGATCGAGAGGAGGTTGAACTATGGCTACATACGGAAGAACCATCGCCAGGATCGTATTACTGTGCCTGATGATCACCGTGGCTGTACTGGTAAACGCCAACCCAGCCGGGGCGGCTACTTGCCAGCAAACGTGTCTCGCCCAGGAACGCGCGTGCGCCGCCGTCTGCCACAACTTCGGTCCTTGCCTGTCAGGGTGCCTGACAAGGTACGAAGCGTGCCTCAAAACCTGCAGTTAAGCCGTCACGCGAGCGATTACGAGAATTTTGTTGTGCCACTGTTGCGCCGCAAGGGATGCGACAAGGAGGAAAATACACTATGGCTGCTTACAGAAGAGTGATTGGGCGAGTGATCTTGCTGGGCCTTATGATCACAGGTGCTGCGCTGCTCAACAGCAAACCCGCCGAGGCAGCGATTACTTGCCAGAACCAGTGTTCCATCAATTACTCAAACTGCCTTCACAACTGCCACGGCCTCGGTACGTGCGCGGCGATCTGCGGAAGCGTGTACCAATCGTGCCTCAAAAGATGCGGGTAAGGTGACGCTTCGAGTGGGAGTCCTTTCGCCGACCCTCCAGCGGCGATTTGGGGCAGGCAGGACTTGCACGCGGGTGCAGACGATCACGCCATCGCAGGCAAACACCGGCGCGAGCCGGCCAGTCCGTGCGCGGTCACGCAATACCGTTCACTTAGCGATCTTGTTGAACCATGTTGAACAACAAAACCGTGTGTGGAGGGTCAGCTTCCTCTGTGCCGCCCCTACGGGGCTCACTCACATCTTCGCTTTCTCCCAGCGCTTACGAAGCTGTGAATGAATTTAAAAAAGTTGTTGACTAGCGATATAACTAGTTTCATACTACTCCCATACCCTGCTTTCGTAGGCGCGAGGTGAACCATGGGTTATGAATCCAGTGTGCAAGTAATTGAAC
>DATDGL010000092.1:0-35383 GCA_036522115.1 Candidatus Angelobacter sp.
TTTGCAGCGACGCAGTTACTTTCAGTTACAGGCCGGAGAGCGTATACCTGAAGAGGACTTTCACCTCTCTGACCATGTGCGCTTTCAGGCGCACGAGACGGTGCTGAGCACCGTCTGTCCGTTTGAATTTAAGTGTTCCAAATGATTTTCGACCCTGAACGGTATTGGGGGACCCCGGCCCTCCACCCCATCACGCGTAAAACACCAAAAACTGCGCGCGCGATTTAGGGGCGCTTCGGGATGGGCATCCTCCAGACTATGGGTTGTTTTGGTAGACCGGGGCCGGAAGCGTGGCGTCCATGGCTATCTTGCGGATGCTTTCGTCAAGCACGTTATCGCTGGCCAGGTTGGAAACCAGTTCCTGGGAGCGCGAGCCAGGAATTGCGATCAGAGCCCGGAGGGCGAGGCGCAGCTTTTTAGTGTCGCCGTAGTGGTGGCGATAGATAAATTCTTCCAACGCGGCCAGAACCGCGGGATCCCGCAAGAAAGCCAGCTCCTGAAATGCCTGTTCCAAGGCTGCGCCGCGCAAGTGGCGCAAACTCTCTGCCAGCACCAGGGCACGCGCGGGTTGGCGGCTCTGGATCAACACCTTCACGGCCGTCTCCTGGACTGTATCGTGTTTGTGGGCGAGGAGCGGGCGCAGTGATTCGCAAAGCTGCGGGTCGCGCATCTCGTGCAGCAGGAGGCAGGCGTTGCGCACCACGTACCATTCCGGGTGCTCCAGACGCTTTTTCACTACTTTCAAACCGCTGGCGCCGGCGCGGGAAATCAGGCGCATCAGCATCATGCGGCGGGAGGCATTGCGCTCCGTTTCCAAGTGCTGGAACACCCTGTCGATGGCCATTGTCCCCATGAAGCGCAAGAGGACTGACGCCCTTCTCTGCCAGGCCGCATCGTCGCGTTCCTGGAGGGCCAGTTCGATGACTCGTTCGACCAGATTGACAGGCAAAAGCCGGGTGAGCGCGCCGCCACAGCAATCTTTGTGGGCCGCAGGACCGCAGGTCACACGGTTCTCGAGCGCCACTCCCCAGGATTCGATCAATTCAAATTCTTCATAGAGCGCGGCGCTGCTGGAGAGGGCGGCCAGCGCATTGGCAACCTGATAGTGCAGGAAGCCGTTCAGGGCCGGCGCGGCCAGGACCCGGGTGAGCCTTTCCCCGGTCCTGGAGATAAACAACTTGAGTCCGCCCATGACGTTGATCAATTCCGGCGCACGGCTTAATTCCTCAGCGGAAAGGTCGGCAGGCGGCGACTCCAGGATGGCAAAATAATGGTTGGCCAGGGCGACGGCGTCCGCTGTCTTATTGCGCCGCAGCAGGGCGCGGAGGCAATCCAGCAGGTGACGAAAACGGAAGCGATCAAAGCGGGCCACCTTGAGCAGTTTTTCCTGCTTCTGCAGGTAGGAAAGACCAGCCCAGCGGAGTTCCTCCTGGATGCGCTCGCAGATATTTTTCGGCAGGGCGTATTCTTTGGCATAATGCGCCAATTTTCGGGCAAGTTGTTCAGCCGTCCTGGTGGCTTCCAGAGTGCGCAGCAGCACGCGCAGAACGTCTTCCTCCACCACCAGGCCTTCAGCGCCGGAAGGAGCGGCAGCCAGGCGCTTGGCGGCCCAATCGGCGGCTTTGTTTTCAAGATACTCGGCGGCGACGCGGTCATTGCTGAGGCCGCGCACTTCTCCCTGAACCTCGGGAGCAAATGCCGACAACACAAAATCCGGACGAATTGCCTGAAGCAGCCGGGCCAGGCCGAGATAAGATTTTTCCGGATCGCCGTTTTTATCCACCAGCGCGACTTCCACGGTCTTATCCACCAGCTTGAGGATGTCCGCGGGGCCACCGACGCCTGCTCCGGAAGCCTGGGCCCGGTCCAATCCCGCAGATTCGAGCAACAATTCCAGACCTTCCAGGTCAACCGGGCCAGGGCCATGGCCTTTGCTGCTCTGGCGGAGCAGCGATTCTGAGTCTGTTTCCAGAATGGTGTCGCCGTCGGCATTGCGAATCTGTGTTTTCGGAGCAAGATAGATGCGGACGCCTTCAACCTGATTGTCCTCGAGGAAAACTTCGGGACCACCCTGGGCTTCGATGGCTTTGGGCGCTGTGGCCACAATGGCAATCACCCGCTTATAGCGGGCCAAGGTGAGGCCGGGTTCAAAGATCACGCCGCCGATGCCTCGTTTCAGGAACTCCTTCTGCAGCGGTTCCAGAGTGGCATCTGAGGTCAAAACATGATTGATGAGGACCCGCTGTTCCACGAAGCCGAAGGTAAGCTTGCTGTTGCCTTTGAGCAATTCCACCAGACAATCGAAGCTCTGCTGGATAGGCCGCGCGCTGTTGTGATGCTCGGCAGAAAACAAGGTGGACATCTTGATGGCCGAATACAAACTTCGTCCATAGCGCTGACCGAGCGCCTTAAATGCAATCTTCTCCGCACTAGTATCCGAGTACCCAGGCATAATGGTTACGATTGTCCATGAGAATGTGCGTGGGTTCAATGTACCAAAGTAACATCCCTAATCGGGTCACCTGATGCGACCCAATACGGGACACGGATTGGGACATGGATGCGATGATTTGGTAATTGAAAATGGGGTTCCCGGTGCTTCGTTCTCCCTATTTTGGCGGGGAGACGGTGCTTCACGATATCAGGTGTTGCGCATTCTGTTTGGTGATCCTGAGAGACTATCGAGGGAAGAGCAACGACCAACAGAGACCGGCCCTTGCAGCAGGGAGAGAAAGGCAGACGCTCCTCAAGGAAAGGGCGGGATTTGGGACCAACCTAGAGACGATCCGCAGTAACTCTGCTGGTCCAGATTTCCTCAATTTTTTTCGCGCCACGGCCCACAATCGCTTAGAGATTTTTTATAATTTGAAGATAAGGATTTTTTAGTTTATGGCAGAAAAGACCCCAGGACGTAAAAAGACTTCCACTCCAAAGAAGAAAGTGAATGCGCCAATTCCGATTGATGGCGGAAATCCACCTTCATCTCTGACCACCGCTTTAACCGGCGGGCAGGCAGACCAAGTTGCGACCACAGACCGATATCCAGACATGCAAGAGGAGATCCGGCAGCGGGCCTATGAGTTGTACGAAGCTCGCGGACGGCAAGACGGCTTTCAGGAAGAGGATTGGGTCCGCGCTGAGATAGAGATTCTGGCCAGGTACCAGGGAAAGAGCGCCTAGCGGGCTGCTGAAAAATGGTCCTTATAAGCGCTCCGCTCCAAAAACGGGAGCTGTGCGCCGGCCTTGGGCAGAAAGGAGTAACTGCTCGTTAAGATCTGCTACGCGACCTAAAGGCCGCTGGACACGACCGAGGCCGTGCCTCGTTATATCTAAGCACTTTTTCAGCGATGTGCCGGCTGATAGACAATAAAATGAAGACAGTCCTATTGGTAGACGACAATTTGGTCCAGCTCACCATGCGCGAAATGGTGTTGCGCAAAGCAGCCATTGACTGCCGTGGAGCCACCTCTGCCCAAAGCGCGCTGGCCTGGCTGCGCAGCGGATCGGGTGGAAACAACATCGGCGCCGTGATCACTGACCACCTCATGCCGGGAATGGACGGGGTGGAGTTCGTGAAGCAGTTCCGCTCCTTCAACCAGGAGACACCGGTGATCGTAATCAGCGGTTTGCCGGATGCCGATCAGGAATATGCAGGATTGAACGTAATTTTCCGACTTAAGCCCTGTGACCCGGAAGAGCTGATCGCACTGATACGCAAAACCATGAAGAACCCGTCCTTTAAGGCTTCCGCATAACCCCAACACCAAAAGGGGTTTCCCTGCGAATCAAGGCCAATGAACAAGGGAATTCCGGCAGGCCTAAGCGTCCGGCCTGATTGTGGGATTGCATCCGATTTGAGAGAATGGTAGGGTTTCTTAGCCAATCCCATGCCTATAATCGGTAGCTTTTGCTTGCTCTTTGCGCTGGTTCTTGCCGCCTATTGCCTGGTTGCCGGCATTGTGGCGTTGGCCAGCCACAGTCCAGCAGCCGGCCGCCTGAGCGAGAGCGCCCGCCGCAGCGGAATGGCGGCTTTTATTGCCGTAGCCGTATCTGCGCTGGCCCTGGTTTATGCCACGCTCAACAATGACTTTTCCCTGGAATATATCCGGGCCCACAGCAACCGGACGCTTCCCATTCCATACAAATTGGCGGTCTTATGGTCTGGCCAGGAGGGTTCCATGCTGTTCTGGGCCCTACTGCTCTCCGCCTACGGGTTTGTCCTGCGGTTGCGCCACAAAGTTGACCGCCGACTGGTGGCATATGCATCGGTGATCCTGGCGGGCATCCAGACCTTCTTTCTGATTGTGGTGAATTTTTCCGCTAACCCCTTTGGTTTGATGGATAAAGTACCTCCTGACGGCAACGGATTGAATGCTCTTCTGCAATATCCCCAGATGGTCATCCATCCTCCCATGCTGTATCTGGGGTACGTGGGAATGTCTGTCCCGTTTGCTTTTGGGCTGGCCGCGCTGATTATGAAGTATCCAGGTGAAAAGTGGATCCACATTACGCGGCGCTGGACGATGGTGGCCTGGCTGTTCCTGACGGTTGGCATCTTCCTGGGAGCCAATTGGGCTTATTACGTGCTGGGTTGGGGCGGATATTGGGGATGGGACCCGGTGGAAAATGCCTCGCTGCTGCCCTGGATCACCGGAACCGCGTTTTTGCACTCCGTCATGATGCAGGAAAAGCGCGGGATGATGAAGACATGGAACATGTGGCTGATCTTCACCACATTTTTCCTGTCGATTTTCGGCACGTTTTTGACGCGCAGCGGCGTCATCAGTTCCGTCCATTCGTTTGCTCTTTCCAGCATTGGCGCCTGGTTCATGGGCGACTTTGGCAGGCTGTCTTATTTCCCGTTTTTCTATGCATATCCCGGGTTTCTGGAAATCGCCATGGCGGCGTGCGTGTATTTTTACGTCAAGAACCGCTCGCATCTCAAGGCAGAAAACACCCTGGAGTCAGTGGTTTCGCGGGAATCGAGTTTCATGTTCAACAACCTGGTCCTGCTGGCATCCTGCTTCTGCGTGCTCTGCGGCACGCTGTTCCCGGTCCTTTCCGATTGGATCCGGGGTGACAAGATCACGGTGGGGCCGCCTTACTTCAATGCCGTGAATGTGCCCATCGGATTGTTCCTGATCTTTTTGACTGGAGTGGGGCCGCTGCTGGCGTGGCGCATGACTTCTTTGGCCAGCGTTAAACGAAATTTCGCATTTCCGGCTATTTTCGCGATCCTGGTGGCACTGGTGCTGATCGTTCTGGGCGTGCGACCGTGGATACTCGGCGTCGGCGGGCCCTACCTCCACTGGGATTACCTGCCCGGCTGGATTACGAGACACTTGCAGTCGATTGCGTGGATTGACAGCCTGTCTTCTTTCTCTTTATTGGCCTTCACGCTTGGGGCATTTGTGGTTGCCACCATTGCGCTTGAGTTCTATCGCGGCGGGCGCGTCCTTCAGGGCAAGCTGAAAACTAACCTGTTGGCCGCCATGTACCACCTGACCCGGCGCAACAGCCGGCGGTACGGCGGCTACCTGGTGCATTTTGGCGTGATCATTGTTCTGATCGGGCTGGCCGGGAGAGCCTTTAACCAGGAAAAGCAACAGGAGATTGGCCTGCACGACAAAGTGCAAATAGGACACTATGAGCTGATAAGCCAAAAGTATACAGAGGACCACAACGACAACTTCGATTCGCGGGCCGCGATTCTGGACGTATACAAAGATGGAAAGTTCATTGAAACCATGTATCCGGCCGAGGTGTTCTACCAGCCTGGCCAACCGAACCAGCAAAGGGACAACAAAGTCGCGATCCACACAACATTAATGGAAGATCTGTATATACGCTATGACGGTTTCAATTCACAGACTGACCGGCCCATTGTCACGGTATTTATCAATCCCCTGGTTGTGTGGATCTGGATTGGAGTGATTGTGATGGTCCTGGGAACCTGCGTTGCGCTGGCGCCCAATGCCGCCCAGTTGAAGTCACCCGTGCCGTTGACGGTGATGGTCCGCGGCGATCAGGTGCAAATACTGGGGACTGCGGGAGCGGCAAAGTGAAAAGGGCCACACTGGTTTTGCTTTTCTGCTTTTCGCTTGGGGCGGCGGCCCAGGACAATGAGCGTTACCGCGATCTGGGCAATAAGATCCAGTGTTCCTGCGGCTGCAATCAAATACTGCTGCAATGCAATCATGTGGGCTGCCAAAGTTCAGACGGAATGATCCGCGAGCTGCGCACAGCATTGGCAACCTACAAAGACGATGAAGATGTGCTGAATTGGTTTCGGCACAGTTACGGAATGACGGTTGTGGTGGCGCCGTCTACGCACGGATTCGAATTGATGATCTGGGTGGCGCCTCCGTTGCTTGTATTGTCAGCCTTTGCGCTGGTTTTCTTCCTCATCCAGCGTTGGCGAGAGCGTGCCGTGCCAGTGATGGCCACGGGAGCCGACCCCAAGATGGACGATCTGCGCGCAAAAGTGCGCGAGGAGACCGAACTGTGACGTCCTACGAACTGGCGACCTGGATCTTCTCAAGCCTGGTTGGCGTGGCGCTGTTTGTCTTCGTCTTTTTTCCCAGCACAGACCATGAGGAAGCGGTGGAGAAAACCCGCCTGGCGTACCTCTACGAGCGCAAAGACGTGGTTTATGAGAACCTGCGCGACCTGAACTTTGAGCACAAGTCAGGAAAGTTCACGGCAGGCGACTTTGACGCCATGCGCAACAACATGGAAGCAGAGGCAGCAGGCATCATGGCGGAGATCGAGAAGCTGGAAAAAGCAGCAGTTAGCTAGGCCGTTATGCAGGCGATTACGAGAATTCTGTTCTCATTGCACTGCAAGGGGCGTGATTCTGGCGGAAAATCTGGTAATTGGGTAAGTTGGTAATTTGGTAATTCAAAATCAAAATCAAAAATCCAAACCACAGCCCAGAGACCAAAGGGACATCAGGACGAAGCCCCTGGTTAGTCAGCATTCAGGAAAGCCAAAGGCAAAAGCACAGGCAAACAGAAGCAAGATCTCACCGCGAAGAAAAACCGGAGAGCAAGGAACATGAATCCCGCAGGTTTTTGGGTACATTCAATGTCATATTTTAGAGATCGGTTATTTCAATATCTGATTGTGGTCAGTTTTGTTTTTGCAGGCTGTCTATGCGCGAGCGGGCAGACTTTGCACGGGACTGTCACCAACGGCACCACCAAGAAGGCGGACGGCGGGGAGGACGTGCTGTTGCTGAGGCCGGACAAAGGCATGGCCGAAGAAGCGCGCACCAAGACCAATGCGCGAGGCGAATTCACTTTTCAGCTAGCGGATACGCAGTTTATGCGCGCCGTCCGCGTTCGGCACCAGAACGTCAACTATCATCAGGCGGTGTTCCCCGGCTCAACCTCAGTTGGGGTAACGGTGTACGAATCTGCGCCCACGGTGGCGGGGATTCACCGCCTGGACCAGTCCATGGTCCTCCAGGCACAAGGCGGCCAGGTCCAGGTTTATGAGGTGTTCAATGTGCAAAACGATTCTCAGCCCCCACGGACGCAGCCCGACTTTAGTTTTTATCTTCCGGAGGGCGCGAAGCTGGAGAGCGGCGAGGCTGTCCGGGCCGGAGCAATGCCCCTGAAGAGCGCACCCACGCCTGTAAATGGAGAACCGAACAAGTATCTGTTCATGTATCCCTTGATTCCCGGGCAGACACATTTTGAAGTGGTGTACACCATTCCTTATTCGGGCACGCTGAAAATCGAACCCAAATTTGCGGGGGCGGTTGAGAAGTTCTATGTGCTGACGCCGAAATCGCTCCGGTTTTCTCCGGTTTCTGCTTCCCTCTACCAGCCGGACCCTCAGCAGGCCGAAGCCTTCGGCCTCAGAGACGTGGATGCTCATGTGAGCACCAGCACTTCGCAGCCGTCGCAACTGGCATTCGAAATCGCCGGAGAAGGGGTGCTGCAACAGCAGCAAGAGCAGCCCGGCCAGCAAGGCGGTGGCGGCGGCCAGACGGCCGAGGACAATCGGCCCGGCATAGGGTTGGGAGTTCCCAACGAGCGTCCTAACCCGCTGAGCAGCGGACAATGGGGCTTCCTGGGAATTCTGACGTTATTCATGGTGGGCGGAGCGGCATTTCTGTTTATCACGGCCAATCCGTCGAGGGCGCCTATCGCGGCCGCACAACCGAAGAGCCATTCAACTTCATTGCTGGATGCGCTGAAAGAAGAGATGTTCCAACTGGAGGCCGACCGGATTCACGGCAAAGTCAGCACGGAGGAATATAATTCGGCCAAAGCAGCCCTGGATAAGACACTCCAGAGGGCAATGAAGCGGGGCAGCCAGTAGAAAACAGTATTCAGGCGGTATGCAGGGAACGCGGAGAATCTGGTAATTGGGTAAGTGGGTAATTTGGTAATTTAAAATCAAAACTACAGCCCAGAGAGCCAAGGGACAGCAAAAGCGAAGCCTTGGTTCGTTAGTAGTTTGCTTCAGACACCGACTTTGACCCCAGGTGCGCCATGAAGCGTCATGGCGCGTGGCGAATAGTTTTTACGGCATAGTCTTCTCAGGAAATACAGTCGCTCGCGTATAATTTGAAATTGCACTCTTGGTAAACAGGAGCGTGACCTCGAATGTCCAAGGATGGACAGTCCATCAAACCAAAAGTCTTAGTCGTAGATGACGAACGCGTCATCGCGGATACGCTCACCATCATCCTCAACCAGAGCGGGTTCGATGCTTTCGCTGTTTATACGGGGACGGATGCGGTACAAAGAGCGCGGGCCGATAAGCCGGACCTGATTATCAGTGATGTGATCATGCCGGACATGAACGGAATTGAAGCGGCCATCCGCATTCGCCAAATCCTGCCAAGTTGCAAGATTCTCCTGTTCTCAGGCCAGGCAGCCACGGCCGATCTGCTGGAAAAAGCCCGACTCGAGGGCCATGAGTTTGAAATCCTTGCCAAACCGGTACACCCGCAGGATTTGCTGGCCAAGTTGAGGGGATGAGGACATTCTCAACAACAAGATCTAGTCTAAAGCTCTCTGCGACCTTCAATGGCTTTCAACATGGTCACTTCATCGGCGTATTCGATGTCGCCGCCTGCGGGAATGCCGGTGGCAATCCGCGTTATTTTCACTGCCGGACGCTTCATCAGACCCGTCAGATAGACTGCGGTGGCCTCGCCTTCCAGCGTGGGGTTGGTGGCGATGATGATCTCGTCCAGGCTGCCGTTCTCCACGCGCCTTATTAAAGAAGGAATGCGCAACTGCTCCGGGCCTACGCCGTGGAGCGGAGAGATGGCGCCATGAAGCACGTGATAGACGCCGTTATAAGAACGCGTCTTCTCAATGGCAGCAATGTTGGTGGGTTCCTCCACTACGCAGACCAAACGCTGGTTGCGGGTGGGACTGGAGCAGTAGCTGCACGGGTCAACGTCCGTGATGTTATTGCACACCGAGCAGAGGTGGAGTTTTTCCTTGAGATTGCAAATAGCGGAGGCCAGAGCATCGGCATCTTCCGCGCTCGAACGCAGAATATGGAAGGCCATGCGCTGAGCACTCTTGCTGCCCACGCCGGGGAGTTTTTTCAGCTCGTCAATGAGTTGAGCCATGGGCTCGGCGAATTTGGACATGAAAACCAGTCGTTAGCAGCAATACTGTTTACTTAGGAGATTTTCGTGGGTAAGCCCTCGGGATGACGAAACTTTTTTTCGCGTCCTCGTTAAGTGAACAGTATTGTCGTTAGCAGTCAGTAATCAGCAAAACCTTATCAATCCTCGCCCTCTCCGATCACGCTCAACCTCAAGAATAACTTCTCAAGAGAACAGGGGGGAAGCCCTACTTCTGCGAGGCCGTCTTAAGGCCTACGCCCTGAAACAGAATGTAAGCGTGTAGGGATCCCTCGCTGCGCTGCGGGATAAACTTCAAAAAAGCCAGGAAACCAAAGCTTCCTACATCCCTGGAAGGTTCAAACCGCCCAGCATGCCGCCAACGGTGTTTTGCATGGCCGCGTCGACTTTGCGTCCGGCTTCGTTGACTGCGGCAGTGACCAAGTCTTGCAGCATCTCGAGGTCACCGGCGGTCAGGGCCGCAGGGTCAATCCTGGTCTCCAAAATCTGCTTTTGGCCGTTCATTCGGATGGTCACAGTGCCGCCACCGGCGGATGCCTCAACCACCGTCTGCTGCATTTTCTGCTGGATTTCCTGCGCCTGTTTCTGGGCCTGCTGAAGCATTTCCTGAAATTGGCGTGAATCAAAACCGCCCATGGGGTTCTCCTAATTTTTTTTGCGGTGATCGATGACGGTGCGAATCTCCGCGCCAAATTTTTCCCGCATACGCTGGACCACCGGATCATCTGCCGCACGGCTGCGCGCAGAGCCTCCGCCATTCCTGGCGGAGCCATTGGCCGGGTGAGTTTTGGCCGAGCTGCCATTTCCATTGCCTTCAGCGCCGCTTATAACTTTGAGCTTGAGCGGACGCCCTGCGGCGGCAGAGGCAGCGCTGCCGGCCAGACGCAGAGGCTCCGGCAGGAACATCAGGTTGACGACAGCCGGCTTCTCCGCCACGCTCACCACCAACTCCTGCCCTTCAATCACCGCGGTTCCCTTCTCCAAGACCATGGCGGGTGAACTGTAACCTCCGTTTTCCAGCTCAGCAATCACACGCCCGAGAATCGCGCCAGCGTCCGATGAAGGCCCCGGTTCCGCGATGGCCACAGCCTGGGACGGCGCCTGAGCCGCAACGCCTGTGGCCACGGACATTTCAGGATCATAAGAGCGGCCTTTGCGCGCGCGATCTGCTTCAAACGGAGATACCCGGGTTTCAGGGCTGCGGGCTGCCGTGCCCACCCCGGCGGGCACGCCCGGAGGAGTAGAGACCACGGGTGCAGCCTGCCTGCCTGCCTGCACCGATCTTTCCGCTCCAGCGGATCTTCCCTGCTCCGCGGCCGGCGCTACCTGGCTTAAAATCTGCTCCAGCGGAAGGAGGCGCTGCGCATGCACCAGCTTGAGCACGCCCAACTCAAGATGAAAACGCTGTTCCTGACGGTAGCCCAGCTCATCATAGGTACGAAGCATGATTTGCAGGAAGCGCGCCAGATCTTCTTCAGAAAACTGTTCCGCAACCCGTGACACGCGGCTGCGCTCGTCGAGTGAAATCTGCAATACCGGCGAGTTGGAACCGCTGACCTTGGCGACCAGACTGTTGCGCAGGAACCGAACCAACTGCCTGGCGAAATGGGCGGGATTCTGTCCCTCCATCATGAGTTTGTCCAGCAGCCGCAAGGCATCTTCACTAGAGCTGCGCGCCACGGCGTCCATGAGCTCTTCCATCACCTCGGATCCAACCGAGCCTACCAGGCCGAGCACAGCCTGAACGCTCAGGGTCTCACCACAGCAGGCGATGGCCTGGTCCATAATGGAAAGCGCGTCGCGCATGGAGCCGTCGCCGGCTTCCGCCAGCACGCCCAGGGCATCGGCATCCGCTTGAATATTCTCTTTGGCGGCGATGGCGCGCAACTGGCCGACAATCTCGTCAAACTTGACTGCATGAAAGTTGAAGTTCTGGCAGCGCGAGCGAATGGTCTGAGGAATGTCTTCCGGCTGCGTGGTGGCCATCATGAAGATAATGTGCGCAGGCGGCTCTTCCAGGGTCTTCAGCAAAGCATTGAAGGCGGCATCCGTAATCTGATGGGCTTCATCCAGAATGTAAATCTTGTAACGATCGCGCGCCGGACGGTACCGGGCGGCCTCGCGCAATTCCCGAATCTCATCGATTCCGCGGTTGGTGGCGGCGTCAATTTCGATTACATCCACCGCGTTCCCGGCACGAATCTCGGTGCAGGATTCGCAGTGGCCGCAGGGTTCAGGGGTTGCGCGATCAAAGGAGCGGCAATTCAGCGCCATGGCCAGGATGCGGGCGATGGTGGTTTTGCCGATGCCGCGATGCCCGCTGAAGATGTAGCCATGGGCAATCCGCTGCTGATCAATGGCGTTTTTGAGAGTCCGGGTGACATGCTCCTGGCCAATCACCTCGGAGAAGCGCTGCGGACGATATTTGCGCGCCAGAACCTGATAGCTCATGTGGAAGCTTGATTATAACGAAGAAGCAGCCAGCACTCAGCCTTCAGCCATGTGGAAATCTTTGATTAACCCTGGACCGTGAAGGGGCCAAGGGTGATCGGGTGAGATCAAGCCTCTCAGAACCTCCAGGCAATGCCCAGAATATATTTTTGGTCTTGGGCTGAATGGTTATTGCCGACTGCCGACTGCTATATTTCTACGGGGCTTCAATCAACTCCATCTTGCCGTCCTTTTTGCGATGCAGGACTTTGACTCTGCCTTGCGGGTCGCGGAATACAAAGACTTCGCGATCGCGAAACTCGGCTTCCTTCACCGCCTCCTCCAGAGTCAGCGGCTTGTGCGAAACGGAATCAGGGCTGCGCACCACGTAGGTTTCAGCGAATTTGACCCGGTTGGGAAAAGAGTGGACCGTGACCGGGACGGAGGTTTCCACGATCTTGCCAAGCGTCACAGCGAGGGGAGCTTGTTCTCCGCCGGCTGCCTTCTCATGTTTTCTACGGGCCAGGCGTTTTTTGCTTTTCCATCGGGTCTTGTACTTCACCGTTTGCCGCTCAATCTTGTCCAGGGCATTGCCGATCGCGGCAATCATGTCCGAGGCCTCTGCCAGCCCTACAATCGGGGCGTGATTGCGCACGGTAACGGTGATCTCCGCGATGTGACGGTGCTTTTCCGCGGACAGGACCACGTGCGTATCAAAATCATTGCCCAAGATTTTCTGGATTTTTGCAAGTCCGGTCTCGACCTGCTTGCGGATGGTGGGAGTGATCTCAAACTGCCGACCCGTATATTCCACGTTCATGGATTCCCTCCTCTTTGATATCGCTGTATTGAGGTGCAGCTTTGATATCGCTATCTTGAGGCGCAGCGCAGGCCGGGCGGCCGCGCTTTCCAGCTAACTCTTGACCCTCCTTTGGTGCGTGCTTGGGATTTTCATGTCCTCACGATACTTGGCCACGGTGCGCCGGGTGACCTGGATGCCCTGCGATTGCAGAATGCGCGTGATCTGTTCATCGGTCAGCGGATGCGCGGTATCTTCCTCTTCAATCAGTTTCTTCACCCGCCGCTTCAGGATGAGCAACGAAGTTGCTCCTCCTTCCGGCCCCTGGACGCTTTCCGAGAAGAAGTAGCGCAATTCAAAGACGCCTTGCGCGGTGTGCACATATTTATTGGAAACAGCACGGCTGACCGTAGAAGGATGGACGCCGATCTCTTCCGCCACTTCCTTAATCATCATGGGCTTGAGCAGATCAATGCCGTGGTCCAGGAATTCCTGCTGCCGCCCGATAATGGCATAACAAACCTTCAGGATGGTCTGCCGGCGCTGCTCAATATTTTTAATGAGCTGCACCGCAGACTTATATCGCTCCTTGACGTACGACTTAACCTCTTTTTCCACGCCGTTACTCTGATTCAGAAGGCGGCGATAGGTAGGGCTCACGCGAAGCTGCGGCAGGTCTTCATCATTCATCATGACCAGGTATTCATCACCCTGTCTTACGAAGGCGACGTCCGGCTCAATCAATTTGGGCGGGGTCTTGTTGTAGCGCAAGCCAGGTTTAGGATCGAGAGTGCGAATAAATTCATGCGCATGGATCACCGCATCCAACGGACGCAGGATGGCCTTGGCAATCTCCTTGTACTGTTTGTTTTGCAGAAAATGAAGCTGATCTTCAACAATGCGCAACGCATCTTCGACCACTTGGTCGTTCTCCGGATCTTCCGAACCATCCATCTCCCGGGTACGATGCAGATACTTGAGCTGCACCAGCAGACACTCGCGCAGGTCGCGGGCAGCCACGCCTACGGGATCGAAATTCTGAAGCAAGCTGACGGCTTCACGCAGGTCCTCACGGTTGAACTGGAGTACAGGCGCCAGGCCATTGCTTTTGGAGGGACCGGCATCTGCTGAAGGCGTGTGCGAGACAATCAACTGAATGCCGTGCTCCTGCTGATCGGCAGGAGGCGGCGCTGAGGCGGCGGCAGCAGGCGCAGCATTTGGAGTTTCCGCCTGGTCATGACTTGCCCTGGAGACGCCCAGCAACTCATCCTCAGTAGCGGTGAGATAACCTTCCTCATTCAGATTGCCGATAACCAGTTCCGCCGCCGCCCTCACCTGAGAACGAACATTGAGGGAGCCCAGTTGCCATAGCAAATGGTCAGTGAGCGTACCGGGCTTGGAGAGAAAATTTTCAAAGGAAGGCCGCTCGATGTCTTCCAGGTCGCCTGCGCTACGGTAACCGGGATCAAGATAGTCGCGGAAAAAAGAGCCGAAGTCTATTTCGTCAAAAGGATCTTTCTTCTCTTCCGCGGGGGCGGCAGGTTCGCTGTTTTGCGGGTGCTCCCGCTCTTCGGCAGTATCGCGGGCCTCGCGATCGCGGGCCTCCTCGCGGCCGGCCACTTCATCCAGCAGCGGCACAGAGGAATCCAACTCCTCCAGAACAGGATTTTCCACCATCTCAGTGTTAATCATCTCCTTGAGCTCAAGCTTGTTGAGCGCAAGGACGCTGACCATCTGCACCAGGCCGGGCGTAAGGATCTGCTTTTGAGTGACCCTGAGATTTAGTTTGTGCTGAAGTAACACCATTCAATACTCTTGTAACACTCCCCGGACCAAGCCCAAAGAGTACCGTCGTAATTCTTCACAAGCCTTGCTGGTTTACTTGTGTCTAGCTCTATTCTAAGACTGTTTCAGGGAGAAAACTGTGGTTGAACAGTGAATTTTTTAGACGAATGAAAAACTCTCGCCCAGATAGACGCGCTTGGCGTTCCTTCAAGGGCTCCGCAACCTCCTCGCCGACGCTCCTCGTGCTGCGCCCTCGCGGGCTGACTCGCACTTGCCGGTGCTCGCCATCCCCTCACCCACCAGTAAAGCGCTAAACGAATGAAAAACTCTCGCCCAGATAGACGCGCTTTACTTCGGGATCGTTGCCGAGTTGCTCCGGGGTGCCGGTGCGGAAAATCCGGCCTTCGTTGATAATGTAGGCGCGATCTGTCACAGAGAGGGTTTCACGAACGTTGTGGTCCGTGACCAGCACTCCGATGCCGGCGGCTTTCAGGTCAAAAATAATCTTCTGCAAATCCAGCACGGCAATGGGATCAATGCCGGAGAAAGGTTCATCCAGCAGGATAAATTTCGGTTCAATGCAGAGGGCCCGGGCAATCTCCACGCGCCGGCGCTCGCCGCCGGAGAGCGCATAGCCCATATTGTTGCGGAGGTGACCCAGCCCCAACTCATCGATCAGCTTGTCCCGCTTCCGCCGTCGCTCCTGCCAGGAGATGGGCTGCACCTCCAGCACGGCCTGAATGTTTTCTTCCACGGTAAGCTTGCGAAAAACGGAGGGTTCCTGGGGAAGATAACTGATGCCGTAATTGCGCGCCCGCAGATACATGGGCACGCTGCTGATGTCTTCTCCGTCAACCAGAATGCGGCCGCTATCCGGCGGGACCAGGCCCACAATCATGTAAAAAGAAGTAGTCTTGCCGGCGCCGTTGGGCCCCAGCAAACCGATCACTTCAGCTTGATTGATGTGGAAGCTGACGCCGTTTACAACCCTCCGACCGCGGTACGATTTCGCAATTTCGTCCGTCGCTAGGGTCTGCATTACTTCTTGCTCGCGTCGGGAATCCTGGTCTGAATCAGAGTTCTAGATGCTTCTTTGCTGTCTACAAGCACCCTATCATCGTGCCTGTAGAAAGTCAACGAATCGCCGGAAATCCGGCCCCGCTCGGCGTCAACAATGGCCGGACGTTTCCCCGGCTCCGCGGTGAGCACCATTTTTTCATCTGCCGCCGTGTACACAAGCTGGTTCCCGGTGGCTTTGCGGTTAGGCTGCTCAATCAGGATTTCTCCCTGTGCAATGATCCGGTCGAGCTGGCTGCCGCCCTGATTGCTTCGCGCCGTCAAAAGAATCTGGACCGTATCGGCAGTGATCGTGGTCTCAGAAGCTTTGGTCACCACGTTGCCGCTGAAGACGGCCTTTCGTTCCGCGTCCACGTAGGACAAGCGGTCAGCAGTTACATTGACAGGCACGGATTTGCCGCTTTTATCCTGCTGGATGAAAACGGCACTGACGCGTCCCTGAGCTGAACCCTGGGCCAGCAGACTACGGTGCGCACGGTCAAAGGTGATCACCGGCGCCTCAACAATATTGGAAGATTGCCACAGACGCGCATTCGTGAATTTTGCCTGTTCGCCGGCAGGACTGGCAGTCATGCTGCTTCCCGTCACGTGGATGGGACCTGCCGCCCCCAGCATTCCACCGTTGGGTTGTGTTTTGAGATCAGTGTAGGTGACCTTTACATCCCGCTGGGCGAGGGCAACCCTAGTCTTGCGATTGAGTTGAATGTTCTCTGCGGTGAGCGTGCTGGCTGGATCCTTCACGCGTGGCGAGCCGATTAGAGTAATGACTTCATCGGCGGGAACGTAGCGGGCGCGATCGGCTGTGGCCGTCTGCTGGTCCTGCTGATAATGAAAGTCGCCATCCTGTTCAATCTGTTCGATGGCGTTCTGATCATTGAAGGTAGCAACCACCTCGCGGCTGGTGGTGATCTGATCCGCCTTGCCAGGAGTGGTAGAAACGGTCTTCACGTTCGAGCTGCCGGACATCACGGTGGGCCGGTTGAGGGCGTTGAACCGGCCCTGGAACTGGTCAGCAGTGATCACAGTTTTGGTGTTGCCCTGCGCTACCAGGACCCGGGCTGTACCTGAGGTCACAGCTTTTTCCAACTTCTTGTTTTTGCCCATCAGGAAGTCAAGGCCGTCTGACTGAAGCTGCACGGATTTGCCGGCTGTCCCCTGATTGAGCTGCACGCCATCCCTGGCCTGCGCCCTGGTCAGCAGGTTTCCTGGGCCAAAGTCCAGCAACAGACGCCTGGCTGTGCCCTGGGCCGGTGACGCTCCACGGGCCTCAAAAGTCACGGCGCCGGAAAGCGTTCCGGAGCGGACCTGCTCTTTACCTGCCATGAGCATTTCTGCCTGGGGAGCGCCAAGCTTGAAACCCTTTGGACTACTGTCTTCCACGTGGACGTTGCCATCTCCCAGTACACGATCAATGGTGTTGTCATGGTGCAACAGCACGGTGATCCTGTCGGCTTGCACGGAGCGCGCCTGCTCCTCCACTCGTCCGGATTGCAGCACCGCTTTCAACGGCTCTTTGGTGATGATCGCGCTTTTGGCGGTGATGGTGGCCTTGTGTTTTTCTGTGGTCACCAGATGCACGGAGGATTGCAGCGTCAACAGGTTGGAGTGTGAATCATAGGTGGCGCCCACGGCTGAGCCGCTGGCCTCCGGCAGGCGAAATTCAATGAGCTCTTTGGTTGCAGCCAGTCCCGTATTGCGATTGAATACCAGTCCACTGGTTTTGAGATGAATAGGATTCTTCATCTCCTGGGGCAGGGCCTGGTCCGGCCCCGCAGGCCCACTGGCATTTGACTCCAAATCAATGTGGACCTCCCCGGTGGCGACTACATCTTCAGTTTTTGGGTCATATTGAAAATCGGCGCCGTAAATCTGGTCGAACCGGTTGGATTGCCGGCCGTAGATGACGATGTTCACGTCATGCAATTTGGCGCGACCACTCTCCTTGAGCTGCTCCGCCTGCGCGGCGTGGATGACGAAAATCGTGCGTCCACCTTCAGACTTGGAGAAGGTAAAGCCTTTGGTGCTCTGCACTACATTGGAAGGTATGGAGGGAACGCCGGTAACACGATTGAACCTCAGAATCCCACGCAGGTAAAAAGCGGAGACTACCAGGACAGCAATGACTGCTCCTGCGGCAAAGACTCTTCTGAGCAGTCTGGGATTGAGGGGCACATCTACAGGTTACTACGCCGGGTGCATAGTTCAATCGTTAACTTGGATTTAGACCCTTGGTTGTGGGTTTACAATCCGGTGGCCGGGTCACCGGAAAAATATGTGATCGACTCTGCCTTCGCCGGTTTTCCTGATTCTTGATTCGCGTTTATTCGCGTTCACCCGTCCGCCGTGGAGGATTCACAGCTAAAAGTCTTTTTGCTCGTTTTCCCCATCAGGTAACAGCCACAGTTGCTGCGACTGTCGACTTTCTGAAGTCTTCCAGCTTCAGTTCCAGACCCCCGAATTCCGGATGTTCATTCACGATCACAGTGAACACCAGATCGAGCTGGTCTCCGGGCTGGCAGGGCTCGCCATTCAGGCGGCCTGCCATCCGCCAGCCAACCGCGTCATAGTTAAAGCTGGCTCTTCCGGATGCCCGGCGCTGATTCACGCGAAACTTCAGGTGCTGTTCTTTAATGATTCTGGGAGGCAGCAGGAGGCTGACTTCCCTGCTCAAGAAGACCGGCTGCGGATTGCCCTGGCCGAAAGGCTCAAGCCGCTGCAACAGCTCCAACAGCTTCGGCGTGACATCTGTGAGTGGAATCTCTGCGGCAATGTTCAACTCGGGTTCCAGATCTTCGGGCGAAAGGCGGCTTCTAACAAATTCGTCCAGCCGCTGCTTCAGTTCGGGCAGATGCCGGCTCGGTAAGGTAAACCCCACTGCATGAGCATGTCCGCCAAAACGGGTAAAGAGTCCATGGCATGATTCCAACGCTTCAAGCAGATGCAGCCTGGAAATGGAGCGTCCGGAGCCGTGGGCCTCATCTCCTTCTTTGGCAATCACCAGGGCGGGCCGCCCGGTTTTCTCGACCACCCGAGAGGCCGCAATGCCAACCACGCCGCGATGCCAGCCATCACCATCAAAGACCACGCAGAATTTTTGCGCCAGCTCCGGCTGTTCCTTCAGTTGTTTTTCGATCGCAGCTACGATGCGGGCCTCTTCATTCTGCCGCTCGGTATTGAGCAGGTTAAGTTTCCCGGCGATTTCCCGGCAGCGCTCCTGATCTTTGCAGGTAAACAGTTCAATCACATCGCGCGCCACATCCATGCGGCCGGCGGCATTGATGCGCGGCCCAAGACGGAAGCCGACATCGCCGGCATTCAGGGAGCGCCCACTCTCCGCCAGCCCGGATACCTCCATGAGCGCTTTGAGTCCTCCGTTTACCGGACGGCGCAGACCTTCCAGCCCCAACCGGGCAATAATGCGGTTCTCGCCTACCAGCGGCACCGCATCCGCAATGGTGGCGATGGCCACCATCTTGAGAAACGAAGGAACCAGCCGGGCCTGTTCCGCTGCGTCTTTGAATTTGGCGAACAGCGCCTGCGCGATTTTGAAGGCCACGCCCGCGCCGCAAAGCTCCTTACACGGATAATCGCAGCCTTGCTGGTTGGGATTGAGGACAGCAAGAGCATTAGGCACGCCTTCATGAGCCTCAGGCAGATGGTGGTCTGTGACAATCAGGTCAAGGGCTACACGGCGGGCAGTCTCCGCAGCCTGGAACGCACGGATGCCGGTATCCACGCTGATCACCAGCCTGACGCCGGCAGCGGCGGCGCGCTCGATGACATCATCCTTGATCCCGTAGCCTTCCTTGATGCGGTGCGGCACGTGAAAATCAGCACTTCCGCCGCAAAGTTCAATTGCAGTCTTCAAGATCACCACGGCAGTAGTGCCGTCCACGTCATAGTCGCCGTAGATGAGGATTTGTTCTTTGTTGATGATGGCAGCGCTAAGCCGCTCGATGGCTACTTTCATCCCATGCATGAGATACGGAGAGTAGAGCTGGTCTAAAGATGGTGAGAGAAAACGGCCAGCCTCAGCAGCATCAGTGATGCCGCGCAGCGTCAGGAGCCGGGCCAGCAGCGGAGAGACATGGGCCTCAGCAGAAAGCCGTTCAATAGTCGATTTGTCGGCTATCAACTGGTTCCAACGCATGTCGAGAAGCAGCGCTCTTGACTCGATCCGTTTTGGCTGGTGGAGATGCGAGTGGTAAATAGATTTGGAAATTACCCAATTACCAAATTACCCCGATTACTCAATGCCATCACTCTTCGTCCTGGTCGGCATCGTCAATCAGGATGCCGTCAAATTCGTCCGCGGCAGATTCCAGACGCTCGTAATTCTCGTACCAGTCGGTGGAGACTTCATAGATGAACATAACTCCCTGGCAGGGAAAACCGATCTGCACATGTCCAATCTTGCCGACAAAGTTTTTCAGCCAGCGAGCTTCTTCCATGTCCTCTTCATTCATGTAGCTCAGGTCTTCCAGGCGCTCGACCAGGAAATCAACGTCTTCGGCGTCCAGGGAGCTGTAGTTCATGGTGATAAAAGTCACGCCGGAAGCCTTGGCCAGCTCAACAAAATCTTTCCAGGCATCGGGATGCTCTTCATCGGGCGACCAGGGGACACTGGGAATATCGTCCTTGATATAGCCATGAAAACGTTTCAGGCCATGGCCTTCAATGAAAGCAATCATGTCATCTTTCAGGGTTTGCAGATCTTTTTCCATAGTTTCGCTGAATACATCATAGCGCGTTATAGAGATTCAAGGTGACTCAGAGTATTTTTGCCGAACCAATTCTCGCAGGGCGGCCTTGACTACCCTATGGCCGGCAGCTCGCTGAAGTCCATGATGAGAGGGATGGAGAGCGTTGCTTCCGCGCCAATGCGGTCTTTGCGGTTGCCGAGTTGGAGAGTGCCGCCATGGGCCTCAGCAATCTGCCGGCTCAGGATCAATCCAATGCCGCTGCCGCCGTGCTTGGTAGTAAAGAAAGGCACAAAGAGGTTGTCGCTGTTCAGCAGGCCGGGCCCTTCATCCAGCACAGAAATCTCCAGCGTGTAAGGGCCCAGCCGCCAGCTTATCGCCACGGCGCCCGGGCTATCGTGAGAGACATCCAGCGTGGCGTCTACGGCATTGCGGATCAGGTTGATGAGCAACTGCTCCACCTGATCGCCATCAACTTCAATCTCCATCTTAGGCCCTTCCAACACTGTCACCGGCAGACGCCTCTCCAACGCTGCGGCCCTCCGGACCAGCGTCCCCACGTCCGCCCGATTCTTGGTTGGAGCAGGCATGCGCGCCAATTGGGTGTAGGCCTGCATAAAGCGGCCCAGGGATTCAACCCGGTTCTCAATCACCTGCAAACCCTGCTGCACGTCCTTGTGAATATCCTCCGGCAGGCCGGCGCGGCTGGTAAGCGAATTCAACGTACCGGCAATCGACTTGATGGGCGCCAGCGAATTGTTCAGTTCGTGGCCCAGGACGCGAATCAGCCTCTGCCATGCCTGGCGCTCTTCGGCGCGCAGGACCCGGCTCATGTCAGAAATAATCAGCAGCTCGTGCGGCACGCCGTTTTCACGAAACGCCGTGTGATTCACCGCCCAGCGGCCATGCTTGCCGGGAAATGTCATCTCCACAATCTGCGGGCTGCGGGAACGCAAGAACATCCCCAGTCCCAGATCTTCAGCCGTCAGGCCGAGCATCCTGGGCGCAATCCGGCCCATAAGCTGCTCACCCGCGCGATTCACAATGCGAAGCTGGTACTGCTGGTCAAAGGTGAAGACGGCAACATCAATCTCCATCAAGACCTTCTTCAGCAGCGCTGTGGCCTCCAGCGCGCTGGTCTTTTGTTGCTGCATGCGATCGGCCAGCGCATTCAACTCGTGCGTCAGGTCGGCCAGAGAATCGTCACGGGTGGTTCCCCTCATGCGGAAGGAAAAATCATCTTCCCGGATGGACGCCACCATGTTGGAGAGCGTCTGGAGCGGGCGAATCACCTGGCCCTGAAGCACTGAGGCGCCGATCAACCATCCCAGTCCCAGAAACAGGGTAATGGTCCACTTCAACTCGCTGGAGTAATTGGTTGTCCAAAGCAGAATTTCAGCAATCGCCGTGGCCGGAAGGGCAATCACCATCGCCAGCAGAGAAATGAAGGTATCGTACCTGAATCCTTTTCGTTTTGCCGGTATGAAGGTGCGCGTGGCGGGTTGGCGTTGCCGATCAGAGGCCATATTTTTCCATGCGGCGATAAAGAGCGCTCCGGCTTAAACCAAGGGCCTCCGCGGCATGGCTGATGTTGCCTGAATGACGTGCCAGGGCTTTCTTAATAAGAAGGTATTCTACTTCTTCCAAGCTCATGTCCTCTATTTTTGCCGAACTGGTCTTATCGCTCTCCAGGCCTAAATCACTGGCCTGTACCTGCTCTCCGGTGCTCATCAGCACGCCTCGTTCAATCGAGTGGTCCAGTTCGCGCACATTGCCCGGCCACAGGTGCTCCCGCATTCGCTGCATGGCGGCAGTCTCGAACCCGGTTACCGGCTTGCGATAGCGGTCGGCATAAATCTTGACAAAATGCGC
This sequence comes from Candidatus Angelobacter sp., assembly GCA_036522115.1. Taxonomy (GTDB): domain Bacteria; phylum Acidobacteriota; class Terriglobia; order Terriglobales; family Acidobacteriaceae; genus Angelobacter. The sequence continues at coordinate 22,283 of DATDGL010000092.1, forward strand.
GGCCAGCAGCGGAATGTCTTCGCGTCGCTCTCGGAGCGGCGGTATGTGCAGCTCCACCGTGTTCAGCCGGAAGAGAAGATCAGAGCGGAACCGGCCTTCAGCGCTTTCCTGCTTCAGGTCTGCGTTCGTGGCAGAGAGCACGCGGACGTCGACCTTGCGCGTCTTGGATGATCCCACTCTTTCCATCTCACCCGTCTCCAGCACGCGCAACAGCTTGGCCTGCTGCTTCATAGGAACGTTGGCGATTTCATCCAGAAAAAGCGTGCCGCGATCGGCCAGCTCAAAACGTCCCACGCGGTCGACGCGCGCATCCGTAAACGCGCCCTTCACGTGCCCAAACAGTTCGCTCTCAAAGGTGCCCTCCGGAAGTCCGCCGGTATTCACCGTGATCATGGGCCGCGAGGCCCGCGACGAAAGCGCGTGCAGCGTAAGCGCCACCACTTCTTTGCCCGTGCCGTGTTCTCCGGTAATCAGCACGTTGGCATCGCTCGGTCCTATGCGGCTGATGAGCGTCAGCAGCGGCTGCATGGCTTTGGATTCGGCAATAAAGACCGGACGGTTCTGCGCCCGCAGCAGATTGTTCTCAGCTTCCAGCCGCTCCGCTCGCCGGATGGTGCGATACAAATCTACCTGGGTGCGGATAATGCTGAGCAGCCGCTGGTTCTCCCATGGCTTCTGCGCAAAATCCCGGGCGCCGCGCCGCATGGCTTCCACCGCCAACTCCACGCTGCCCCAGGCAGTCATCACCACCACCACCAACTTGCTGTCAATGGCCTGGATGCGGTTCAGCAGCTCGATTCCCTCCTGCCCGGAGGTTGTGTCCCGCTGGTAGTTCAGGTCCATCAGCACCAGGTCGAACTCGTTGGTCTGCAGGGCCTCGATCACAGCTTCCGGATTGCTGGCCGTTTCCGTGTAGTAACCCTCTGACTTGAGCAGCAGCCGCAAGGCTTCGCGCACGTCGGCCTGATCGTCCGCAATCAAAACACGGATGGGCTCTGTGGATGTTGTGGGCGCTGGAGCTACGAGTTCTTCAGTTTTAAGCAACTTTGTTCGTCCCTGCTCTGTGACTCTTCGTTAAGCCATCTAGAACCAAGCTGTCTAACCACCGCCCACCTGGATGGGGCACACAGGTTTTCCGATCACCCGATTGTTAACGCCACCTCTAATGTCATGCCCATAATCACAGATTGTTCAATCCGGCCCAGCCGGTGGCGAAGCTATAGCCTGTTTTCCGCGGACACAGTGTGCAATTTCTCGGTGGCAGTATCGGAAACAATCCAGCCGTCTTTAAGTTGAATCACACGGTTTCCGTACGACGCATTCACCTCAGAGTGCGTAACCTGGATGATGGTAGTGCCCTGCTGGTTCAACCGGCGAAAAAGCTCCATGATCTCCTGTGCCTGCCCGGAGTGCAGATTGCCCGTCGGCTCGTCAGCCAAAATCAATTTAGGATTGCCCGCCACCGCGCGCGCCACACCCACTAACTGCTGCTGTCCTCCGGAGAGCTGGTTGGGATACAAATCTTTTTTGCCCACGATCTGGAAGCGGTCCAGGATATCGGCCACCATGGCTGCGCGCTGTGAGCGTGGTATGTCCCGGTAAGAGAGAGGGACATCAATGTTTTCCTGGACGGTCAGATTATCCAGCAGGTGATAGCTCTGAAAGACAAAGCCAATGTATTTGCGGTTCAGCTCCGCTCGCCGCTTGCGGTCGATCTTGTGGACTGGCTGATCCAGAAGAAAATACTCGCCGGCCCAGCCGTCGTCGAGCAGGCCAACAATGCTCAGCAGCGTGGTCTTCCCCGCGCCGGAAGGCCCCATGATGGTAACAAACTCGCCTTCTTTAATATCAATGTTGATGCGGCGCAGAAGCCAGATGGTTCCCGCCGGACTCTTAATGGTCTTTTCGATATTGGTTAGCTGAATCATGCACGTGTCCTGTTTAAGCCGATGTTGATCCCTTCAATTTTCTCATGGAGAACCTGAGAATCAACATTGACAATGCATCCGGCCCGGAAAGTAAAAACTTTGGGGATTTCAAGCTGCAACAGGACCATCTGCGGCCGCAGCTTCATGTAGAGAGCCCAGCGCCCATGCTGCGTTTTTGCGGGCCTCGGATGATGGCGATGTCTTCAGCACGTGGATCAACTCTGGAATTGCCGGACGGCCAATCTGCACCAGCGCAGCCGCTACCTCTTCGCCCAAAGTTGCTTTGCGGTCCTTGGCGGCCGGCCTGTAGCGCGATGCATCGATCTCCGTCGTGTCGCCCAGCAGATCAGCCAATGTGCTCATCACCACGGCTGTCGCAGAACGCTGCTGGCCCAGCCAATAGGCTGCCTGTGCCTTCTGCTGCGCCGTCCCGGATTTCAGGACAGCTACATTGTGAGGAACGGGCTCTCCTCCAGCGTCATCCGTCGTGGCCTTCGTCCGCCGTGATCCGAAACCCGGTAAAAATACCAACGCAGCAAGTATCGAGACAACGGCGAGCCAGGTCTTCAATTCACGCATAATCTGCCCCCAGAGGGCACCGTGCGCAGTTGAACCATGGGCGGTGCTGCTCTACCTAATCGCACTTTTTATACCGAAGAATGGAGGGTCTAAGTCATTGAAAGCAAACGGCGCTTCATGGACGGATTTTAAGGAACGGTGTTCGCTAGTGAGATGCCGCTGTTCGAAAGCGAACAGGAAAGCCCTGCCGCTGGCCCCTGGCTTTTGGCCGTTGGCCCTTTACCTTCAGGCCGTTAATCAGGTTGGCAGATTTTGGCAACTTGTCCCGGCCCGCGATGTGACCTTGCAGCGACATTATGGTGGTTGCGGCTGGTGCAGATGGGGAGGGTGCTGCCTTTCAATTCCGGCGATGTAGCCTTGTCCTGGAGGCGAGCTTGCATAACCGAAGGAGTATGGCAATTCGCTCACAATTACGAAGCGGCAGATCGGCCGGGGCAAAACATTCGGCCGATCTGTTCTTCGCACGTCACCGGCGAACTGCGCGGACGCCGGTGCGCAAAGGGCTTTCGCCCGCTCCCCCAGTTTCCAGGGCAAGATCGCGTTCCTGAGTGTGGAGAACATAACAGGCGCGGTCCGCACTGGATTGACCAATGACGTCGCGCCTGTATGAGGAACGTTATGGGGTTTAGCTAATTGCCCATTACTAAATTAATTGCCGTTTCCTACGCCATCTCTGCGGTTGCGCTCTCGGTCTCCTCAACCACCTTGCCGTCGAACAGATGAACGGTTCTGTCGGCGTGCTTGGCGAATCGGGGATCGTGGGTCACCATGCAGATGGTGGCGCCTTCACGGTGCAACTGCTGGAGCAACTCCATTACCGCTTCGCCGTTGCGCGAATCCAGGTTTCCGGTTGGCTCGTCCGCCAGCAGGATCGATGGAGAACCGGCCAGGGCCCGGGCCACGGCCACGCGTTGCTGCTGACCGCCGGAGAGCTGGGAAGGATAATGCCGCATGCGGTGCGCCATGCCCACCTTTTCCAGCGACTCCTGCACGCGCTTCTTGCGCTCCGGAGAAGACATAGAACGATAGGTCAATGGCAGCTCAACATTTTCATACACGTTGAGATCACCGATCAGGTTAAAGCTCTGGAAGATGAAGCCGATCTCCTGGTTGCGGATCCGCGCCCGCTCTGAGAAATCCAGCCCCTGCACCTGTTTGGAATTCAACAGGTAGGAACCATCCGTAGGAGAATCCAGAAGGCCAATGATGGAAAGCAGCGTTGATTTGCCGCAACCTGAAGGTCCGGCAATGGAGACATACTCGCCCTTGTGAATATCCAGATGAATGCCGGAGAGCGCATGCGTCTCTACCTCATCGGTATAGAAAACCTTCGTGACGTTCGTCAGCTTGATGAGCACCTGTCCGTTAGTTGCCACTGTTTTTTCTCCTGATGTCTTGGTTTTGATCTTGATTTTACAATTACCAAATTACCAAGTTACCACCTTACCAAATTCTCCGCGAAAACAACGCTCACTGCACGAAAATGAAAACAAAACGCTCGTGGTAGTGTACAACGTTTAGTACGTTGAATCCGTGTAAAGGTTCCAACGCTACCGGTCCAGCTTGATCCGGTCCACATTATCATAGCGGGACATGTCAGAGAGAATCACCTGCTGGCCTTCTTGCAGGCCGCGCACAATCTCAATCGAGTTGACCGAGCTGCGTCCCAGTTCCACCGGCACGCGCACCGCCGTCTTGCCATCCGGCTCAATCCGGAACATGCCCACCGTACTCTTCTCCTGGCCAAATGCCGGCCGGCCCACATAAAGTACGTTGTCCAGCTTCTCCATGGTGATGGTGCCGTCCACGCTCAGGTCAGGACGCGCGCCTTTCGGCAGCGCCCCTTCCAACTCAACGTCCACGGTAAAAGTGCCGTTGACGGCTGCGGGATCGATGCGTATCACATGACCGGGAATGATTCCGTTGTGCGTGTCAATTTCCGCCTTCTGATATTTTTCAACGTCCTTCGCCTGCGTTTCCGGGATCTTGAGTTCAGCCTTCAGATGCTCCGGCTGCACCACGTGCGCCAATATGGTTCCCTGCGGGACCCGCTGTCCCACCTGCACCGGCACGTCTTCCAACTGGCCGTTGATTCCTGCACGGACCTTGAGGTCGTCAAGATGCTGGTGCTTGAACTGAGAAAGCGCGCGCATCTGGTCGATTTTGGCCTGGGCGGCTGCCAACTGCGTCTTCGTCGCCTCTTGGTTCATGCCAATCCGCTCTTGCTCGATCTTGTAGCGCGTTGCCAGCTCTTCTTCCTTGCCTGCTGAGGTATCTAAATCCTTTTGCGAAAGGACTCCGATCTTGAACAGTCCGCGATTGGCATCGGCAGTTCGTTTCGCGTCGTTATAATCGGCCAGAACCGTTGCTGCTTCCTGCTTGAGCTGACCCAGGTCGCTATTCACCTTGGCCTTGGTGTTCAGGTAGTCAGCCTCGGCGCCCTTAAGTTGCTGGTCTGCATCCATGGCTTCCTGCACCACTTGCGGGTTGGAAAGCTCCATGATTACCGTGTCACTTTTGACATCAGTACCGGCCAGCATATAAATCCGCTCGATCTGCGCGTCTGTCTCTGCCGGGATTGCGCGAACAGCTTCCGGAGTCGGCACCAGGGAACCAAGCCCTCTCACCTGCCGCAGCATTGACCCACGCTTGACCGTGTCCGGCCACAGGGTCGAAAACTCCACGCTCGGCGGCGCCGGTTTCAATTTGGAAACACCCAGCGTAATTCCGCCGACGGCCAAGACCGCCACAACCGTCAACAAAATGCGCTTACGTCGCTTGCGCCGGATTACATCTTCACCACGTGCGATATCCATATTGTTAAGCAATATCCGCACATGCTTTGCCAAACTTCACATTGCGGTATGTCATTGATTATATGCCAGAAAACAGCCCCCGAAACGGCAACCATTGGTCCTCGACTGTCCACTACTGAAAAAAAATGTTCGAAAACGAACAGTGCCGGCCCCGCCTCCTGATCAGCGGAATTTTTGCTTGAATTCAACCAGCGCCTGTTTCAGCTTGTTTAGACTCAAATCCCCGATCTGAGTTAGCGGGAGAGACCCTCTTCCCCTGATTCCGGGATTGACTTCAAATTGCGAAATTACCAAATTACCCACTTAACAATTTCTCGATGAAGCCCCACCATCGTCGTCACAATCAGGTCGTTCGCATAACAGCCGCTCATGGTACCGTTGAGTCCGTGTCCCCTTCTTCCAATCCCGCTCTTCTGGGCCTCTCCGAAGCCAGCCGGCAGATCCAGCAGCGCGCCCTCTCGCCGGTTGAGCTTACTCAGGCCTGCCTTCAGCGCATCGAGCGCCTGAATCCGCAACTGAATGCCTTCATCACCGTGACGGCGGACCTCGCGCTCCAGCAAGCCAGGATTGCCGAAGAAGAAATCTCGCAGGGAAAATGGCGTGGCCCTCTACACGGGATTCCTATGGCGGTGAAAGACCTGATTGAGACTGCCGGCGTGCGCACTACCGCGGCCAGCGGGGTGCTCAAAGACTATGTCCCTGCCGCCGACGCTCCCGTGATCCAGCGCCTGAAAGAAGCAGGCGTAGTGCTGCTGGGCAAATTGAACCTGCACGAGTTCGCCTATGGCGGCAGCTCTATGATCAGCCATTTCGGGATCGTGCGGAACCCCTGGAATCCCGCCTACATCACCGCCGGGTCGTCGTCGGGCTCGGCTGCGGCGGTTGCCGCCGGACTCTGCCTTGCTGCCATTGGAACGGACACCGCTGGCTCCATCCGTCTGCCCGCTGCCTACTGCGGCATTGTTGGCCTCAAGCCGAGCTACGGACTGGTCAGCGCCCGTGGCGTGATTCCTCTCGCCTGGTCGTTCGACCACGTTGGCCCCATGACGCGCACCGCCGCCGATGCGGCCCTGGTCCTTCAAGTCATTGCCAACTACGATGCAGATGACATCTGCTCGCAAAAATTTCCTGCCGTCCATTATCCGGCGGCGATGGAGCAGGAAAAAGTTTCTTCACTCCGCCTGGGAGTGCCGCGCAACCCCTTTTGCCAGGAGCTTGATCCGGAGATCGAAGCGGCTGCGGAAAAAGCGCTTCAAGTCCTGGCTGGACTCACCGCAGGTTCCCGGGACGTAAGCGTTCCGCTGTACACCGACCGCACCGTCTTCATCTGTGAGCCGTTCGTCTATCACCAGAGATATCTTCCGCAACAGAGTAGTGAATATCACCCGGAGACCCTGCGCCGCATTCGCACCGGCGCCGACGTGACCGCAACTCAATATGTTGAAGCTCTGCGGGCGCTGCAGCGCTTGCGGCGAGACGTCCTGCACGTCTTTGCCGAAGTGGATCTGCTGATTACGCCCACCTCGCCCATGCTGCCGCCGACCGTCGCCGAACTGGAAGCCGCTCCGGAAAAGCTGCGGCCCACAGAGATGACCATGCTGCGCAATACGCGTCCCTTCAACGTATTTGGCCTGCCGACCATCTCCATCCCCTGCGGCTTCTTCAAATCCGGCCTTCCCATCGGCCTGCAAATCAGCGGAGCCCCCGGATCAGAGGCCACAGTCCTCGCGCTAGCCAAGGCCTACGAAACTGAAACCAGATGGAGCGAGAAACAACCAGGCATTTAGCCGCGAATTAAGGCGAATGACGCGAATTTAAAAATTCTTACTCTTTCTTCTCTTCCCCTTGCCGGAGCCTGTCCTCGCGGTGAGCTTGCGTAGCCGAAGAATGCCCTCGCTCTTCTCTCAGCGTCCTCCGCGGTAAAGGTCTTGCTTTTGATTTAGCCAATTGCCGATTTTCTAGTGACTTTTTCCCGAAATCCCAGTATTCCCTACTGTCATGTCCATTTTCTTCCAGGACCTCCGCTACGCTCTGAGGCAGTTGCGCAATGCTCCGGTTTTTACCCTCACGGCCATCATTACTCTGGCGCTGGGCATTGGCGCCAACACAGCGGTCTTCACGCTGGTGCATGAAGTCCTGCTGAAATCGTTGCCGGTTGCTGATCCTCACGGCCTCTACCGCGTAGGTGATAAGTACGATTGCTGCGTTGAAGGCGACATGCAGGAGGACTGGACAATGTTCTCCTATCCGCTCTACGAGTATCTGCGCGACCACACCCCGGAATACGAGCAGCTTGCAGCCTCTCAGACCTTTCGCCCTGACTTGAGCGTTCGTCGCCAGGGTGCGACTGCGGCTGAATCCTTTGCAGAAGAACTGGTCTCCGGAAACTATTTTTCCGTGCTCGGCGTGCGCGCCTTCTCCGGCCGCCTGCTCTCCCCCGCCGACGACCAGCCTTCTGCGCCACCGGTCGCAGTCATGAGCTTCCGCGCCTGGCAGGAAAAATATGGTCTGGATCAATCCCTGGTCGGCAGCACTCTCACCATCAATGGCGTTCCCATGACGCTGGTTGGAATCGCTCCCTCCGGGTTCTATGGCGACCGGCGGGAAAGCGATCCGCCGGATTTCTGGATGCCGCTTTCTGTTGAGCCGGTGCTGGATCGTGAGGGCTCGCTTCTGCATATGCCCGCAACTGCCTGGCTCTATCTCATCGGGCGGCTACGCCCCGGAACAAATACCTCCCAGGTTTCCGCGCACATGACCACAGAGTTGCAGACGTACCTCGCAAATCTCGGCAGCGCAGGCCAGCATATGGACTTCACCAAGCTGAATCAGCAGGAAATCCATGTCACCTCGGGCGCAGCCGGTGTGAATGCCATGGAAGATCAGTATCGCCAGGGTCTCTATCTTTTGCTGATCGCGGCAGCATTGATCCTGTTGATTGCGTGCGCCAATGTGGCCAACCTGCTGCTGGCGCGCAGCACGGCCACCCGCCTTCGCACCTGCCTGCAACTCGCCATCGGCGCCTCTCGCAGCCGGATCATCCGCGCCCGCCTCACGGAAAGCGTCCTGCTGGCTGTCCTTGGTGGCCTGGCCGGACTTCTGGTGGCCTACTACGCCAGCCGGGGAATGCTCGCCCTGGCGTTTCGTGGGGCCCATTTCGTTCCCCTCTCGGCTTCGCCCTCTCCGCTCGTCCTGGCCTTCACCTTCGGAGTGGCGCTGCTGACCGGAATTATTTTTGGCGTGGCGCCGGCCTGGATTGCCGCCCGCACCGATCCGGCTGATGCGCTCCGTGGCTCCAGCCGGGTGGCCGGCGACAAATCAGCGCTTTCACAAAAAGGCTTGGTCGTGCTCCAGGCAGCGCTCTCGCTCGTCCTCCTCACCATCGCCGGACTGGTCACTCGAAGTTTGAGCAATCTCCAGAACCAGCAGTTTGGCTTTGAGCGACAAGGCCGCATTCTGGTGCAGATGGATCCCAGCACGGCAGGATATACCAACAACCGCCTCACGGGCCTCTATCAGCAGATCGAAGAGCGGTTCTCTCACACGCCGGGAGTTATCAGCGAGAGCCTCTCACTGTACACGGCGCAGCAGGGCAACAACTGGGGCGAAGACATCCATATCATCGGACGCACGGAGCGGATGAGTGCATCGTGGGACCGGGTAAGCGCTCACTATTTTGAGACCATCGGCACGCCCATCGTCCGCGGCCGCGGCTTCCGTGAAAGCGACACCGCAACCACGCAACGTGTGGCCGTGGTAAATGAAGCCTTTGCCCAAAAATATTTTCCCAACGTGAATGCCATCGGCCAGCACTTCGGCAAGGACGAAGAGAGTCACGCCGGAGACTACACGATTGTGGGCATAGCCAAAGACGCCAAGTATCAGAATGCCATGCGCGATCCGCGCCCCATGTTCTTTGTGCCGCTGGCGCAAACCATTAAGTACGACACGGAAACAGACAATATGGTGGAAACGGCATCCATGCACATGGGCACCATTGAGTTGCACATTGCCGGTGAGCCCAAGGCCTTCGAGCCGCAAATCCGGCGGACCCTGGCCGGCATCGATCCCAATCTGGCGCCCCTCTCCATCAGCACCTTCGATGACCAGATCGAGCAGCGCACCAGCGAGAGCACATTGATCTCCCGCCTGAGCGCCGTCTTTGGCGTACTGGCGCTGCTGCTGGCATCAATTGGCCTCTATGGATTGACTGCCTACCAGGTAGCGCGGAGGACGGGCGAGATCGGCCTCCGCATGGCGCTGGGGGCAAACCGTGTAAGCATTCTGGGACTGGTTCTGCGTTCGGCATTTTCCCAGGTTGGCCTGGGCTTGCTGATCGGCGTGCCATTGGTCTTCCTGAGCAGGAAGCTGCTGGCCCACCAGCTTTTCGGCATTGGCAACTTCGAGCCGATGATTCTGAGCGTCGCCATCGCCGTGCTGGCGCTGTGCGCGCTGCTGGCCAGCATCATCCCAGCCCGCCGCGCAGCGGCGATCGATCCCATGCAGGCGCTCAGGATTGAATGAGTGAGGCTGTGGTCCTGGGTCTGCCCGTGGTGGCACATGCCCTGGCACCGTTTTACCCTTTCGCAGGGCGTTGGTTTGCCCCCTACACCCTGTGCCCTGTGCCCTATCTCATCTCCTTTTCCCCATTTTTCGTAGACAACTCTGGCCTTGCCATATAGTATTTCTGCGCTCAGGACAATTCATTTTTTCTCCCCCGAATAATGATGCGGACGACAGGCAAATTTCGCGTTATTGAATAAGTAGTTCGATTTTCTTTTTTCCACGAACAACCAACTGCGATTAAGGAGAGGGACTCTATGAAACTGCGCGCACTTGCGCTCAAACTGCTGGCAGGCGCCCTGTGTTTGGGCCTGCTATCCGGCTCTGCCCTGGGGCAAGCCGTTGTCGACTGTTCCGGAGCGACACCCGGAGCTTTTACCACCATCACTGCGGCGCTGGCATCGTTGCCGGCTGCCGGACCAAATTCTGTTTCCGTGGTTGGAACCTGCCACGAGAACGTCGTGTTTATCGGGCGCTCTGACCTGATCATCTTCGGCAACCCGACAGCGACGGTAGTGCCGGGAAATGCCAGCGGTCACCTGCTGGCCATTGACTCATCTACGCGAATCGGAATCCAGAACATCACCTTTGACGGCGGCCGCGGAGTCATTGTGGATGAGAATTCCAAGGTCGACTTCACCTCTGTCACCGTGCAAAACAGCGGAGGAATCGGCATTACCAGCCTGGATTCCCAGGTCCATATTGCGGACAGCACCGTCCAGAACAGCGTCCGCTCCGGAATCAGCACCAGCGGCGGCGCGTTCTATGTGGACAGCGACGTGACTGGCACCACGGTGACCAACAATGGCCGGTCCGGCATTGCCGTCCTGACCGGCCATTTGATTCTGAATGGCGGAGACGGCGTGACTCCGGGGACGCAGAATGTATTCAGCAACAATGGCCTCTCAGGAGTGGAGGTGGCGAGCACGGGCGAGGCGGACATCAGCGGCGACAATCGCATAATAGGCAATCACGGCACCTGGGCCCTGCTGGTGCTGAACGGCAGCAGCATCCTGGTGACCGGCGGCACCATCAACAGCAACACCGGACTCGGCGTTCACTGCGGAGGAACCAGCCATTGCGAGTTTGGAGGTGGAGGCACTCAGATCAACAGCAACGGCACAGGCGGGATTGAAGTAGTGGAACATTCCGACGCCTCTATTGACGGCGGTGTCGATATCTCCGGCAACACCGGCACCGGCGTGCTGGTGGACCAGAGCTCTTCGCTCACCAGCCTGGGAGGCAATACCATCAACAACAACACCGATGATGGAATCCTGTTGAACAACTTGTCTGCTCTGAAGTTTGTAGCCATTGACACCATCACCGGCAACACCAATGACTCACTGGAGTGCGGCAACGGGTCGCTGGTCATCGGCGACATCTCTACGCTCACGAAAAAGAAGTGCGGAAGTGCATTTCAGTCGAAGCCAGTCAATTAGAGAATTGGTCAATTTGGTAATTTGGGTAATTTGAAGTCAAAAGCCAAATCAAGCAAAGGGCCGTCTGCGGGCGGCCCTAAAAGGCCAGCACCATTCTGTTGCTTTATTTGACATAGAAGGCTTCCGGCGCGGGGCGATAGACCCTAATCATCCATAGCGGGCGGCGCAGGCCATCCGGGCCGGGGGCGGGGCGGGTCATCTGCAGCCAGCGGCGGTACTCCTCATGGGCTTTGTTGGTGTCTACGAAGACATCGCCATAGCGATCGTCAGCAGCGGCCCTGGCCACGGTGACTTTCTGGTGCCAGCAGTGCTGTCCGCTGATGGGGTCGGGCTGGACGGGAAAGATCAGGTTCTGGTGGACGCCGGCATCTTCCCAATGAATTCTGGATGAATCCGGATCATTGCTGGCAAAGGGACGGATGCCGTGGACCTGGCGCATCATCCACTGGCCCGGCTGGATCTGCTTCAAGTCCACCAGCGCCGTTGACCAGCGCTCTCCGCCGGAATCTTCCTGCAGACGCCAGCGTCCCAGATGGTGGGAGCAGGCAATCACACCGGGACGGATGCCCTCGGTCACCCAGACGCGGTCCACAAAATAACCAATGGCGGTTTGCACCTTGACCAGATCACCGGTGGTCACGCCCAGGCGCGAGGCGTCCTGCGAGTGCAGCCACACCGGGTTCTTGTGCGAGATCTCATAGAGCCACTTGGCGTTTCCGGAGCGGCTGTGGATCAGGGTGGGCAGGCGGAAGGTGGGCAGCAACAGCATCTCGCCCTTGGCGGCGTCAATGTTGTCGCGATGCACCTGACTCTTGATGTAGCCGGGAATGGCATACTCCGGCCACTTCCAGTCCTTTAGGGTCTTGGAATAAAACTCCAGCTTGCGCGATGGCGTGGGAAAACCGGCCTTGATCTGCCCATCGATCTCCAGCCCAATTGGCAATCCGTGCTTACTGGCGACCTTCGTCACCGGATCAATCTCAACTTCTGCCAGGGCTTCTGATTTCAGCGACTTTGCATAGATACCATAAACTTCTTCTTCAACCAGAAAAGCGCCGTATTTGCGCATGTAGTCGTAGGGCGAAAGACCCTCTTTGGCGGCGGCGGCAGGAAGGCCGGGAACGCTGTTCTCAAAAATCCAGCGGTAGTATTCATCGATCCTGAGTTTCTCTCCGGGACGATACGGTGACTCGAAGTACTTGCGGATGCCCAGTGAGCCATCGGGATCGACGCGCCAGGAGAGTTCGATCCAGAACTCATCTTCTTCCCAGACTTGGCCCAGGCCAGCTTCGCTGTGCGCTTCGTAGGTCGAGTTGAATTGCTTGCCTTCTTTCTCCAGGGCTACGCGCATTACGGGCTGGCGAAAACCGATCCAGCGGGCGGCGTGGGTTTCCTGGCTCATGAGGTCATGGCGTTCGGAGGCGTGACCCATAGGCAGGACGTAATCAGAGAACCAGGCGGGACAGGCGACTCTGGAGCCGGATCGGTGACAGACGGGGAGCCCTGATCGGGGAGGCTCCAATGACCGCCGATTCGCCCGTTTTCACCGCTCGTGACCTGTTCGCGGCCCGTCACATCGGCCCGTCGGCCGAAGACCAGCAGGCCATGCTCGCCGCGCTCGGCTACGCCACCCTTGACGACCTGACCGCCGCCGCGCTCCCGCCGGGAACCCGGCCGCCCGCGTCGCTGGCGACGCTGCCCGCCGCGCGGACCGAGCAGGAGGCCCTCGCGGAGCTACGGCGGATCGCCGCCCGCAACACCGTCCGGGTGTCC
>DATDGL010000093.1:0-8980 GCA_036522115.1 Candidatus Angelobacter sp.
CGCCGACTGGAACCAGGTCTTTGCCGGAGATGCCATCATGGCTTCGGCCGCCCTCGACCGGCTGCTGCACCGTTCCACGGTCATCAACATCCGTGGCGACAGCTACCGGCTGAAAGAGAAACGCAAGGCCAAATCCACAACGACCAAGGAGGAAACCGCGGAAGAATAAACCACTCACTGCTCTCAGCGACCGTGCATTGTTAGCCACAAAGGGGGGTCAATTTTAAGTGATCGCTAGGGGGTCAATTCTAAGTGAGCGTTGACAGGCCGCGCTGGACCGCGATGCCGACGAGGATCGCGAGGACTGATCTCGCCACAATCTGAAAGGCCGCACAAACGCGCCTCCGTTCGTTTATACCTGCGTTCAGAGTGTCTGCTGCCCTACAATATCCCCAGGCCGCCAGAGCGCGGCTGAAAGAAAAAAGCCTTTTGACAACTCAAGCGCCTTGATGCTCACGTAGGCAAAAACTCGCGTCATGGGGGTGTAGGATGAAAATCGCGCATGCATCGGGGTTTGAGTGCCGCTAAGTCGAGAACTGCATTAGGGATAGGCTGCTATTAGTACGGCGCAACCATCGGGCCGCATTTACTGGTACATGTCGCCGCGCGTGGTACGCCTGCGGCCCCAATTCATTTTTTGCCAGGGCTTGTCGCGCTTCGTCGATGCCTTAGCAGGCTGCTGAAAAAGGAACCAAGATGATAATCTCGGTCGTTTCGGCCAACGAGAAATCAACAACTTACAGGCTGGTTTGTACCAAAGTCGTTACCACAAATTGAGTTCTTCAGCAGCCTGCTAGGTTCCAAACCTCTCCGCCGCACGTGCTTTGGCTTTTGCTGCCTCTTCTTCCCGATTCCTTGGCGGCGCAGTGGTTTGCAGCGCGCGCAGGAGGCGCGTGGACGCACCAGCCACCTCATCGATGGCAGCCATGAAAGCTGCTTCATTTGCCTTTGACGGCTGGTTAAAACCGCTGATCTTTCTCACAAACTGCAACGACGCCGCTCGAATCTCCTCGGGTGTAACCGGGGGATCAAAGTTAAAGAGCATCTTAATATTTCTGCACATGGGTATAGGTTACAGGGAACAGGGGACAGGGAACAGCCCCCAGCCTCGCCTCCGGCAAGACCGGATTGAAAAATCTGTGATGCTCAACGAACCGACGGCAGAGTTGGCGCTGACAATCGGGGGATCGCGCGTGATCGGGAAAACTGTGACACCGTCGATTGCCGTTGTGCGAGGCGACTCGATTCTAAGTGAATTATCGGAGAACCACAGAGCAAGGAAACAGGTTTTTTGGCTGACGCGATGGCGCCTGGAAGATTGTAGAGATGCCTCGCTGCGCTCGGGACAAACTCATCACGCGAATCGAGAAGCGTCTACTTGCTGGCGGCGAGTTGTTGCTGGTTCGCCACCGCCACGTTGTAGTGCTCGCGCAAGAATCCGGCTGCTTCCTGCCGGTCCGGAGAAAGAGCTTCCTGAGTAGCGTTGAGAAAGACGACGTATTCTTCCGCAGCTCCGTCCACATCGCCTTGCCCGGCGCGGCTGCGCGCTTCTTTGAGAACCTTTGCCGGAAGAGCCAGGACTTTTTCACGCACTGACTTGACCAGCGCGTCCCTGGCTTGAATCTCCACGTCGGCCAGGAACTGGACTTCATCAGGCTCCGTGCCCTGGTTCTTCACTCCTTCAGTATCTTCCGGCTTCACATTTTCCACGACGGCAACGGTCTTATGGTTGTTCCTGGGGAAGGTAACGCCGGGTTCCACGACATTTCCCGCCGAGTCCGTGATGCGGTAAGCAAGCTGGACTGACGCCTTCAAATCGATGTTTCTCCTGGTGTAGTTATAAGGTTCGGTCACGCTCTGGATCTGGGTTTGGGGAGTGGCGTCAAGTTTATGTTTGCTGTCATCTACTTGTTTTTGCGCTGCCGCCACTGCATCCGTGGCTGCCGCAATAACTTCTTTCTTCCGCGAATGCGCTTGCGCATCGGCAAGCGCGCGCTGGGCTGCGCTTAACTGCTGCTGCGCTGCTTCATAATCATGATTAGCCTGCTCCCACGCATCATTTCTGACTTCGCGCGTGCCGGTGCGATACTTTGACGGCAGGGTTTCCAGGCCGGCGTCTTTCACCACGCGGTGTTCGAGAATCTCGCCGACCAGCACAAAATTCGGCTGCACGGCATCAGCCTTCTCACTCGACTGCCGAACCACCTTGACCGATAAACCGGAAGACTCCAGTCCGGTCGAGATTGCGTCCGCAAGCTGGTCGGCAAAGCCAGGACTATCGCGGCGGGAGGTTTGATCGCGCAATATAACTCCGATCGACAGCCTGGATTTGAGCTGGTAGGCCGGCCCATATTGCGCCATGGCGTCCTTTACTGCCGGCAGGTGCGGGGTAAAGCGCTCGGCTTGGTTCAGATAGAGCCAGCCAATTCCCATCCCCGAGCCCAGAGGCTTCTCCAGGTATCGTTTGGCTTGATCCAGGTAGTAGGCGCTGATCTTGTCCGAGAGCAGATCCAGCCTCAACTTGATGGCCGGCTCTCCACTCAGGGCGGCGGCACGATTCAGCAACTCGTAGGCTTCCCGCACAGCGTCTTCATCCGCGCGGCCGCGGATGGGAACATGGATTTCCTGCAGCTTCTGAGCCCGGCGGGTGGCTGCCGCAGGGTAATCTTTCTTGAGCGACTCGAACTGCCCGGCCACCAAGGCGCGTTGCGCATCCGGCAGCTCGGCGAGCACATCGTAGGCCTCAATGAACTGCTTGTTTTCGGCATAGTCCCTGCTCTCTGCAATCGCACGCTGTACCGCCTGGCGGTCGCGTGCAGCAGTCCATTGCGCCTCGGCGTCCTTGAGCTCAGCCGAGGCTTCTTTGCTGTCACTCCTGATTTCGGTTGCATGACGGAACTCAGCCACGGCATTTTCCCAGTCGTGCTGCCCGGCCAGTTCCCGCCCACGAGTGAAATGCGCTGAGTACGCCGCGGTTACAAGCGATTCAATTCGAGGATCTTCCGCAGCAAATGCCCGGTATGGACCCAGCGCCTGAATTGCCTGGTCATAACCTTTTGTGCCGGCGACTCCCTCAGCCGCTTCCAAGGCCGCATCCAGCTTGCGGATTTCACCTGCTATGTCTGCTCGCAAGTTGACCAGAGGCGCGTATTCCGGATTCACAGACAGCAGCTCCTCATTGTGTTTTTTGGCGGCGCGCAGGCGCGCATATCCCGCAGTCTGTTCAGCGAGCGCTTTGCGAAAAGCTTCTAACTTTGCGCGATCTGGTTCCAACAACGCGTCCAGTTCCTGGTTGATCCGCGCGCGCAGCCTGCCGGCTGCAGGAAAGCCGGCAACTACTTTGTTGGACTGGATGGCCTGCTGCTGCGCCTGCTTTAAGGCCGGAATCTCCCGCGATTTTTCATACCTGGCAAATGCCGCATCTGCGGCTTCCTGATGGAGGCTTGCCAGAGCATTTTTCGCATCTCCTTCATGCGCGGACGCCGCATGCCGGGCGAGGAAATCCTGCCAGCCGGCAATGGAGTTTGCACGCTGGGCCACCAGGTACTGTGCCAGTTCGTCATCCGGAGCGGCCACAAAGACCAGCCGCACTCCTCGTTTGAACAGCGGAAGATCATTTCCGGGAATTGAGGACGAAACTACCGTTCCCTGCAGCAGCGCCTGCTCCGCAGCTTCAGCGGGAGTGAACTCTGCATTTCGGTCAAATTTCAAATTGCCGGGAACAATGCAAACCGGCTTGGCGTTGTTAGCGGCCAGCAGCAATACTCCATCAGCGTTACGCTCCAGAGACGCTGCCCCAGCAAGCTGTACCCGCAGCAAGGCGTCATACGCAGCCTTGTTCAGTTTGGGCACGCCGTCGCAGGCACGAAGTTCACTTTTTCCATTCAACAGGAACCCGGTGATCTGGACGTAAGCGGGGCCCGATGGTCCATCGAAAACTGCAATTGCGGTAACCGGCAATTCTTTGGCAGATGCCGGCCCAGACAGCAGAATGGCCGAGAACAGAACGAGAAAAAGCCGCCAAGATTCAAGTGATGGCCTGGACAGCCGATGGATATGAAGTAGTGACAAACTCATTGCAGCAAATGCGAATCTTTTCCTGACTCAATGATAGTCCAGGTTTAGCCGAAGGTATCAGATCAGGGGTTCTAAACACTAAGGTAACGAACTGCGAGTGAAAAGGCTGGTTAGTATTAAGCGATTGCCGAAAGGATTCGGCGAGTCGCCGTAGCTACAACGGATTTGCTACGCACGAAATTTCTGCCAGTGTTGTTATTGCGCGGCCATGGAATCTTTGCAGCCAACTCGAAACTCGCCTGAGAAGGGGAAATCTGGCCAGGAAGGCCAACGCCAGGGTCCAGCCGTGGACCTCCATATGCGTTTGTGGTCCTATGGCGGTACGCAAGGAAAGCTCAACGATCTGTTCTGGCACCAAGACCCGCCGGTCACCGAGTTGGTCCATGACGTGATCAATGAAGGCGAGGGGACGGTGGTTGAGGAACACGCGAGCACGGTGGTTGCGCAATTTGGCGATCCACTGCACGCGCTCTCGACCGCAAAATTCCTGCAACTGAGGCTGCTCACGCTGCAACGCCACCCTCCGGCCTGCCAGGTGGTTGCAGCCATCATGGTGAATGATCAAACTATCGAAAGGCCCGGAGGCTCCGGGGTGGTCCCACCGCTTCCACTCGGCCTGCAGGTACTCCATGAAGCCAACTCAGCACAGATTCTTGTAACTGAAAGAATCCACGACATAGCGAGAAACATTCCCGGTTATGATTTTGCGTCCAAGCCGGCGCACGAATCCACCGACGGGACATCTTCCGGCACGCTGTATGAGCTGAGATGGACAGACGAGTCGACCTACGGGCATCTGCGAAAGACGAGCGAGATCCCTGCGGTTACGGAAGGAAGCTCGCCTAGCACTGAACCCCAGCGCCGTTACACCATTCAATCTGAGCTGGGACGCGGATGCATGGGCATCGTCTATCAAGCGTACGATCAGGTCATAGGCCGCCCCGTAGCCCTGAAGACCATAGCCGTCAATCGCAACTTTCCCAATCGCAATGAATTGATCGAGCGGCTCAAACAGGAAGCCAAAGCGGCAGGGAGCCTTGACCATCCCAACATCATTACGATCTTTGATGTCGGCCAGGAAGAAGATCTGCTGTACCTGAGCATGCAACTGGTGGAGGGCAAGACGCTGATGGGTTTGCTTAGCGACGGCGCTCTTCTTCCGCTGGGAACCTTGCTTACGTATGCAGACCAGATCCTGAGCGGCGTAGGCTACGCTCATGAACGAGGCGTGATTCACCGCGATCTCAAACCGGCCAACTTCATGCTCACCAGCCAGGGAATCATCAAGATTTTAGACTTTGGCATCGCGAAAATTGAAGATGCATCGCTGACCCAGGCGGGCATGATTGTGGGCACGCCGACCTATATGGCCCCGGAGCAGGCCAGAGCTAAAAAGGTAGACCAGCGGTCCGACATTTTTTCTCTCGGCTCGGTTTTCTACGAGTTGTTTACCCGCGAGAGGCCTTTCAAGGGCGACGTCACGACAGTCCTATATCAGTTGATTCACGAAGACCCGATTCCGCCGTCTTTGATCAATCCCGGGCTGCCTGCGGGCATTGATGCTGTTATTCGCAAAGCTCTGGCCAAGGACCCTGCGGACCGCTTCCAGAGCTGTGAAGAGATGCGACAGGCGCTGCAAGAACAAGCGTCGCTGTTGAAAGATGCTGCGGATGTTTCCAGCGTCAAAGCGCCCGTGGCGGCGAAGGCGCGGCCGGTAACGGTTGAAGATTTGCTGGTGGAGGTGAAGCCCCGGCGCTCACGCAGTTCTTTGTGGTTTAGCCTGGCGGCGTGCATCGTGCTTGCGGCAACGGCCGTGGGCATCTGGGCGGTCCGGGTGAAAGTCAGGACCGGTTCTTTTCCACCTATGGTGGAAAAACTGCTGACGGCGATCCATGTCAGGAGCCAATCTCCCGATACGAAATCGCCAGAGACGCAAAGCCAAACTCCGGGAACCCCGGCGGCGCAGCAATCTTCAGGTACGGCTGCAACTGACAACTCCAACATTGCTTCTTCAGCGGCCGCAGCGCAACCTCCCAACCCCGCCGCAAACGACGCGAGCTCTGCACCCGCGGGCCAGCCTTCAACTGGCGCGCCGGACAACACAAAGAGTGACGCCAGCACGGACAATTCATCTGCATCATCGCCAACAGCCGACAAGCCGGCATCGAACAGCGACAGCGCGACAACGCAATCCACGGAAGAGGACCCATTCAAGCCGCGCAAACGCGGTGAAAAAGCCTCATCACCCGCTGCAGTTGACAGCGGGGTGCGAGTGGAAGGGTTCACGCGCCACGATGTGCCGCTGCTTTTGACCAAGGCTGATGCCGCTTCAGGAGGCGGCGACTACTCTCAGGCCCGGTATGAATATAACCTCGTGCTTAAACTGGACAGCCGGAATGCCGCCGCACGCGCCGGCCTGCGCCGCGTAGCGGCAGCCGAGCAGGACCAGGCCCGGCACTGATTTTCGTCTCAGCCGGACTCGCTTATGCAACGCAAAATGTTTTGGCTGATCTTTATTTCTTTCGGCCTGATAGCAGATTTCACGCTACCTCTGATCTGGGGAATGGTTGCGACTTTGCCCCTGCTGGTGTTGAGTTGGTGGATCGCTTATCGGAGTGGATGGTTCGAATAGAGAGCAATCAGCAGTCAGCACTCAGTCCGCGCGGCGTCTTTTGGCTGAAACCGCAGCATTCGCGCGCGCATGGTCAGGTAAGTGGTCTAAAGCATTCATAAGAACGCTTCAGGCAGCATGCTTTACCTGTCTTTCAGCCGAAACACAAACTTTAATCCTGACCAGACATCGTCCACCGCACACACCTTTACATCGACCAGACCATTTTTCAGGCCGATCTCCCTGGCCACGTTCTCATTCAAGTCAGTCTTGATCCTGGAGGCACCCTTGGGCCAGGACACCCAAAGGGCGCCATCTTTGGCGAGGCCCTTCTTCAGGCGTGGAAATTCCGACTCAAGCTCGGCCTTTTCCTTGCTGAAAAACTGGATAAAATCCACCGGCCCCTTCAGCGCTTTCACCAGTACGACCTTATCCGGCGGCGCGCCCAAGACGGCCAGGTAACCGGGCGGAGAGTTGCCAAGGTAGACTTTGTGTCCGCTGCGAATGCCCAGTTTTTCCACCAGCGATCGTTTTGAATAACCGGCCATAAATCCTCTGCCAAGCAACCGTCAATCCTAACTCAAAGGGCTAGTTCCCCCCACCCTGATAACCCAGACTGGTTTCGCGGTCAGCGTTTTCCCGCATCGAAGAGATCAGCCCGTGTGCTTCCGAGGTAAAGCCGATGTTGATCTCAATTTTGGGTAGTGGGCTACTTTGACCGCAAACAAAGATATTTTGTGGGCAAAAAGTCAAACCGCATGCACGTTCAGGGAGTGAGATGAATACGTCGAATGCTGCTTGATTCCTGGATGCGGTTGTGGGATTCTTCCCCTTCGCTACGCTTCGGCTCAGAGGCTGTGACTTTTTGGGTTTTCGCTAAAAAGCCATGCTGAAAACAAAGTACTTGCACGGCAAAAATTCGCGATTTTTTAAAAAAGTCATATCCTCTCAGAATGACAAGGAGAAGCTGCATGGTCACCATAAAGCCAAAGTAGCCCGCTACCCAATTTTGCTCATCGGCGATTTTGGCAATCTCAGGGGCCTGCGAATTCCGCTTCGTCCGCAACCAACCCCATTTCTGGCGATAGATGATACCGCTGAGATCGGGGCAGTTTGCCCAATGCACCCAGAGTCAAGAAGACCCCCGCGACCGCAAGAAAAGTGAGCAGGCGGAGATCATTGAGCGTGGAAGCGGCAAGGGCGAAGTGTTTCCCCAACCGCCACATGGCCCAGGCGGCGATCTGGGTCGGCACAACCATCCATATGGCAACGTAGAACCAAGCCTTTTCTGCTCCTTCGTTTCCCGTTGAACGCCGGGCTCGCGGTGTGATGCCCAGGGCAGTGGCGGCAATGATCGCGGCGGTGAGGATGTAATACCACGTGGTGTAGAGACCGCCAAGGATCCATCGTCCGGTAAAAAGATTGAAGATGAGGCCTGCCAGGTTCAGTAGAAATGGGGCCAGCAGATCGATCCAGGCGGCGGTATAGCAGATGACCCGGTACCACAAGTTGGGTTTATCTTCACCATAGTGCGTGATATAAGGTTGCGGTTCAGCACCGGGCAAGCGCCCGGCAAAGCCGCGCCACACGCAGGCTGCGGTCACGATGGCCAGCCAAATCCAGTGCCGCCGATCAGGGCCGTGGGCATAAAGATCGGCAGTCAGGTTTCCCGGCAAGATCCAGAACACCCAGATCCACAAAGGCACATGCAAAATCCGGTAGTAAACCTTGTTGTGTCCGCGTTCGACAACTCGCTTCATTGGATAGTCCGTCCGCGCTTCATCTTAATACAGTTCAATAAAATACGACTGTCTCTGAAGCCCGCGTTTACTATCCCTTAGAATTGTTGCATTTTCAAAGTATTAGCTGGGTCAGGTGGGGAAATGGTTCCATATTTCTGTGGAAGGTGTTGTGGAAAAGAGAGATAGTCCAAACACATGATGCACGAAGCCGCAATTTTAGAGGGAATTTCGCATCATGAGAGAGGCAGAAAATTTGTTGTGTTTGCACCAATCTTCGGCGTTGACTTTTCTCCTTTCGGGTTTAGGATCACTCGCGTCGATGGCTGAAAGGGTTGGCCTCAATAAAACGTAGCCGATCCGAAGTAAGCTGGGTGATTCGGTCTGATGAAGCGATTCGTCAGGACACCCGGACCCGAAAAAACCGACGGACTCTGCGAGGAGCCGTTGGGGTCAGGGACTGCGAAAGCAGTGATCGCATCAAGGGCTGTGACGGTACATGCATCCACGCTGTTAACTCCCTCGCAAGAGTTGGCGGCTAGAGCATAACCAA
>DATDGL010000094.1:0-15373 GCA_036522115.1 Candidatus Angelobacter sp.
GGGCTGATTTTGTCATTAATAAATGAGAGGGGCCAGCGGCAAGACGGCTATCTGCGGCTGGGAGATATCTACGGATTGAAGCTTTCTGCCGACCTGGTTGTGCTGAGCGCTTGCGAGTCCGCTCTGGGCAAAGACCTGGAATCGGAGGGGATTATTGGATTGCCGCGCGCTTTCCTCTTTGCCGGAGCACGCTGCGTGATCGCAAGCTTGTGGAAAGTGGATGATGATGCCACTGAGAAATTCATGAAAGGATTTTATGCACGAATCAAGCGTGGCGAACGTCCGAGTATGGCCTTGCGTGACGCCCAGATTGAGATGTCGCGCGACCCGAAGTTGTCCAACCCATTCTACTGGGCGGCCTTTGTGCTTCAGGGAGACTGCAAGTAAGCCGTTGAATTCAGGCGTTACCTGTACTATCGTGATGGCCATCGTGACAGCACAACCTGGCCAAGAGAAGGATAAGAATAAGAAACCTCTAACCCCGGAGGCTTTTAACAAGTTTCTGCTCTGGCTGGATGCCGATCGCGATGTAGCTGGAACGAAGTACGAAGAGATCAGGAACAAGCTGGTAAGGTACTTCGTCCATAAAGGGTGCGAGGATCCTGATGAGTTGTTTGGAATTACGATCGATCGGGTGGCCGTGATTCTGGCGAGAGACAACAATTATTCAAACCCGCTTGCTCTTTGCTTCGGAGTGGCCCGTAACGTCTGGCTGGAGTACCAAAAGAAACCAATCCCCGATCAACTGGACGAGGATTTCGAAATTCAAGCTCCGGAACTGGATGATTCGGATTCTCACGAGCAGAAGCTGAAATGCCTGGAGACCTGCCTGGATAAACTGCCCGGAGCCGACCGCACCCTTATCAGCCGATACCACGGGGCCGAGGGACGCGACAAAATCGAAACTAGAAAGCAGTTGGCGGCAGAGCAGGGCGGGAACAACGTCCTCAGAATCAGGACCTTTAGAATTCGGGCCAAACTCCACACCTGCGTTGAAGAGTGTCTTAAGCGGAGGGTGAACTGAAATGGCGCGCGATGCAGACCTCAGCCGTCCCCAGGGCAACACCATTCGCCAGTATTTGCTGGGCAGATTGAATGACCAGGAAGAACTGGAGAAAAACCTGAGCGAGCAAATACTGTATGACGATGACCTGGCAGAAATGGTCGAAGCCACCGAGCATGAGATCATAGAGGACTATCTGGATGGCTCACTGAATGATTCTGACCGGGTAGCTGTGGAGAGGTATTTTCTCCGTCCGCCGCAACGCCGGAAGAAGCTCGGTTTTGCCCGCCTCTTGCGGAATCGCTTCCAGGCAGGTGTCCCCGAGGTTGTCGAGAGAAAAGCGGACACGTTTCCTGAACCGGACCCGATTTCTGGGGCGGCCGTCCCAACGCCTCATGGCCTGATGTTTCACTTCCGTTCTCATCTGCGCACCTATTGTGAAATGGCTGCTCTGTTCCTGTTCAGCGCTGCGTCGTTCATCTACATGACAGGAGTCCGCCAGCAGACGCAATCCCAGGTTGATACTGCCCGAGAACATCAAAAGCTGCTTGAGGGTGAGCTTGCCCAGCAACGCGAGGTCGCCTCGAACCTGACCAGGCAGTTGCAGGAATATGCGCCACCGGTCGTTGGGATGAATTTTGTGCTGGGTGTTTCGCGCGGCGCAGGCGCTAAAAAATCGGTCGAGATCAAGCCGTTTAC
The DNA here is from genome assembly GCA_036522115.1 of Candidatus Angelobacter sp. Classification (GTDB taxonomy): domain Bacteria; phylum Acidobacteriota; class Terriglobia; order Terriglobales; family Acidobacteriaceae; genus Angelobacter. The sequence continues at coordinate 1,703 of DATDGL010000094.1, forward strand.
GCAGCGGATCCGCGTGGAGTTTGATTTGCGACGAGCGACTGACGACGTTTACGATGTGCGGCTGATGTCTGGAGCACAAAAAGAGGTTTGGTCGACAACAGATTTGCGCCCAACGTCAGGTGTGTTGAGGTTTGAGGTCCCGGTGCAAGGGATTACAAAGGGCGACTATAGCTTCGTGCTGGCGCCTCATTCCACCCATATCACCAGCCAATCCTATTATTTCCACGTCGAAGGCGCCAAGCACTAATTACTGATTCACCGGAATCTTGATGATCTTCTTCTGTATGGCGTAAGTCACGAGCTGCGCCTTGTTGTGGATGTCCAGCTTGCGCATCAGGTTGAACTTGTGTGCTTCAACCGTCTTCACGCTTAAGCCCAGGATCACGGCAATCTCTTTCACCGAATTTCCTTCGGCCAGCAGCTTCAATATCTCGCGTTCGCGGGGAGTGAGAGTGGAGATGCGCGGCCGCATCCTCGTGTCACGGACGCGCGAACGGAAGTCCTCCACCAGCTTGCCCAGCACCTGCGAGCTCAGGTACTTGCCGCCGCGGTAAACGTCGCGCACCGCGGTGAGCAGTTGTGGGGCCGGCGTGTCCTTCAACACATAGCCGGAAGCCCCCACCTCAAGGCATTGCACCAGGTAATCCTCGTCTTCATACATGGTGAGAAACAAGATCTTGGTTTCCGGACGCATCTTCTTGATCTGCCTCGCGGCCTCAAAAGATGAGAGGCCGGGCATGCCGATATCGATGAGGATGATGTCCGGCCGGGTTTCGCGGGCCTTTTCTACAGCTTCGCCACCATCCGCAGCTTCGCCAATGACCTCAAAATCACTCTCCGTTTCCAGCAACCGGCGGACGCCCTGGCGAAACAACGTATGGTCGTCAACCAGCAAACACTTGATCTTAGGCATGAGATCCTTTCTCTAGTTCAGTCTGGCGGCGACTTGAGCTGCCGTCTGCGCCGGAATCCCTTCCTCTGCTACAGGTTCACCGGCCGGCACACTGATTTCAATGCGCGTCCCTTTACCCTTCGCGGAGACCACGCGCGATATTCCGCCCATAGTCGCTATACGTTCTTTGATTCCAACCAGGCCAAAGGAGTGGCCACGCGAGTTGCTCCTTGGCTGAATTCCTACCCCGTCATCCTCCACCGCCACATGAACCATCCGGCCTTCGCGCGAGACCTGCACGGTGACATTTTTGGCATTGGCATGCCGAGCCACGTTATGCAGGGCCTCCTGCACCACGCGATAAATGGCCTGTTCCGTTCCCGGAGCCAGGCGGCCCACCTCGCTGGAAATCATGACTCTTGCCTTGACCCCGGTATTTTTGGCTAGGTCCTTGGCCTCTTTGCGGATGGCCGCCATCAGCCCCAATTCCTGCAATACCAGCGGGGAAAGTTTGCCGATGATCCGGCGGATCCCCTCGATGGTGCGGTCAACCACCTCCACCGTCTCGCGGATCTTGCCCTTCACATTGCGCGCGGTAATGCTGGACTCCATCATTCCCAGGTACAGGCGGATCACCATCAGCGCCTGCCCGGTTTCATCATGAAGCTCGCGGCTGATGCGTTTGCGTTCCTCCTCCTGCACCCGCAGCAGGTGCCCGGATAGCTCGGCAATGCGCTGTTCGCGCTCGCGCAGCGCGTCCGTCATGCGGGCGCGCTCGATGGCCAGGGCCGTCCGGTCGGCGATGGCGCGCAGCAACTCTCGCTCCGTCGGCATCCATTCATAGGGCTTGAGAAACCCGATGATCAGCACACCGATGGTCTGGCTTGCCGCCTTCAACGGCACGCCCCAGAGCGATTTGGCCCGGTCCCGGATTTTGGAAGTCAGCAGGCCCTTGTCGCTGGTGGTCTCCAGGATCATGGCGGGCTCACCCGTCGCAGCAATCATTCCGGAAAAGCCGATACCCACCGGCACGCGGAAGTCATCCGGCAAATCAAAACCCAATCCCACTGCGGAACCGACTTTCAGCACGTTGTTTTCCGGCTCACGCAAAAGGACTGCGCCCAGTGAAGCCTGAAAAGTAGGGATGGTGATGTCCAGGACCTTTTGCAGCAGCGCCATCAGGTCTGCCGCCGCCAGTTCCGCATCCAGCAAGCTGAGGAGGGCGTTGGATTCGACCGTCCTGGCGTCAAAATAGGCGCCGGAGATGATGATGAAGGTAACCGAAGAGAGCATCTCCAACGCGGCCTTGGCCTCTGTCTCCCGTTCTGAAAACAGGCCGGAGAGATAGGGATCGCAGAATGACTGGTAAAGTTCCAGAGCGCGGGCCACTGCGCGCGTGTCCACCTGCAACTTGGCCAGGCGCGTCCCAAAATAGTGCAGGTTTTCCTGAAAGCCGGGAAAGTCGCCATGGCAGAAATAAGAGCATCCCGCCGCCACCGTGAGCCGCTCCAGAGCGGAGAGGATCCTCACATCAAAGCCAAGCTCGGCCACCAGTTTTTCCCGCCAGGCGCGGGTAATATCAGGGAAATACGGTTCCAGAGCGCGAGCCACTGCGACAATCAGCTCTTGCGACGACTCTTTGAACAACGGAACAGCGGTCACCCGGCACTTCCTGGTTCCAGAGACTCTGGATCGAGAAAATTCACTGATATTTACTGCTTAGTTATGGATCAAAACCCTTTAATAATGCCTATTTTACTTCATATTCTTTCTGATAACTAAATAGTTAATATAATTCATATTAAGATCACCGTGATCGGCACGGCGAGGAAATTTGCTTTTTAAAAATTACTCAATTGCAAATTACCCAATTCCTCAATCTGTTCCAATTCGCGTTAATTCGCGGCTAAAAGATCTGATGTTGCTCTTCCGACCACCCGCTCTCTCTCAGTTCCCGGCTCTCCCAAAGTCTCGCTGCTGGATGCACTGATTAATCCCTCGCTCAATCGCGGTCCCCTCCTCGTAATCGTTCCACGTCTCAACCAGCAGGTAGGGTGGCGCATTCTGGCTGTCGTAATAACGGTGGAAGAGCTTGAGTCCATCTTCAAACGTCCGCCCGCAACGGTTGGCCATGTGGCGGTTGCGGCTCCAGGAGGCTTTGCTGTCATCAAAACCCGGCCAAACCGCGCCCACGGCGATCTTGTCCGGATGGCGCCGGCTCATATCGCTGTAGAAATATTGCAGGTAGTCTTCTCCCCAGTTGCTGCCGTCCGGCGCCCAGCCCGCCTTGCCCGGCTGCACCCAGGGATAAAAGCCGTCGAAGGCATTGAAATACTTGCTGCTCTCGTCCTTGTAGATCAGCAAAGGCGGATCAGGCCATCCCTGGGTCACCTCGCGGACGCGATTCCAATCCGTGCTGGCGTCTTTGGGAAATATGAAGACCACCGGCCTGCCGTTGTAGCGCAGATACGCCTCACGCGACGGCCCGGCAGTGGGGCTGATGTACTTGTCATAGAGGTACTGCAGGTCTACGATCACGGCGTCCGTGGCATAGCCGGGATGGTCTACGGCTTCGTCATATTGCACGGCGACCTGAAAATTGTTTTCATGGGCTGCCTGCTGCAACAACCCGTAGCTGCGGTCCTCAAATTCCTTGCGCGGCCCGTACCAGTTCACCACGAAACCGGTGATGTTGAGTTCCCTGGCCCGGGCAATCTGCTGCCGTATCACCCCTGCATCATGAGACGAATAGCCGACGTTGATGTGGTCTTTCTGCCCAAACCAGGGTTCATAGATGGCCAGCAGTTGCGGACGTCCCTCAGGCGCCTGCATCAAGGCCATGGGGTCCTTCATGCTGGCCCTGGCGCACCCGCCCGCCGGCAAAATAGACAATAATGCTGCCAAAAAAATGAGACCCTTGGTCATGACTTCATAGTTGGATGGCAGCAGCAGCAGTTCGGGTTGGAAAAGGAATTGAGCCGCGAATCAATTGCCAATTCATTGCTTCCGTTGGTTTACACTCACTCCCGGACTCAAACAAATCCATGCGCTTAACCGGCTCTCTCCTCCTTTCCGCGCTTCTTCTCTGGTTTGGGGCTGCGTCCTTGGCGCAGTCTTCCAGGACTCAGGTCGTCATCCTCGGTACCGGCACTCCGATTCTAGATCCAGACCGTTCTGGCGCCGCTGTGGCTGTGGTGGTAAACGGCTCTGCTTATCTGGTGGACTTCGGCCCGGGAGTGGTTCGTCGCGCAGCCGCTGCCGCCCGTGATAAAAAGATCACCGCCCTTACGCCCTCAAACCTCAAGATCGCATTTGCTACGCACCTTCATTCTGACCACACTGCCGGCCTCGCCGATCTATACCTCAGCCCTGCCGTGGAAGGCCGGCCAGGCCCGCTCGATCTCTATGGTCCGCCCGGCATCGTGGATATGGCGCGCCACATTGAGGCGGCCTACGTCAAAGACGTGGATATCCGGGTCCATGGCCTGGAACAAGGCAACGCTCACGCTTACAAAATCAACGCGCATGAAATCAAGCCCGGCATTGTTTATAAGGACGCGAACGTCAGGGTGCGCGCATTTGCCGTCCGGCACGGCACGTGGGACTTCTCTTACGGCTACCGTTTCGATACCGCCGACCGCAGCATCGTGATCTCCGGTGATACTGCTCCCACACAAAGCGTGGTCGAAACCTGTCACGGCTGCGATCTGCTTTTGCATGAGGTTTATTCTCTTGCGTGGTTCAAGGAGCAGCCGCCGGCGCGGCAGAAATATCACTCGCACTTTCATACCTCGACGGCCGAACTGGCAGACATCGCGAAAGCAGCGCAGCCCAAACATCTGGTCCTCTACCATCAACTGTTTCGCCCGCAGTCTGACGCAGATGCAGATGCTGTGTTGCTTGACGAGATCAAACGAGCAGGCTATACCGGACAGGTTTCATCAGCCCACGACTTGGATATTTTTTGACGAAAATCCAAATTCTCACCACGGAGACACGGAACAAAGCAAAAAAGGAAAATCAAAAACAAAAGCGGAGAACAGCCGAGAACACAAAACTGGTTGCCTCGAGGCAAGCTTGCGTAGCCGAAGGAGCAATTATTTTGGCTCCACTTCCCTCACTCCTGGCAGAATCTTCGTTCCGGCCTTGAATTTTTTGTAATCGGAAAATGTGTCCTCCTGCTCGATGCCCAGATTCTTGAACAGCAACACGCGTGCGCCGGCATTGATATAAAACCGGCGTAGCAGCCAAACTTCATCGTTCAGCCGGGTCTGCTCAAAGCTGAAATGCGAGCCCTTATGGACCCGGGCCAGGAACAACCCGAAAGAGATGGTGTCAATGGCTTCGGCTTCGGCTTTCACCCAGTCATAGTCCTGCTTGTCGATCCAGACCTTGCCCTTAAGCTTGGGCAGGATGTCTGCGTGCGGCTGGGTAGGCTGGAAATCTTTGCGCGGAGCGGCTTCCAGCACCCAGGCCGGCCTGCCATCCACCTTCTCCTCGCCCACGATGCGAAAGTCGTAGGCTTTTTCTACGTCGCGCAGGAATGCGCGGCCTTCCTCGCGTTCCTTCTTCTGCTTGGCCTCGCGCTTACGCCGCTGGTCTTCGCTTTCATTCTTGCGTTCGGCGACGAACTTGTCCTGCTTCTCCTCTTCCTTCTTTTCGTCTTTTTCGCTCAACGGCTGGTCATTCTTCTTGATCAGGCGCGAGTACGGCTCGCCATAGAGAACGGTAATGTCCCACGTCCTGATTTCAGTGGACTTGACGTTTCCATGCGAGTCCAGGCGCTTTTCCACCTCGCGCTGCTGGCAAGTGTAATTCCGGGCAAGTTCTATGGTCCGGTGGTCGATCTCGACCGAGCGCCGGACAATTTCCCGCGGATCGTTGGTCGGCGGCAGGTCGGCAGTGGCGGGCGGCGGAGCTTCCTGCGCCTGCGCCATGAGTGCCGCGCCCAGGAGCAGAGCAAACAGAAGAATGACTCGAATGTCTCGATTCATGAATTTCATTCTCTTGACTCTCATCTTACTGGCAAGAGACGGTCGCGGACTGCAACAGATTTCTTGTTTCCTGTGAAGTTTTAACAAATTGAGTTAATTAATTAACACCTGCATGACCAAGCGCACGCACGCCCCAAGGGTCAAAAGCAATCGCCACAACCCGGTCAAGCCGTTTTATGTAGCGGTTTGCCTGTGTGGCCCACTGGCGCATGGCCAATTGCTTATCTTGGTTTCTTCTCGTTATTTTTGGCGGCGGCGCGCTGGATGAGGGCGTATTCGACTACGCGCTGCATCTCCTGGGTGGGCGCGGGCTTGCCGCTCCAGATTTCGAATTGCCTTGCGCCCTGCTGCACGAACATCTCTGCTCCCAGGATCACGTGCATGCCTTTGGCGCGGGCGATTTTCACCATCCTGGTTTCCGCCGGCGTGTAGACCATCTCAAAGAAATATTTGGCGTTGAATTCCTGCTCGGAGATGGGCAGGGGATCGCGATTTCCCTCCATGCCAACCGGAGTAGCGTTGATGATTACGTCAAAAACCATCTTGCGAAGTTGCATTTTGTTCACGGCTTTGGCGCGGGCCTTCCTGGCCAGGTTCTGCGCCGGGCCTGGGGTGCGATTGAAAACGTAAACATCCGCGCCGCGCTCCTTCAGGCCGAAGACTGCGGCCCGCCCCGCGCCGCCCGCACCCAACACCAGGATTTTTGCGCCCTGAAGCTGCAAACGCAGCTCCAGCGGACGGACCACGCCGGTAACGTCTGTGTTGAAACCGTAGAGCTTTCCATCCTGAGAGCGCACCACGGTGTTGCAGGCGCCGATTTTTGCAGTCATCGCATCGGTCTTGTCCAGGTGCTTGAGGACCTCTTCCTTGTAAGGCATGGTGATGCTGAGGCCATGGATGGGAATCTCGCGGACGCAAGCCAGCACGTCACTCAATGTCTTGGCATGCAGGGCCAGATAGACTGCATTCACGTTTTCCCGCCGGAAAGCTGTATTCAGCATGATGGGGGAAAGCGAATGTGTAACCGGATCACCGGCTACACCATAAACCCGCGTGGCGGCGTCTACCTGATCAATGCGATAGATGTCCTGCAAAGCGCGGGCTGCAATCTGTCCGGGTGCGGTCTCCTCGCCCGGGCCTACAGCGCCGAAGGTGAACTGGCTACCGGCGCGCACGCCGAGGACCCGGCTGATTACGCCTTGCTCACCCATGCAGACGCCGATCATGGAATGCTCGTGGCTGTGCCGCTCCAGGAACTTCATCATGACCGCATTGTCAGAAAGGGTGTTGGCGGTGCCTACAACCTTGAAGAAGTCCGCCGGGTACTGGTTCATCCGGGCAAAGGTCTCCTCCAGCTTTCGCGTCCCGCGAAAGTCGTGCGAGGAGAGGATCAGGTTGGCGGAACGGCGAAGCCGGTTGAAATCCGATGGTTTGAGCTGGGCGGCAGTCTCTATTTCAAGATCGACCAGGTGACATCCGTGGTTGGCCGCCCTGACCAGGATGTCGATCTCTGAGGCTATAGTTCCACGGAATTTCCCCCCGGCGGCGGCCCGTCGACAGGTAGCCACGATCAGAACCTCGGGGTGATATTCCACGAAACCTTTGATCTTCTGGAGCGCCAGGCTGGGCTTGGAAAGGTAGTCTAACCTGAACTCAATAAAGGAGTTAACTCGCACGATGGCATCGGCTTTTTGAACCATATCCGTCGGGTTTGAAGCCACAATAGGTACGCAAATCCGCGGGAGCCTTGCGGGTAAAAACCGTGGCGTGTAAGTTCCTGGCAATGCGCTCATTTATATATACAAAGGTCGCATCATACGGAGGAAAAATTACAGATGCAAGACCGGAATTCAAGAGTGAGTTGTACTTCAGTGCCGGAAATGCATCTCCTAAGTAACTAAGAATTCAGTTTTTTACGGCTTAGAATGCTGTTTTGGGGGCCGAGAAGGAAAGCTTTCTCTCGGGACCGTCCACTACGATTGGGAAAGCAGGGGGAGGACTTATGAGGCAGGTTGGGCTGGCGTTGCTTGTGTTTTCGACATTAGCGTTTGGTCAGGGGGGTGGCCTACAACCGCCGTCCGCAGCCCACGGATCCCACCGAAGCCAGCTTACTCTCACCCCAAGCGACATGTACTGTGCAGGATTCATTAGCACGCAGACCATTCCAGAAACAAGCTACGTGGCCGCCGGTTGGAACAGCCCGGACCAGACCCATTATGCGGGAGCAACCGACTTTGTCTACATCCATGGGGCTTCCGGCTTGAAAGCCGGCGACCGGCTCCACATCCTCCGCCGCGTAAGGGACCCCAATCATTACGAGCTTTACCGCGGAGAAAGAAAAATCATCCAGCAGGTTGGACAGCCGTACTTTGAACGCGGATACGTGCGCGTGCTGGATGTGCAAAGGAATATCGCCATTACCGTCCCTGAGCTGAGTTGTGGGGACATGGTGCCCGGCGATATAGCGATCCCGCTGGTGGAACGGGAGAAGCCGGTTTTACATCCGGTGACTCTGGATCGTTTTGCCGTACCGAATGGCAAGCCGACCGGCCGCATTGTCATGTCCAATGAGTTTGACAGCGTAGTCGGCACAGGACATAAGGTTTACCTCAACATTGGCGAAGATAAAGGATTGAAAGTGGGGGACTATCTTCGTGCTACACGCACTTATCCCTATACGTATCATGACCCGGTAGACGGTCTCTCAACCCTGGCGACCAACATGGAAGAAACCCAGATGAAGCCTCCCAAGCTACCTAAAGAGAAGCTGGGCGAACTGCCACGACGGACTCTGGGGGACATGATCGTGCTCACGGTCCATCCCAGGAGCGCTACGGCCATGATCATCACCGCGCTGGAAGATATCCACGTGGGTGATGGCGTTGAGGTATTGGACGAGAACAAGTAAATCGGGCTATCGGTGCATCGGGTTATCTGAACAAGGCCAGCCAGCAGCGTTGTTCGCTAAAAGTGTTTCCTGATGCGACGATTTTCAAATTACCAAATTTTACCCAAATTACCAATCCGCTGTAATCCCCGGCTACGGTGATTTTTCGGTCCTGCGGAAGCATCTTCCTTAGAGCGGCTGGATTCCAACTCAGTAACTCATTGAGGGCATATGAAACTGGGCCGAATCCTGGGGTTTTCTCTCTTCCTGTCTCTCAGCGCCACAGTAGCTTTCGCCGCCGTGACCGTAACGGTTCATCCGGCACGGGCACCGCTCACGCTTACACAGCCGCAACAATTCACCGCAACTGTCGCCAACACCAGCAACCATGGTGTGACCTGGGCGGTGGATGGAGTCACTGGCGGGAATTCCACCGTTGGGACCATCAGTAGCGGCGGGCTATACCATCCGCCTTCGAGCGCGGGAAAACATACGATCACAGCACGGAGCGTAGCGCAATCTTCAGCCGTCGGCTCGGCATCGGTCTGGGTGACAAACTATCCGGGGATGTTTACTTACCATGCCGATAAATTCAGAAGTGGCGTGAACTTTCAGGAACTGGCGCTGTCTCCAGCCACGGTCAACAAGAACACATTCGGCAAGCTGTTCTCCAGATCCGTGGATGGACAAATCTACGCGCAACCGCTGATTGTCACCAACCTGACCATTGCCGGAGCCAGGCACAATGTGGTTTACGTAGCTACCGAGCATGGGAGCGTTTATGCCTTTGACGCCGACGGCAAGATCACTTCGCCTTTCTGGCAACGCAGTTTCATTAATCCTTCAGCCGGCGTCACCACCATCTCCAAACCCTCTTCAGGGTTGATCGAGCCGGAGATCAGCATTACCGGAACGCCAGCGATCGATGGAGCTACGGGAACGATCTATGTTGCGGTGTCTACGGTAGAACACGGCAGCATCGTGCATCGGCTGCACGCGCTCAGCATTACCAGCGGAGCGGAAAAATTTGGTGGCCCAGTTGTAATTCAGGGTTCGGTTCCAGGGACTTACCCCGCTTTGGCTGTGAATGGGCGAGTGCCATTCGCTGCACAACGGCAGTTTCAGCGTCCGGCACTGCTTTTGCTGAATGGAGTGGTCTACATTGCGTTCGGTTCTTTTGGCGACGCCCTGCCGTATAACGGCTGGCTGTTTGCCTATACGGCTCAAACCACCGGCATCCTGCACCAGGTGGGAATATTTTGTACCAGTCCGGACAAAGGGGCATCCTCGATCTGGCAAAGCGGCGGAGGCCCAGGCGCCGACCCGCAAAACAACATCTATGTCGCGACCGGCAATGGAATATTTGATCTGAATACCGGCGGACGTGACGCCGGCAACAGCGTGCTGAAGCTGGCATTGCAGTCGTCGGGCCTGACGTTGTTGGATTACTTCACCCCCGCAGACCAGGCGCAACTCAACTCCAACGACTTGGACCTGGGGGCCGGCGGTCCGATGCTTCCGCCATTCCAGAGTGGAGCGACCGATCCCAACCTGATCATTGAAGGCGGCAAAGACGGCAACGTTTACCTGGTCAACCGCGACAACATGGGCAAATTCAATTCGAGCACCAACAGTAATGTGGAGACGGCGCCCCTTGGCCGTCCGGACCCGGCCAACGGACTGTTCTCGACGCCAGCCGCAATCGGAACCTCCATCTATTTTGGTGAAATCGGGGAGCCGCTCGAACTCTTCACGTTCAGTCGAGGATTGCTTTCCAGCGCGCCCACGGCGCAGACGGCCAACTCTTTCGCATTTCCTGGGACTGTGCCCATGATCTCAGTCAACGGAAGCACCAACGGGATTGTGTGGGCGCTGGATGTTTCCAGATACATCGGCAACAACAATCCCAACCCTGGTCCGGCGGTGTTGCATGCCTACAATGCCGGCAACCTAACTGAGCTTTACAACAGCACCCAGGCAGGCACCCGCGATCAGGCAGGAGTGGCAATCAAGTTCACAGCCCCAACTATTTCCAATGGACGGGTCTTTGTGGGAACGGCGAACCAGTTGGATGTGTATGGGCCACTGCCGTAGGAGCAATTGGTAATCAGCACTCGCCACTCAGCCCGCGTACATTTTGGGCTGAAGAAAGACAATGCCGTGGGCGTGGTCAGGTAGCCAAACCCAAAACCCTTTTAGCTGCAAAATAACACGAATCAGGAAGAGCAGATTGCTCTATCGCGGCCCGAGGCGATTGAGAGGGGCAGGGAACCTCTCGCTCCGCTTCGAGGTAAATTAAAAAACCAAAGCTTACTTTTTCCCCACTGGGGCCTTGCCGTGGACTGCGGCTGCGGCCTGCTTTTGCTCCGAGGTAAGGGCTGGGGGCTCAGGCGCCATGCTCCGCAGACCTAGTTCCTTGCGCAGATCGGTTTCCAGCCGGGTAGCGATGTCCTTGTTCTCTCGCAGGAACTGCTTGGCATTTTCGCGTCCCTGGCCAATGCGCTCGTTCTTATAGCTGAACCAGGCGCCGGATTTCTCCACCATATTTTTGGCGACACCCAAGTCAACCAGGTCGCCCTCGCGGGAGATGCCTTCGCCATACATGATGTCGAATTCAGCTTCGCGGAAAGGCGCGGCTGTCTTGTTCTTGACTACCTTGATCTTAGTGCGGGAACCAACCACCATATCGCCTTCCTTGATGGCGGCGATGCGGCGGATGTCCACACGGACAGAGGAGTAGAACTTGAGGGCACGGCCACCGGTGGTCGTTTCCGGGTTGCCGAACATGACGCCGATTTTCTCCCGGATCTGATTGATGAAAACCAGGCAGGTGCGCGACTTGGAGACGATGCCGGTGAGTTTGCGCAGCGCCTGCGACATCAGGCGCGCTTGCAGTCCCATGTGGCTATCGCCCATCTCGCCATCCAACTCGGCTTTAGGGACCAGCGCCGCTACCGAGTCCACGACCAGGACGTCAATGGCTCCGGAGCGCACCAGGGCCTCAGCGATTTCCAGGGCTTGCTCGCCGTAGTCCGGCTGCGAGACCAGCAAGTTATCCACGTCCACGCCGAGTTTGCGGGCGTAGATGGGATCAAGAGCATGTTCGGCGTCCACAAAGGCCGCCATCCCACCCTGTTTTTGGGCTTCGGCAATCACCTGAAGGGCCACCGTGGTCTTGCCGCTGGATTCTGGACCGAAAACCTCTACCACCCGCCCGCGAGGAAAGCCGCCTACACCGAGGGCTGCGTCAAAGGAAATAGAGCCGGTAGAGATGACGGCGATGGGAACAATGGCTTCTTTGCTCCCCAGCCGCATGATGGAGCCTTTGCCGAACTGCTTTTCAATCTGGGCCAAGGCCAGATCAATTGCTTTTGTTTTCTCAGCTTTTTCGTCTGCCAAAATTGTTGTCTCCCCTGAACGCGGATTATATTACACCAGGGCGAAGAAAAAGAGAAATAAAAAGGACAGGGTAATTTGAAATCAAAACCACAATCCGTAAAAGCAGGCGTTATTTTTTGCTGTGATCATCCTTAATCACCCAGTTGAGGGCATAGCGACGCAGGCTATCCCGATGCTCCTTCAGGTAGGCTGGATAATCCTGAGCGATGCCGGCATCGGACCGGGCGAGCAGGATATACGGCTCAAGAACTCCATCTTCATCCAGGCGTATCAAGGTGCGCAGGGACGGATCCAGGTCTTTCGACTTGCGGACCTCTTCCTTGACCGCGCTGATGGTGGTGCGCAATGCTTCGGCTTCTTCCTTTAGGCTATGGCGGTAGGTCTTCTCCTTCGGGTATTCCTCCGAGAACTTTTTGCCGGCCCAGAGCGAGCGTGATAGTCCATACACGATCCAGGCTGAGCTGCCATCATCTTTTCTTCCTTTTTTGAGCGTGCTGTCGTCGAGTGTAATGGTGGTGTTCCCCTTGTCATTGGTTTGCACCGTGGTAGGAATCTGGATTGCGGGATGGCTCAAGGTAAGGTGCTGACTCTTGCCCCAGTTCACAAAGGTAGACAAAGTCAGGCGGTTGAAAGGTTCGCTGATGTAGGCTTCCACGTATTTTTCCCGCGCTTCGTCAAGATTCCCCTGTTTCATGAGCACGTCCGCCCAATAGCGGTAAGCTGTTTCGCGGTCGGGGTTGATCGCGATTGCTTTGGCGAACCATTCTCCAGCCTGGTCGATTTTACCGGGAATTTTGTAGTAGGAATCGCCGATATAGAGGGCCGCGTCATACAGCGTTGGGTCGGCATTCAAGGCTTTTTTGTAAAGCTCCACCGCCGGCTCCAGGTCACCCTTGACGAAAAGGGCTTCGGCATCCTGCATGGCCTGGTCTGCTTCGCTGTTGGACGAAAATTTGTTCATCCCCGGAGTCCCCTCTGCAAGTTTGGCGAGAAGGGTTTGCGTCAGTGCCGTCCTATCCCCTAACTCTTTGGCGCGGGTCAGGGCTTTGCGGGAGCGATCGGCCAGGTCTTTGCGCTTTTGCTCATCGGGAGTGATCTTGATCATGCTGTAAAGGCAAAAACCCAGCGTAGAGAAAACGTCACGATCCTGGCTGTTCATTGTCGTGAGTTGTTCAAGCAAGGGCACGGCTTCGATGAACTTGTTTTGCTTATAAAGATCGAATGCCTGCTGCTTTTTTTCAGAATAGGCAATCGCATCCTGAGCGTTAAGCCGGACAGAAATACACATCGTGGCAACGAACACAGTGGCCAGCAGCCAGAGTGGGAACTTCAAAAGAGGTCTACCGCTGCGGTTTAAGGACATTTTTCCTCCTGCCTCCGCGGGTCTGGAGACTGCTAACCTGTTTAATCCAAAGACACCTGTAAACGGTTGGAGGTTCCCTGCATATTAGCGCAGAAGGGCCAGCGGCTGCCACGAGATTGTTGGAAGGTTGGAAGGC
>DATDGL010000095.1:0-40045 GCA_036522115.1 Candidatus Angelobacter sp.
GTCCCATCACTGCTACCCGCTCCAGCTCGCGATTGCTCATCGCTGTCCTCTTCAACAAGATCTCCTTTTCTGGCTGGAGATCTCAGTTTAGGGGACATTTCTATTGAGTCCGCGAGGGGACATTATCAAAGAGTTTCAACACCAGCCCATGTACCCCGATCGGGACGTCTTCTTGTTCAGGCCATCCGGCAAGTGCGATAATTCACGCTCGCTGCGCCTTTTCCAGGGTGAGATGGCCATGACTCCCGGCAGCGCAGCATCGTACGTGAGTTGGTGAGAGTAGACGGGTGAAAAACTTAGCTCAGGATTTACGTTACGCCACGAGGCTGTTGCTGAAATCACCAGGATTCACTCTGGTGGCAATCATGACCTTGGCGCTGGGAATCGGGCCTAACTCCGCAATTTTCAGCATAGTGAACGCTGTTCTGCTGCGGCCTCTGCCCTATCCCGATGCGGAAAAGCTGATGGCAGTCTATTGCAGCACTTCTGATATTCCGCAATTCGGTTCCTCGCCTCCTGACCTGCGCACCTTGCGTGAACAGAATAAGACGTTTGACAATCTTTCAGCCTTTTATACCACTGCGTTCAATCTGGCGGGTGATAACCAACCCGAGCGGCTGCTGGGCCTGACGGTTACGGCAGAATTCTTTAAAACCTACGGTGTGACCCCGCTGAGGGGGCGAACATTTCTTCCGCAGGATGAGGAGTGGGGACATCACCAGGTCGTGGTCCTGAGCGAAGGACTTTGGCGCACCCGGTTCCACGCTGATCCAAACATCGTGGGCCAAAACCTTAGATTGAATGGCGAACAGTACAGCGTAGTGGGAGTGGTTCCCAAAACATTCCTCACATTAGCCAAAACGCAACTATGGGCTCCCATGGCCTGGGCGCCAAAAGATCCCAGGAATTCCCATGATGCTTATTTTCTCGATATGGCCGGACGGCTGAAACCCGGCGTCAGCAGGGAACAAGCACTGGCTGATCTGAATTCGGTCATGCTCGGCATCGCGCAAAAGTTTCCGGAAAACAAGGGAATAGGCGCTGACGTTCAGCCGCTGCGGGAAACTATTGTGGGCAATGTGCGGCCGGCGTTGTGGATTTTGCTGGCTACAGTTGGGCTGGTTCTGCTCATGGCATGCGTGAACGTGGCCTCTCTGTTGCTTGCCCGGTCTGCCGGACGGCAAAAAGAAGTAGCGATCCGCATCGCCCTTGGCGTTCATCGCAAACGGCTGATTCAACAATTCCTGACCGAAAGCATTCTTCTTGCTGCGATTGGAGGAGCCTTGGGCCTCGTTCTGGCCTACGCTTGTCTGGGCCTCTTGCCGTTTGCGGGAAACACGTTGCCGCGCACACAGGAGATACGTCTGGATCCAGTCGTACTTCTCTACACGTTGGCGCTCTCAATTTTGACTGGCCTTCTCTTTGGACTCGTACCCGCCCTGCGAAATTCCAGGCTTCCACTGAGCGAGACTTTGAAGGAGGGCGGACGTACTGCGGAAGTCGGTCGCGGCGCCCACCGCGTGCAGTCGGCATTGGTCGTGGGTGAGATCGCGATCGCTTTGGTTGTACTCATCAGTGCCGGTTTGGTACTGAAGAGTTTTCAGCGCCTGCTGCGTGTGGATGCCGGTTTCGATGCCTCCAATGTGCTTACGTTTCGTGTAGATTTGCCGCAATCGTATAGCACGGACGCAAGTCCAACTCGAGACGGCGCGCCGCCGCGTGTGGCTGCATTTTTCCATCAACTCCTGCAACGGCTTGAAGCGTTGCCGGGCGCAAAAGCCGCTGGAGCGATTTCTGATCTGCCGCTTCAGGGAGAGCGTTGGAGCAAGCAGATTACTTTTACTGACCGTGCGGCGCCTGCAAGCCTGGATGAGGTTCCCAGCGTGCAATACCGTTCTGTGGACGGCAACTATTTTGGGTCGCTACGGATTTCCCTGGTAGCTGGCCGCCTGTTCTCCGACCAGGACGCGCAGGGCAGGCCACCGGTGGCCATTGTCAACCAGACGCTGGCCCGGCGGTTCTGGCCAAATGAAAATCCGGTTGGAAAAATCATTACGCTCTATCCTCCTGACAATCTCATTCAACCAGGGCAGCTTCCGGTTGGATACCATATTCCACGCATCACAGTCGTCGGCGTTGTGGCGGATGTGCACTACGGGAGCCTGGCCAGCCGGGTATCGCCACTGGTTTACGCTCCTTTGGTACAGAATGACTGGGCCAACACCATGGCGATAACATTGCGAACGGACGGCGATCCCACGCAACTTGCTTCTGCTGTGCGCAATGCAGTATCAGAAATTGATAAGAACCAGCCAATCGCCAGTCTATCCACGATGGATGAGATCGTGAGCACCTCTGTGGCGCAGCCCTGGTTACAAAGCATCCTGCTGGGACTTTTCGCGGGACTTGCCGTGGTCCTGGCCGCGATTGGGATTTACGGCCTGATCTCCTATTCAGTCGCGCAACGGTCAGGCGAGATCGGCATTCGCATGGCTTTGGGCGCAAATCGTTCAATGGTGCTCAAAATGGTTCTGGCCCGCGCTCTATCCCTGGCGGGTTGGGGGCTCTTGATTGGGCTCGCATGTGCAGTGTTCTTTACCCGCATGATTAGCAGCATGCTGTTTGGGGTAAAGCCCACTGATCCTGCCATCTTTGCGGTGATTGTCTTTTTCCTGTTCGCAGTTGTTCTGGTGGCGAGCTATATCCCGGCCAGACGCGCAACCAGAGTTGAACCTGTGAGTGCCTTGCGATATCAATGACCATGTCTACCATCGTGATCGCGCCGCTGTATTGGCATTCAGACCTGAACGCGACTTTCGCTTTGGCTAAGAAGCTGGAACGCGCTGGACATCGCGTGCATTACGTCTGCATTCCTGATCTGGAAGAGCGCATCCGGGCCCAGGGTTTTGATTTTGTCTCGATCTTCTCCAGCGTTTTTCCCCGAGGCACGCTGGCCAGGCAGGCTGCCAACGAAGCTGTAGGAAAATATCTGGGAGCGGCAGGAATCAATGATCGAGTGAAGAGCATGTGCGATCTTTGCCGCAACGGCGAACTGACAAACGCCACGCGTCATCTGCATCCCGATCTCTTTCTGGTTTCGAATCATCTTCCCTGGGCTGGAATTGAGGCATGGAAGACCAGATTGCCGGTCATCATGTTCAGCAGCATCATTGTCTTCGCCTCTGATTCCATGGTCCCTCCAGGCGGCTCAGATATCATTCCTTCCCCGGATTTGAGGTCCCGTCTTCACGTCTGGTGGGAATGGAAGAAGACGAGATTACTTGGAAAGCTGGTAGCCCGGGTCTCGGGCATGTGGAAGTCTGCTGCCTATCTAAAAGAGCTTGCCGTCGCAACCGGCTATCCGGTGAGCAAAATTGATTTCAGCGTGACGCCCTGGCCCCGGTTGCTATTGCCGGAATTGATCTTCTTCCCGGAATGGTTTGGGTTTCAGCGGGCCAAGCCAATGGAAGGAGCATTTTATGTGGAGCCCTCCGTCAATGCTGATCGCAAAGACAAAGATTTCCCCTTCGAGAAGCTGGATAGCAGGCCCTTGATTTATTGTTCCGTCGGAACCTTGATCACATTCAAACATCTTGCCATGGTCAGGCAGTTTTTTCATGTGCTGCTGGAGGCGCTGGGACAGCGCCCGAATCTGCAGGCAGTGGTTGCCATTGGAAATTTCCTGAAGCCGGAAGAGTTCTCCTGCCCGGAAAACGTAATCCTGACGGATGATGCGCCACAGGTTGCCTTGCTGAAACGGGCGCGCTTGATGGTGGGCCACGCCGGAGCAGGCTGCATTCGGGAAGGCGCATTCTATGGTGTTCCCATGCTTTTGCTTCCCATGGCTTTTGATGCGCCGGGCAATGCTGCCCGGGTGGCCTATCACGGGATGGCCTTGCGGGCTGATTTTCGCAAAGTTTCCGCCCAGGAGCTGATCGGCGCACTCGACAAACTCCTGAACGACCCATCTTATTCAGAGTCGGCCAAACGGATGTCGCAGAGATTGAGGGAAGTGGAAGATGAGGCGCCGAGTCTTGCGATCATTCAAAGGGCTCTCGCCGGCGATTCTTTTCTTACGCCAGGACGCTAATGCTCATCCGGCGTCGCGCAGGGGAAAATCGCGCTTGCGTTGCAGCCCAGATTGGATCATGCCCCAATGAATCACCTGAATGTCATGCTCCCGCAGGGCAGATCTGAATTTTGGACTCCGCATGATCTCAAAATCCCTCTGCCTCCAGGCTGCACCGTACGCCTCGCGATCTTCGTAGATGGAGCGCAGCTCAGGATCGTCAAACGCAGGATGAACAATGAGTTCGCTCAACCCCGGCTTGGCTTCGCGCAACACGGAAAAATAGTAGTCTTCCAGAGAAGCCGGTGTCATGTTGCCGGCTTGAAAAACATCATCAACAATCACGTCCTCTTTGGTTGATGGATCTTCGGGCGAACAATACGCGTGCCAGTGTTCGGTGATCAGAAAGGGAAGGCCAAAGCTCCTTGCCGTCTTTACATAAATCGGAATATATTCAGGCCGGGCCACGGCGAAGCAATGGCTGTCCAGGTGCGTTGGATTAAGGCCAAGTTGTTTCGCCAGGGTAATCTGAGCAGAAATCTCTTCGCCAATCTCTTTCGGGGATGCCCGCAGCAGATCGTTTCTGGGCCAAAAATACCCATGCTCATCAATCATTTCCGGCTCGTGATCTCCGTCAGACACTGGGCCCCACTTATAGCTCGGATGTTCGCTGATGAGGGTGGAGTGGATTCCGATATCGTATTCCGGATGATCCTTCCCAAACTGAGCCACTTCCGCGAAAGCAGGACAGGGAACCATTGCGCTGGCCGAGCTCACAGCCCCTTCTTCCAGGGCAATAAAGGCTGCCCGGTTGACCGAATGGCACATGCCCAGGTCGTCCGCATGAATAATCAACAGTTTGGCGTCGGATGAACGCCCAAGAAGTTGTGCAGCCCTCGACACGAAATCAATATATCAAGAAGGGCAGTTTCCATTATTAGGAATTTTTAAGTTCTACTATTGAGCGTGAGTAGTATTGCCAATATGATAGGTCGTCGGAGCATAAGAGGCGCTCCACCCATTTCAGATCGCCAGTCGTCATAAGCAACAAAGACCGCAACTTTCGAGTCGCAGTTCCCCCGGATTTTACTTATGCGACCTTCTGTCTCCAATCTCGTCGGTCTGTCACGACAACGGGCCCAAGAACGTCCTGATGTCCCAGCATTTGCTTTCTTAACGGGCGGTGATTTGCATGCGCAAGTGCTCACCTACGGCCAACTGGATTTTCAGGCCCGTACTATTGCAGCTTTCCTCCAGGGACTGGGCCTTCAAGGGGAGCGTGCGCTGTTGCTTTACCCTCCTGGCGTTGAGTTCATTGCAGGGCTTTTCGCCTGCCTCTACGCCGGAGTAATAGCGGTTCCTGCTTATCCGCCCCGCATGAATCGCAATGCTTTTCGCATCGTGTCCATTGCGCAGGACAGCCGGGCCAGGCTGGCACTGACGACCGCCGCCATGTCTTCCCGGCTTAAGTCTGTCGCCAAGCACACGCCTGAACTTGCCGCCATGCAGTGGGTGGCAACAGACGTTCTCGACTCCTCTCTAACGGCTGATTGGCGGGATTTTTCACCTGCTGAAAACAATCTGGCTTATCTGCAATACACGTCAGGCTCAACTGCAGCTCCGCGCGGCGTGATGATTACCCACGCGAACGTCCTGCACAATTCAGCTTCGATTGCGGCAGGCTTTGAGCACACTCCAGACAGTGTTTCGCTCTGCTGGCTACCCCACTTTCACGACATGGGGCTGATTGATGGAATCATTCAGCCGCTTTACTCAGGCTTCACAGGGCACTTGATGTCACCGGCAGCATTCCTCCAGGAACCTGCGCGCTGGTTAAAAGCGATTTCACAATATCGGGTCACGCACTCCGGCGGCCCGAATTTTGCCTATGAGCTGTGTTCGGCGAAACTGACGGCACAGCAGCGGGAACAATTGGACCTGAGCAGTTGGAAAATTGCCTACAACGGCGCCGAGCCCGTTCATGCTCGAACCCTGGAACTCTTTGCCGAGAAATTTGAACCGTGCGGGTTTCGCCGCAGCGCATTCTATCCCGCGTATGGGCTTGCGGAAGCCACTTTGAAGGTTTCTGGTGGAAAAAAAGGAGGCGGTCCAGCCTGTTGCACAGTGAAAACAAATGAGCTGGAGCGAAATCGGATTGAGATAACCCACGCGGCTGATCCGGAAGGGCGCACGCTGGTTGGCGCCGGGGCCGCTGATGCCGACGTTAAGCTGGCCATCGTTGATTCGGAATCTCATCGTGAATGCAGCACTGGGGAGGTTGGTGAAGTCTGGGTTTCAAGTCCCAGTGTTGCCGCAGGCTATTGGAACCGGCCGGAAGAGAGCAGGGAAGTTTTTGGCGCGTATTTGCAAAGCGGTGGCCAGGGGCCATTTCTTCGCACCGGTGATCTTGGTTTTGTCCACAACGGCGAGATCTTTGTCACCGGGCGGCTGAAAGACCTGATCATCATCCGCGGACGCAATCACTATCCTCAGGACATTGAAAGAACTGTACAGCAATCGCACTCCGTTCTGCGCGGAATGTCCGGAGCTGCATTTTCCGTCGCTGTCGGCACGGACGAGGGAGTGGCGATTGTGCAGGAAGTTGATCCGCGAAGGTCCAATCTCTTGGACAAGGTTGTAGAGGATGTTCGTCGAGCGATAGCCGATGAACATGAGATCCAGCCGCACGCGATTCTGCTGGTCAACTCGGGTTCCGCGCCCAGGACCTCCAGCGGGAAAGTCCAGCGGCAGCTCTGCCGGCAAACATTTCTATCAAACAGCTTTCAACCGCTGGCGGAATGGCGGAGACCGTCATCTGAGACTGCCCAAACCTATGACGCAGTTCCAGAAGAACTGACTGCTGAATCTCTGCAATTCTGGCTGCGGGCCAGGTTTGCCGCGAAGTTGGCAGCAGATATCTCTGAAATCCATGTGCACCAGCCGGTCCACCAGCTCGGGCTCGATTCGCTGATGGCCCTGGAGATCTCGCATAGCATTGAAATCGCATTTGGTATCAGCCTCTCGCAGAGTTCTCTGTTGCAGAGCGGGACTGTTGCCGACCTCGCAGACTGCATTCTTTCGCAGTCAGGTCCTCCATTACGAAACACCCGGAGAGAGTTCACCCCGTCCGGTGAATCTCCGACTCAGTATTCATTGTCACAAGGCCAGCAGGCGGTCTGGTTTCTTCAGCAGCTTGCGCCTGAAAACCGGGCCTATCACATAGCCCATGCGTTGCGGCTGAAAAGCGAAATTGATGTCGCGGCCCTTCAGCGGGCATTTCAAAAGCTCCTGGATCGTCATGGTTCGCTGCGAGCAGTGTTTTCACTTGTCGACGGCAAGCCGGCGCAGAGCATCCGCGAGCAGGCAGCCATTTCATTTCAGAGTGAGGATGCCTCGCCATGGAATGCCACAGAGTTGTCACAGCGATTGCAGAAAGCGGCCAATGAGCCGTTCGACTTATCTTGCGGCCCGCTCTTTCGCGTCTTGCTCCTTAGCAGATCGGCTTGCGACCATGTCCTCATTCTCGCGGTACATCATATTGTTTCTGATCTTTGGTCTCTTGGGCTGCTTCTGAGTGAGCTTTCTGAGTTCTATGCGGCCGAAGTCAGCCATGTGCCCGCAGAGCTGCCGTCTCTCTCCACTGACTACGCCGGCTTTGTGAAATGGCAGGAAGAGCTTCTTCAGCCGGAAGAAGCGGAACACCATTGGCGTTACTGGCAGAAACAATTGGAAGGCGATCTGCCTTCCCTGGAGCTACCGACAGATTTTCCCCGGCCGCTGGTTCAGACATATAAAGGTGCGGTCAAAATCGCAAAACTTGAATCCGAGCTGGTCCAAAAGCTGAAATCCACGGCGGCCGCTCACCGGGTAACTCTTCACGCTGTGCTGACTGTTCTATTTGAGATTTTCCTGCATCGCTATAGCGGCCAGGAAGATGTGCTCACCGGGACGCCAACCTCGGGCCGCAGCCGTCCTGAGTTCGACGGAATTGTTGGATATTTCGTCAATCCGGTTGTCATCCGCCTGAATTTTTCGGGGAGCCCGGATTTTGAACAAGCCATGGTCTGCGGTCGGCGTGTCGTGCTGGAAGCGCTGGAACACCAGGTCTTTCCCTTCGCAACCCTGGTTCAGCGTTTGCAGCCACAGCGGGATTCCAGTCGCTCACCGCTGTTCCAGGCAATGTTTATATGGCAAAAAACCGGCCCGGCTCTTGGTGACGATCTTGGGCCGCTCGCGTTGGGCATACCGGGAACAGAAGTCCGGTTGGGAGATCTCGCTCTTGAATCTGTAGCCATGGACCAATGCATGGCCCAATTTGACTTGACGCTGGCGATGGCAGAGACCGGCGGCGAAATCGTCGCCTCTTTTGAATACAACACAGATTTGTTTGAGAGCGCCACAGTGGCGCGCATGATGCGTCACTTCGAACGCCTTGTGCAAGGATGCATTGCCAATCCCACAAAGCCGATATCAGAAGTCCTCTTGCTGAGTGACGAAGAGCACCGGCAGGCAGTTTCGGAATGGAACAAGACAGAGCGTGATTATCCAGCCGTTGAGACTGTGCTCGAACTGCTGGAAGCACAAGCGCAGAGAACTCCAGACCATCCGGCAGTCATCTTTGGGGGAAAAAGCCTCAGCTACCGCGAATTGCATCGGCAAGCCAACCAGTGGGCTCATTTTCTGCAAAAACTGGGCGTTGGTCCCGAGGTTACGGTCGGCGTCTGCATGGAGCGTAGCGCGGAGCTGGTGACGGTGCTTCTGGGAATCATGAAGGCCGGTGGTGCGTATGTGCCGCTGGATCCCGGTTATCCGGCGGAGAGGCTGCACTACATGTTGCACGACGCACATCCGGCAGTAGTGCTGGTGGACCAGACGGGGAGAGAGAAGCTTCAAGGTGGAGAAGCGCGTGTGGTGTGCGTGGACGAAGAAAGAGGAGCCATTGGTGCGGAGAGCGAAGAAGCGGTAGGGAGGCAGGTAGGAGGGAAGAACCTGGCCTATGTGATCTATACGTCAGGCTCGACGGGGCAGCCGAAGGGAGTGATGAATGTCCATGGGGGGCTGCTGAACCGGCTGCAATGGATGCAGGAAGCCTACGGTTTGCAGGAGAAGGAGCGGGTGCTGCAGAAAACGCCGTTTGGGTTTGATGTATCGGTATGGGAATTCTTTTGGCCGTTGCTGGTGGGAGGGACGGTGGTGGTGGCGCGGCCGGACGGGCACAAGGACAGTCGGTACCTGGTGCGAGTGATCCAAGAGGAGGGGATCACGACGGTGCATTTTGTGCCTTCGATGCTGGGAATCTTTCTGCAGGAAAAGGGAGTGGAGGGATGCGGGAGTCTGCGGAGGGTCATGGCAAGCGGAGAAGCGCTGACGGCGCCACTGGTGGAGAATTTCCATGAACATCTGCAGTGGGCGGAACTGCACAATCTGTACGGACCCACGGAAGCCTCAATTGATGTGAGTTATTGGGTGTGCGCGAAGAAGAGAGAAGCAAGGACAAGTATTCCCATCGGGCGTCCAATCGCGAACACGCAGCTCTACATTCTGGATTCCCATTTGCAATCGGTTCCAGTTGGGTTGGCGGGAGAGCTGTATATCGGGGGAGTGGGATTAGCGCGCGGATACTGGCGTAAGGCGGATCTGACGGCGGAGAAATTCATTCCAGATCCGTTTTCCGGGCGAGAGGGAGACCGGCTATACCGGACGGGAGACCTGGCGCGGCGGCGCAAAGACGGACAAATTGAATATCTCGGGCGCAACGACCTGCAAATCAAAATCCGTGGCTTCCGAATTGAATTGAGTGAGATTGAAGTTTACCTGGCTAGGCACCCGGCGGTGCGTGAATCTGTTGTAGTCGTGCGCGAGGATACGCCCGGCGAGAAACCGCTCATCGCCTATTACACTGCTTATTTGGATCCAGGTGCGGAGCAGCTACGCACCCATCTGTCAGCCTTTCTGCCTGAGTACATGGTTCCTTCGGCCTATGTGCGACTGGAATCGCTGCCGATTACCTCCAATGGCAAGCTGAATCGTAAGGCCCTGCCAGCGCCGGACTCCAGCGCGTACATAACACGGATCTACGAACCGCCGGCGGGCGAAGCTGAACGTACGATTGCCGCGATTTGGACTGAGGTCCTGGGTGCGGAACGTGTAGGACGCCACGACAATTTCTTCTCGCTGGGCGGCCACTCGCTGTTGGCCATGACTTTGGTTGATCGTATGCAGCGCAACGGCCTGGTGGTGGAAGCACAGGCAATCTTTACCACCCGAAGCCTGGCCGAACTGGCAGCGATTGCAGGTAAGGAGACAAGGCTGGCAGAAGCTCCGCCCAACCTGATTCCGCCAGATTGTGACGCCATTACGCCGGAGATGCTGCCGCTCATCACACTGCAATCTGCGGACATCAGGCGCATTGTTAATCGTATACCCGGTGGCGCGGCCAACGTGCAGGACATCTATCCGCTTACGCCGCTGCAAGAGGGCATTTTCTTCCAATACCAGATGAGCGGAGAAGGTGATGCATATCTGGTGTTTGCGCTTTTCAGCTTCGATTGCCGGGACCGGCTGGACAGATATCTGGCAGCCATGCAGGCGGTAATTCAACGGCATGACATTCTGCGCACATGTGTGCTGTGGGAAGGCCTTCCTGAGCCGGTGCAGGTTGTACAGCGCAAAGTGGTCTTGCCGGTCGAAGAGGTGGAACTGGATTCGGAGAAGGGAGATGCCAGCGCGCAATTGAGGGCGCGCTTTGATCCGCAAAAATTCAAGATTGATATTCAAAAGGCGCCGCTGCTCCGTATTTATGTCACCTATGACCGCGCTCACAAGCGATGGCTCATGGCGAAACTTGCCCATCACCTGGTGGACGACAACACTTCACTGCGAACGATGTTTGAGGAAATCCGGATGCACCTGATGGGGCAGGCTGACCAATTGCCTGTTCCACTTTCTTACCGTAATCTGGTTGCGCATGCGCGTCTGCGGAACCGGCGCGAAGAGCACGAAGCATTTTTCCGGCAGATGCTGGGGAATGTCTCCGAGCCGACTGAGCCTTTTGGAATTCTTGAGGCGCATGGCGATGGTTCAGACATCGAGGAAGCACGTCTTAAGCTCAGCGCAAGTTTGGCCCAGCGTGTCCGCAAGTCCGCGCGCAATCTCAATGTAAATCCGGCTAGCCTCTTTCACCTGGCGTGGGCACTCGTGCTGGCGAGGACTTCAGGGCGCAAGGACGTGGTTTTCGGCACCGTGTTGTTTGGCCGCTTGCACAGCAGTGGAGGCCTGGAGCGCATGCTGGGGTTGTTCGTCAACACCCTGCCATTGCGCATTCAGATTGGGGAAAACACGGTGGAAGCCGGCATACGCCACCTCTATGGGCTGTTATCCGATCTGCTGCGCCATGAGCATGCTTCATTAAATCTCGCGCAGCGTTGTAGCGCGATTCCTGCACCCACACCGCTTTTCGCGGCGCTGATGAATTATCGCCACAGCAGGATCAAGTCCTTCTGGGATGAAAGTGCACCAGCTTTCGAAAATATCAGGTTGCTGTATTACCAGGAACGCACCAATTATCCATTTGCGTTGTCCGTTGACGATTGGGAAGACGATTTCCAACTGACGGCGCAAGCGCCATGCTCTGTTGGTCCTGCGCGGTTGTGCGAGCTTATGAGCACCGCATTAGCGTCGCTGGTGAAAGCGCTGGAAACCACGCCGCAGAGAGCACTATGCACTCTGGAAGTGCTCTCCTCCGCAGAGCGTGAGCAGTTAATAGTGCATTGGAATAACACGGCAATAGATTTTTCGCAGGGTTCGGTAACGGTTGTGCAGATGGTGGAGCAGCAGGCTGCAATGCGGCCAATGGCGGTGGCGGTACGAGACCGGAAACGAGAGCTGACCTACCAGGAATTGAATGAGCAGACGAATCAGTGGGCGCATCGCCTGAGAAAAATGGGAGTACAAGCCGAGGCGAAGGTAGCAATCTGTCTGGAGCGGAGTGCAGACATGATTGCTGCGCAATTGGGAGTGATGAAGGCGGGAGGAGCGTACATACCGCTGGACCACGAGCATCCGGCCGAGCGATTGCAGTATCAGATCAGCGACTCAGGAGCGAGCGTGCTCATTACCAATCGCGTCATTCGAGAGAAACTGCACGGAACTGAGCAGGCGCGGCTGCTATGCATCGAGGAAGAGCAGGAGGTACTCGAAGGGGAGTCGCGGGAGAATCCGGAATGGAAGTTGGAAAAGGAGGAGCTTGCGTATCTGATCTACACCTCGGGATCAACCGGCAGGCCCAAAGGGGTACAGATCGAACACCGTGGGTTGCTGAATCTTGTTCTATGGCACCAACAGGCTTATGGAATTGAAGCTGGAGAACGAGGCAGTCAGGTAGCGGGCACGGGATTCGACGCTTCAGTATGGGAAACGTGGCCGTATCTTGCAGCCGGGGCGAGTCTGGAGATAGCCGCCGACGAGGATAGAGGTTCTGCCGAAAGGTTGCGTGAATGGCTGGTAGCAAAGGGAATCACAGTTAGCTTCGTGCCTACTCCACTGGCGGAAGCTGTGATGCGATTGGGTGAGTGGAACTCAAAAGAGCTAAGGCTGATTTTGACCGGAGGCGACCGGCTGCAGGAAAGGCCGCCAGAAGGTTGGACGGTTGAGGTAGTAAACCACTATGGTCCCACTGAATGTACCGTCGTGGCGACGGTGGGAGCGGTAGAGAAGCACGGACTAGGATTTCCAGCAATAGGAAAGCCTGTCAGCAACACGCGCGCGTATGTGCTGGATGAGGATATGCAGCCCGTGCCTGTGGGGGTAGCAGGCGAGCTGTATATCGGAGGCGCCGGGCTGGCGCGCGGATACGCGGGAAAGGCGGACCTGACGGCAGAGCAATTTGTGCCGGATGGATTGAGCGGAAAGCAAGGGCAGCGGCTTTATCGGACGGGCGATCAATGCCGGTGGAATCAAAGAGGCGAACTGGAATTCATTGGGCGCAAAGATCAGCAAGTCAAGATTCGCGGGCACAGGATCGAAGTGGGTGAGATCGAAGCGGCACTGCAGGAGCACCAGGGAATCCGCGAAGCTGTGGTTGCGGTGCAGGAGAGGGAGGCCGGTGAAAGGGCGCTGATCGCATACGTGGTGACAGATCAGGAGAAGAAACCTGGTGGTCCAGAATTGCGGCCCTACCTGCAAGGCAAGCTGCCCAGCTATATGGTTCCTTCCGCCTTTGTGCAATTAGAGGCGATTCCGCTCACTCCGAGTGGAAAGGTAAATCGCCAGGCGCTGAAGAAGTGGGAGTTCAGTTCAGTCAGTGATCAGCAGGATCCGCGCACCGCCACAGAAGCCAGGCTCGCAGAAATTTGGAAAGAACTGCTGCGGCTGGAGCGTGTGGGCATTCATGACGGCTTCTTTGAGCTAGGCGGGGATTCAATCATCAGTCTGCAAGTGGTGGCGCGGGCCCATCAGCAGGGAATCAGGATTACTCCACGACAGTTATTTGAATCCCCAACCATTGCTGCTCTCGCCGCCGTGGCCGAACGCGTGGAGCCTGACCGGGAAGAGACTACCAGGAATACCATCACCGGTGAAACGGCGGTCACGTACCCGCTTTCACCGCTGCAGAAAGGAATCCTGTTTGAATATGTTTCTGCGCCAGAGTCAGGCGTGTACGTCCAGCAACTGATGTGTACTATCCGCGGCGGTCTCCAGATCGAAGCATTTCGAAATGCCTGGCGGCAGGTTGTTGCGCGGCACTCGATCTTACGAACGTTGTTTATTTGGGAACGCGATGACGAGCCTCTCCAGATGGTACGCCAGGAGGTATCAGTCCCGTTTGAGTTTCACGATTGGAGCAGGACCCCGCAAGGTGACCAGGAACAGCAATGGCGTGCATTACTGGTGGCAGATCGTGCCCGCGGATTCACGCTTTCTGAAGCTCCGCTGCTCCGTCTCACACTGCTCCAGGTTGGTTCGGACGCATTCCGGCTGCTGTTTACTTTTCATCATGTAATTCTGGATGGATGGTCTTTGCCGCTGTTGTTCCGCGAAGTATTTGCCCGCTATGGTGAACCAACGCCACGTGAGGCGTATCGGCAGCCGGCTGTTCCTTACAGCAACTACATTCGGTGGCTTCAAGAGCAGGAGGTGTCGGCTGCGGAGACCTACTGGCGGCTGACGCTCCGGGGTTTTGACGCTCCTGCAAGCATCACCCTCAGTTCGCGCGGTCGCCCCAACGAGCACGATCAAGGTTTTTCTGAGCTACAGATTCAGCTTTCCCCTGAAGAAACAGCGCGACTCCGATCTGCAGCCAAACAGCAAGGCCTTACCCTCAGCATTCTTGTCCAGGCGGCATGGGCAATCCTTCTGAGCCGCTACAGCGGTGAAGAGGACATCGTTTTTGGGCTCACTGTCTCCGGGCGTTCCGCAAACCTGGCTGGCATTGAAGAGATGATCGGTTTATTCATTAACACTTTGCCGATTCGCAGCCGGGTAATGCCGGAGCAGACGCTTCTGTTGTGGCTTAAAGAGCTGCATATGTGCCAGGTGGATTTAAGCCAGTATGAGCACACTCCGCTTCCGCAGGTACAGAAATGGAGCGATATACCTGCGGGACGGCGGCTTTTTGACAGCATTTTGGTGTTTGAGAACTTCCCGCTGGATGAATCGCTGCTGCAAGAGAACCATGGCTTGATCGTTGAGGACGTAGAAGCGATTGAGACTACAAATTATCCCTTAACCGTCACTGCTGTGCCTCAGTCAGATCTAAGGTTGCTGATCTCCTATGACCGCAGGCACTTTGACCATGCATCTGTAACACGGATGTTGGGCCATCTGCAAAGCATCCTCGTCAGTATGGCAGAAGCACCGCATCAGCTCATTCGCGATGTGCGCTGGATCACGCCCGGCGAGCGTGACCAATTACTGCTTGAGTGGAGCCGGACTGCCACCAGAATTTTGCCGGAAGAGTGCTTTCATCAGATTTTTGAAGAGCAGGCCAATCGCAATCCGAAAAGGATTGCAATCGCATTTGGCGCTCAGCGAATGACTTATGGCGAACTCAATCAGCGTGCAAACCAATTAGCTCGTCATTTGAAAAGAAACGGCGTTGGTCCGGAGGTGCGCGTTGGAATCTATCTAGAGCGTGGCATGGAAATTGTGGTTGCGGTTTTGGCCGTTGCCAAAGCTGGTGGCGCTTACGTACCCCTGGATTCGAATTATCCCGGCGAACGCATCCAGTTCATGTTCCGCGATGCACAGGCAGCGGTGTTAATTACGCAGAGCAGACTGAGAGAGCAACTGGCATTGCTTCCTGGCAGAACGGTGGTGATAGATGAAGATTGGGAAGAAATTGCTGGCGAGAGTGACAAAAACCTTGATGTAGCCGTCGCTGGGAACAATCTTGCATATGTGATCTATACCTCTGGTTCAACAGGAAAACCGAGGGGAGTCTCCATTGAACATCGGAGCCTGATGAGCACCTATCGCGGATGGGAGGCGGCTTATCAGCTTGGTTCCCGAACCGCAGTTCACCTTCAGATGACGAGCTTTTCTTTCGACGTATTTGCAGGTGATCTTGTCCGCTCATTGTGCTCTGGAAAGCGGTTGGTGATCTGTCCCACTGAGTACCTCGCCATGCCTGACCTGCTTTTCAGGTACATGGCGGAGCATCAGGTGGACACCGCCGAATTTGTTCCTGTAGTGGCCAGGAATCTGATCGCTTACCTGCGAAAACAAGACCTGTCTTTAACGATGGACTTAGTCATTATGGGATCTGATCTGGTAACCATAGATGACTTGTCCGGCCTGCGTCTTTGCTGCAGCGATAGTACGCTCATCGTCAATACATACGGATTGACAGAATGCACGATTGATAGCTCGTGCTACCCATATCAGTCCGGGTCGAAATGCCTGCCAGAAGCGGCAAGTGGCGTAGGTGCTTCCATAGGCAGGCCACTTACAAACACCTGCGTATACGTGCTGGATCCCCAGATGCAACCAGTGCCTGTGGGCTTTGCCGGTGAGGTGTACATCGGCGGACCGGGCGTGGCGCGTGGCTACTGGTTGCGGCCGGAATTAACGGCAGAGAAATTTCTGCCAGATCCCTTCAGTGGAAAAGCTGGAGAACGCCTTTACCGAACAGGCGACTTTGTCCGATGGCGGCCAGATGGAGACTTGGAATTTGCTGGCCGCGCCGACCGGCAGGTAAAGATTCGTGGACTTCGCATCGAGCCGGGCGAGATTGAATCTGCTCTGCGAACGCACGCTGAAGTTCGCGATGCCGTTGTAATGGCGCATGAGCAGCAATTAGTCGCTTATGTGGCCGGCGTTCAGTGTGATCAGAACAGTCTGCGCCAATATCTCAAACAATCGCTGCCGGACCACATGGTTCCCGCGCATTTTGTTTTCCTTGATGTGATTCCTACTCTGCCAAACGGAAAAGTGGACCGCCGGGCTTTACCTGCTCCCCAACAGACGCCATCGCTCAGAACGTATGTGGCCCCGCGAAATGCAAGGGAAGAAGTATTGGCGGAGATCTGGTCAGCGGTGCTCAAGACTGAGCACGTGGGCATAGAGGATAACTTCTTTGAGTTAGGCGGAGATTCCATCATCAGCCTGCAGGTGGTGGCGCGAGCGCGGCAGCAGGGAATCAGAATTACGCCGCGGCATTTGTTTGAATCACCCACCATAGCGGCTCTGGCCGCTGTGGCTGCACCCATGGCAGACCCAAGTGAGGAAGGCAGCCAAAAGGGAATCGTTCAGGGAGAGGTAACCCTCACGCCGATCCAACGCTGGTTCTTTGAGCAGGAGTTGGAAGAAACAGCGCACTATAACCAGGCGTTGATCCTGGAAGCTTGGGAGGAACTCAATGAGCAGTGGTTGAAGGAGGTTTGGAAGAAGTTGGTGGAGCACCACGATGCATTGCGGCTGCGATACCAACGGGTGGCAGGGCAGTGGCGCCAGGAGTATGCAGCGCGAGAAGAGAGCGAGTTTTTCAGCGTTGTGGAGCTGAAGGGAAATGAGGAGGAACACGAGAGAGAGCTGGACCGACTGCTGGACGAGATGCAAACGAGCCTGGATTTGGAACGTGGTTCACTGCTTCGGGTGGCGTATGTGAAACCGGAGAGGGTGGCAGTGGTAATCCATCACTTGGCGGTGGATGGCGTGTCATGGCGGATTCTGGTGGAGGATTTAGAAACGGCCTATGCGCAAATCAAGCGCGGCGAAAAGATTCGTCTGCCGGGAAAGACAAGTTCGTTTCAGAAATGGGCGCAACATCTGGAGCGCGAGGTGGAGGAGGGAAGATACGCGGGAGAAGCCAAGTATTGGTTGGGAGGAGAGGAAAACTGGGAGAAGGTGCCGCAAGATTGGGCGGGCGGAGAAAACCGCGAAGGAAACAGGGAATGTATAAGAGTGGAATTGGATGAGGAGCAGACGCGCGAGATGTTGCAGGAAGTGCCAGCGACATATCACACCCAGATCAATGATGTGCTCATGACAGCCCTGATGGGAGCGTGGGAGAAGTGGACGGGAAAGCAACGACTGCTGATTGATCTGGAAGGACATGGGCGGGGAGAAGAGTTCGATGTATCACGAACCGTAGGGTGGTTTACAGCGGTTTATCCCCTGCGGCTGGAAGTGGGAAGGAATGAGGGAACAGCGGAGAGGCTGAAGGGAATCAAAGAGCAAATCAGGAAAGCGCCCCGGCACGGTTTGGGGTATGGGGCCTTGCGCTATCTGAGCAAGAATGAAGCCATGCGAGAGAGATGGAGGAAGCACACACAAGCAGAAATCAGCTTCAACTATCTGGGGCAGGTGGACGCAGGGATCAGCGGACGAGGAGTATTTCGCAGCGTGCGGCCCATCCTGGCGAACAATCGCGGGAAGAACAACCGCTGCAGCCACCTGGTGGAAGTGGAAGCCAGGGTCGAACGAGGGCGCCTGCTGGTCGAGTGGAACTACTCGAGAGAAGTCCATCGCCGGCAAACCATAGAAGCTTTGGGGCTGAGCTTTGTGGAGAAACTGCGAGCGATTATCAGTCACTGCCTCGCGCCGGGTGCGGGCGGCTTCACTCCATCAGATTTTCCGTTGGCCGGGTTGGACCAGCACGCGCTCGATCTGCTGGTGAAGGATCCAGCCTCCATTTCTGATATCTATCCTCTCTCGCCGGTCCAGCAGGGTTTGCTCTTTCACACTCTCTATGACGGTCCCGGATCGGGAACTTACGTTGAGCAGCTTAGCTGCACACTGGAAGGCGATATCAACGTCGCGGCTTTCGAGCAAGCATGGCAAGAGGTCATCCATTCTCATCCTGTTTTACGCAGCGGTTTTTCCTGGGAGGGACTGCCGGAGCCCTTGCAGGTTGTGCATCGGTCCGCGCGAGCGTTGTTTATTCATCATGACTCGCGGCAGTTGGCCGGTGACAGGCGACTAAACTTCGAGGATGTTCGGCGGGCGGATGCTGAACTTGGATTTGATCTTGCAGCCCCGCCCCTGATGCGTTTCATCTTGGCTCAATTCCCAGGCAGATTTGAATTTTTGTGGAGCTCCCATCATCTCTTGCTCGATGGCTGGAGCATGTCACTGGTTCTTCAGGAAGTCCTGGAAAGGTATCTGGCGATAGGCGAAGAAAGACCTTTTCACGAAGTGTGGCGACGGCCTTACCGTGACTATATTGCCTGGGTTCGGCGGCAGGAATTGTCCCGGGCCAAAGAATACTGGCAACGGCAGCTCAATGGATTTGCCGCTGCCACAGCTCTGCCGGGCGAACGCGCGGTCGTAGTAGCCAAGGTTAAACAATATTCGGAACACCAGCTAACGCTTTCCGCGGACATCACAACCCATTTGCAAACTGTGGCGCGGCAACACCAGGTTACGCTCAGCGCGCTCATCCAGACTGCCTGGGCTTTGTTGCTCAAACATTACACCGGTCAGCTTGATTTAGTGTTCGGAGTTACCGTTTCAGGAAGGCCGCCGGAACTTGCAGGAGTTGATGAGATGGTCGGCGTGTTTATCAATACGCTGCCGTTGTGCGTTACCCTGGCGTCTGGAATGACTGCTCTTTCTGTTCTAAGAGAATTGCAGGCGGCGCAACTGCAGCTTAATGAATTTGCCTATACGCCACTGTCCAGAATTCAGGAATGGAGCCGGATTCCGGCAGGCCAGCCGTTGTTTGAAACTCTTCTCGTATTTGAAAACTACCCGGTGGATTCCTCTTTGCGCAGGCCCCAGAGAGGGCTGAAGTTCAGTCAAGCCCGTGCCTGGGCAACATCGAATTACCCGTTGACCCTCATTATCAGGCCCGGCCCTGAGATGACGCTGCATCTGAGTTACGATGTCCGGCGTTTCGAGTCGGACATGATTTCCCAATTGCTCACTCATCTGCAAAACCTCATCGTGGGCATAACGGCCCATCCCATCCAGCAGGCAATGGACGTACAACTGTTGGGCCATCTCGAACGGCGGCAATTACTGGCAATGGGGAATCAGACAGGAACAGAGTATCCGCGCGATCAGAGTATCCAGCAGTTGTTCGAAGAACAGGTTCGGCACGCTCCACAAAACGTTGCTGTGGTCTTTGAGGGCCAGAGGCTTAGTTATGCAGAGTTGAACCGGCGCGCAAACCAACTTGCTCACTATCTTCGCAAGCAGGGTGTAGATCTTGAAGTGCGTGTGGGCCTGTGCATGGAGCGGTCTCTGGACATGATCGTGGCGTTGTTGGGGATCCTGAAAGCAGGAGGCGTGTACGTGTCCTTGGATGTCGGATCGCCGCCAGAGCGCCTGGAAATGATGTTGGCAGAGAGCAGAAGCAAAGTGGTTCTGACGCAGCCATCCCTGCGTCGCCTGCTGCCGGAAAATGCCGGTCTGCAAGTGGTGTGCGTGGACAGCGAGCAGGATAAGTTCGCTGGCGAGAACAGCGAGAACCCGGAGGCGCAAGCGTCAGGCGAGAATTTGGCCTATGTGAGTTACACATCAGGATCTACTGGAAGGCCAAAAGGAGTGAGCGTTCCACATCGGGCCGTAGTCCGGCTGGTGAAGAGCAATGACTATGCGCGGCTGGATGCGGACCAGGTCATATTGCAGTTTGCGCCGTTAGCATTCGACGCTTCCACATTGGAAATCTGGGGCAGCCTGCTGAATGGCGGGAGTTTGGTGGTGATGCCCTCCGGGCCTCGTTCCACAGAAGAGATCGGGAGAGTGCTGGCCGAGAATGGAATTACAACCGCGTGGCTGACGGCAGGATTGTTCCACCTGATGGTGGACCAAGAAATAAAGAGTCTCAAGCATGTAAATCAACTGCTGGCCGGTGGAGACGTGCTGTCAGTAGCGCACGTGAATCGCTATCTGGCGGAGATCGGCAAGAACGCTGTGCTGATCAATGGCTACGGCCCCACAGAGAACACAACCTTCACTTGCTGCCACCAGATGAAGCTCGGAGGAGCAATTGAAGGGCCAGTCCCGATCGGGAGGCCAATCAGGAACACGCAGGTGTACGTGCTGAACCAGGAGATGGAGCCGGCGCCATTTGGAGTGGTGGGAGAGCTGTACATCGGAGGAGAGGGGTTGGCGCGAGGCTATGAGAATGATGCTGAATTGACGGCGGAGCGGTTCGTTCCCCATCCGTATCGTGGAGTGGGTGAACGGTTGTACCGGAGCGGGGACGAGGTGCGCTGGCGCAGAGACGGAGTACTGGAATTTGTCGGTCGTGCTGATCGCCAGTTAAAAATACGCGGGTACCGGGTAGAGCCAGGCGAGATTGAATCGGTGATGATGCAGCACGAAGCAGTGCGCGAAGCTATAGTCGCGTTTCAGGGAGGGCAAACCGGCGAGACACCGCTCATTGCCTATGTGGTCCCACGATCTGAAGCCGGGTGCTCGTTTCCTGATCTGCAGAGCTTCCTCAAGATCAGATTGCCGGACTACATGCGGCCGGGCGCTATTTTGTTGCTGGACAAGCTGCCACTGACCCCCAATGGCAAGGTTGATTACAAAGCATTGCCTGCACCCGAGGCTTCGGAACGCTTGCGCGGCGTTATTTTGCCGCGCACCCCTGTAGAGCATGCCTTGGCCGAGATATGGCAGCAGGTATTAGGAGTGCGGCAGATCAGTGTTGATGACGATTTCTTCCAGCTTGGCGGCCATTCATTGTTGGCGCTTCAGATCGCATCCCGCGTGCGGACTGTCCTGGGTGTAGATTTGCCGTTGCGCACTATTTTTGAAGAGCCAACAATTGGCGACCAGGCGAGAGCTGTGGAACGGTTGCTGGGAAGTGGGAAAACTTCACCGCCGCTGGAAATTCATGATTTGCACCGGCCAGACGTTCTGCCGCTTTCTTTCGCCCAGCAGCGGCTTTGGTTCCTGCATCAACTCGAACCCACGAGCGACTTCTATAACGTTCCCGTCGCCATTCGTGTCTACGGCCCACTGGATGCTGATGTCCTGAGGAAATGCTGTAACGAAATGGTGTACCGCCATGAAATTCTACGCACCAGTTTCCCCATCAGGAACGGCGAACCAGTTCAGCAGATTGATCAAGCCGTGGCTCGGCCACTGGAAGTCACTGACCTGAGTCAATTGCCTCCTGAGCGGGCCGAGGCTGAAGCGAGAGAAATCATAGCCAGAGAGGCGCAGCGGCCTTTTGATCTTTCCCGTGGACCATTGTTCCGGGTCTCGCTCCTCCGGCTTGGCAAAGAACAGCAAATACTGCTCTTCAACATGCACCATGTTGTTGTTGACGGATGGTCATTCGCAATATTTACGCGGGAACTGGCGGTCCTCTACGAAGCATTCCTTGCCGGACATTCCTCGCCTCTGCCCCCGCTTTCACTTCAATATGCTGACTATGCTCTATGGCAGCGTGAATGGCTGAGCGGAGAGCCACTGGAAAGCCAGCTTATGTACTGGCGGCAACAGCTCTCCGGCGTTTCTCCGCTCCAATTGCAAACGGACTATCCAAGGCCGAAAGTTCAAACCTTCCGCGGTGCAAGGAAATCTACGCAGCTCTCGCGGGAATTTGCGGAGTCTCTCACAGAGTTAGTGCGCCGGGAGCACTCCACTTTGTTCATGGTGTTGTTGACGACTCTCAAGGTTCTGCTGTACCGCTACACAGGCCAGGCGGAGATCACGGTAGGAACGCCAGTCGCGGGCCGTACCCGGCAGGAGATTGAAGATTTAATTGGGTTCTTTGTAAATACGCTGGCCTTGCGCACCAGGATCTTTGGCAATCCAGGATTTACAGAATTTCTGCGGCAGGTGCGAGAGGTCAGCCTGGGGGCCTATGCGCATCAGGATCTGCCTTTCGAAAAACTGGTAGAGGAGCTGCACCCGGATAGGGACGACGGCCGCTTGCCGATTTTCCAGGTAATGTTTGCTTTTGAAGATGTACCGCCGCGGGAATTACTTTTGGCCGGGTTGCGAACGTTACCGTTCGAAATTGAAAGTCGCACAGCCCAGTTTGATTTGACTCTCACGGTCGGGGAAACCCCCGCAGGATTACGTATCTCATTCGAGTACAACACTGATTTATTCCACGAAGCCACAATCGAGCGGATGATGCAGCATTTCCGGCGATTGTTACAGGGCATCGCGGTTAATTCCAGGCAGAGCATCACAGAAATTCCGTTGCTGAACGAGGAGGAGCGCCGGCAGGTAGTTGCGGAATGGAATCAAACGGAGCGCAGCTATCCCGCGTTTGCGACTGTGCTCGATCTGCTGGAAGCGCAGGCGCGGAAAACCCCAAATCATCCCGCAGTCATATTTGAAAAGGAATGCTTCAGTTACTGCCAACTGCACCAACAGGCCAACCAACTGGCCCATTTCCTGCAGAAACTGGGTGTGGGACCTGAAATACCGGTCGGCGTCTGCATGCAACGCAGCATGCAGATGGTGATTGCGCTGCTGGGCATCATGAAAGCCGGTGGCGCTTATGTGCCGCTGGACCCCAGCTATCCGGACGAGCGGCTGAACTTCATGCTTCAGGATTCCCGGCTGGCTGTGGTCATCGTGGAGAAGAACGCGCGAGAAAAACTTAAGAGTGCGGGAGCGCGCCTGGTGTGCCTGGAAGAAGAGTGGGCAGCGATGAGTGCTGAGAGCCGGGAAGCTGGAGAAAACAGGGTGAGTGCGCAGAATCTGGCCTACGTGATCTACACCTCAGGCTCGACGGGACAGCCCAAGGGAGTGATGAATATTCATGGCGGGCTACTGAACCGGCTGCAGTGGATGCAGGAAGCCTATGGGCTCGATGAGAGTGACCGGGTGCTGCAGAAGACGCCGTTTGGATTCGATGTGTCAGTATGGGAATTTTTCTGGCCGTTGATGTATGGGGCATGCCTGGTAATGGCGCGACCGGAGGGACACAAGGACAGCCAGTATCTGGTGCGGGCCATCCAGCAGGAGGGGATCACGACGGTGCATTTTGTACCCTCGATGCTGGCGGTGTTTCTGCTGGAGAAAGGTGTAGAGAAATGCAGTTCTTTGCGGCGAGTGATTGCAAGCGGTGAGGCCTTATCGGCGCCGCTGGTAGAGAGCTTCCACGAGCGTCTGCGGAGAGCAGAGCTGCACAATCTGTATGGCCCGACTGAAGCCTCGATCGATGTGAGTTCGCGGGCGTGTCGTCGGGAGCATGAAGAGACGACGAAGAAAGCGACGATTCCCATCGGGCAGCCGATCGCCAACACGCAGATCTACATCCTGGATTCGCATCTGCAACCGGTTCCGGTGGGGATGGCGGGAGAGTTACATATCGGGGGAGTGGCATTGTCGCGCGGATACTGGCGGAGGGCAGAGCTGACGGCGGAGAAATTCATTTCTGATCCGTTTTCCGGGCGAGAAGGAGAGCGGCTGTATAGAACGGGAGACTTGGCCCTCTGGCGCGCAGATGGAAACATTGAGTATCTGGGCCGCTTGGACAACCAGGTGAAGCTGCGCGGCTTCCGCATTGAGTTAGGCGAGATCGAGGCGGTTTTGCAGCAGCATGCGGAAGTGACACAAGCTGCAGTTGTTCTGCGCGAAGACGAATCGGGAAACCGGCGCCTCATTGGTTATATCGTGTCTCAGAATGGGACAGACGGCCTACTCAGTGACAGCGTCCGCGATTATTTGAGAACAAAGCTGCCCGAATACATGATTCCGGAAATAGTACAAGTGAACGAAATTCCCCTTACGGTACATGGGAAAATTGATTACAATGCGCTGCCTGCCATTTCGTCTGGCAGCTTTTCTGCGCTGAGCGCTTGCATTGCGCCCCGGAACGCGATTGAAGAGCAGCTTGAGAAAACATGTTGTTCGCTGCTCCACGTCGAGCGCATGGGCGTTCACGACAACTTTTTCGATCTGGGCGGGCATTCGCTGTTGGCCATGCGCCTGATGACCTGGACGCGCGAGACCTTTCAGGTTGAAGCAATACCGCTCAGAGAGTTTTTTGAGACGCCAACCATCGCCGGGCTTGCAGCTCTGTCCGTTCGCTATGAGGCGCGGTCCGGTCAAACAGAAAAGATAGCCAGCTTTCTTCAGCAGTTGGACGCCATGTCTGCCGAGCAAGTTATGACCTTGCGGTCAAAGGACATGGAACAGCAGGCAGCTCAAAGCGCAGTCTCAAAACCATAGGAGCAGTTTATGACTCGTGCCGCTGGCCCCATTCTTGTCACGGAAGATGTGTTGGTAGCAGAGGAAAAAGAAGTTGGACGCCCGGATATTTTTGCTCCCGTCACAAACGGAGACAAGCTGAATTTTTACGGCCTCGCCGTAGCGCCTGAGATCCGGTGGATCAGGAATTGCACAAACCAACTCGTGCAACTTTACCAAGACTACGTTCCGGGCAGCGCGAGGGCCACCAGTCTTCTTCTGCAGTTGGCAGAGGAGTGCCGCGCAGTGATTAAAGAACTGCTCCTGGAACCGGTTTATCGGGAGAGCTGCCGGATTGAATTTGTCGGTGGAACAAGCCGCGCGGTAGAGGTTGCTCTGGCGCGCACCGGCCGCCCGCAGAAAATAATCATATCTCCGTTTGAACATCCTTCCGTAATGGAAGTTGCAAAATGGTTCGTCTCCATTGCCGGGTCGGAGCTTTGCCAACTACAGGTGTCGCCACAAGACCATTTTCGGCCCTGGCGCGAGCAGGAAGACATTCTGGTTGATGAAATCTTGAAAGCCCTGCATGGCGTGCAGTCCGCCACGCTTGTCCTCAGTGAAGTGAACTATGCGACCGGAGTGGTGATTCCAGTCGAGCAGATCATGGATCATCTGTTTCAAGTCACCAGCCGCGCGCGCCTCAAAGTCATCCTTGATGGTGCTCACGCTGCCGGAAATAACCAGAATCCGCGGGGCTTTGGGCAGTGTGCGTCCTATGTTTTCAGCGCGCACAAGTGGCTGCTGGCGCCGGAACCCTGCGGCGTGATCGTCTCGCATAATCCGCCACCGGGTGAACTGGTTCCGTATGATGCCTGGAACAGCACCCTTCCAGCCACCACAGTGAATGTCCACATGCTGGCTGGGTTAGCCAGCAGTTTGCGCTTTCTCAAGAAGCTTGGCCTGGAAACGATCTGGGAGCACTCAAGGCAACTGCGGCAAAGATTTGTCGGCCGCATGGACTCTCTTTTTGATGTGGTGGGCGAAGGCAGCGGCATGGAGACAACTCTGCTGCTCGCCATTTCTCCACGCAGGGAAAGGCGCTGGAAGTTCTCCTCTACGGAACTCGCAGCTTATCTGCAGAAGAATTCTGTCCATGCACTGGTCATGAATATTGATCCTGAAGTGCCCTGGATCAGGGTGGCATTCCCCTGTTTCATCAATTTTGAGCATGTGGATGTTCTGTGCGACGTCCTGGAAACAACTCTCAACTGAGATTGCTGCAAAGAGAAGTGTTCTGGATTCAATTCGGTAACGGAAAAAGAACAGAGATAGATGACGAGCAACAATGGCTGACACTAAAAATTCCCTGACGCCTGACATGCTGGCGCTTGAGAAGCGCAAGTTGCTGGAGCAGTGGCTTGCGGCAGAGGGTATACGCTCCAAATCGAGCGCGATCACAGCCGCCGGAAGAAACAACGGCGCTCAATTTCCTCTCTCATTTGCACAGCAACGGTTGTGGCTTCTGGACCAGTTGGAGCCTGGATCACCTTTTTACAACCTTCCTCATCCGGTGCGCCTCCGCGGCAATCTCGACGTGGCGGCATTGGAAGCCAGCCTGAATCGAGTGGTGGAACGGCATGAGTCTCTGCGCACTACGTTTCATGAAGAAGATGGCAAACCAGTCCAGCGGGCTGATCAAAAATCCGAGTTGAAGGTTGGATTGGACGATCTTTCGCAGTTGCCGCAATCAGCGCGAAAGGAAGAGGCGCAACGGTTGATCGGCAACGAAGCACGTGCGCCTTTTGATCTGCAACATGGCCCCTTGCTTCGCGCCAGACTGTTGCGGCTGGATGTTGAAGATCATCTGCTCCTGCTGACGATGCACCATATAGTGTCCGATGGCTGGTCGCTGGACATTTTCGTCCGGGAAGTCGCGGCATTTTACGAAGCGACGCTGGGAGGGAAGGCCCCTGTCTTCGGAACTCTTCCCATTCAATACATTGACTACGCGCTCTGGCAAAGAGAGCAATTGCAGGGCGACGCCCTTGAAGCCGGCCTTCAGTATTGGAAACGGCAACTCGCTGGCGCCATTCCTCCACTTCAACTTCCCACTGACCATCCACGTCCTCGAATCCAGGGATATAGAGGTGCTCAATGTCATCTATCGCTGGAACAGGATTTTGGGCAGAAATTTACGCTGCTGGCACGGATTCAGGACATTACGCTCTTCATGTTCTTACTGGCTGCATGGAAGCTGCTTTTGTCTCGCTATAGCGGGCAGGAAGACCTTGTCGTCGGCTCTCCCGTAGCCAACCGCACTCGCGCTGAAGTTGAAGGTCTGATTGGATATTTCGCCAATACCCTGCCATTGCGCACAGATCTGGGTGGTGATCTTACCGTGCGTGAATTGCTGCGGCGGGTTCGCGAGACCGCGCTTAACGCGTACGCGCACCAGGAAATCCCATTCGAGAAACTTTTGGAGGAATTGCAGCCGGTTCGCGACCCCAGCCGCCAGCCGCTGTTTCAGGTTGTTTTTACTTTGCAGAATCTCCCACCTTCCGGCTACACCCTGCACAATCTTGCCATTGAGCCGGTGGATGTGGACACGGGAACATCGAAATTTGATCTCACGTTGATTGCCCAGCAAAACAGTGCCACGTTGGAATTGATGCTCGAATACAACACTGACCTTTTCAACGCGGACACCGCCATCCGCCTGCTGGGCCATTTCAAAAATCTAGTGCACGGCATGCTGGAACATCCGGACCAGCGTATATCAGAAGTCGCGTTGCTAAGTGGTGAGGAACGGCAGGAACTGGTTGCAGCGAGCAGCAGAAAAACTGTATTTACGGTGGACAAGAACCTGGTAGAGCTGTTTGAAACCCAGGCAGAGATTCGGCCACAAGCTCAGGCGGTTGGTCTGGATGGCAAAGGGTTCACCTATGCGGAATTGAATGAGCGCGCTAATCAGTTGGCCCATTTCCTGATGCGGCAGGGCATAGGGCGGGAGATGCTGGTAGGAATTCTGGCTGAACGCACTCCCGAGCTGGTCATCTGCATTCTCGGAATTCTTAAGGCCGGTGGAGCGTATCTGCCGCTGGATCCTGCTTATCCGCCGGAACGG
This sequence comes from Candidatus Angelobacter sp., assembly GCA_036522115.1. Classification (GTDB taxonomy): domain Bacteria; phylum Acidobacteriota; class Terriglobia; order Terriglobales; family Acidobacteriaceae; genus Angelobacter. Next base: position 27,747 of record DATDGL010000095.1, read on the forward strand.
CTGGCGTTCATGCTGACCGACAGTCGTGCTGCAGCGGTGCTGGTTGATCAAAAATTGAGTCATCTGGTGAGTTCCGCGCAGATCAAGGTGATCTGTCTTGACGACGCGGCAGACAAAATTCAACGCAAGGGTAACGATCGGGCCAATCCCATACAAAGCAGTCTTCCCGGTCAGGCTGCTTATGTGATCTACACCTCCGGCTCTACCGGACAGCCTAAGGGAGTTGTGGTATCTCATGCCAATGTTGTGCGGCTCTTTGAGGCGACGCAACACTGGTTTCAGTTTGGTCCGAATGATGTTTGGACCCTCTTCCATTCCTGCGCGTTTGATTTCTCCGTGTGGGAAATCTGGGGGGCCTTGCTCTATGGCGGACGTCTGGTGGTTGTGCCGTATTTTGTGGCGCGCTCTCCGGACGCATTCCTTGAGCTGCTGGAAAAAGAACAGGTAACGGTTCTCAACCAGACTCCGTCGGCTTTCCGTCAGCTTGTTCGCGCGGAAGGGACGCTTGCGTCCAAGCCTCATCTGGCGCTGCGTGAGGTGATTTTCGGTGGCGAAGCACTCGATTTTGCCATGTTGCAGCCGTGGATGGACCGGCATGGGGATTCTCCGCGGCTGGTCAACATGTATGGAATCACTGAGACCACGGTGCACGTAACTTTTCGCCCTGTGGTGAAACAGGACATGGAGCGGTCCGACGAAAGCCGGATCGGAGCGGCCATTCCTGACCTCGACGTTTACATACTCGATCGCCACATGCAACCAGTGCCGCCAGGAGTTGCCGGTGAGCTTTATGTCGGAGGGGCCGGTGTTGCGCGAGGATATCTCGGGCGTCCGGCACTGACTGCGGAGCGCTTTGTGCCCAATCCGTTCAGCATCAGGCCCGGAGAGCGCCTGTACAAGACGGGAGATCTTGGGAAGTACAAAGGCGGCGATCTTGAATACCTGGGACGAGCGGATCAGCAAGTCAAGATTCGCGGCTTCAGAATTGAATTGGGTGAGATTGAGAACGTCTTTCGTCAGCATCCGCACATACAGGCGAGCATTGCAGTCGTTCGCGAAGATGCCGGGCATGAAAAACAACTGATTTTGTATGTGACCACGAAAAATGGTCACTTGCCAGACGTCAGCGATCTGCGGCGCTTCGGAGCTGGAAAACTTCCGGAGTACATGCTTCCTGCATCCGTCGTGCACCTGGACAGCCTGCCTCTCACTGCACACGGAAAAGTGGACCGCGGCGCGCTTCCTCTTCCCGAAAACACCAGGCCGGATTTGGCGGAGAGTTATGTAGGTCCCACCAACGATGTGGAGAACACCCTGGCTGAGATCTGGTCTAAGGTGCTGGGGCTGGAACGAGTTGGCGTGGAGGACAACTATTTCACGCTGGGCGGTGATTCGATTCGCAGCATTGAGATACGCGCCAAAGCGCAAGCCAAAGGCCTGAATATCTCCATGCAGCAGTTGTTCCAGCTTCAGACCATACGGGCCCTCGCGCAGCACCTGGAAAACACCGTAGCGCCGGGCCGGCACACAGTGCCCTTTAGCCTCATCTCAGAGCAAGACCGCCAGAAGCTGCCAGCCAATCTGGAAGATGCCTATCCGCTTTCCAGCCTGCAGGCAGGCATGGTATTTCATAGCGATTACAGTTCCGACTACCTCATTTACATCACTACCTTCCATCTTCGTGGCACGTTTGACGCCGATGCGTTACGCGCAGCGATTGCTGAAGTCACAAAGCATCACTCTATGCTGCGTACGTCATTTGACTTGAATAACTTCAGTGAGCCTCTTCAGTTTGTGCACCGGCGCGCGACGGTTCCTATGGAATTTGAAGACGTCCATCATTTGTCTGTGGAGCAGCAGGAGCGGCGGATCACTCACTGGGTGGAAACGGAAAAACTGCGAAGGTTCGAATGGGAAGCTGTCCCGCTGCTTCGCGTTCATGTGCATCGGCGTGGAGAACACGATTTTCAATTCAGTTTGAGTGAGCCGTTTCTGGATGGATGGAGCGTAGCCTCCCTCATTACTGAAATCTTTGAGCGTTATTCCGCCTTATTGAAAGGCACGCCGATCGTAGCTGCTCCACTCCAGGCTTCGTACGCTGATTTTGTGGCCCTTGAGCAGCAGACAATCGCTTCAGAAGATTCACGAAGCTACTGGTCGGAAAGATTCACTAATGCCAATGGAAGCAGGATCACGGGCGCTTCTCTGCGGCGACAGCAGGAAGGAACTCCACGTGTGGGCCGCGTTGATGTGCCGATTGCGAATGAAATCTCCACCGCGTTGCATGCACTCGCTACGGCACAAGGCCTCTCCGTCAAGAGTGTTTTGCTGGCGGCCCATTGCAAAGTCGTGGGCGTCTTGAGTGGCCAGCAGGATGTGGTCACTGGGCTTTTCATGAATGGCCGCCCGGAAATGCAGGATGGAGAAAAGCTGATTGGGATGTTTCTCAACATTCTCCCGCTCAAGCTCGCCTTGAAAGCGGAGACGTGGGTGGAGCTCGCGCAGAGAGCCTCAAGAGAAGAAGTGCAACTGCTTCCTTACCGGCGCTTTCCCATTCAGCGGCTCCAGCATCTCTACGGAGCAGAGAACCTCTTTGACACCGCCTTCAACTTCACGCACTTCCACGTCTATCAGCGCCTGCTCAGGGCCGGCGAAATCGAAGGTGTTTCCACGTTCGGGACTGAGCAGACCTACTACGCTTTGACCGCTCAGTTCAACGTGGATGAAAGCCTGGCGCGAATCACCTTGGCGCTTGATTATCGGGAGCTGAACATTTCGCCGCAAGATGCTGAAAGAATCGGCGCGTACTATTCCCGCGTGCTTGGCGTCATGGTTCGCGCGCCCCTGCATAGCCATGAAGCTACCTGTTTCCTCTCTCAGACCGAGCAGGACCAGTTGCTGGCCCAGTGGAACCACACCTTCATGGATTACCCGAAGGAAGAGAGCTTTCTTGCTTTATTTGAAAAGCAGGTTGAAATTGTCCCCCACGCTCCGGCCACAATCTTTGAAGATGAGCAGCTTAGCTATTGTGAATTGAATGAGCGGGCGAACCAATTAGGCCATTACCTGCGCTCACTCGGCATCGGCCCGGAAAGTCTTGTGGGTATCTGCATGCGGCGCACCAATCAAATGGTCATCGGGCTTCTGGGCATTTTGAAGTCTGGCGCGGCTTATGTTCCTTTAGATCCTCAATATCCTGCTGAGCGCCTGAAATTCATGCTGCAAGACACGCAAATCAAGGCGCTGGTCACGCAGAGCGATTTGCAGGAGATCTTGCCGGAACGAGTGGAGCACGTGGTTTGCCTGGATAAGGATTGGCCCGCCATCTCTGCTGAAAATACCGTGAACGTGCGCAGTGGAGTGACGGCGGGCAACGTGGCCTACCTTGTTTATACATCCGGCTCAACCGGGAAGCCTAAGGGCGCTGCCATCGAGCACCACAGCACGCAGGGGCTAATGCATTGGGCCCGCCGCGAATTTGGGCAGGAAACTCTGGCGGGTGTGCTGGCCGCGTCGTCCATTTGCTTTGACATGTCGGTCTTCGAGATTTATGTCCCATTGAGTTGGGGCGGCGCGGTCATCATGGCGGAAAATGTGCTCCAGCTAAACAACCTTCCCGCTAAAAACCAGGTGACGCTCATCAGCACTGTCCCATCGGCAATCGCCGAGCTTTCCCGCTTAGGGTGGATTCCAGAGGCCACGAAAGCTGCCTTGCTTGCGGGTGAGGTATTACCGGAAAAAATCGTCAATCAGGTTTTTGAGTGTACCAGCATCGAAAAAGTCTGGAACCTTTATGGGCTGTCCGAAGACACCAGTTACACCACGGCTGCGCTCATGGAGAAGGGCAAGAGCAGCCCGGTAACCATTGGACGCCCAATCGCGAATCGCCGGCTCTATGTGCTTGACACGCAACTCCAGCCGGTGCCCCAGGGAGTCACAGGAGAGTTGTACGTGAGCGGCGAGGGACTGGCGCGCGGTTACAGCAACCGGCCGGAGCTTAGCGCGGAGCGTTTTCTTCCTAATCCCTTCAGCAATGAAGCTGGCGCGCGCATGTATCGCACCGGCGATTTGGTGCGCTACAGGCATGATGGGAAATTGGAATGCCTGGGGAGGATAGATCATCAATTAAAGATTCGCGGATATCGTATTGAACTGGGTGAAATTGAGTCTGTGCTGGGTGCGCATCGCGGGGTCAAAGCCAATGCAGTTGTCCTTCGCGAAGATGTTGCGGGGGAAAAACAACTGGTTGCCTATGTGGTTCCCAAACCGGAGAACACGCCCTCCAGCGGTGAATTGCGCAGTTATCTCAAAACCAGGGTTCCGGACTGGATGGTGCCGGCGACGATCCTGCTGATTGAACAGATGCCAATGACGGTGAACGGGAAAGTGGACCGCAAGGCCCTGCCTGCGCCTGCCGCTTCCCTGGTTCGAGAAGAGCATTTTGTTGCGCCGCACACCTTTATTCAGGAGTTGCTGGCGGGCATCTGGATCCAGGTGCTCAAACTGGAAAAAGTTGGCATTCACGACAACTTCTTTGAAGCCGGGGGACATTCACTCAATGCAACACAAGTGATTTCCCGCGCGCGCAATATCTTCCACGTTGAGCTTCACGTGCACCACCTGTTTGCTTCGCCCACCATCGCGGGTTTGGCGGCAATTGTGGGTGAAAAGTTGAAAGACCGCACGCTGCAATCTCCGCCTCTTCGCCGGACCGTGCAAGACGGGCATCCACCACTTTCGTTTGCCCAGCAGCGGCTTTGGTTCATTGACCGTCTGGAGTCCGGATCGGCTTTCTACAACATTCCGGTGGCCATTCGCTTAACCGGCAAACTGGATACAGATGTGTTGCAGAGGTGCAACAATCAAATCATTCAACGCCATGAAGTATTGCGCACCGCCTTGGTGGAGGTTCAGGGGAAGCCAGTACAAGTCGTGCTGCCCGAATTGGCAGTTGCCATGATCGTGGATGATCTTACCGGTTTGCGCAGTGATGAGGCGGAAGCGGAAGTTCAGCGGCGGGCAAATGAAGATGTAAAGCGTCCATTCACGCTGGAACAGCCGCCGCTATTGCGCGTGAATCTATTCAGGCTGGCGCCCGATGAGTATGTGTTGCTGGCCGTCATGCATCATGCCATTTCTGATGGATGGTCGCTGGGCATCCTGGTTCATGAAATTACAGAGTTGTATGCCGCCTTCTCTCAAGATAAGGCGTTATCACTGCCGCCGCTTGACATCCAGTACGCCGACTATGCGCTATGGCAACGCGACTGGTTTAAAGAAGATGTATTGCGATTGCAGCTCGACTACTGGGAAGAGCAACTGGCCGGCGCGCCTCCAACCCTGGATTTGCCAACGGACCATGCTTACCCGGAGAGGCCGAACTACGACGGCAGAAAACTTACGATTGCGCTTTCGCCTGCCTTGACTGCCGATGTAAGAAGATTGGCGGCGAATGAAGGTGTGACTCTTTTCATGGTCTTGCTGGCAGCCTGGAAAGTTTTGCTGAGCGGCTATGCCTGGCAATTCGATGTCGTGGTGGGAACAGCCATAGCGGGAAGGAACCGCAGTGAAATCGAGCCGCTGATTGGCTTTTTCGTGAACACGCTGCCACTGCGGACCGGCCTTTCCGGCGATCCTGATTTTCGTGAGTTGTTGCGTCGCGTGCGCGAGGTCTGCCTGCACGCATACGAGCACCAGGACCTCCCGTTTGAAAAACTGGTGGAACGCCTGCGGCCCAAACGTGACGCTGTTCGGCCTCCGATCGTCCAGGTCATGTTCATCCTGGAGAACGCTCCGTTGCCGAACCTGAAGCTCCCCGGTCTGAATGTCGCTCCGTTTGCGGTGGAGAGTGGCAGCGCCAAATTTGAATTGTCGCTTCTTGCCTCCGAGTACCAGGACGCCATTAGTTGCAGCTTCGAATACAGCACCTCTTTGTTTGAAGAGAAAACCATCGCAAAAATGGCGGAAGTGTATGAAGCTGTTTTGCAACAAATGACTGCTCAGCCTGGGCAGCATCTCAGCTCCCTTGGTTCGCTCTTGCCGGGTCTGGAACAGTCCTCAAACCTGCAATTCGCCGGCGTTGCTGAAGGGAGCATACTGCCTGCGGACTTCAATGTTAGTGGCACTTGCCCGATACCTGATGTCTGTATCCACCAGTTGTTCGAGCAGCAAGTCGAGCGGACACCGGATGCCCTCGCCCTGATCAGCGGACAGGATCGCTTGACCTATCGCGACCTGGACCGGCGGGCCAATCAGTTGGCGCGCGATCTCAGCAAGCAGGGAATTGGCATCGGTTCCCGAGTCGCGATTTTCATGGAGCGATCGGCGGAGATCTTCGTCGCCGTATTGGGCGTCTTGAAAGCGCACGCCGCGTATGTGCCGCTTGATCCACGAAATCCTGGGGAAAGAATCCGGTTTGTGCTCTCGGATGCCGCCCCTGCAGTCATTCTCACTCAACAGCATTTAATCGCAGCGCTGCCTGCGTCAAACATCAGAGCTATAGTTGTCGGCGTAACTGAGCAGGGAATCGTTCTCGATGGCAGCAGCGTAAATGGTCTTGGCAGTCCTGATGTTCCGGCATATGTGATCTACACTTCAGGGTCTACAGGCCAACCCAAGGGAAGCATCGTTTCGCATCGAGCTCTGGTAAACCATGCGATGCAAATGGTGGACCTCTATGATCTCGGGCCTGATCGGCGAATGTTGCAATTCTCCCCCTTGAGTTTTGATGCTTCCGCGGAAGATATTTTTCCAACGCTGCTCAGCGGCGCTGCCCTGGTTGCCCCGCAGGATTCTTTTGCCTACTCGCCGCAAGAGTTACTTGCGTTTTGCCAGGAGAATGAAATTACCGCTGTTCACCTGCCTGTCGTCCTCTGGCATCACCTGGTGGACAACCTCTTCAACCGCAATCTGACTCTTCCAACCCAGCTTCGGGTGCTTTCGGTTGGTGGAGAGAGTCCCTCGGCCGATCATCTCAATCGCTGGAGTGCGATAACCGGAGATCGAGTGGCTTTCCGCAACATGTACGGCCCAACAGAAGCAACCATAACGGCTACCGTATACAGGCGCGACGCCGCAAAGCCTGCGCATGAAGGGCGTACTCGAGTACCCATTGGTCGGCCCCTGAAAAATGTCTCCGTTTACGTGCTTGGTAGCGAGATGGAACCGGTTTCCGTCGGCGAGCCCGGAGAAATCTATATTGGTGGCGCCGGTTTGGCATACGGCTACATAAATCGTCCTGATCTGACGGCAGAGAAGTTTGTACCCGATCCCTTCGGCTTGCATCCTGGCTCACGGTTATACAGGACCGGTGACATGGGACGGTTTTCCCCAGACGGTGAGCTCGAGTTCCTGGGGCGCACAGATTTTCAGGTTAAGCTTCGTGGATTTCGCGTTGAGTTAGAGGAAGTGGAACATACTCTTCTTCGGCACCCTGCGATCAAGGATGCTGTAGTTACGGTCCACGAAAATGGCACAGGTGACAAGCGGCTTGCCGCCTATGCCACGCTCAAGCCCGGCCAGGCGGTCACGATAGTGGAGATGCGTAAACATCTCAGCGACCGTTTGCCTGATTACATGGTGCCATCCTGGTTTGTGGTTCTCAGTTCGCTTCCTCTCACCTCGAATGGAAAGATCAATCGGAAAGGTTTGCCGGTTCCTTCCAATGAGAGTCTTGTTCCCGCGCAGGAATATGTTCCGCCTCGCACTCCGGTGGAAGAGATCGTAGCCGGCATTTTTGCGGAGTTGCTTGAGATAGATCGGGTGGGAATCCTGGACAACTTTTTTGATGTCGGCGGACACTCCCTCCTGGCCATTCAATTAGCCAGTCGCCTGCGTGAAGTCTTCCAGGTTGAAGTTCCCCTGCGAACAATTTTTGACGCTCCCACGGTACCCGGAGTAGCCGCGGCCTTGCTGGTAGAGGAAGATGAGCGAACGCGCGTGGAGCGGACGGCTGAGCTGATGGTCAAACTGGCCGCGGTCTCTGACGATCAGGCAGAAAGCATGTTGGAAAGGCCATTGGGCGGATAAAAGGAGCAGATGTAGATGAGCAACACGTCCCAGCCAAAATTTCAGCTTTCGGCCAGGAAGAAGGCGATCCTGGACGCTCTGCTCAGGCAGGAAGGATTGTCTTCCGCAGAAGACAAAATCCCACGACGTCAGGAGAGTGGCCCGGCGCCATTGTCCTTTGCCCAGCAGCGGTTATGGTTCTTCGATCAGTTTGAACCTGCGAGCTTCGCTTACAATCTGCTGACTGCCGTCTCTCTCTCCGGTGCTTTCGATGTTACCGCGCTGCAAAAGGCGTTTGATGAAATCGTGCGCCGGCATGAATCCTTGCGCACCACCTTCGACTTCCGCGACGGCCAGCCTGTCCAGATTATCCATGATCACCATTCCATTCCGCTGCGCCACATTGGGACTATGCATCTGCCGGAAGGCGAGCAGCGGCAGCAGGTACAGGACCTGCTCTGCGAGCAAGCGCTCCAGCCATTCGATCTAAGGAAAGGCCCCCTGCTCCGTGCCAGCCTGGTTCAGCAGGCAACTGACCGGCATGTCCTGGTTATGGCGATGCACCACATCGTCAGCGATGCGTGGTCCATGAATGTATTGGTGAGCGAGATCACAATGTTTTACCGGGCGTTCGCCGGCGGAAGTGTTCCAGATCTCCCGCCCCTCCCTGTGCAATATGCTGACTTCGCTGTCTGGCAGCGAAATTGGCTGCAAGGTGAAGTGCTCGCGCAACAGCTGGAATACTGGAAAACCCAGCTCGGTACTGCTCCCGCAATGCTGGAGCTTCCGGCAGACCGCCCACGGCCTGCGGTGCAGACTTACAATGGTGCGGATTTTACATTCGGCTTTTCTCCGGCCCTCTCCCAGTCACTCAAGGCGCTGTGTCGAAAGGAAGATGCCACCCTCTACATGGTGCTGCTGGCCTGCTTCAAGATCCTGCTTCATCGCTATACAGGGCAGCAGGAAATCATTGTCGGGTCGCCCATTGCCAATCGCCAACGGAAGGAGTTGGAAGGGCTGATTGGATTTTTCATTAACACTCTTGCTGTCCGGACCACCATCGTCGGTGACTTGTCATTCCGGGAATATCTGGAACGGGTGCGCGAGGCGGCCCTCGGTGCTTATGCCCACCAGGATCTGCCCTTTGAATATCTCGTCGAACAGTTTCACCCTGAACGCAACCTCAGTCACAGCCCCCTGGTGCAGGTGATCTTCAGCTTTGAAGCTGCGCCAATGCAACCGCGTGAGATACCCGGCCTGGAAGTGACGATTCTGGACAAAGAGAACAAGGCGGCCAAGTTTGATCTGAGCCTCTACGCCAGTGATCGTGGGCCGGAAATAGTCGGTACCTTCGAGTACAACGTTGATCTTTTCAATAAAGAAACTGTTGAGCGCATGGCGGGTCATTTGCTCACGATTCTTGCCGCCGCAGTCAGTAATCCTGCGCAACGGATCTCGGAATTCCCGTTGCTGACACGCCACGAACGGTACGAAATACTCACAACCTGGAATGCCACGGATGCGCCATACCCGCAACTACTGTGTGCGCACCAGTTGTTTGAAGCTCAGGTGCAGCGAACTCCGAACGAGATCGCGATTATTTTTGAAGACCAGGAGCTGAGCTACAGTCAGTTGAATGCGCGCGCAAATCAGGTTGCGCGCCGCCTGGTTGCGATGGGCTCCCGGCCAGGAGAACTCATCGGTATTTTCATGGAGCGGTCGCTGGAAATGGTTGTGGCTGTATTGGCCATAGCCAAGTCCGGAGCGGCGTGCCTTCCCCTGGATCCCGCTTATCCCAAAGAACGGCTGGCTTTCATGCTGCAGGATAGCGCTGCCGCCATAGTGGTTTCGCAGCAGCATCTGGCGTCCGGCCTTCCTGGCAGTGCGGCGCAAGTGGTTTGCCTGGATTCTGAGCTGACTGCCATTGCGGAGGAAGACGAGAACGATTTGCACGTTGCCGTTTCACCTGAAAACTGGCTGTACGTCATCTATACCTCCGGCTCAACTGGCCGGCCTAAAGGTGTGCTGGTTCCGCATCGCGTGCTGGTGAACCTGGTTGCCTGGCATCAGGCCTCGCCGCGGCAAAGCAAGCGCACGCTGCAATTCGCCTCGTTGAATTTTGACGTCAGCTTCGAGGAAATCTTCTCCACTCTGGCTACAGGCGGAACGCTGGTGGTAGCGCCTCAGGCGATTCGAATGGATATTCCTCTTTTGGGCGGCTACGTGGAAAAGCACAAGGTGGAAAGATTTCATTTGCCCGGAACCGTGATGCAAAAGCTGGCGGAGGAATTCAGCAGCCGCCCGGAGACGCTTGGCAGCCTGCGGGAATTCATGGTAGGTGGCGAACAACTGCAAATCGGCAGGCCCATGGTTGACCTCTTCAGACACTTGCAGAATTGCGTGTTGCACAACCATTATGGCCCGACGGAAACTCACATCGTCACTTCCTTTCCTTTGGACGGTTCCCCGGAGCTTTGGCCCGCTCTTCCTCCGCTGGGCAGACCAATCATCAACGCCGCGCTTTATGTGCTCGATGCCTGGCTGCAGCCGGTGCCGATCGGCGTCCCCGGTGAGCTGTATCTCGGCGGCGTGGTTTTGAGCCATGGATACCTGAAGCGGCCTGATCTGACTGCAGAACGGTTCGTTCCTGATCCGTTCACCAACAAGCCCGGTTCGCGAATGTACAGCACAGGTGATGTAGCCCGTTATCTGCTTGGGGGCAATGTGGAGTTCCTGGGGCGGAATGACTTTCAGGTAAAGATTCGTGGCATAAGGATTGAACTGGGTGAGATTGAGGTGGCATTGAAACGCCATCCGGCTGTACGCGAGGCAGCCGTAGTTCTAGCCAAAGAAAGCCAGGAAGGGCGTCTCATTGCCTATGTGGCGTTTCAGCCGGACCACGCCTCCAGTGGCAAGCAACTCAGAGAGTTTCTGCATGAAAGTCTCCCTGACCACATGTTGCCATCCGTTTTTGTTGTCCTTGAGGCATTTCCGCTCACGCCATCAGGGAAGATTGATCGCCTGGCCCTGCCCGCACCCGGCAAAGAAGCGGAATCAAGCGAAGGGTTCGTCGCTCCTCGAACTGACTTGGAAGAAGTGTTAGCCGGAATTTTTGCTGAGGTGCTGCAAGTGGAGCGGGTTGGCATACTGGACGATTTTTTTATCCTGGGTGGGCATTCATTGTTGGCCACCCAGATTTCGTCCCGTGTGCGCGAAGCTCTGCATACGGAGCTGTCAGTACGGAAGATCTTTGAAGAGCCCACGGTCAGTGGGCTCAGCCGCCTCATGCTTGACCAGGAAAGCGAGCCTGGGCGGATTGAACGCAATGCGAAATTGTTGTTGGAAGTTGCCAGGGCGCCGGAGGACGAGGGTTCTTTCTCGGAGTCTGCGCTCAATGAAAATTAGCCGGTAGGGCCCCAGCTCTGCTGCTGGAAGTGAAACTACAAAACTTATTGGAGGAAAATCCGGTCATGACTACAGCTCTAGAGGCGTTGTTAGCAGACATTACCAACCATCCCGCTTTAAACAACGAGTTTTATCACGAATGGATGACCAGAAAACTTACAGTTGAGGAGTTGGCAGTTTTTGCGCGAAACTACGGCGAGTGGGTCAAGTCCTTTCCCGATGCGCTCGCTATTCTTCTGGTCACCACCGACGATATTGATGCAAAAACGGAATACGTAAAGACCCTTTTCTCTGAGATGGGATATGGAAACGCTGAAAAGGTGCATTCTGTATTGCTCGGCAATTTCTTCAAAGAGTTGGTGCAGAAAGCAGGGAAGGATGACGTGGATTGGGATGGCCTGCAAAAAGCCATGGAACTGGCGCCAACCACGCTGGAACTCATCCAGGGCGAGCAGGACCTTTATCGTGATCCGCAGATGTCTTTCGGAGCACAGCTCGCATTGGAATGGCAGGCATATACCATGCTGCGCAAGCTCTATGACGGTGCGCGGAACTATCTCCCCTTGTGGAGCAATCCCGACGAATTCCACGAGGCTTGCGAATATTTTTACGCCCATATCGGAGCGACGGAGAAAGAACATAAAGAGGAATCCCTGAAGGCGGTCAAGCGTTACGCTACAAGCGAGGAAAATCTGGCAAAGATGATGGATGGCTATGTCCGTCACCTTGACCTGATCTTCAACTTCTGGCGTGGGCTTTACCAGGCTGTTACTACGGCTCCGGAACGCTCGACCGCCGTAGCATGAACTACCCGGTGGAACCGGAACTTCGAGGGAGCATGGTTGAACAATCGAGTACTGTTGACTTTGCAGTCTTCCAACAACTTG
>DATDGL010000096.1:0-5737 GCA_036522115.1 Candidatus Angelobacter sp.
GTCCCATCAACCGGTCACCCTCACCGTCAACAACTTCTCGCTGACCATTCCCGCAGGCAGCTTCCGGCAGGTCGGCGGCAATATGCATTTTGTCTTCAACGGAACAGTCAACGGCTTGAAGGTCAACTTCAACCTCCAGGCCGAGCACGGCAGCAGCACCCAGTTCGACTATGTAGTGGACGTGCACGGAGTCAGCATAACCGGCCCCGATCCGGCCACAGTAGGCCTCAAGATCGGCCACAACAGCGGCAGTACAACGGCTAGTTTTTAGGTGACAGGTCACAGGGAACAGCAAAAGAAACCAGTCGTCATCCCGTCTATGACTACGACGGCGTTGTCAAGCCCCATCTATGACTACGACGGCGTTGTCAAGCCCCACGCGAAGCGCGAGAATGCGTCCCGCTGGAAACGGTCTCCAACGCGCCACCCAAACTCTCTCCCCCTCCCCCTTTATTAGCAAGCTTTTGCCTTTGGGGTTGGGGTTGCTTTTGGGGTTGCTGTTGCTCTTGCCTTTTTGCTTCATGACCTCAAGCTCGCAGGTTGCTCAATCCTTGGCGGTGGTTCCACCAACCATCTAATCGGTCACCTACTGCGACCATGATGGTGAATGCAAACTCCCGACTTCTCTCCTCCTGCCCCTGTCTTACGGTGCAGGACGGGTACTGCATCGGGAGGCAGGGCGCCCACTCAAGGGGTCAGCCATGACTTCGGCCACGGGATGACTCGAGCTACCCTGCATGCGAACCACCTCCGGATACCGCGTATTCGTGCGCAGCATCCAGTACAACCGCACCACTAACTTTCTTGCCATGGCCACCTTCGCCACCCCGTGGTGCTTCTTGTGGCGCAGGCGCTGGTACGCCCGTGCCAACTCTGCGTCTCCCTTAGCTGCGCTCAGGCCCGCTTGCACCAGGAGAAATCTCATAAAACGATTGCCTTGTTTGGTAATGGCTCCCAGCCGACGATGCTGCCCACTGGAATCTTCGCTGGGAATCAGTCCCACATAGCTGGCTACCTTCTTGCCACGTTCGAAACGGCTCACATCCCCCAAGGTCACCACCGTGGCCAGAGCCGTGATGGGTCCCACTCCAGGATGCGTCATCAGCAACACCGCTTGCGGCCAGCGTTGCGCTTCCTCTGCCACCGCCTGGTTCAACTCCTCGATGTGCGCGTCCATCTGCTCCAGGATCTGCAACAGATCATCCCGCCGCCTCTTCGTCCACGGCTCCAGTTCCAAGTTCTTCAGTTGTTCCATCCCGGCCTGGGTCCACAGCTTGCTCTTCTTCTGCAATCCCTGGTTCAGGGCAATATGTTGCAACTGATTCTTGGCCCGGGTGCGCATCTGCACCAGCGTGTGCCGGTGCTTCAGCAACTGGCGCAGGTCGCGCTCCGCCATCGTGGGCATCCAAAGAGCGGGGAAGCGCTGCTCCTGCAACATTTGCAGGATGTGCCGCGCGTCCCGCCGATCGCACTTCTGCCGCCGTGGATTGGCCGCGGCTATGGCCGTAGGGTTTCCCACCAGCAACTTGTGTTGCAGCTTCGCCAGCACACGCTCGAACCACAGCGTGTTCCCGCTGCTCTCGATCCCCACCACCACTTCTCCCCTCAGCCCTTCATAGAAGCGCTGCGCTTCCCCGCCGGCGTGCAACAGGCGGCGTTCGATCATTTCTCCCGTCTCGGTATCGACCATGGCAATTTGTTGAAAGCTCGGATGAAAATCACAACCTATAATCTTCATGACTGCTCCTTTCGGCCCCGAGCTCTTGGTCTGAAGCAACCACAGTGTACGCGGGTCGAGGGAGCCGTCGTAGTCATACAATCAAGGCTTTACCCACGCGCCAGCGGGGTAAAGCGGAGGGACCTTGCGGTTCCATCGTTTAACTCAAAAGGTCCCGAAACCGCTTAAGTAAACAGCATGGGTCCTGGCTTGACTCGCACTTTTAATTACACCTCCCTCTAACCTATTCCTTGTTTCCTGCTGTTATTTATACTTACCCTTACAGCATCCTCTGAGGAAACAGACTGCTCCCTTACATCCATATTGGCTCATGGACGCTCCCCACATTTGGTTTGCTGATGTGGCTGGCATTTGTGGCCGCTTTTTTTGTCCTGCAGGCGGAGGTCCAACGTCGCAAACTCAAGCTGGATCCCAGCATCATTATTGTGTGGATGGCTATCGCCGGCATTCTGGGCGCCAAGATCTGGCATGTGATCGACACTCCCGGCGACGGTCTTACGCTGGAAATTCTTCGGAGCCCCGTCGCTCTCCCATCGTTTCTCGAACATTTTGCCTGGATTCGAGGATTGGCCACGGGCTTCGTGAATTTTTTTGGATGGTTTCGGCAGGGCTTCGCCTGGTTCGGAGGTTTTGTCGCGGGCATCGCTACGCTTCTGCTGCTGGCCCGCAAGTACCGCATCAGCATGTTGACCATGCTGGATATTTGCAGTCCTGCAGCGGCCATCGGCTATGCCGTCGGCAGAATCGGATGCCTCATCTCCGGCGATGGCGATTATGGCCGTCCTACATCCTGGCACTGGCCTTGGGGAATGTCCTTTCCCCCGCCTGCACTGGTTCCCACAACAGAAACTTGCGTGAAGTGGGGCTGGCCGGCGGATTGTCGGGTCTACCCCACACCGATCTATGAGTTCATCGCCGGCGCGTTGATCTTCTGGTATCTGTGGCGGCGGGGCAGGCGCGCCATCCAGCATCCTCTCGCTCCTGGGGTCATTACCGGCGAGTTCCTGGTGTTCTTTGGGCTGGAGCGGTTTCTGGTCGAATTTTTGCGCATCAACCCGCGGGTGATTCTGGGCATGAGCAATGCTCAGTTTGCGGCGCTACTCACCATGCTTGCGGGAATTATTCTGCTGATTTTGGCGAGGCGTCGCTTTCGCAAAATCGATCCCGTCCACAAAACACTGAAACATGTGGAGCAACACGGCGCGGTGCCCAAGCCTGAATACCATCGGGCCACCCCCGAGTGCCCCCACCCTGAACGCTGGAGCATGTTTGACACTATGACTGCAGAAGTTGAAGTCCTGGATTTTCTGAAATGCCTGATGACCACGGTGAAGCCGAATCTGGTGGTCGAGACAGGAACATTCCTGGGCGTGAGCACTCTGTACATGGCTGAGGGCCTCAAGCAAAATGGCTTTGGCAAGATCATCACCTGCGAGCCGGATGCGGAAGTCTTTGCCAGCGCCAAAGAGAAGATCGATGCTTCCGGGCTGAAGAAATGGATTGACTGCCGGCGCGAATCCAGCCTCAACATCAAAGTCTCCGGGACCATTGACGTCTTGTTCTGCGATTCACTGCCCGAGCTGCGCGAGCCGGAGGTGCGATACTTTCTTCCCCAGATCAATCCCAACGGGCTGATCCTGATGCATGATTCGAGCTCCCATCTAAAGACTGTGCGCGAATCTGCGTTGAGGCTGGAGAACGAAGGCCTGATTTCCATGGTCCTGTTGCCAACGCCGCGAGGGCTGGTGATTGGGCAGAAACGCGAAGGGCGAAAATAATCCCGTCATCGGGTTATGGGGTCGCCGCCACCCCGCCACGCGAAAGCGCGCATCGGGGGTCCCGTTCATCGGAAATCGCAAGGCAAAAACAATTTAACGGATAAACTCAAAAGTAGGATGCAGACGACAGGATTATTGCTCTGCTCGATTGACACAGCCTGCCTTGAATGAGCGGCTATCCAGTCGGTGCAGGCGCTCGGCCATGCCGGGCCGCAGCAGTTTGTAGTGGTGGATGGTAAACAGATAGTCAGCCACAAACCAGAGCGGTTTCTCTGTGGTCATCCATTCCAGTTGGTCGAATCGGGCTAGGTTAACAGGGCGGGAGAAGGTGCGGAGACTGCGCTCGCCACGCAGATTGAAGTAGACATCGAAGTAGCTCATGGCAAGCTCGCGCAGGCTGCGGTAGACCGGCTCGCGATAGCGGCACCCGGAGAAGTTGGACTGGGCAATCGCACCCCAGTGGCCGCGCTGGCGGTAAATGGCGACCACATGATCGGTGTCCGCTTCAGCCTCAAGATCAAAGACCAGCGGAGGAAATCCGTTGGCCCGTAGCGCAGCCGCCGCGAACATGGCTCCTTCAAAACAGTGAGAAGTGTTCTCGCGCAGAACTACCCGAGGTGACCAGCC
Organism: Candidatus Angelobacter sp.; assembly: GCA_036522115.1. Classification (GTDB taxonomy): domain Bacteria; phylum Acidobacteriota; class Terriglobia; order Terriglobales; family Acidobacteriaceae; genus Angelobacter. The sequence continues at coordinate 4,144 of DATDGL010000096.1, forward strand.
CGTATCAGCGAGGTGGTAGGGCATCGCATCCAGGAATTTCTGGATTCCGTGAGGGTCTTTCAAGCTGCGCAGCTTGCGCAGCTCTTTGGGAGTGAAGCCAAAGTGGTCAGTCATAGACGAGAGTGTAGGCCTCAAACATCGGCGCGCCGCTTGGCTCCTGTGAAGAAAATTTTGCCATGAATTTTGATTTGACCCTTCATGCTGCCGATGAGGTCGGCGCAAGAACCGGCGGGGATCAGTCGCGCTACAGGTTTGCCGCGCTTAGTAATCACAGTGCCCTCCGGGTCGAGGTTCTCCGGAAGGGAGATAAATTGCTCTCGGAACTTAGACTCAGCAATCGTCTTCATGATTGTTATTTGATAACTCAATGAGAAGATTGTCCAGCAGAGAAAGAGGCACGGAAATTCAAGGTTTTCCCGATGACCCGGCGACCCGGCGACCCGATGACCCGATGCCGTTCCGGCTCATTTCCCACGCCTTGGCATACTTCCAGCTCACGTAGCTGGCATGGGTCATCAGCACCAGCAGGCCTTCGCGACCGTCGAGAAATCCGAGCCGGAAAAAATACATGTAGATGAATCGAACCAGGGGGCGCAGCACGATGTTGATGAAGCTGAAGCCAACCTTGCGTTCGGCCGCTACCATCCCCGCGCCTAAGGACGAATAACGATTTGCGTGCTCAATGAAACTTTCCATCCTGGGATAGGCATGGTGGATCAAGTCTCCATGAAGATGACCCATGCGCGGCAGCTTCTTCATGTCTTCATGGACAGCGCGAATTTCGAATTCCGCCAGTTCGCGCCTGACCAGCCGCATCTTGCGGTCAGGGTAGTAACCCGCATGCTTGATCCAGCGGCCAAGATAGAGGTTCCGGCGGTTCATAGTGTAGGCATCAAACTCGGGAGCAGGCTGTCCCGATTGCAGCAACGACTTGATGCCGGCTGCCAGTTCAGCGCTCACTTCTTCATCTGCATCCAGGGAGAGAATCCAGTCGCAGTTTGCCTTGTCCAGGCACGAGTTTTTCTGCAGAGCAAATCCCTTCCAGGCCTCGGCAAACACCTTGGCTCCGTACGACTGAGCAATGGTGACCGTGCTGTCTGTGCTGCCTGAATCCACAACAATGATCTCGTCGGCAATATCTTTCACGCTCTCCAGCGTCCGCCCGATATTGGCCTCTTCATTGAGAGTGATGATGCAAACGGATAGAGACATGCCGCGAGGATAACAGAATCGATTTACCAGGCAATTGGCGGGTTTGAAATTAACGAGTACAACGAAATTTGGTAATTTGGTAATTGGGTAAGGTAATTGAAAACCGGATGATCCAGCGATTTGAATCTCAAACCGGGTGTAATTAAAAGTGAGAGTCACTATTTGCGAAGGGCTCCCCAACATGGTTCGTCATCCCGAGGCTTTACCCACGCGCCAGCGGGGGTAAAGCGGAGGGACCTTTCGGTTCCATCGTTTAACTCAAAAGGTCCCGAAACCACTTAAGTAAACAGCATGGGTACTGGCTTGACTCGCACTTTTAATTACACCCTCTCAAAACCAGGTGATTTATTGGCGAGAAAACTATGTTGCGAACCTAAAAATC
>DATDGL010000097.1:0-16341 GCA_036522115.1 Candidatus Angelobacter sp.
CATCAGCATTCTCGCTGGTCACCACCCCGCACACGATGTCCCCGGTAACGTGGCCCTCGGCCACTAAGCTGGATACGCTGGCCAGCGCATGGGCGCCGCGCCATACCACCTCTGTCTTGTCCGCGCTCTTGGACGTAAGATCTTCCACCACCCCGATTCCCCGCAGGTCGCCCTTGTGAATAATGGCGACACGATCGCACAGCGATTCGGCGTCAGAGAGAATGTGAGTAGTCAGAAAAATCGTCTTGCCTTCGTCTTTTAATCCCTGAATGAGTTCCCGCACTTCGCGCCGCCCGATGGGATCCAGGCCGGACATTGGCTCGTCAAAAAAAACCAGCTTGGGATCATGAACGATGGCTTGGGCAATGCCTACCCGTTGCAACATGCCCTTGGAAAACTTGCGTAACTGCTTGTTCCCCGCATCTCCCAGGCCAACCCGTTCCAGTAACTCCGGGATGCGCTTGCGTCGCTCCTCATTCCCCACCCCTGAGAGCCGCGCGTAGTAATCCAGCAACTCCGTCGCGCTCAGATAGTCGTAGAAATAAGGCTGCTCGGGAAGGAACCCTACCTCTCGTTTCACCTCTGGATCGCGGAAATCATGACCCAAGATTCGGGCCGAGCCGGAGGTAGGAAAGATAATCCCCATTAACAGCTTGAGCGTAGTGGTCTTGCCCGCGCCATTCGGCCCGAGAAACCCAAAGGTCTCCCCTTCGTTGACTGTGAGTTCCAAAGGAGACAACACCGGCCTGAGCGTCTTACGCCAAAACCCGGTGGGATAGCTCTTTGCGAGACCTAAAATTTCAAGCGCTGCCATTGCACCCAGTATTTTTGTGACCTACGACGGAATTTACTTGAATTCAACTGAGAAAGGCAAGATTACTTTTCCCTGTCAGCGTCTGTCAGCCTGCGGGAAAATACCTTTGTCAGCAGAAAACAGGTATCAGGGCGCAAATTCATTCCAGGTAGAAGATTCCAGCACACAGAAAAAAGGGACATGGCGTTTACCATGTCCCCTTTGAGGCTCGTACCCTCCCCCAGGTACTTGCCAAGCTGTGATTTAGAGCGGTTGGTAGGGCGCCGTGGTGCAAGCCGCCACCGTGCCAATCACTGGTGATGGCGGTGTACCGCCCGGCGAAGGTTCGAAGCGAACCACTCCGTCGCTGGAGGCGCAATAATCGGTCAGACCCACTGATGGGCCGTTAGGTGTGGCGAAAACCATGTAGTCGGCGAACGGTGCAGCCGCGCCGATCGCGGAAATCGTGTAGTCGTAATTGTCTTTCAAGCAGAACGTCCCGCTGACGCCAGCCAGACAGCCCAGATTGAAGTCGATGATGCAGCCGTTAGTAGTGTCGGGATGTGGCGCGATGCAAGTTGCTGCGCCAGGTCCCAGTTGGACCAGGCTGCCGGCAAAACCCGCGCTCGGACCAAAGGTGCTTGAAAAGGTATGTTCGGCACTGACCAGTGTACGAACGGTGCTGGCCGCGGCGGCTTGATTAGCAGCCTGCTTTGACCGCATCAGGTTCGGGATGGCAATCGCAGCGATGATCAGGATAATGGCCACCACGATCAACAGCTCGATCAGTGAAAAGCCCTTCTGTTTACGCATTCGGATCTCCTCTTAAAATAAAAATTCTCTTGCCCCTGTAAACTCGAGCCCTTTGGCAAACTGGCCTGGAGCATCTAAGGCTGCCCCTGTACGTGCATCCTGATAACCACTTCCCAGGGGGCTAAATAAATCTTGATCTTGCCGCTAAACCAGCGTGGGTGAACAGCTTAGGCTGTGTCGTCCGCCATCACTCAGTGGCTTTTCCGCGACCCTTGCCCGCGGGGAATAACACTTTTTGTCAGAACCCATGACATTTAATCGCAAACCGATATATTGCAAAAAAGGGACATGGCTTCATTAGGCCATGTCCCTTCGTGGCTCGTACCCTCCCCCAGGTACTTGCCAAGCTTTTCTTTAGAGTGGTGCGTACGGCGCTGTGGTGCATGCCGCAATCGTGCCGATCACCGGCGACGGTGGCGTGCCGCCGGGAGAAGGTTCAAAACGAACTGCTCCGTCGGCGGAAGCGCAATAGTCGGTCAGCCCGATCGCCGGCCCGTTGGGCGTCGCGAAAATCATGTAATCGGCGAACGGTGCTGCTGCGCCGATCGCGGTGATGGTGTAGTCGTAGTCGTCTTTCAAGCAGAAAGTCCCGCTGACGCCGGCCAGACAGCCCAGATTGAAATCAATGATGCAGGCGTTGGTAGTGTCGGGATGTGGCGCCGCGCAAGTTGCTGCGCCAGGTCCCAGTTGGTTCAAGCTGCCGGCGTACCCGGCGGTGGGACCAAAAGTGCTGGCATAGGTGTGTTCAGCGCTGATCAGCGTGCGCACGGTGCTGGCTGCACCGGCTTGATTAGCTGCCTGCTTCGACCGCATCAGGTTCGGGATGGCAATAGCAGCAATGATCAGGATGATGGCCACCACGATCAGCAGTTCGATCAGTGAAAAGCCCCTCTGTTTACGCATTCGAATCGTCCTCCGCAAATGTCTGTTCCTGCTTGCTGGAAACTTTTGGCGTCTTCTCGCCCTGTAATTCTTCTTTGTGCATCCTGATTTCCATTCCCGGAATCGCTTGCCTTACCTGCATTCACATAGTGCTAATCCATTGATTAATAAAGATTTATTTTATTCGGGGTTGGTCGGTGCAAACCCGGTGCAAACCCGCGTAGATGACGCTTTTCGTCACAATTCAATGACATTTAGTCGCAAACCTACCCCAAAAAGCACATAAAAACCCATAAAAAACCCCAAAATAAAAGAAGGACATGGCGTCTGCCATGTCCTTCTTTGGGCTCGTACCCTCCCCCAGGTACTTTGCCAAGCTGCGGTTTAGATCTGCGGTTTAGAGTGGTGCGAACGGCGCCGTGGTGCAAGCTGCCACTGTGCCAATAACCGGCGATGGCGGTGTGCCGCCCGGAGAAGGTTCAAAACGAACTACTCCGTCGCTGGAGGCGCAATAGTCGGTATGACCGACCGTCGGGCCGTTCGGTGTTGCGAAAATCATGTAATCGGCGAACGGTGCAGCCGCGCCGATCGCAGAAATCGTGTAGTTGTAATTGTCTTTCAAGCACAACGTCCCGCTGACGCCGGCCAGACAGCCCAGATTGAAATCAATGATGCAGGCGTTGACGGTGTCAGGATGTGGCGCGATGCAAGTTACAGCGCCAGGTCCAAGCTGGACCAGGCTGCCGGCAAAGCCGGCTGAGGGACCAAAGGTGCTTGAATAAGTATGTTCGGCACTGACCAGGGTGCGAACGGTGCTGGCCGCAGCCGCCTGGTTAGCAGCCTGCTTTGACCGCATCAGGTTCGGGATGGCAATCGCAGCGATGATCAGGATGATGGCCACCACAATCAGCAGCTCGATGAGCGAGAAGCCCTTCTGTTTACGCATATGCATGTTCCTCCAAAATATCGCCCCTGCAAGGGATCCGAGCCTCTGTGGGGCCACTCTGTCAATTGCACACGCATAGCCATTCTGAGGTGCTGCTTTTTCACAGCGTGCGCCTGCTAACTCCTCATTCTTTAAGCTGTTAGCTGAGGCGGAAGAAATGATTCGAAGCTCCTCATGTTGGCGCATGCCACTTTTTGTCACCCTGTACTGACAATTAATCGCAAAATTAACCCTTTTTAAATCGGCTGGCTCCAGGAGCTATGTGCAGGAGTCAGGCACCCCGGCAGACCGGTGGCTGGATGAGGGGACCGGCTCATAAGGGGTCGGGCAAACTGAGAAAATTCGCCGCCAAATCTTAGCGGCCATAATTACCAACTTGCCCGATTACCAAATTCTCCGCGTGAACCACGCTGCTTTCAGTGCAACGAGAACAGAATTCTCATAATCTTCAGGGCTTGTATAAAACTTAAGTCATCTTTAAAATTATTATTGACAACATAATTAAACTATGTGATACTTAAATAGGACAACCCTGGCGCAGCCGGAGAACCTGCCGCCCGCGCCGGGATCCAACAGTGGGCCGGATCAAGAGCTCGCGTGATGTGAGGAACGAGTGTGCCGCAACGCGGCATGCTCGTAAATTCCCCGGGGCTTCCCCCAAATCGGGCCCGTGTTGCACCGGTTGGGGTGGCGTCCCGTGAGAGGTGGGTAAGCTTAGATGACGAAGGGCGGGCTTTGGAGGTGGCGGCACGGGTTTTGTTCTGACAAAAGCGTCGCGCCTCTGTCGCGCGACAACACCCCTGGTGCCGCGACAAAGATCGGCACTAATATAGTTGGCTAACCATGCAAATTTTACCCCAAGATTCCGCTGGCATCCGCTCTGCTTTTCTGGCATCCTACCAGTATGCCAAAGCGGTCACGCACTCCCACTCTGAAGAAATCGGATGTCTCCCGCCTGATGGCCCTGATAGGCAGCAAAGGCGGCAAAATCGGCGGCAGGAAGCGGGCTGAGAAAATGACACAAGAAGAGCGCAGCAAGTCGGCATCGGACGCAGCAAAGGCACGCTGGAGCAAGCACAAGGCAAATAATGAAGCAGAATGACTCAGACACATCGCCCGAATACCAGCGCTTTGAAGACGTGCTGAGAAAAGTGTTGTCCGTTCCGCCATCTGCGCTTGAGAGACAGAAGAAACAGACCAAAAGAAAAAAGCGGGCTAAACCTTCGCCCGCTTCCCGCGTTTCTTCCGACCGTAACGACGCCGAATCCTAGAACGTTCCTTCCACTGAAAGCCCCACCTTGCCGGTTAACTCTTTGTACGTGACGCGCTTTCCCGCTATCTGAGCGAGCATCATTTCAAAGCGCTGGCCATCGTGGACAGGGTTCTTTTTGTTCCCGCGATTGTTGTATCTGAAAGCCTGTTCGTCAATGTAGCGGAACAGGTGAAAGGGTTCCACGGAAACATACGTTCCATTCAATCCGCGTTTCAGCAAAGACCAAAAGTTCTCCATGCCGTTTGTGTGAACCAGACCATCCACGTATTTTTCAGCGTGATTGATTACCTCGTGCTCGTATTCGCCTTTCAGTCCATCGTAGGCCAGCCATTCATCGGTATACAGAGCAGAGCCTTTGCTCACGTTATCTTTGATAATCGGATGCAAAGTGGTCTTGTTTCTCTCTTCGATGACGTGCGCTCTCACATCTCCCCCGCGCTCTTTCATTCCGAACACGATGGTCTTATTGATGATTCCGCGCTGGCCAACCATTAGGCGTCTACGCCGTGAAGCGTGCATGTTCCGCGCTTTCCCGCCGATAAAGGTTTCATCAAGTTCAATTTCTTTTCCTTCGCCGCCAAGTTTCACTTCGAACGAACCACGGTGCATCGAGAGTCTGATTCTGTGAAGCATGAACCACGCGGTTTTCTGCGTGACGCCGATTGCGCGGTGAATCTCCCAAGAGCTGACCCCGTTCTTGCAGTTTCCAACCATCCACATTGCGAGTACCCATTTGCTCAATGGAATCGGGCTGTCTTCAAAGATCGTGCCAACCTTGATGCTGAATTGCTTCCAGCACTCTTTGCACTTCCAGCGCTTCTGAGTCGCAAGGTAGTAGTGCTCTCTGTGACCGCAAGCGGGACAAACGGGTTTACCATCGGGCCAGCGAACAGCGGCAATAGCATCAATGCAGGTTTGCTCATTGCTAAAGTGCTGGATGGCTTGCTGAAGGGTTTTTATGCTACGTTCCATGCTTCTATTATGCGTAAGCGGTCACGCATTGTCAAGAGAAATAAAGAACAAAAAACGGTAACTCAGATTGCCGCTAGGTTTGTTGACCTAAATTGTTATAATCCGCAAAACGGATGAAGCGAGCATTTTAGATGCTCGCTTCGTGAAATCTCGTGGCCTAATATGCTGCTTTCGAAGGAAGGTGCTGGTAACACCTGTCTTTGAAAGTGGCACATTATACGTGTGCCAACCGTCCAGGAGATTTTATCATGGACGGTTTCTGTTTAGACAATGTGAGCTACGCCCCAATCAACCCGAAGATTCTGGTATGGGCGCGAAAACGTGCTGGTCTTACCCATGAACAATTAAGTCAGAATTTTGTCCCGGTTGAAAAGCTCAAAAGCTGGGAAGAAAACGAATTTCCCACGCTGGCCCAAGCAGAGACGCTCGCGGAGAGGTTATATCTCCCACTTCCCATTTTTTTTCTAGACGATGTGCCTGATGAAACCCTGCCTGTAGTTGATTTCCGAACAATGAGCGGAAAGAGAAAACGCAGGGGAAGCCCAGAGTTCATGGACACGGTGAATGATGCCGTGGTGCGCCAGCAGTGGTATAGCGAGCACGTGCGGCTTGAGTACCGAAACCGTCCGTTGCCATTCGTGGCAAGTTTCAGCGCCACCGATATAGCCGAGACAGTCGCAAAAGATATCAGGGCAACGTTGAGGATTAACGCCGAATTGCGGCAGGAATGTAGAAGCTGGAAAGACTTTCTGGGAAAACTTATACAGAGAGCAGAGCAGAGCGGCATTTTGGTAATGCGAAATGGAATGGTTGGATACCAGCGCAATCGTAAACTTCGTGTTGAAGAGTTTCGAGGCTTCGCCCTGAGCGATCAGTATGCGCCGCTAATATTCATTAACTACAGAGACGCGAAAGCCGCCCAAATTTTTACTCTTGCGCACGAGTTGGCGCACATTTGGCTAGGCGCAAGCGGGATTTCTAATCCAGACCCAACTAAAACGTTGGCTGATTTCACCGTTGATATTGAGCACCAATGCAATGCCATAGCAGCGGAAGTATTAGTGCCGAAGGCGGAGTTTCCTTGGGACGCGGACAGTTCCACAGAGGCTAACGTTCAACATGTTGCCGTCGAATATCGAGTTAGTAGAATCGTCGCGCTTCGCAGGGCGAACGATCTTAGGAAAATTGGCAAGGATGAGTTTACGCGCTTTGCCAAAGCTGAATATGCGCGGTCCAAAAAAGCCGACAAAAAAGATTTGGAGCGAGAGGAGGAAGGCGGAGAAAACTTTTGGAATTGGAATCTTTTCCTTATGAAAAATGGACATGCTTTTACTAAAGAAGTTGCAACAGCAGCACGCGCGGGGCGCATTCCTTTTGTACGTGCAGCGCACCTTCTTGGAGTAAGGGCTTCCACGGTCGAATCCTATCTGAGTAAATTGCCCTCTGCCTAATCATCCGTGCCACGTTATTGGATAGACTCCAGCGTATTCATCACATCGAAAGATACGATGTTTGCATTCGACATCCATAAGAGCTTTTGGGCATGGATGGATGGAGCGCTGAGACGCGGAGATGTTGGATGCCCAAGGTACGTGTTCAAGGAGATAGTGGAAAATGTGCGCGTGGAAGATGCTCTCGCTAAATGGATAAAATCTAGAAAGAGAAACAGTTTGCATATAGAGCCAAATGAAGATGTTTATGCTGCGCTAAAAAAGGTTACGCAGTATCTCTTTAAGAGTGGACGCTACAAACAGGAATTTGCGCTCGATTTTGTCAAATATGCCGATCCCTGGATTATCGCCTATGCTATGGGCTATGGCGGAAAGATCGTGACGCAGGAAAGCGGCACTCAAGATCTGGCGGCGAGGGTATTTATTCCCGATGTTTGCAACAAATTCGATATTAAGTGCGTCAAGGTTTGGGACATGCTGCGAGAGTTGGATGTTAAGTTGTGAATGGTGCGATCACCGGGAATCGAACCCGGACGGGTTTCCCCAGCGGTTTGATTGAACGCTCAATCGAATGATTGAGCGCTCAAGAAACCGCCGCGTCTGCCATTTCCGCCATGACCGCCAATTTCTTAGATGCAGTGACTCACAAATGGTCACATAAAAAACCCGCCAGAGATGGCGGGTTGAAATGAGAATGCTGCGCTGTTATCGCTTGCGCCGTTTGCCTTGCTTGAATGCTGGCCTCTCCGCATTGAGGTAGTGGTCTCGCGCAATACGCACCTTGCCGAATTCGAAAGCGTCTTTGTCTTCGTTCTCGTGCAGGGTTGCGAGTAGCTTGCAGTTGATCTGGGATTGCAGCTCTTTCGCGAGTCCGCAGAAGGTTTCCAGCATCTTCTTGTCGAGGATGCCATACTGCCTGAGTTCAACAAGGTTGTCAGTGGTGAAATCGAATGACCGATTGAGTTGGGCCAGCCGGTCGTAGACGTTGAATTTATCGGTGCTGGTAAGATTGGAAGCAGCCACGATGCACGCTCCTTGTGTGTGGTGGTTAGGAGTGCGTCGGTGTTAAGAGCACTGGCGCATTCCGCATTTTTGTTATTTCAGAGGACAGGGCGAAAAGCAAGCGAAAAGCGTAAGCGGTCACGCATAAAGTTGGAAGGAAAATTGCTCGTGGAGTGGATGGTTAGCGAAGTATATTAGTGCCCAAAGATCTGTCACGTTTTCAATCACATGCGCGGCGAACAAGAGCTTTCAGGATGTTTTCAAAATGGCCACAAAACCAGCGCTATTAGCCTGACAGAGGGTGAGGGTATGAGCTAAAGGATGCAGCTTGTGATGTAAACTGCCAACCGAATGGAAGTCTCGTCCACGATTGTCTGCCGCAACGTTTCCAAGAGGTTCGGAAACCTGGTGGCCGTGGATGGCGTTTCACTGGAGATTCAGCCGGGAATTTGTGCCATGGTAGGCCCCAACGGCGCAGGGAAATCAACTTTCCTCAATCTGCTCACCGGCCTGATGGCCCCGGACCAGGGAGATGTCCGTCTATGTGGCGTGCCCCCAGCGGACACGCGAAAAAACATGGGCATGATGCCGGAAAAATCCGGTCTGTTCGACCTTTTGAGCATCAGGGAACATCTGGCGTTGACCGGCGCTGTTTATGGCCTTGGCAAAGGCGAGACGCGCTCTCGGGCAGACGCGCTGGTGCGCGTCCTCGAACTGGATGCGAAGCAGGGCTTATTCGCAGATCAATGCTCCCACGGAATGAGGAAGAAGACCTCCCTGGCGGTGGCCTTACTGCATGCGCCGCGCGTAGTTTTCCTGGACGAGCCATTTGAGGGAATTGATCCCGCTTCCGCCATTACAGTTCAAGCGCTGCTGCGAAAGGCGGCAGCGGGCGGGGCCACTGTGCTGTTCACCTCGCATACGCTGGGCGCGGTGGAGCGGATTGCCGGCCGGATCATCATGATTGCAGCGGGAAAAATCGTCTGGGATTCATTGGACCAGTCGCTGACACGTCCGCTGGAAGAGCTCTATCTGAGCTTGATCGTGCAAGAACCGCTTGAGGAACTCGCTTGGCTGCGCTCACCGCGATCCTGAGTGCGTTAGTGAAAGTAGTCAGGCGAGAGCTGCGCACGCTGCTGTCCGTCACTCTCAACAATTTCTTCCTGGTCGCGGCGTTTCTGTCCTACGGCTCTTTGCAGGGCGGACGTCCACCTTTTGCGGCAGCGCCCTTCTTTTTCCTGCTGGCCCTGTTTTTGCTCTTCCCTGCCTCCGGCGATCCGCTGGACAAAATCCCTCAAACCACTCTCTCGTTGTGGCCGCTGACCGCCGGGCAGCGTGCAGCCTTGCGGATGGCCACATTCATATTGAGTCCGGTTGCAGCCATGGGCCTTCTCATCGTCATTACCCTGCGCACCTGGAGCGCTGTGCTCCTGGCGGCCGGCATGATTTGCATTCGCGGCATGGCCTTTGTGGGCCTGCGCACAAAGAAACGATGGCCACGTCTCTATCCGCCGCGGCTGGTTCCTGCCTTGCCCACGGCTTTCGGACGGCTGTTCAGTTTGAATCTGAGGCAGTTGCTCTGCCTCATGGACTTTTATTTGACAGTTGTTATCAGCATTCTCGGATGCTGCTATCGTTTTCTGAGCCTGCACCCGGACCCGGCTGCATTTCCTATTCTCGCCATTCTGGTGAGTCTGGCCTCCAGCACCTATTCGCAGTCGCCCTTTGGAATGGAGAGCCGAGGGAGCCTGATGTTATATCGGGTATTGCCGTTACGGGGCTGGCAAGTCCTGCTGGCCAAAGATGCTGTTTATATGACGTTGGTGTGCGTGCTGACTCTGCCGCTGAACCTGGCAGCCGGGGTCACTTTCTCTCTGGCGGCGCTGGCCATTGGACGCTACCCATCTTTGACTAAGTGGACTCCACAGCGGCGATGGCGATTTGCCAGTGGTGACATCCGCTTTGGGTTCGCCCAGATTTTTTTGGCTTCAGCGGCTGCGTTCTCGGCATCACAGGGCGATCTGTGGGTGATCGGCGCTGCTGTACTAGGGTATGTTGCATCGTTGATGGTTGGAGGGTGGTATTGGGATAGGGGCAGCTTCTAGCTATTGGCTTTTGGCAAAACCAGATAAAAGCGAAGCTGCGACGTACGGAATCATGGCACTGCTGCAAACGGGTTCTCAATCCGAATGCCGGCAATCATTTGTCCCGCGTTCAGGTCTTCCGAAACTATTCGATTAGCGCCACTTTTGAGAGCGGACGCTACGATGAGAGCGTCCCAAAATCCAATCTTTGAATGTTCTTCGATTTGAAATGCTGTGGATAGGTCTGCAACGGTGGTATCAATACACCAAACCGCGTAGTTGCTCACAACCAGCCGCGCAGATTCTCGAGGAATAGGCCGCGGAATCTTTCGCGTGACATTCACATAAAATTCCTGCAGCACCTGTGGACTGAGAATGCCAGTTCGTTCCCTCCACAGTTCATCGAGAAGCCTCTTAGCAGTCGCATGCTTTGCCTGAGCGTCAAGATCGTATGCATTGATCAAGACATTGGTGTCAACAAATGTTCTACCTTTCATGCAACTCGTCTCGGCTCACCCGAATTGCACCACCCAGATGGAAGCCTTTCTCCAAGAGTGCATGGGCCTGCCGTTCAGCCCGTGCGTATGCTTCTTCGTCATTCACGAGTAATTCAATCTCTTGAGCCAAGAGGCGGCTGATAGAGGTTTCTCGTCGAGCAGCCAAGATCTTTGCTTTCCTGAGAACTTGGCGACTGAGACTGATCGTCACATTCTGCTTAGCATTGTCCTTTGAAGATTTCATCATTGGCGCCCACGTATATTACGTGTAACACGCATTTTACGTGAACTCATTGCTTTTTGCCAGGATTGCAGAACAAGCGATTTTACGATTGCGGCGGCTGTACTTCCTCCAGCCGCCTCTGAAGATATCGGCGTTCACTCTCATTAGTAGCCAGTGCCAGCGCGCGGCGGTAACTCTTCGCGGCTTCGGCTGATGATCCCAGGCGGCGCAGCAGGTCGGCTCGAGCAGCATGCAGCAGGTGATAGTTTTCCAGATCGTTGCTGCCTGCGAGTGCGTCAATCAGGTCGAGACCCTTCTGCGGTCCCTCTGCCATGGCCACAGCCACAGCGCGATTCAGCGACACGACAGGAGAAGGTTGCGCCCGTTCGAGGCGATTATAGAGGCGGACAATCTCCCGCCAGTCAGTATCCTCTGCACGCATGGCCCGGCAGTGCGTGGCTGCAATCGCCGCCTGAAGCGTAAATGGGTCGGGCGAGACAGCCAGGGCTGCCTCTACGAGTTTCAACGCCTCCTCAATTTGCTTGCGGTTCCAGAGACTGCGGTCCTGATCTTCCAGGACGACAAGATCACCGGCGGCATCCAGGCGGGCATCGCGCCGCGCATCATGCAGCATCATCAGCGCAAGCAAACCCGTTGCCTCTGCTGGAGGACGCGGCGCCATCAACGTCCGCACCAAATTCCCCAGCCGGATGGCCTCAGCGCACAGATCGGTTCGCAGCAGCGATCCTCCCCGGGTGGCCGCATAGCCTTCATTGAATACAAGGTAGATTACCGTCAGCACCGCACCGATCCGGGCAGGCATGTCCTTCATTTCAGGCACTACGTAAGGAATTCCCGCATCCCGAATCTTGCGTTTGGCCCGGACCACGCGTTGCGCCATGGTGACTACAGGCACAAGGAAGGCGCGGGCAATCTCATCGGTTTCCAGGCCACACAGGGTGCGCAACGTGAGAGCAACCTGCGCCTCGGGGGCAAGCGCCGGGTGACAACAGGTGAAAATCAGCCGCAGCCGGTCGTCGGGGATCTCAGCCGCATCGTAATTAGGTTCTTCCGTCTCCCGGACGAAGCCGGATTTGGCATATGACTCAAGCTTCTCCGAATAGCGTACTTTGCGGCGAATCCGGTCGATCGCCTTGTTGCGCGCCGTCTGGATGATCCAGGCGCGGGGTATCTCGGGAATGCCTGCGGTCGGCCACTGGTCGATGGCTGCGGCAAAGGCTTCCTGCGCGCACTCCTCGGCCAGATCAAAGTCGCCCACCAGTTTGATCAGGGTGGCGACGATCCGGCCCCAATCGGCGCGATAGACTGATTCAACGGCCGCAGCCGCCTCTGAGGGCATGGGTCGATTTTAAATTCTTCTTCTCAGAGGTGTCGATTCGGGCAGTTGCGGTTCGACATACCTATGGAGGCACGCAAATGCAGTACATGATGCTCATTTACCTGGATGAAGACTCGCTGAGCGAAACCCAGCGGGCACAATGCTATGAAGAATCCGCCGCCTTCGCCTGCGAGCTTCATGCCGACGGCAAGTATCTGTATACGGCGCCATTACAACCAACGTCGACCGCGACCAGTGTTCGCATTCGCGAGGGCAAGCCGCTTATTACAGATGGGCCGTTTGCCGAAACGCGCGAGCAACTGGGCGGCTTCTTCCTGATCGAGGCCGGAAATTTGGACGAGGCCATCGACATTGCAGGACGAGTCCCGGCAGGCCGATGGGGCACAGTTGAGATCCGTCCGGTGGTGCAGGTAAGCGGACTGCCTAACCCCAGCATCTAGTGGTGAGTACTTAGCAATCAAAAGCAAAGCCAAAAAAGGAGAAAGATCATGCAACTGAATCCCTATCTTACTTTCAACGGACAATGTGAAACCGCATTCAAATTTTATGCAGGCTGTCTTGGCGGAAAAATTGAGACCATGATGACCCATGAAGGCACGCCGGCAGAGGGCCATGTACCCGCCGAATGGCTCAAGAAGATCATGCATGCGCGCCTGAACGTCAATGGGCAGCTCTTGATGGGCTCTGACGCTCCACCAGACCGCTACGAACAACCCCAAGGCGTTTCCGTAACGCTCCAGATCAAAGATCCCAGGGAAGCGGAGCGGGTGTTTCAAGCGCTGGCAGAGAACGGCCGGACAAAAATGCCGCTGCAGGAGACTTTCTGGGCGCTCCGTTTCGGCATGCTCGTAGACCGCTTCGGAATCCCGTGGATGATCAACTGCGAAAAACCTATGCAATAAAATTTCCTGACCTCATATTTTTGGACGAGGCAAATTGGAGATCGTATGCAATCGGACACCGAAAGCCCCACTGCTGCCGACAAAGAACTTTGGGCCGGACGAATTATCTCCGGGCTGGTAATCGCCTTCATGCTCTTCGACACTGTCATCCACCTGATGAAGATCACGCCGGTAGTCCAGGCGTTTCAGCAGCTTGGTTGGCCCATCAGCCTCGCTTTTGTTTTGGGCATCATCGAACTGCTGTGCGTGGTGTTCTACCTTTACCCGCGGACTTCCATTGTTGGGGCAATCCTGTTGACCGGTTACCTGGGTGGGGCGGTGGTAACGCAACTGCGCGTAGGAAACCCCTTGTTCGGCGAGGCATTGTTTCCCGTGTACGTTGGCATTCTGGCCTGGGGAGGACTCTATCTCCGTGAGCCGGGGCTGCGCGCGCTTATTCCGATTGTGAAAACGCGATCGACTGCTGAAAATGCCGGCGATTCCAGGAAAAAGTTGTGGACCGGACGCGTTGTCAGCGCCATCGTAGCACTCATGATTCTCTTCGCGTCTTCAGTGAAATTGGTGAAGGCGCCGGCGGTAGTGGAGGGATTTGCGAAACAAGGATTTCCGGAGCACCTTGTTATAGTGGTCGGAATCATTGAGCTGTTGTGTGCTGTCATCTACCTGGTTCCACGCACCGCGGTTCTGGGCGCAATCCTGATGACAGGGTTAATGGGCGGCGCGACTGCCACCAACGTGCGAGTCGGAGATCCAAGCCTGATCGTTACACTGCTTCTCGGCATCCTGGCCTGGGCAGGACTCTTCCTCCGCAATGAACGGCTGCGTAAGCTCATGCCCCTGCGAAGTTGACCCGCACGGAAGAATTGGCCTTAACCACAATACTGTTCACTTAACGAGGACGCGAAAAAAATTCGTCATCCCGAGGGTTTACCCGCGCGTTAGCGGGGGTAAATCGGAGGGACCTTGCGTTCAGCCGTTAACTCAAAAGGTCCGAATCTCCTAAGTGAACAGTATTACCCTTAGCCTTGGCTTTTTACCTCTCAGCCATTCACGCTCATCTGCCATGGATTTCGCGGCCGAGGGCTTTTTGCCTTGGGCCTGGATCCCCTCCCAAAAAATAATTTTGATTTTGTCGAATTCTCCCTTTCCCGTTCGACCAATTGTGTAAAGCGAATACAAAGTCTGAAAGCGCAATGTATTCTAAGGAACCAGGAGAGGAACCATGCAAAAGATCACGACATTTTTGTGGTTCGACAAGCAAGCGGAGGAGGCTGCGAAACTCTACGTCTCCCTCTTCAAAAACTCAAAAATCAACTCCATTCACCACCATGAAAACGCGGGCCCGCAAGAGAATGAAACCGTCACCGTAGTGGAGTTCACTCTTGAAGGACAGAAATTCTCTGCCCTGGACGGCGGCCCGCTGTTTAAATTCAATGAGGCCATCTCCCTGCTGGTGAATTGCGAGACCCAGGAAGAAGTAGACAGGTTGTGGGAGAAGCTATCTGACGGCGGACAAAAGAGCCAGTGCGGCTGGCTCAAAGACAAGTACGGACTCTCCTGGCAGATCATTCCCACTGCTCTTAGCAAGCTGATGAGCGGTCCGGATCGTGAAAAATCAGGCCGCGTGATGAAAGCCATGATGACGATGGACAAAATTGATATTCAAGGCTTGCAGAAGGCGTATGAGGGAAAGTGAGCTTTGCGATTTCTGATTTGTGATTTGGAATCAAATAATAGGAGAGATAACACAATGCGAGTCATAGTGATCGTAAAAGCAAGCAAAGAGTCGGAAGCAGGCATTATGCCGGATAAGGACATTTTCACGAAGATGGGCGCATACAACGAACAACTGGTGAAGGCCGGCGTGATGTTGGCGGCAGATGGGCTTCATCCGACTTCAAAAGGCAAGCGAGTCCGGTTCTCCGGCGCAACACGGACTGTGATTGATGGGCCGTTCGCGGAGACGAAAGAGCTAATCGCCGGTTTTTGGCTCTGGCAGGTCAAATCCATGGATGAAGCAGTGGAGTGGCTGAAGCGTGCGCCGTTTGATGGCGGCACAGAGGTGGAAATTCGTCCGATTTTTGAGACAGCAGACTTTGCCGCGCAGTTTCCTGAGTTCACCCCTCACCTTCGGGAGCAGGAAGAACGATTGCGTAAAGAAATAGAGGCAAGGAAGTAATCTCGGTCCCGTCCTTTTTCCGGCGCAACACAGTTTCGGCAAAAAGGACGGGATGTATTCCGCAGTTCGCCCGCCTTGAAGCAAACAGCCAACCAGCAAGTCAGCACATCCATCGAACATAGCACGGAGAATGGATCAAGAGATGAAGTTCCTGGTCAAGTGTCAATTTGTTCTTGCAAGCGCGCTGCTCATCGTCCTTGCCGGCTGTAATCAAAGCCCGCAAGAGATCAAACAGAAAACCGCGAAAGCCACGCGCGAAGTTAAACAGGACGTGAAAGCCGTAGCGGACGGTGTGCGCGAAGGGTTGGATAAAAACAAAAAAGAGGACAATGGATCAAAGAAATAAAATTCCTCCACCCCTTGTTAGTTGATTTAAGCGGATAGGGCTCCCTCTCTTCGTTCGGGATAAACTGCAAAAGCCAATCAGCGCGGACGCAGCACCTCATACCGCGTGGTCGTGTAACCGAGGGCCGCTCCCAGGAAAACATCCGACGGGAAGTGGGCACTTGAAGTTACGCGAGAGAAGCTGATGGCGGACGCGAAGCCATACACTACCCTTGGAACCCAGCGATGCTTCTGGTAGCGGCTGGCAACAACCGTCGCAACAGAAAAAACTCCGGCAGCGTGTCCGGAGGGAAAGCTGCTGCCTTTAAACGGCGATTTACCACCATTAAAGAAGGTATGGTTAAAAGACGCTCCAGCAGGCACATCGCTCGGCCGTTGTCTTAACAAAGATGCACCTTGCGGTGCGGGAAAAGGAAGAAAGCGCTTGCGCGCTTAGTTGTCCATTAGGGGCGCCCCTGCATTTTGATGAGCGAGCGAAACTACAGCCGACAGTGAGCTCTAAGTGGTTGAGATATCGGCACAATCTGCCCCAAGATGGTCAACATGATGCCAGCGTAAACATCGGGGCGCGGCTAGTTTTCAATGTCGATGGGACGAAGCCCTTTACTGGAATTGCGCT
>DATDGL010000098.1:0-37080 GCA_036522115.1 Candidatus Angelobacter sp.
ACAGGAAAAGCTTTCAAAAAATCGATGTGATGGTTTGCACCCACGGACACGGAGACCACATTGGAGACGCCGTGGACCTGGCGAAAAAGCACAATCCCAAGGTCGTAGGAATCTACGAGCTCTGCTCCTGGCTGCAACAGAAGGGCGCCAAACAAATTGCGCCAATGAATAAGGGCGGTACACAAGCCGTGGGAGACATTAAGGTCACCATGGTGCATGCCAATCACTCCAGTGGCATCGAAGGCGGCGAGCAGGCGGTGTATGGCGGCGAGGCGTGCGGATTCGTAATCACCTTCGAGAACGGAATCAAGATCTATCATGCTGGAGACACGAACGTCTTTGGAGATATGGAGATTATCCGGGACCTTTATCGTCCGGACCTGGCGATGCTGCCCATTGGTGATTTATTCACCATGGGTCCCAAAGAAGCAGCCTATGCATGCCGGTTGCTTGAACTAAAAGCTGTCATTCCCATGCACTGGGGCACTTTTCCGCTGCTCACCGGAACACCGGCGGATTTTGAACACGAGCTCAAAGGGGCCGGATTGGGAGTGGAATTGATCACCATGAAGCCGGGAGAGACAATCGCTTGAGTTCTGAAATCACTGGTACAGCGGTTGAAAAGTACATATACGGGATCCTGCCGGAACGCGATGCTGTTCTCAAGGAGATGGAGCAGCAGGCCAGGAAACGCGACATTCCAATTGTTGGACCGGCGGTTGCTCGCGTGCTGTACCAGTACGCCCGGCTGATCAATGCCAAACGGGTGTTTGAGCTGGGCTCCGCTATCGGCTATTCGACCATCTGGTGGGCACGCGCCGTCGGCGAAGATGGTGAGGTCTTCTACACGGATGGCGATTCCGCCAACGCAGCCGAGGCGCGGGGTTATTTGCGGCGCGCCGGAGTCGAGCAGCGTGTTCACATCGCAGTTGGAGACGCACTGGAACTGCTTTCCGAGCAGAAACAGCAGTTTGACATCATCTTCAACGATGTTGACAAAGAGGACTATCCTCGGGTGCTGCATCTGGCGCCCGATCGCCTGCGAAAGGGTGGGCTGTTTATTACGGACAACGTCCTCTGGAGCGGCCGCGTGACGCAACAGAAGCCGCAGGAGACCTCCACTCGCGCGATTCTGGAGTTCAATCAACGCCTGTATGCCATGCCGGAGTTTTTCACTACCATCTTGCCGTTACGCGATGGCGTAGCAGTAAGCGTCAAGCTGTGATGTGCGCGCTTTCCTGCTAACTGGCCAAGGGTCTTTCCGTCAAACGAATATAATCACCGATGTGCTGCGCCTCGTCCTGGAATTCTCTTGCAGTTTCAAAAGATACCGGGAAGAATGGCCGGTTCAGGTCCCAAATAACATCCATGAAGCGCCACATCCTCATCTATGGCTTGGTTGGGGGACTGCTCATTGCCCTGCTGAAGTGGAGTGAATATAGGTTTCTGGTAGTCGAGCATTCACTGGAAATCTACGGAGGGCTCACGGCAGTCACCTTCGCGGTGCTCGGCATCTGGCTGGGCCTCAAACTTACCAGGACTAAAGAGAAGATCGTTCTCAAAGAGGTTCCGGTAGCGGTCCAGACGCCCTTTACACTGAACCAGAGCAAACGAGAGGATCTGGGGATTACCCGGCGCGAATTGGAGATCCTGGAGCTTATCGCGCAAGGCATGAGCAACCGGGAGATTGCGCAGAAGCTGTTTGTCAGCGAGAACACGGTCAAAACTCACTCCAGCCGCGTTTTCGATAAACTCGGAGCAAAGCGCAGGACGCAAGCGGTGCAATTGGGCAAGGAATTCGGTCTTATCCCGTAAATAGTTGATGAGTGGCTCAGTTTCGTTTGAAATGACCCACTGCCAAAATGACGGGTTCATCGCTACCGCGATGGAACGTCTGCCTAAAGGCCCGCGATTCGCAAGCGAATCGCCAGGTGCTCGAATGCTTCATTCTAAAGAGTGATTTTGGCCCGACTACGCTAAAATCACCCAAAAGAATGACGACAAAAAAGCCCAACCGCAGGTAGGCTGCACGAGAAACGTAACTCTAGCAGTCCGACGGAGACAAATATGAAGAAAACTATCATCACTTTCGGGTTCATTTCCGGCGCCATCTTGTCGGCGCTGATGTTGGCGACCATACCGTTCGCTGACCGGATCGGGTTCGACAAGGCCCTAGTCGTTGGCTATACCACCATCGTGCTTGCCTTCCTGCTGGTGTTTTTTGGGATCAAGGCCTACCGCGACAACGTTGGCGGCGGCCAGATCACCTTCACCAGGGCTTTTGTTGTCGGCATCTCCATCACTGTGATCTCCTCGCTCTGCTACGTTGTGAGCTGGGAGATCCTCTATTACAACTTCATGCACGGCTTTATGGACAAGTATGCCGCGTACCTGGTGGGCAAGCTGCAGGCATCCGGGGCAAGCGCTGCGAAGATTGCGGACCAGCTACAGGAGATGAAGAGATATAAGGAGCTGTACGAGAATCCTCTGTGGAACGGCCTGTTCACATTTATCGAACCATTCCCGGTTGGGCTGGTCATCACGCTGATTTCGGCAGCAGTCCTCAGGAGAAAGCAGCCATCTCAGCCGGCTGAGGCCACGCTGGCGGCGCAGTTGTAAATCCGAACCTGCGGTTCGGATGGCCTTTGGCCCTTGGCTAACATCAACACCAAACCCAAAAGCTCAACCACGTAAGGACACGAAGAAAGGACGCGAAGGAATACTGCTCATGAGCCACATTACAAAGCTTCGGATTCTTTCCACATTTGTTGCTTTGCTTCTTGCCCTGGCCGGGTTTACTTCCTCCCGCCTGGCAGCGCAGGAAAAACAGCCTCCACAACTGCCACTTCCGGAAATGCAACGCCTGGCGAAGCTCTATGTTGGCCGATGGGAATATACGGAAACCTATCCAAAATCCGCGTTCTCTCCCAATGGCGGTGTCAACACCGGGGTTTATATCAGCGAGTCCGGTCCCGGCGGAAATTCGATTTTCAATCACTTTCACTCCAAGGGGCCGGTCGGTGAATTCGACGGCGTGCTGGTAATGACATGGGATCCGAACGAAAAAGCCTACAAGGCATATGTGTTTGGCGACTCTTTTCCCGCCGCGCTGGCGGAGACAGGCCAGTGGGAAGGAGACTCGCTGGTTTTTCGGTCGGAGTTTTCAGTGAACGGAATGAAATTTGCACTTCGCAACACGACTAAATTTCTGGAGGGCGGAAAGCTTTCCAGCGATGAGTTTTCCAGCGCGAATGGCAAACCGGAAACACTGCTCGTGCATGTTGAAGCTGTTAAGAAGTGAGTTTCCGGGTTGGGCTTATTCCCCGTACGGGACCCAGATGTTTTTCACCTGGGTAGCGTGTTCCAAAAACCAGCGGCCTTCGGCTTGTTTGGAGTCGAACCAGTCAATCGCGCGGCCCTCATTGGTGAAGACCTGCTTCAGGTTGCCGACGGAATAGAATTTTGCATCGGCTGCCGCCGCTTCATCCCCGAAGGACCAGATCGCATCAACATCGTCATGTTCCGCCAAGACCTTCAGCAGTTGAGAGGCGGAGCCGGTCACGATGTTGACTGCTCCTCCGGGCAGGTCACTGGTATCGAAAAGCTGATACAGATCAGCCGTAATCAGCGGATAGAGTTCGGAAGGAACAGCAACTACTGTATTGCCGGTAGCCAGGGCCGGCATAACCAGCGACAAAAATCCGAGCAAAGGCAGTTCTCGTGGGCAGATGATGCCCACCGTTCCGATAGGCTCGTTCATGGCGATGGCAACATTGCGGAACGGAGGATTGTGTACAGAACCGTCGAATTTATCGGCCCAGGCTGCGTAGGAAAAGATGCGCTCGATGCTTCGCTCAACTTCCGCCGCTGCCTGCTTTTCACCCACAGCAGCAGCCAGCCGGCGAGCAATCTCATCCTGGCGCTGGGAAAGATTCTCCGCCATGTAATAAAGGACCTGGGCGCGATTGTGGGCGGTGGCCTTGCCCCAGGTTTCCGCCTTGCGCGCCGCTTCGACGGCGTTGCGGATGTCTTTGCGATTTCCCAGAGGCGCTTCGCCAAGTAAACGGCCATCAGCCCCGCGAACTTCTACGCTGTATCCCGAATCGGGCCGCGCCTGCTTGCCGCCGATGTACAGCTTGACGGTACGATCAATGGCTGGAACCTGTGAATTGGAGCCGGCTTCGGCTTCACTCATGTTCTCAGCCGCCGGCTTCAGTTGATTCACCGGCGGCAACATGGGTGCTTTCTTGAACCACGATGGCTCCAGATATTCGCGCATGCCTTCGCGGCCACCCTCGCGTCCATAGCCGCTTTCACGGTAGCCGCCGAACCCGCAGGAGGCGTCAAAGAGGTTCGTGCAATTCACCCAAACCACGCCGGCCTTAAGTTGTGCGGCCACATGCAGGGCCACATTGACGCTCTCGCTCCATACGCATGCCGCCAGGCCATAGGTGGTGTTGTTGGCCAGCTCAACCGACTCGCGCGGCGTGCGGAAAGTCATGGCAGCCAGGACGGGGCCGAAAATTTCCTGCTGCGCCACAATGGACGTGGGCTGTACGTTCGTCAGCAAAGTTGGCGGATAGTAGAGGCCGCGTGAAGGCAGAGTCGTCTCCGGCTGCCAGCACGTGGCGCCTTCTGCGATTCCCTGGTCAACCAGACGCCGGATGCGGTCCAGTTGGACAGGCGCGACAATGGCGCCGATATCGATTGCTTTATCGAGCGGCGGACCTGCGCGCAAGGTGCTCATACGCTGGCGGACTTTGGCGATCAAAGGTTCAGCAATACTTTCCTGCATCAGCAGACGCGAACCGGCGCAGCATACCTGTCCCTGGTTGAACCAGATTCCGTCAACCAGCCCTTCCACAGCACTATCCAGGTCAGCGTCCTCAAAGACAATGAAGGGCGATTTTCCACCAAGTTCCAGTGACAGGCGCTTGTGGCTTGAGGCAGTGGCGGCACGGATGGAGCGCCCCACCTCAGTGGAGCCGGTGAAGGCGATTTTGTCCACGCCCGGATGTTTGACCAGGGCCTCGCCGGTTGAGCCATCACCGGTGACAATGTTTACCACACCAGGAGGAAGCCCAACTTCCTGGCAGATTTCCGCAAAGGCCAGCGCCGTGAGCGGCGTGAATTCTGCCGGCTTGAGCACCACCGTGTTTCCTGCAGCCAGGGCCGGCGCGATCTTCCATGCCAGCATGAGCAAAGGAAAATTCCAGGGAATAATTTGTCCGACAACGCCGCACGGGATGTAGCCGGGGAACTCCGATTCCAGCAATTGCGCCCATCCGGCATGGTGGTAAAAGTGACGAACCACGAGCGGAATATCGATGTCCCGGCTCTCGCGGATGGGCTTGCCATTATCAATGGTTTCCAGAACGGCGAGCTTGCGTGAGTGTCTCTGGATGGCTCGGGCCAGCGCATACAGATGGCGAGCGCGTGCATGAGACGAGAGGCGTTGCCACTCAGGCAATGCCTTTTGCGCAGCCTGTACGGCGGCATCGATATCTGGAGCGGAGCCTTGCGCGATAGCTGCAATCTTCTCGCCCGTTGCAGGATCGGAAGAATCGAAGAATATGCCGTCCGCCGGTTGTCGCCATGCGTCATCAATAAAATGGCCGAACTTCCGCCCATGACGGTCCAACCATGCCAGCGTTTCTTTTGGGTCCTCCGGCGCTGGACCGTAGTCCATCCTGACGAATTGTTCAGCTATGCTCATTACTGCAAAACCTGCTCATGCAATCGGATGCCGGTAATCTGCTGAATACCTGCCCGTAGCGAAGTGTTCGAGTTGCCTCTCAATATCATTCAAAAGCCCGCTGGCGCCAAAGCGAAACAACTCTGGCCGGGTCCAATCCGTACTCAACTCCTCTTTCATCAGGGCCAGCCACTCGGTAGATTGTTTTGCTGTACGAATGCCGCCTGCCGGCTTGAATCCAACCGCCATCCCTGTTTCATCTGCGTATTCACGAATGGCGCGGGCCATGACCAGGCCCACAGGGAGGGTGGCGTTGGTTGGCTCTTTGCCGGTAGAGGTCTTGATAAAATCTGCTCCTGCCATCATGGCCACGAAGCTGGCCCGGGCCACGTTGCGCAGTGTAAGCAAATCGCCAGTGCCCAGGATGGCCTTCATATGAGCATGACCGCAGGCCTCTTTGAACTCAGCAATCTCGTCGTAGAGTTCCTGCCATTTCCCGGCAAAGACATGGGCACGAGTAATAACGATGTCGATCTCGTGGGCGCCGGCTTTCACGGACCGGCGAATCTCAGCCACACGTTCCTCAACAGGTGAAAGACCGGCAGGGAAGCCGGTAGAAACAGCGGCCACGTGGATTCCGCTGCCTTCCAGAGCCTGCAATGCCGCTTCAACGAAGCGGTGATAGACACAGACAGCCGCTACTTTGATTCTTAGTTCTTCAATTCCCAGTTTTTTGACTAACTCATGCTCAATCGGCTGACGGGCCTTGGCGCAAAGCCGCCGCACGCGTTCATCGGTGTCATCGCCGGAGAGAGTGGTCAGGTCCATGCAGGAAATCGCTCGCAACTCCCATGCTGCCTGCCATTCCTTCTTCACCGTGCGGCGGGCGGTGTGTGTTTGCGCTCTGCGTTCCACGGCGCTGGTGTTCACGCTTACCTGCTTTACCCGCTCAAGACTCAGTGGAATGCCGCGATTGGGGAATAGCGGGCGGCCCGCCAGCGTGGCAACAGGCGTCGCTGAACTGACTGCGATTTTGGCCGCAGCAGCATCACTCAGGCGGTCTGCCACTGCGTAACGGCTTAGGTTCTCTGCTGGCATGTAGAAGGTATTGTACGGCAAATCAGCGCTCGCTTTTGGCGGCCATTTGCTATCTCTCTATTGTGCCGTTTAACGTAATGACAAGAACGAATGTCTCATCAGAACCAGATTCGCGTTGTGCTATTCGATGTGGGCGGAGTGCTGGTGGAACTCTCCGGTGTCCCCGCCATGCTCGCGTGGATGGACAATCGCGTGTCACCCGACGAGCTACTGGGCATGTGGCTCGCCTCTCCTGTCGTCAGGGCATTTGAAACTGGACGGGCCACGGCTGAGGTGTTTGCCGATCAACTCATCGTGGAGATGGCGCTGCCGGTGGGGAGGGACCGGCTTCTGAAAGAGTTCACACGCTGGCCCACGGGTCTGTTCCCTGGCGCGCTTGACTTGATTGGCCGTGTCCCCACCCGGTATGCGCGTGCCACATTGTCTAATTCCAATGCTCTGCACTGGCCGCGTCTGATGGTGGACCTGCAACTGGGCGGCGCTTTCGACCATCATTTTGCTTCGCATCTGATAGGCAAGATCAAGCCTGATGAAGAAGTGTTTCACCACGTAATCGAAGTGCTGAACTGCCGTGGAGAGGAAATCCTGTTTGTGGACGACAGCCAATTGAACGTAGAAGCTGCCAAGAGAGTTGGAATAAAGGCGGTGCAAGCCCGAGGCGTGGCTGAAGCGGAACGAGTTCTGCTGGAGAATGGCGTGATCACGAGCTAGTCAGTGGTGTCAGGGAGGGCGACCATCCAGTTCCACTGGATCGGATTTTGGCCCGTCGGGTCCCAGTTTCTTTTTCTTGGCGAGTTTTTCCCGAGCTTCGATGAAGGCCAAACTGCGGTCTCGCAGCTTCTCTAAGAGTTCGATCTTTTCCGTAAAGCTGAGTGCGGCAAGCCGCTTACCTTCTTCTTTATTCATTTGGATATCTCTTCTTGAAGTTTGCCCATTTTGAAGTCAAGGAATGGCGCGTAAGAATGTTGCTGAGTTTATTTAAATCTACCGCATTACGCTCCAAGAATTGCAGAATTCTCGAATGATCCTTTGCTCTTCCCGTTTGCAGCGCAATGGCCACCAAATGTTCCGCCGTCATCACCCATGTTTGAATGTCCCGGACTTCGGCTTGAACAGCCTGGTACACTGCTTCTTCTTCCAGCAAGTTGCCAGGCGGCAGAAACTGCACTGGCCATGATCCAATGACAATATACTCACCCTTAATCTGGCATCCTGATTTCGTTAGGTATTCATAAATCGGTGTCAGACTCACGATTCGACCCCTGTCAACGCCCGGAAGCATCACGAAAACATCTACGTCCAGAGTGGCGACCGGGTCCAAATACAGGGTGGCCCCCACGGCCCCACCAATGGCGTATTGTCCAATTACGCCATCGGCCTGCATTCGATTGATTGTCTCCAGAGTCTCTTTCATTCCTTTAAGCCCAAAATGCTGCTAACCGTCCATTGCTCCTTTATATATCGCCATTCCCACCACCGCATCAACCCCAATCGCATCCAGCGCCTCAACCTCCTCCATGGACTTGATTCCGCCGGCAACGATCAGGCGTCTGCTGGTGGCATCCCGTAATCGCCGTGCGACTTCCAGGGGAAATCCTCTCATGGTGCCTTCCGTATCAATGTGCGTGTAGAGAAATGAGCTGCAATGGGACTCCAACGCGACAATCATTTCCAAAGGGTCAATCGCAGTAATCTCTTTCCAGCCTTTGATCGCCACTTTGCCACCACGCGAATCGATGGCGAAGGTTACGGGAGCGATTCCGAACTGTAAGGAAATCTCGCGCGCCAATCCAACATTAATAGCACCGTCGCTGACCAGAACTGAGCCAAAGATCACTCGCTGTGCTCCCACGCCGAAGTCGAGCAGTTCGCGAGCGCGGTCAATACTCCGTATGCCTCCACCCACCTGGCAGGGAAGTTGTTTGCAGATCATGGCGAGGAGTTGATGATTGCCGCTCCTGCCCATGGCGGCATCCAGGTCAATCAACTGCACCAGCGGATAATTCGAAAAGCGCTCGACCCAATAGCTGAAGTTATCAAACTCCAGGGCCTTCGTTTCTCCCTGGACAAGCTGGACAATCTTTCCACCCATCAGATCAATCGAAGGGATCAGCACGGCCACCTCATGGGAATCCCGGCATTCAGGAGCGTCTGCTTAAGTTCTGCCACTGCATGGGTGCCGAAATGAAAGATGGAGGCTGCCAGAGCTGCGTCCGCCTTGCCGTTTGAAAAGACTTCCACAAAGTGTTGGGCATTGCCGGCGCCCCCGGACGCGATCACAGGAATTGAAACCGTTTCCTCTACGGCAGCCGTCAAGTCACAATCAAAGCCCTGGCCGGTGCCGTCGCGATCCATAGAGGTAAGGAGAATTTCTCCTGCGCCCCGCTCTCCCGCTTCACGGGCCCAGTCCAGCACTCTTTTGCCCGTGGACCTGCGCCCGCCAGCTACAAAGACTTCAGCCTCTTGCGGACTATTTGCTCCACGCTTGCCGTCAATCGCGACGATCACTGCCTGCGAGCCGAAACGGCCTGCAATTTCACTGATCAGAACTGGATTGGCCACCGCTGCGGAGTTGATGCTCACCTTGTCCGCCCCGGCATCAAAAATCCCGGCAGCATCTTGCAGGTTGCGAACTCCGCCGCCTACGGTAAAGGGAACAAAGAGTTGGAGCGCCGCCCGGCGAACAGTATCCACAAGGGTTTTGCGCTCCCCTGAACTGGCCGTGATATCGAGCAGCACAATCTCGTCGGCGCCGGCCTCCGCGTGGATGCGCGCCAGCTCCGCCGGATCGCCGGCATCACGCAAATGCTGGAATTGCACTCCCTTGACCACACGTCCGGCGTCTACATCCAGACAGGCGATGATCCGTCTGGTCAGTTGTTCAGATGGCGCAGAAGTTTTCAAGAATCTTCAGTCCTGTCTTTCCTGATTTTTCAGGATGGAACTGCACGCCGAACACATTCTTGCGTTCTACGGCGCCGGAAAATGCGCCGCCATAGCGCGTTGAAGCTACAGTCTCCGGAACTACAGGCGCGCGATAAGAGTGCGTGTAATAAACAAACGATCCGTTCTCAACTCCTCGCAGCAGGCGAGAGTCGTCGGCGAGTTCAATTCTGTTCCAGCCGACGTGGGGTGACTTGACCTCGGCCGGGAACCGCGAGCACTCTCCGGCAAACAATGCCGCTCCGGGAGTTCCCGGGGACTCCGAACTCCCCTGGAACAACCATTGCATGCCCACGCAGATGCCGAGAAACGGCGTACCCTGGGAAATGGCCCTCAACACCGCCTCGCGCGATTGCTGGTTCAAGGCCTGGCAGCGGCAAAAATGACCGACACCCGGCACTACAATCTTTTCCGCCGATAAAATTGCGCTTGGATCGGTGGTGACCTCAGCGCTCGCGCCCAGATGCTCCAGCGCTTTCTTCACAGAGCTGATGTTGCCTGCGCCATAGTCCAC
This sequence comes from Candidatus Angelobacter sp., assembly GCA_036522115.1. Classification (GTDB taxonomy): domain Bacteria; phylum Acidobacteriota; class Terriglobia; order Terriglobales; family Acidobacteriaceae; genus Angelobacter. The sequence continues at coordinate 10,251 of DATDGL010000098.1, forward strand.
AATGGCGATCATAGAAGCCCTTTGGTGCTGGGGAGCATTCGCGCAAGACGGCGGTCCCGGGAACAGGCAACGCGCAGGGCGCGGGCGAAAGCCTTGAATAACGCTTCAATCTTATGGTGGTTGGACCGTCCATAGAGGATGCGAGCGTGAACATTGGCGCACGCGCCTCGGGCAAACCCCTCAAAGAAATCATGCACCAGCTCTGATTGCAGGTCGCCGACATGCCGCGCGCGAACCTTGGTATCGATGACAGCCGCGGATCGTCCGCTGAAGTCCACCGCAGCCAATCCAAGGGTTTCATCCATGGGCATCACGAAATAGCCTGCGCGCATAATGCCGCGCTTGTTCCCCAGCGCCTGTTGAAAGGCTTCTCCCAAAACGATTCCTACATCCTCCACGGTGTGGTGCTGATCGACGTCCAGGTCCCCTTGACCTTTCAGTTTCAGGTCAAATGCCCCATGACGTGCAAACAGCTCCAGCATATGATCCAGAAACCGGATTCCGGTGGAGACGTCATATTTCCCGCGACCCTCGATGGTGAGTGAGATTTGAATGTCCGTCTCCGTGGTCGACCGCCGCAGGTTGGCTTTTCTCATTTTGCAATCTCCTGCGCCGCCGTTGTTTCGGTCATGATCTCTCCCAGAGCTGAAACCACTCTCTCCATCTCCTGCTTCGTCCCTATGCTGATGCGCACGCAGCCCTCACAATCGGGACGGTTGCGCAAGCCAATTCGCCTGGCCCTCATGCCGTTAAGAATCGCCTCACGCAATTCCCCAAAGTTCACCAGCAGAAAGTTTGTGTGGCTGGGCCAGCATTCGAATCCCATTTGCTCCAATTTTTTCAAGAGCCAGTCGCGGCTGGCGCGGACCTGCTTCACGTAGTCTGCTACGAATTGCCGGTCATCCAGCGCTTCCTTCAGGCACTCAATGGCAAACGCGTTGACGTTGAACGGCGGCGCAATGCGTCGCAGGACAGCCATTTGGTCCGCCGCTCCCGCCAGGACTCCCAGCCGTATTCCCGCCAACCCATAAGCCTTGGAGAAGGTGCGCGCCACAAACAGATTGGGAATCCCGCCAATCTGGTCCATCAGGGTCTCACCATAGAAATCGAAATACGCTTCATCCAGCAAAACCGCGGCATCCGGAGCTGCCGCGATCACCTGAAGGATCTCACTGCGCTTCACAGCAAGGCCGGTGGGATTGTTGGGATTGGTAATCACGATCATTCGCGTACGCGGTGTGATTGCCTGGAGGACCTTGTCGAATGGAAAGCTAAAGTTCGGCCCGCAAGGTATGCGCACTGTTCTTGCGCCCGTGATCTGGGCAAAAACTTCGTACATGGCAAAGGCCGGAACAATGATGATCAGTTCATCTTCCGGATCGAGATAAGCGCGGCAAAGCACATCAATGCCTTCATCCGCGCCATTGGTCAGCATCAGTTCCTCAGGTTTTACGCCCACAAAGGCCGCTGCCAGCTTCTCTGCCGGCTCACGCCGGGGATAGAGCGCCAGCAGCTTTGCGTCCAGGCTGTGGATTTTCGCCAGAACTCGGGGTGAGCACCCTGTGGTGCTCTCATTCATGTCCAGGCGCAAGTCAATTGCCGCGCCGCTCAAGGGCGAATGGTATTCCTTCATCTCCCGAACGCATTTACGAGCCTTAATCATTGTGTGCACCTCACACGAATGGATTCCGCATGGGCCTTGAGACCCTCAGCTTCGGCAAGGGTGATGACCGTGGGGGCTATATGGTCCAGGCCCTTGCGGGACAGTTGCTGAACTGAAATCGTCTTCAGGAAATCCATCACGCTGAGTCCGCCGCGGAAGCGCGCGCCGGCGCCGGTAGGCAATACGTGGTTGGGGCCAACGGCGTAGTCACCTGCGGCCTGCGGTGAATAATCACCCACGAATACTGATCCCGCATTGCGGACCTGCGGCAGGTCCTCTTGCTCCACCGTGATGTGCTCCGCTGCAATGCGATTGGCGAACTCCATTGCCTCTTCCCGTGAGCCAGCCACAAGAATCGCGCCGTTCCGTGCCAGTGTCCCCTGGGCGATCTTATTGTCGTGGCATGCACTGCTCACTTCGCAGTCAACCCGCCGCGCGAGTTTCCTGGATGACGTGACGAAGACGGAGAGGGAATCCGGGTCATGTTCGGCCTGCGCCACCAGATCGGCGGCGATAAAGCGCGGCTCCCCTTGATGGCTCACTATCAAAGCTTCCGTTGGTCCGGCCAGGAAGTCAATGGCGCAATCGAATGCCACGAGCTTTTTGGCTGCGGTGACAAACAGATTGCCGGGACCCACAATCTTGTCCACACGCGATATGGACTTGGTTCCATAGGCCAGCGCTGCAATGGCCTGCGCGCCGCCGACTCGATAGAACTCTCGTACCTGCAAAAAGAACGCTGTTGCCAGGGTCTCTTTGGCGGGACGCGGTGATACGACATGGATCTCCTGCACGCCTGCTACCTGGGCTGGAATCACCGTCATGAGCAGAGTAGAAGGTAGAGGATAACGGCCCCCTGGAACATAGCACCCCGCCGACGCCAGCGGGCGCACGATCTGCCCGACACCAATGCCGTTGTTGTTCGAGGTCTGCCACTCCTGCGGCCTCTGCTGTTCACAGTAGCGGCGGATGTTTCCCGCAGCCGTGCGCAGGGCTTGGCGAAATTCCTCTGTCACAGAGCGCCACGCGCTCTCCAATTCATCCGGCGGCACTCGAAACGGCTCTTTCGGTCCCAGACCGTCCCATTTTTCCGCGTAGCGGCGCAGCGCTCTGTCGCCGTGCTTGCGAACGTCCTCCACAATGCGCCGCACCTTTTTCTCTACCTTGGCCAAATCAGACGGACCACGCCGCTCCAGCTTCCGCACCAGGGTTTCTGCTTGCTTTCCGCTCAAAACGCGCATCACAAGACCACCTTGTTCAGCGGATACTCTACGATCCCTTCCGCCTGGGCCGCTTTGAGTTGGGGCATGATCTTCCACGCGGTAGATTCCTCGATAATGGTGTTCACCGCTACCCACTCGCCATCGCTCAAGGCAGAAATGGTCGGCTTTTGCAGGGCAGGGAGCACAGCCAGCACTCCGTCGAGATCTTTTTTGCGCACATTCAACATCAGGCCGACTCGCCCCTGGGCATAAATTGCGCCGCAAAGCATCAGTGCCAGGTTCTCAATCTTCTTGCGTTTTTGTGAATCTTTCCATGAGTTCCGGTTGGCTATGAGTTGTGTATTGGATTCCAGCACGGTTTCAAGAATGCGCAGCCGGTTGGCGCGAAGAGAACTCCCGGTCTCAGTAATTTCCACGATGGCGTCTGCCAACGTGGGAGGTTTCACCTCCGTAGCGCCCCAGGAGAATTCGACCCTGACCGGAATGTTTCGGCTGGAGAAAAAATTTCTGGTCACACTCACCAATTCCGTGGCAACGGTCTTTCCTGCCAGGTCTTCGGCTTTCTGAAAAGGCGAATCTTCAGGCGCTGCCAGCACCCACCGCACTTTGCCCAGGCTCTGCTTGGCGTAAACCAGTTCGGCGGCGGTGACTACGTCGAGGCCATTTTCGATGACCCAATCCTTGCCCGTGAGACCACAATCCAGGGCGTCGTGGTCCACATACCGCGCCATCTCTTGCGCCCGGATCAACATGCATTCAATCTCCGGATCGTCGGTGTTGGCAAAATAGGAGCGGCTGCTGATGTGGATGTTCAAGCCTGCGCGCTTGAGCAGCGCGATCGTGGCTTCCTGTAAGCTGCCTTTAGGAATCCCCAGCCGGAGCTTCATTGCCGCGCCTCCGCTGCCTTGATGGATACCGGTTCTGTGAAACAGGATTTCGTGCCCGTATGGCAGACCACTCCATCGCCCTCCACCTTCACGCGGAACAACAAGGTGTCACGATCACAGTCTGTAAGCGCGGAGACAATACACAGACGGTTGCCGGATGTTTCACCCTTGGTCCATAACTTCCGGCGCGTCCGGGAATAGAAGGTCACGTAACCTGAATCCACTGTTTTGGCGAAGGCTTCAGGATTCATGAAGCCGACCATCAGCACCTCACCCGTACTCTCATCCTGGACGATAACGGGCGCCAGTCCATCCATTTTTTCAAAGTCAATTTGCATGCGTCCCTCGCTTGTGAGCACCAATAAAAACCCGCCGGTTTCTTTGCCGGCGGGCTTTAATCTTTATGAGTGCGCTGGATTAGCTTCTACAGGCCTCCGCCGATATGCTCGCCGCATGATGATGGTGGCGACGATGGATCAACGGAACCATGCGCTAGATGCTAGCCAATTGCCCTCTGGAAGTCAAACACATTCCCCTGAAGTTTGTTGTTGCCCATCCGAACCAGGGCTTATCTATGGCGGGAACCCACGTACGCGGCGTCCGGCAAGGATTTCTTGCACGGCGGCCAGAAGCTTTGCCATGAGCTGTCGGGTAGTGCGCAAGACCTCTGAAAATGAAAGAGATTGGCAGAAGAAACAAGCTCCATAGTCTTGATAATCCTTCCAGTTTCGGGGCTGCTGACTATATGATTTTCTGTCTTTTGCCGCTATTTGCTTGCGATTTATATCCTGCCTTGTGACTTATATCGCACCTTCCTGTCCAATTTGGTGTAAGCTTTTCCCAAATAGGTAGTAGTACAGGTAACAAGGAGACCAGGTATGCAAGCAATTGCTAAGCGGCGGCCCATTCCGCTTCGGGCCAAAGTCATCCCATTCCCACAGCTTGCTTCGGTCACGACTACCGTGAAACGGCGCACTGTACCAAAGTGGCTGTTGTGGTTCGTAGTCGGGATCCTGGCAACAATTCTTGGCGAAATTTGGTCTTCCCGGTTGTAGAGCTGGGATGTTCAGTACTTTAACTCAAGCAGAGATGCTGGCAGAGTTCTATGCGATAGTTCAGGAAGTCTGTCAGCATACCTCTCCCGTATGTTTTTTCGCCCTTCTTTATTTTTCGCATTCCTCCGCGTCCTCCTTCTTCTCTCAGTGTCCGCAGCTTGTTCGCTGTGACGGGTGGTTAAGGTTTTGCTTTTGATTTTGCTTTTCCTAGGTTTCTCCTAATTACTAATTGCTGCTTCTCTCGTGACTCTGCGATGGTGCGCTTTGGTTTCAACCCGCTGCGCTGTGATTAAATCAAGGAATGCTCACAATGTCAGACATGCGGCGCGAATTCAGGCCCATGCTGCGCCTGTCGCTGCCCCTGGTGCTGACTGAGTTGAGCTGGATTGTCATGGGCCTTGTGGACACCATGATGGTGGGGCGTCTGCCTTACAGCGCCGTCGCCATCGGAGCGGTGAGCCTGGGCAGTATTTTCTTCTATACCATCGGCATTTTTGGCAGCAGCATCATGCTCGGCCTGGACACTCTGGTAGGACAATCTTATGGAGCGGGCAGGCTGGAGGACTGCCATCGTGCCTTTTGGAATGCTTTGTATCTGGCCCTGGTTGTGGGCCCGGCATTAATGGTTTTGATCCTCGTGATCTTGCCGTTCCTGAATCATTTCGGCATCGATCCCCCGGTCCTGGCCTACACATTGCCTTTTGTGAAGATCCTGACCTGGAGCGCGCTTCCCCTGGTGCTCTATTTTGTCTTTCGCCGCTATTTGCAGTCCATGGCGATTGTGAAGCCGGTGGTCTTTGCCGGAGTATCTGCAAATGTGGTGAACCTGCTGGGCAATTGGTCGCTGGTTTACGGACATCTCGGATTTCCAGCCCTGGGTGTCACCGGCAGCGGATGGTCCACTCTGATCTCTCGCGTCTACCTGGCGGCTGTTCTCGCTGTTGCCATTGTCTATTACGACCGGAAACGTGCCGGCGGCCTATGGCGGACGTCACGGCGTCTGGAAATGAATCGCATACGGGAGATGCTGCGGCTGGGGATTCCCGCCGCCACCCAGCTTCTGCTGGAGATATCCGCGTTCTCTGTTACCACGGTCCTCATTGCACGTTTGGGGGCGGTCCCGCTGGCAGGAAACCAGATTGCACTGAACGTGGCCAGCATCACGTTTATGGTGCCGCTGGGAATTGGGTCGGCCGCTGCCGTGCGTGTAGGTCATGCCATTGGCGCGCAGGACATGCGCGGCGCCGTTCGAGCCGGCTGGATGGCGCTTCTGTTTGGAACCACGTTCATGTTCGTTTCCGCGCTCACGCTGTTTCTTTTTCCCCAGGCCATCGCCCGCATTTACTCGCCGGACGCGCAAGTTGTGCGCATGGGGGCAACGCTCCTGGTGGTGGCGGCAGTATTCCAGTTGTTTGACGGCTTGCAGGTTGTTACCACCGGCGCCTTGCGCGGCGCAGGGAACACCCGCACCCCAATGTTCGCCCACCTGCTGGGCTACTGGATGATTGGAATGCCGCTGGGGGCAATCCTGTGCTTCAAATTCGGACTCGGCGCGGTGGGTTTCTGGTCAGGTCTTTGCGTTGCCCTCATTCTAATCGGCAGCCTGCTGCTCCTGGTGTGGGCACGATTGACGATGCGCCTGATCTCGACCGATGCCACATTCGATTTCAAAGCCCAAGCCCAACTCGACATCCATTAGGGCAGTTCATTCACAAGCCGTACAAAATCAGCGGGCGCTCGCGGGGGACCACAATCATCGCTAGAGTTTTTCGCCCGATGCTCCGATGTCCCGATTCTGAATCCGTCCAAAAACTCAAATTCCTGGAATAAAAAACTCCTTCTTGCGCAATGTTGTCCGCGTGGTGACAGGTTACGAAAGTAACCTTCCAGATTCGAGGAAATCGCAGGAAGATAAGAGGGCTTTAATGTTTGGTAAAGGGCAAAGGTTGGCGGGAATCGTACGCGTTTCACCGGCAGATGTGCCGTTTGCTCCTGACAGTTTCTTCACCGGCAAGCGAGTATTCGCAAGTTCATGGTACGACAGTACAGGAACTACGGTTAATCATGACGAAAGAGTACTAGTGTAGGATTTGACTTAAGGAACTTGATTGATGAGTTCCCAAATTTGACGAGGCTCGGACAAAAACTTATGACTAACATTTACGATGCGATGAAAGAAAAAGAAAACCAGATTGCCATTTTTCAGGCACAAATTTCAGGACTTCAGGCGGAGATTGAAGCACTTCGCGTAGCAGCCCGGATTTTAGAGGGCGGCAGCGTTGGCCCTTCGGAAGGGTCGCGTCCTGTTGCAGTGACGGCTCCCAATGGCGGAGCAGACAAGAAACGGGTTTGGCCGTAAATTCAGGTTTGCTGTCGCCGTAAGCGTTGTTCCTGCCTCATGGCTCTGAACTTCCCCCGAACGCATATGGCAAAGTTAGTTCAAACCACCTGACTTTCGCCCGAGCCCAGTTCACGATCGGTAAAACTTTGAAAAGTTTGTGCGCCGTGTGTTTCGCATGGCCAGTCACTTGCTTTTCTTCATTTGGTATTTCCGGCCTGTCAATTCGGCCGGGTCGTGGATTTGTAAGAGAACCAGTCAACCAGATTTGGCAGGCAGAGTTTAAATCGGTTTCAGGGACGGCGCACTATGGCAACCCAAGCATCGGACTCCATTAAGCAGCGAGCACGAATCACCACCGCGGACGAGTTGGCTGTTGTTGTCCAACGGGCGCAAGCCTTTACCAATGCCTCTGGCGCGGCCATTGCCATCGGCAACTCCGAGGAGCTTGTCTGCCGGGCGCGCAGCGGTTCCAGCGCCCCGGATGTGGGCACTGCCATGCGCGTGGAAGGATCATTCACCGGATTGTGCATCCAAACCGGTAAAGAACTGCGCTGTGACGATGCTGAGACAGACACCCGGGTGGATACGGCGGCGCTTCGTTCCCTGGGCATCCGCTCCCTGGTGGTCACACCTATCAAAGATGAGGGCAAAGTTATAGGAGTGCTGGCCGTCTTCGCGCCCACGCCCCATGCTTTCACTATTACTCATGTCGCTGTGCTCAAGACCATGGCTGACCAGATCTCCACTCTACTGCAAAAGGAGCGCAGGTCACCCAGAGAGGAAGCGCACGTTGAAGCGCCGGTAGCTCCAACAAAACCAGCAGTCGCCCCGGCGCCTTTGCCGCCCGTGGTGATCAGGCCTTCGGCCGCGCCTTCAGCGGTAGGCGCAGCAGCGGCCCCGGCGCGCACCAATGGTTCCAGCGTTCCAGTCGCCGAGCCTTTGAGGCCGGTTGCCATTGCGACGGAGATCGCGCCAGTACCGTTTCCCAAACGAGAAGAAAAACGCGAACCCAAGCGTTTCGAACCGAAGCCGGACACAGTGTCAACTCCCAAGACCAGCTTTGCCATGCTGGATGCGGTTGCCGGTGAGCCGCGGCGCTCAAGCTCGGGTAAGTTTATTCTGATGGGCGGCTTGGCAGTTGTGATTGCGGGAGCAGCCGTTGGTTGGATGCTTGTGGCAAGGCACAAAGCAAATTCATCTGCGGCAAACCAGTCCGCTCAACAACCCCAGACTACGGCGGCAGCTACTCAGCCGGCCCCGAGTTCCACGGCAACGCCAAGCGCGTCATCGCCGGCAGCTCCGGTTGTCACCCCTGCTGCCAAGACTAATACGCCGGAGAAGCCTGACGGCAAGAAAATTGAATCGCAGAAAAATGATAAACAGAACAAATCCGCGACCTCGCCGGCGCCGGCCACGGTAGAACTGGCTTCTGGCCCTTCAAGGATTACAGGCAAAGCTCCGGTAGACCAGTCTCCAGATGTGGCTCCCAGCCTGACTGTCGGCTCAACCGGCTCTTCTACATTGACTTCGCTGGCCAAGCCTGTTGGCAACAGTGCGCCTTCCATCTTGACTCAGTCGGAACTGGTGAACGCAAAGGCCATTCGCGCTGTGCCGGCGATCTATCCGGAAATTGCCAAGGCCCGGCGGATCAGTGGCTCGGCGGTTGTCAGGGTCACCGTGGGCAAAGATGGAAAAGTCAGCAACCCCAAATTTATCAGTGGACCCATGGTATTTCGTGATTCCTCCTTCGACGCAGTCAAGCAGTGGCTCTTCCAGCCGGCCACTCTTAACGGCCAGGCCATTGAGCAGGAGACGGAGATCACAGTCAAGTTCAAACCCAACTAGCCAATCATTCATTGGTATTTGAGCAAAGGCAAAGCGTTGGCTTTGCCTTTGTTTTTACTGCCTGTCTGGCTCCTGTTTTTGTCGTTGACTGTTGGCTTAGCGTTTTCTAATTACCAACTATGATTGCTGGCTGCTGCCGTTCAAGTACCTTCGTAACGCCAGATTCACCACAACGTTAGAACTTGTGACGCAGATTTAGTCTATTATTATTTTTCCCTCCCCCAGGCTTGCCCCAAAGGTTACTTTTATGGAAGACACCACGGGAGCAGCCACAGCCACTGTCAGTCCAGAAGCCGGTCTGCGTACCGATCGTCTTGAACTTCTCCAGCCGTTTAGTGGCGGGACAGTGGGCGTGGTCCACAAGGCTAGAAATCCAAAGTTGAATCGTGTGGTCGCATTGCGCCAGATCCAGGTCCCGGAATGGCTGGATGACGTTGATGACCTGCTCAAGCGGATCCTTGCTGAAGCGCGGCCGGCCAGCGCTCTGGATCATCCCAATATCGCGCGGCTCTACACCGGTGGATATAAAAAGTTTACCGTCTTCCTGACCTCAGAATTCATTGAAGGCGTGAACGTCAAAGAGTTCGCCCGCAACCTGAACGTGGCCGAGATCGCCGCCCTGGGTAAGCAGTTGTGCTCCGCTTTGGATTGCGCGCACCAGAAGAATGTTATCCACTACGCCCTGAATCCGGCCAACATCAAGGTACTGCCGGATGGCACGCTGAAGATACTCGACTTCGGCCTGCTGCGGGAAAAGCAATTGTATGCGCCGACTCCGGCAAAACGCCTGGAGAGCGAACATTATCTGTCACCCGAGCAGCTCAAGAACAAACCGGTTACCGCCGCCGGCAATCTTTTTAGTGCCGCGACAATTTTGTACGAGTTGTTGACCACGCGTAATCCATTTGCGGGAAAACATCTGGGCGAGGTTGACCGCAACATCACCGATATTGACCCGGCCCCGGCTTCCACGGCGCACACCCGCGTTCCTGAAGCAGTTTCCAAAGTCATCATGAGGGCCCTGGCCAAGAACCCGATGGCGCGCTTCCAAAGCTGCGCTGAATTAGGTACGGCTTTGGAGGAAGCGATGAACGCTTCCGGCGGAGCCAGGACTGCTGCAATTCCAGGGGCCATTGCCACGGGAAAGATTCCGGCACCGGTGGCTGCTAACGCAAACGGCAAACCAGCAGCACCGATCCAGCCGGCAAAAGCTCCTTCGATCCCGCCAGCGAAGCCTATTCCGGTGAGCGCTCCCGCTCCGATGAATGGCGCGCAGCCGGCGCCGGCCGTAGCGACCAATGGCGTAAATGGGAATGGTCATGCACCCACTGCGCCCACACCGGCCAAACCGGCGCCAGCCGCCGCCAGGACACAGACTGCACCCGCGGTTCCCAGCAAGATGCCAGTGAAGATGCTGGCCCAATGGAAGCTGGTAGGTGGGATCATTGCCGGCTTGTTTGTTGTCTCTGCTGTAGCTATTTCATTGAATCATCGCGGCAAGTTGCCGTCACCTGCTGTGACGAGCAGCCAACCGGTTGCGGAACAGCCATCCAAGCCGCCAGATTCGCCTCTGGTGCTGCCTTCCGTATCTGCAATTGATGTGCGCGAGGCGCAGGGCAGGTCAACCCGGACAAGGGCCGTGAAAGAGGCTATTGCCGCACCCACTGCGGTGGTGGATGGAGAACTCGTTATCTCTTCTGAACCCAGCGGAGCCACTTTTTCTGTCGAAGGACGAACCACTGAAACCTGGAAGACTCCGCAGACCCTGGGATCCCTTGCGCCTGCCGTCTACAGGGTCACGGTCAGCAAAGCCGGATATTCCACTGAAACTCGCAGCGTACAAGTTACCAGCGGCAATCGCATTGCGCTGGAGGTAAAGCTCACTCCTGTCAAGGCATGGTTGACGGTGGCCGGGACTCCAGTGGGCGCAAGGATTCTCATCGACGGCAAAGATACGGGCAAGTTTTCTCCTGCTGAATTCACTCTCGATCCGGCCAGCCACAACGTCACTTTGCACAAAGACGGATATTTTGACAGTTCCAGCGATATCAAGCTTGCTGCCGGCCAGACCTTCAGCTACTCACCCAGCCTCAAAGTGGAAGGGCGTACCGATAACATCAAAGTTGTCGGCGGCGGTTTTAAGAGACTCTTTGGCGGTGGCTCATCGGAAGGCATGGGCCGTATAGAAATCAAGACTGATCCCAAGGGCGCGCAGGTGATCATTAACGGCGCCACTCTGCCCAAGCTCACTCCCTTCGAAATTCAGCTTGAGCCGGGCAACTACGAAATCACTCTGCAGAAGGATGGCTACAAGCCTGTCCACAAATCCATAGTCGCAGAAGCCGATCAGAAGATGAAGATTGAAGAGCCACTCTCGAAGTAATAAACGGCTCAGAGCTTAGCAATCAGGGAATTCTCACGAGAGCGCCCTGGGAAGAACCCCCATACATGCCGATAACGCGCTCGCGGCGAGAAAATGCCGTTTGCGGGTTGAGTGCTAATTGCTCTTCACAGTAAACGCTACCTGCGGATAGCTGGAAGCAACTTTCAGCGCGCCTCCATTGGACAAGTCAGCGGGCGGCGTCAAGGAGCTCAGCCGTTGTCCGTTGCCGGCGTCGACCAGAAAAAACTTAAGCGTGGCATTGCTGGAGAGAGTTGACCACAACGGATCACCGGCGAAATCGGGCAGCTCCACAGAAAATGATCCATCTGTACCAACCTGTACTTTAGCCACCGACAGCGGTGAGATGGCGCCGTGACCGAGCTTGAAAAAATCTGAGGCCCAATCGCACGAGTAAAGGACTTCAACCTGCAAGTCTTTCCCGCGCAGTTCGGATGTGGAGACGTTGCCCTGAAGCAGCGTGGTGCGAAGCGGCTGGCATTCGAATTGGCCCTCGCGGTTGCTGGCGCTCAAGTCGTCAACGCTGATTACCACAAACTGGCAACCCGGCGCATAGGCAATGGCCCTGAAAGATGTCGCCGGCTTGCTTTCCACTTCGGTCCGGATCACGATGACGCCCTTGTCGCCCGTTGCCGTAGTGGCGGAGGAGACAACTCCAAATTCGCCCGTCAGAAAATAGCGGACCTGCACATCCCTGGGAGTCGTGGGAGGCGCTACGCTGATGGTGAACAGCTTCTCCTGAGGAAGTTGCTGGGCAAAAAGACAGGTAGAAAAAGACGCAAACAAGAAAGCAAGTACCAGGGAACGACGAAACAGCATTGAAATTCTTGACCTCCGCTAATTAGGCAAAGATATCGCGTTTGCAGCTAGAATGGAAGGATCTAAGTAAAGAATTAAGGGAGAATTTTTGGCCTCTGGAATCCGCAATATTGCCATCATCGCTCACGTTGACCACGGAAAAACTACTCTGGTAGATGCCATGCTCCGGCAGAGCGGGGCCTTTCGCTCCAATGAAGCAATCATCGAGCGGGTCATGGACTCCAACGAACTGGAGCGCGAACGGGGCATCACCATCCTGGCCAAGAACACCGCAGTGTGGCACAGCGAGGTAAAGATCAACATCGTGGATACGCCCGGCCACAGCGATTTCGGCGGCGAGGTGGAGCGGGCGCTGAAAATGGTGGACGGTGTCATGCTGCTGGTGGACGCCAGCGAGGGCCCTCTGCCGCAAACGCGCTACGTCCTGAGCAAAGCCCTGGAACTTGGACTGCCTCCCGTGGTGGTGATCAACAAGATTGATCGCGCCGATGCCCGTTCGCAGGAAGTACTCAACGAGATTTACGATTTGTTCATCGACCTGGACGCCCACGAAGACCAGCTCGATTTTCCCGTCCTCTACACCAACGCCAAGGCCGGCACCGCCTCCATGAGCGCCGAGAAGCCTGGGCAGGACCTTCGCCCGCTGTTTGACGCCATTCTGACTACGATCCCGGAGCCCGCCGGGGACGCCCAAAATACTCTCCAGATCCTGGTGGCCAATCTGGATTACAGCGACTATCTCGGCCGCATGGCCATTGCCCGCGTCTTCAACGGGACTTTGCGCAATGGCGAAGAAGCAGGCATTGCCAAGCTGGATGGTTCTTTGCAAAAGGTCAAGATCACCAAACTTTTCTCCTTCAGCGGTTTGAAGCGTACAGACATCGAGCAGACCCAGTTGGGCGATATAGTCGCCATCGCCGGAGTTGAGGGCATCGCCATTGGCGAGACCATCACCAGCGCGGAAACGCCTGCGCCGCTGCCGCACATCGTGATCGATGAACCCACCATTGCCATGCAATTCACCATCAACACCTCTCCGTTTGCGGGCAGAGAAGGCGCCTATGTGACCTCCCGCAATCTGCGTGAACGCCTGCAGAAGGAATTGCTCACCAATGTCTCCCTGAAAGTTCAGGAGACAGACAGCACCGACTCTTTCAAGGTGCTGGGACGCGGCGAACTCCAGCTCTCCATTTTGATTGAGACTATGCGCCGTGAAGGTTATGAGCTGATGGTAGGCAAGCCGGAGATCGTCACCAAAAAGGTGGACGGCAAGCTCATGGAGCCGGTAGAAAAGCTCACCGTAGACATTCCGGAAAGTTTTGTCGGCGTGACAATTGAGAAGCTCGGCTCGCGTAAAGGTCACATTACCAAAATGCACAACCACGGCTCCGGACGGGTGCGCATGGAATTCAGCATTCCCAGCCGGGGAATGATCGGCCTGCGCTCGGAGTTGCTCACCGATACCCGCGGCACCGTGATCATGAACTCACTCTTTGACGGCTACACCGAATGGCTCGGCGAGATACCGCATCGCATGACCGGAGCATTGGTGGCGGACCGTCCTGGAATGTCGACGGCCTATGCTCTGTTCAACTTGCAGGAGCGTGGAGTCTTGTTTGCCGGCCCCGGCGTTGAGGTCTATGCGGGAATGGTAATCGGGGAAAACGCGCGCGAGGTGGACCTGGACGTCAACGTGGTGCGGGAAAAGAAGCTGACCAACATGCGCGCCTCCACTGCCGATGAAGCCATCCGCCTTGTGCCGTTTACCTTGCTCACTCTGGAGCAGGCAATTGAATTCGTGGCCGATGATGAAATGGTAGAGGTCACGCCCAATTCGCTCCGCTTGCGCAAGAAGGTCCTGCAATCCAATCGGCGGCCCAGGAAGAACGCAGTGCCCGCGCTGACCACAGATTAAGCCGGCAGCAACCAGATCAATCTCACAAATTACAAATCAAAAATTACTCCAGATCTTTCCCCTTCGTCTCCGGCAGTTGTGCCGCCATCAGCGCCGTCAGCAGGAAGCCTGCTGCGCACAGCCAGAATGCCCAGCTCAGCCCCTTGTGGTCGCCAACCCAACCGATGGTGTACGGCGCCGCGCAGCTTAACGCCCGAGCGCCGTTGTAGGTGAATCCCAAAGCGCGAGCGCGGACGTTTGTAGGAAAGATTTCACTGCCAACCAGGCCGGAGCCCACGAAGAATCCTGTTCCAAAAAATGCAACGACGGTACCGAACGCCATAATGGCCCATTGGCTCCGCGCCATCGCATAAAGAGGAATCAAGAGCGCGGCGCACACTGTATAAAGGACCAGCGACCGTCTTCGCCCCAGGCGGTCTGCCACCCATCCAAAGGTGATGTAGCCGGGAAACATGCCGGCCAGGTTCAGCACCACCAGCAGCGTAGTTGTGCCCAGCAGTTGAAAACCTCGTCCGCCGTGTCCATCCGCGGTCACCGGCTTGACCAGGTAAACGGGCATCCAACTGAAGAGGCCCCACCATGCAAACAGGCCAAACAGATTCATCAGGAGCAGGAAGATGGCGTTCTTGCGCAGGCCCGGTGCAAACATCGCTAAAAAGGGAGTCCTCTCCTGCCTGTCCCTCCGCTCCTTCCACATGGCAGATTCGGGCACGCTCTTGCGGATCCACAGGGTCACCAGCGCCGGCACAATTCCAATAAAAAAAACTACACGCCAGTGCGCGTATTTCAAGACAATTCCGGCCGCCAGGGCGGCCGCTGCCAAACCCCAGGCCCAGGCGCTTTGCACAACGGCGATGGCCTTTGCCCGCAAGTGGGTTGGCCAGGTCTCCGCCACCAGCGTGGCGCCGGTATTCCACTCGCCGCCCATCCCCAGGCCGAGCACGAAGCGGAAGATTACCAGGACAACAAGAGAGGTCGAGAGCCCCGAACCGAACGAGCATACGGAGTAGGTAAGAATGCTGAGCATCAGCGCCTTCTTGCGTCCCGCCCGGTCAGCGATAAAACCAAACAGAACCCCGCCAATCCCTGAAGCGAACAACATGAAAGTATTGGGCAAGCCAATCAGCGCATTGCTGGTGATGCCCAGATCTTTCATCACTCGCACAGCGATGTTGCTGTAGAGCATCACATCAAAGCCGTCCAGCCCCCAGCCCATGGCGGCGGCCAGCAATGTGCGCTTCTGGGTTGAAGTGATCTCAGACGGTGGAGAGGTGGTCCTGCGGTCAGCGCCAGAGCCGATGCTCTTGTCTACAGTAGCCACGCGCGGATTCTAACTCAAAAAAGAGAATTCAGCCGCGAATCAAGGCGAAAAGCGCGAACCAGACATCCATAGAGATCATAAAAACCAGGAAGGACACGACAGCAGGTTTTCAATTTCGGCAATTCCGGCAATCTTTCATTGTCTCCATCTCGCAAGCAGTTGAAAGTATTTCCGGGCGCGAACAACGTCTTTTCCGATCTGCTCTTTCAGCGCCTCGACCGACGGAAACTTGATCTCTGGCCGGCGCCAGCGTAAAAAAGAAATCCCCACCTCTGTCTGCGCTGTCACTTCCAGTGGATGAAAGTCCAGCAAATGGGTCTCAATGGCAAAAGAGTCCTCTCCGAATGTGGGGCGATTGCCGACGTTCGTTACAGAATTAAAGACTTCATCGCCCACTCGCGTGCGTGTCAGGTAGACTCCGTCACCGGGAACCAGTTCATCGTAACGGCTCAGGTTGATGGTGGGCACAGTGTATTTATGGCCATAGCCCCGGCCGCGGCCGGGAGCGGCGCGGATGCTGAATACCCGTCCCAGCAATCGGCGTGCGCGACCTACCTGTCCGGCAGCCACCAGGGCGCGAATGTGGCTGCTGGAAACCGGCTCGCCCCGGACCATCATCACCGGATAGGTGGCCACGGCAAAGCCAAACTGGCGGCCAAAATCCTGGAGGCGCTGCGCATTGCCCTCCGCCTTGTGGCCAAAATGAAAATTCTCTCCTTCGTGGACCTCTGTAGCCTGCAGCTTGCCGGCCAGAACGTTGCGGGCAAACTCGATCGGTGGAGTCATGGAGAAATCACGGGTAAACGGCAGGCACAGCAGCGCATCCACGCCGGACTGCGCTAATAACGCTTCCTTCATCGGACGGGGCGTGATCAACCGCGGGGCCACGTCGGGGCGGAGAATACGAAGCGGATGCGGATCGAAGGTCAGCACCATGGCCAGGCTGCCGCTGGCGCGTGCGCGGCGCACCACCTGTTGCAGGACGTGCCGGTGTCCAAGATGAACCCCATCAAAATTGCCCACAGTCACGATCGCCGGACCCAAATCGCCGGGTATCTCTTCGAGGGAGCGAAAGATCCTCATGCGATCTCAAACTCCAACTTCAATCCATCATGCGCCAGCCTCACATGCGGAGGCAGGCCGCGGTTGGTTTCTTCGTGGGGAAGATCGTGCGAGATGTGGGTAAAAAAGGCCCGCTGCGGCTTGAGTTCTTCCACCAACCGCAAAGAGTTGGACACGGTGGAATGCGTAGGATGCGGCTTGTGCCGCAGGGCGTCCAGAAAGAGGATGTCCAGCCCGTGCAGACGGCCCATGGATTCTGCCGGTATTTCACTGAAGTCTGTGAGGTAAGCCGCAGAGCCAAAGCGGAAGCCATGAATTTCCGCGTCACCATGGATCACCTTCACCGGCTCAAAACTCGCGCCAAACAGTTCCAGGGAGCCGTTGATAGGCTGGATCTGCACCCGGGCAATGCCTCCGTACTTGTAGTCGGCGTCAAAGATGTAGCGAAAAATTTTCTGCAGCGCCTCCGCGGTTGCCGGGAAGGCGTACAGCGGAATCTTTTCCGGGGAGCGAAAGCTCAAGGGACGCACGTCGTCGAGGCCCAGGACGTGGTCCGCGTGTCCGTGGGTGTAAACCACTGCATCCAGGCGACAGATGTGCTCGCGAATGGCCTGCTGGCGAAAGTCAGGCGTGGTATCAATGAGCACGCAACGCTCCGCATACTCCAGCATGATGGAGGGCCGGGTGCGCCGGTCGTGTGGATCACTGGATGTGCAGACCCGGCAGGTGCAGCCGATGGTGGGCACACCCATGGATGTGCCGCTGCCCAGCACGGTGAGGACAGCCTTCATTTTTTGATTCCGCCCGGGGGTGGGGGCATTCCAGAATTGACTGCGCCACTGGCGATGGCATTGGTGATTTCAATCCATGCCATGCGCAATTCGAACAAAACATTCTGCAACAGGTGCTGTTCGCGCTCAGTCAGATTGCCCTTGGTTTTTTCCTGGAGCAGGGTGAGGGAATCAATCGTCTGGCGCGCGCCGATGATATCTACCCCCTGAGGCTCGTTCTCCTGGCGAACAGCGCCAAGCTGGATCAACGCCGTCATATAAAAGGATTCAATCAGGCGCTCGAAGGTCATCTCGGCCTGCGCGCGCTGTTTGATAGCAGGCGTCTGGCTGATCATCTCATCCAGCTTCCTGGCGGACGCCTTGTAGGCGTCATTCTGCTCCTTCTGCTCCTCAGCCGTGGGAGGAGGAGGCATCTCCGCCGACTCTGCTTCCGGCGTGGCCTCCTGCGCGGGTTGTACCGCCGCTGGCGGCGGGGCTGGTGCTGCGGGTGGCGCTGTTGGAGGAGTGGCGGGCCGCTCCTCCTCCACCACGGGGGCATCTGTCCGCAGTTCACCCTCCGGAGCAAATCTCCGGCGATCACTTACAACAAATTCCTGTTGCTTCTTTTCAGCCATTCGGACCTCGTAAAAGCAGTAGTTGTTCTTGCTTTTCCTAAACTAAATGCTGATCTTAAACGGCGGACCAGTCACAATTGCCTCGACGCCC
Organism: Candidatus Angelobacter sp.; assembly: GCA_036522115.1. Lineage (GTDB taxonomy): Bacteria > Acidobacteriota > Terriglobia > Terriglobales > Acidobacteriaceae > Angelobacter. Next base: position 28,279 of record DATDGL010000098.1, read on the forward strand.
CCCACGTTAAACTTTGCCCCCGGCAATCCCGTCTCGCGACGAACATAGCCCAGGCCAATCTTCTTGCCGCCAATCTCGGCCGTGCTGGTGATCTCTCCCATCACGCGCCCCTCTTCTTCGAATTTACCAAGTTGCGGCAGAGCATCCTGAAACTCAAAGCCGGTAAACTTGCGATGGACCTGGCCACGGGAACGAATACGTTCCACAATCTCCTGCCCGATATAGCAGCCCTTGGTGAAATTCAACGCCTGGTTTTGCTCTGTTTCCTGCGCCAGATCGCGCTCGCGGATGTCCTGGCCGTACCTGGGAATTCCATGCACGATTCTCCACAACTCCAGCGCATTGCTGCCCACCGGCTGAGCCCCAGCCGAAACCAGCCGGTCCCATAACTCCGCCATCTGCTGTTGATATTGCTCTTGACTCTCCTCTTCCCTGTAACCGGCCCCCTGTTCCCTATCTCCCCACAGTTCGTACCAGTGAGGCCTTTGCTCAGGCCCGCGAACCACATTCATCGCGGCTTGCGCATGGCGCACTTCAAGAGCATCCAGGCCGGAGAGGTCAAAACCGCCGGCTACCAGAACCTGTCCCGCTTTGGGACCACAAAGGCCAATGGCGCTCAGGTTCGACTCCTTCAGTTCCACATCATCCATGATGATGAAATGCTCCAGGGTCTTCATCACCTTTTCCACTTGCGAGCGGTCAGTATCGAGCAGCAGGGAATCGCCGCAGTTGTAAATGTACATATCGGCCAGGATCCGGCCTTGCGGGCTCAGCAGGAAGTTGTAATTTCCCCGATGCACCGGCAGGTCTTTTACATTATTAGTGACCATGCCGTTCAGCCAGCGCACCCGGTCTTCGCCCGTGACCATGATTTTGGCCCGCCACCCCAGTTCAAAAACACCGCCGCCGGAGACCAGGGCACGCAGTTCGTCCATGGGATCAGTAAACGCCGCCACCGTCTCTGCGCCGTTATAGACGCCCAGGCGCGCGTCCGCCGAAGCCAATCGTCGATACAATGCCGTCTGCGTCATAGTGCCCAAACATTTGATTATAAAGAAAAACCGGCTCCTGGCTCCTGGCCTTTTGGCTAGAAAGCAACAACGCGGACGCTTAAAGGTCATCCTGGACGGCGGCCAGTGGGCGGATATTCAATGGCGGCCCACTTTAATTCCTGCAAGACCAGCGCCCAGGCATGTCCGGGGTTTGCCTCGCTAAGGGTAAGAATCAAGATACTAAGGGTCGATGTATACTATACATCATGCGCCGCACTCAACTGTACCTTGATGAGGACCTCTGGAACGCGCTGCACGCTCATGCGCGCCGTGAGGGAACCACCGTATCCGACCTTGTGCGCCAAGCGGCGCGGGAGCGGTATCTAGGTAAGCTGGATGAGCGCCGCGATGCTATGCAGGCTTTCATCGGAGTAAGGAGAGACCGCTCCGATCTGCCTGGTTCGATTGCATACGTGCGCAGCCTGCGTCGCGGGAGGCGGCTTGCGGGGCTGGCAAAGAAATGACCGTCCTCGTAGACTCCGATGTCCTGATTGAAGTCTCGCGGGGGAGGAACTTGGCCCTGCTCGCTCGCTGGACGGAACTGAGTCAATCTGACAGCGTTATCCTGTATTCGCCCGTGACCGCGGCGGAACTCTGGGCTGGCGCCCGCCCACGCGAGCACGATTCCCTAACCGGCCTCTTTCGCGCCTTGGCTTGCGCTCCAATTGATGCTGAAACCGGTCGCCAGGCCGGTGACTATCTGCGGCAATACCACAAGAGCCATGGTCTCGAATTAGGCGACGCGCTCATCGCAGCGACCACCCTGCAGCATCGCGCCGCGCTCTGGACGCGCAACCGCAAACATTACCCAATGAAAAACCTGTCCTTCTACTAACCGAGGATTTTGCCCCTGGATGTCCCTCAGTAGATCGAGACTCAGTTTTCGACTTCCAATTACCCAATTACCATTCTTTGCGAGAACGACCCTGCCGCCATGACAGCGAAAATGAAATTCTTGTGACTGCTCGTATAACCAACTGAGGCGTCTATAATCTGTCTCCATGCGCAGGCCAGCTTTCCTAACGTTCGCAGTTTCTCTTCTCCTGGTTGCCCCTGCTGTTCCCCAGAATGGAACACAGACGGCAAGTGATCTTGAGGCCATCGTAAAGCAGGTCATGACCCGCGAGCATGTTGTTGGCGCGTCCGTGCTGGTGGCTCGCGGAGACCGTATTCTCCTGCACCAAGGATACGGCTTCGCTGACCTTGGCCTGGAGACGCCCACAAAAGATGAGACCGTCTACCACGTAGTCGACCCCATGCTGCCCTTTACCGGCATCGCAGTCATGCAGCAGGTAGAGCGCGGCAAATTGTCTCTGGATGACGACATCTCAAAGTTCATCCCGGAATTTCCCCTGCAAGGCCATCATGTCACCATTCGCCAGTTGCTCAACCACACCTCCGGCATCGTGGACTACCACTACCTGGGCGATCCCATTGAGGCCACCAGCCGCCAGCCCAAAGCGCTGGATGAAGTGATGGCGCTCTACGCCGGTAAGAATTGGGTCAACGAACCGGGTAAAAAGTGGGATTGGTCCATCTCCGGCTTCCAGTTGCTGGTGACCATGGTGGAACGGGTGACCGGGCAGAGCTTTCCTGACTATGTGCAGCAGAACATCTTCAATCCGGCGGGCGTGAAGGCCACTACGTATTGTGACGATTTCACTCTTACGCGAGGTCTCTCCCACGCCTACCGCAAGTACGGCGATGGCTACGTGCCGGCCAACGAGAATGGCATGGCTTACAACTCTGACTTGCGCTTTTGCAGCACCGTGGGTGATCTTCTCCAGTTATGGCGCGCCATCAAGACCCGGAACCTGGTCCGTCCGGAGACCTTCAAGCTCATGTCCACCGCGGAAGGCGCCGCCTCCCAGATGAGCCCGCAGGATCCCAAAGCACAATACGGCTTTGCCATGATCCTGAACCATGAGGAGGACCATCGCCGCATCGGCCAGCACGGATCGCTGCTCGGCTACAGCGGCAGCCTCTATGACTTCCCGGAAGACCAACTCACCATCGTAGTGCTCACCAATACCGAGGGGCAGAACGCGTACGCCATCACCCGCGCCCTCGCCCGCTCGATTCTGGGCCTGCCTTCGCTTCCCGCACCGAATCCAGCCGCCGAGCGAATGCTCGCGGACAAACCTGTCTCCGATGGCGAGCGTAAACAGTTGGCCGGAACCTATGTGCTCAAGCTCGATCGTGTTTCCGCCAACCTGCACGATTCGTTTGCCCAGTACCGCCGCACCTATCGCGTCTTCGATGAGAACGGACGCCTCATGATCCAGCCGCTGGGAGAAGGCCCGGAACGTCTGTTCAAACAAGACGATGGCAGCTTCGCCCTGCGCTCCTCCCCCTCCGCGCACGTTGCCTTCGTGATGCAGAATGACCACGCCACATCCATGAAGCTCGACTCACCCGGCTTCCCTCTGGCGGGCGAGCGCGTAGGCGCCGGCGACCCAGATACGTTTCATAAGCAGGGAAGATAATGACTTGAGGTTCTGATTTGGTACTGAGGCAAGATTTAATTTGGACATTAAAGATTTCCAAGCGCGGCCCATGTTCATTTTGGGACTCTCCCCAAACGGGAATTGCTTGACGCGGAAGAACATCCAACATATTCTGCACTAGCCACAATACTGTTCACTTAATGAGTTTCGGAACCTTTTAAGTTAATGTCGAACACAAGGTCCCTCCGATTTCCCCTCGCTGGCGCGAGAGGAAACCCTCGGGATGACGAAACTTTTTTCTCTTCGCGTTAAGTAAACAGTATTGGCATTAGCCAGGAGGCCCCAACATGCACGAAAGTCGTCGCGAATATCTCACTCACCACCGATCTGCACGCGCCTGGGCGGCCCTCGACCGCGCCACCAACGATCAGATGCACGTCACCTACGATCCGTGCGTGGTCCCGCGAGACAGCCTCAACGGAAAGCACGTCGTGATCATCGGTTCCGGGGTCGGCGGGCTGACCACCGCATACGAGCTGCTCGCCAACAACAGCGACGTCAAGGTAACTGTTCTCGAAGCCCGCGACCGAACCGGCGGGCGCTGCTTGACCCTGCGCACCGGGGACACCCTGACCGAAGACAAGAACAGCGATCTCTACAGCCAGCCTGGCGAAACACAAGTGGTGCGGTTCGAGCATCCCGTCGGCGACAGTGAGCCGTATCTCAACGCCGGACCCGGACGCATCCCGTCCAGCCACAAGCGACTGCTCGACTACCTGCGGCGCTTCGGGGTCGCGGTAGAAATTTACGTTATGGCCAGCGACTCAAACATGGCCCAGATGAAAGGCGGCCCTGAAGGGGACAAGGCGGTGGTCAACCGCCAACTCACCCACAACACTCGCGGTTGGATTGCCCAGATGGTGTACCAGAAAGCCGCGCAACTGCTCGGAAAATCCTCAACGGCCAAGCGCGTGGAACAATTGCGCTCCTTGATGGTCACCTTCGGCGATTTGACCAAGGACGGGCGTTATGTGGTCGGCACCGGCAAGCCTGGGCAGGATGACACAGAAGATGCCTCCGATCGCGCGGGCTTCAGGGAGCTGCCCGGAGTCAGGCCCGGCGAGATCGCCCAGGCGATTGATCTCGACCGGCTGCTCGCGTCAGAGTATTGGAAAAAGACCCGTTTCTATCAACCCGCCGATTTCCTGTGGCAGCCCACCCTGTTCCAGCCGGTTGGGGGAATGGACCAGGTCGAGCACGCGTTCAGCCAGCAAGTGGCGATGCGCGATGGAGTGGTACACCTGAACAGTCCTGTAACCAGCATTGACTACGAGCAGAAAACCGGCCAGTTCCTGATCTCCGCTTTCGGCCACGAGGCGCCGTTTCGCGCGGATTACTGCTTCTGCAACCTTGCCATTCCCTTCCTGGAAAAAATCCTCTCCCAGCAACTGCAGGCCCCCGGCAAAAAGGGTGGGTTCTCGGACGAGTTCAAGCAGGCGCTCCACGCCGTCTACGCGGCGCAGGCCAAAAAAGAAGAGACCAAGCGATTCCTCGCCTGCACCACGAAGGTTGGTTGGCAGGCCGACCGCACCCTGTGGCAAGGCAAGCCGTTTCACACCCACATCGATTCCGAAGGCCAATCGGTGATGACCTGCGATGACTCCGAAATAGGCGTTGTGCCCATCTACGGCGGGATCTCCTGGACAGAAAACCCGATCACGCAGATCTGGTATCCCTCCAATGCCTATCACGACCGCAAAGGCGTGCTGACCGGCGCCTACAATTTTGCCGAGAACGCCGCCAACTTTGGCCGCATGAGCGTGCCGGAGCGGCTTCGCAAAGCACGAACCGGCGCGGCGCTATTTGGCAAGGAGTTTGCCGCGGGTCTCGACCGCGGGGTGGCGATCGCATGGCAGAACATGGCCCACATCAAGGGCGGCTGGGCGCAGTGGAACGAGGTCAAGAACAGCGTCCATCACTACAATCGCATCATCCAGGGCACGAGCGTGGATGGCGGGAACCAACCATGCTTCTTCATTGTTGGCGACCAGGTGTCGTCGTTGCCTGGCTGGCAGGAAGGCGCGATTGCCTCGGCGCTGAACGCCGTCAGCCGCCTGGCGCGCCCTGACCTGATGCTGCCGTACCTGAGCGTGCTGCCGGACACGAGGCTCATGGTCGAGGGTATATAGGGCGCGGCGTTGCGAGCAACTGAAGCCCGGCGCCGCAGGTGCCCCGGATTTGGCAACTGCGCCACAATTTTTCCGCCTATGATGCGGCCTATATCGCGCTGGCTGAAAATCTGCGAGCACCATTGTTGACCCGCGATCGCCGGGTGGCTTCTTCCGGGGACCATGCAGCAGCCGTCGGGATCTTTTGATTTTGTAAACTCCGGCTGATTCGTCCTCTTCGTCCTCTTCCTCCACCTGATTGAATCTAAAGGGCAAAAGTGGAGGACGAATGGGTGGAGGAAGCGTTTCAATTCCTCCACCTTTAAGCACCCGGCCACCTCACGCTCCCGTTTTGGAGGATGAAGACATCTGTTGTTCGAGGCGGAGGGGAGGCAGATAGCGTTCCCAGGCATCCTGAAAATCTGCGCGAAGATAACCCTTGATCCCTTTTTGGTCGCCGATATTGAGACGACGGCTGAAGATGCCAAAGGGATGGAGGAGGGCCCCGAGCTTGCGTCCGGACTCGTGCAGCCAACCGCTCCAAGGACGTTGATCCATGCTGGTGAGCAGAGGGAGGAGGTCGCGGGTGAGCAGGTATTCAGGATCCTTGTTCATAAAGAACCAGGCACGAACGTCTGCCAGCACCTGAAGGGAATCGCTACATTCGCTGGCCTGGAAGATGGCAGAGATGGCGGCAAAGGCCTTTTTGGGCCAGGGTCCGCCGACCATATTGGCGACGTGGAGGAGTGGTTCGGCGCAGTCCTGCTGGCGAGGGGTGAGGTCCGAAGGGAGCCCTGGCGGCGCTTGCATCGCCCTTTCCGGGGCCAGCGATGGATGCTTTTCGACGTTTTCGAGCCAATCACGCACCCTGGCGGGAAGAGAATCTGAATTCCGAGTGAAGCGGGCCACAAGCTCCGAAGGTTTCTTGCGACGGAGAACCATGGGGATGCAGCAGGCGGCCAGAGAGTGAGGCAGGCGACCGTTCCCGGCAAATGCTTTGGGGCCAAAGAGGCAATAGTCCGTGTAGCCAAAAGCATAGCGCGAAGTCTGGCAGACGCCCGAGGTAAGCATGGCAAGCAGGGGTTGGCGCTCAGAAGATCCGATCATGTAATGACAGTTATCGAGAAGCATGGTATGTGGCGACAGGAGAGAAATGCCCTGATCGTTTGTGATTTCCTCCATCGAGCGCTCGTGGAGGAGCCTGTCTTGAATGGTCTCCGAACCAGCAGCGGTGAGAAGCGCCGGCGAATTGCAGAGTTCATTGAGCAGTTCGAGGCAGCGGGACTTTCCCGAGTGCGGCTCCGGAGAGCGGACATCGAGGTATGCAGTGGTGAGAAATTGCTGGTAGCACCAAGTATGGACAATCCAGAGGGTGAGGATGGTTAGCTGGTGTTCGTCGCAGATGAGGTATCGGCGGAGGAAGGAGGCAATGGAGTCCAGCATTTCGACCGGATCTTGTTTGTCATCGCGGGACAGCGGTGGCGGCAGTTCATTCCGGCCAACGGCGGGCGGATGTTCGTTTGCGCGATCCATATATTCAGTTCTCCAAAGATCGTAACGTGCTATCGCCCTGGGGCGATCTATAAGCATCATACAAGATCTATTCATATGTTGTCAAGCATTCATTTGATATATTTTTTATGTTTTATTATGTTGTTGGAAAGAAAAAACTTTACGCGTTTCGGAGAAATCAGACTCCCGGAAAAAAGAGCTGGCGATGGCGCCGCAGGCGCGCGACTTACGGCCTGCTGCTAATGCGCACTCGTCCGGGTTCCACCACAGCAAAGGCATCTTGCAGTCGCGAGTCCAACTTTGCGACTGCGTCAACCACGGTCGCAGCCTTAACATGGCGCGCGCGGTTGTGAAACCTCAACAGGATTACGCCAGCCGACGAACGGCCGCGTGCGTAAATCAATTCGCCAAAATCGCGGTCCTCTGTGATGAGCACGCGCTTCTCATTCAGAGCGCGCTTAAGCACCTGGTCGTCACTTGCACCTGGTGTAACTTCGGTGATGGCAACCACGTCGTGACCGGCTTCACGCAACGCCCGGATTACAGGCCCGGCGCAGCTCTCGTCCGCCACGAAGTTCATGCTTTAGGATTCGCTGGCTAAGGGCCGCTGTGGGAGGAACACCACTTCCTCGTGGGCCACGCTTGCGGCGCCATAAGCCACTGCCGCCCGGATGTCTTCTCGTGTGAGGTGGGGATAGTCTTCCAGGAGTTCACCCTCGCAGGCACCCTCAGCGAGTTTGCGTAGAATCAACTCGACGGTGATTCGCGTCCCCCGAATCACGGGTTTCCCCATCATAATCGCCGGATCAATGTCGATTCGCTCGGTCGTCATGGCAGTCCCTCTTGACAAATCATATCGCGGTCGCTCAAACCGGACAAATCGCGGCCCTGTATACCGGCGCTCATTTAAGGCCGGCCACTTTCACGCTCTCAATTCCGCAGCCGTCGGTAGTGGGCTACTTTGACCGCAAACAAAGATATTTTGTGGGCAAAAAGTCAAACCGCATGCACTCTCAGGGAGTGAGATGAATACGTTGAACGCTGCTTGATTCCTGGATGCGGTTGTGGGATTCTTCCCCTGCGCTACGCTTCGGCTCAGAGGCTGTGACTTTTTAAAAAAATCGCGAATTTTTGCCGTGCAAGTGCTTTGTTTTCAGCATGGCTTTTCGCGAAAAACCAAAAAGTCACAGCCTCTCAGAATGACAAGGAGAAACTGCATGGTCACAATAAAGCCAAAATAGTCCACTCCCCAGTCGTCAATGACTTTGGCTGCCGCGTGCTTGTGGAGCCGGGTTCAAAGGGCAGGGAATCCGTCGCGCGATATTTCTCGTCCTCCACCTGCTGCGCTGCGGTTCAGGATGACAAGGGGGAAGGGTGTTCTGAGCTCAAGGATTGCGGCATGGCGGGCACAAGCTCACGCCCTTGTTGACCGTGGCCGGGACATAAAGCAAACAGGTTTCCCGTAAGTGGGTCCGTTTACGTCTTCGAGTTTCTTGTGGGTAATGTCTTCGAAAGGCCCTAGTTTGCTGGTCCATTCACCAGATTCAAGTTGGAGAGCGGCATGCGTTGGAGTCACTGTACCGTCTTGCGCCTTGTGCCCAAAGACGGCTATTTTCTCTAAAC
>DATDGL010000099.1:0-53100 GCA_036522115.1 Candidatus Angelobacter sp.
CCCCCCAACATGGTTCGTCATCCCGAGGCTTTACCCACGCGCCAGCGGGGGTAAAGCGGAGGGACCTTGCGGTTCCATCGTTGAACTCAAAAGGTCCCGAAACCGCTTAAGTAAACAGCATGGGTACTGGCTTGACTCGCACTTTTAATCACACCTCTTGATTCCCTGCCTTTAACCTGCTCCCTGATTTTTTGTTACACTGGGATTTGAGCCTGCAAACACGCATCTCACAAGATAGGCATCCCTTTAATTAAGCCGCTTGTAATTTCATCATGCCCAAAAATTCAGCGCCAAGCCAGCTCGGATATGTCACCTTTACCTTGCATTCCCACCTGCCTTACGTGATCAACCATGGCACCTGGCCGCATGGCACGGAATGGCTGTACGAAGCGGCTGCCGAAACTTACCTGCCGCTGCTGCGGATCTTTGCCGAGTTGGAACAACAAAAACTGGCCCTCAAGGCCAATGTCAATCTTTCTCCCATTCTGCTGGAACAGCTTGCCCATCCGGTCTTCAAGGCTGAATTTCCCAAGTACTTGCAGCGCAAAATTGAGGCTGCGCGAAATGACGTGCAGGAATTCGACCGCAAAGGCGATTCGCATCTTGTCCGGGTCGCGCAATTCTGGGAGAAATTCTACGATCAGGCCTTGCGGCAGTTTGACTCGCTGAACGGCAACATCATCAAGGGGTTCCGCTATTTCTACGAAAGCGGCGCCATCGAAATCATTACCTGCGGCGCCACCCATGGATACTTCCCGCTGCTCGGCACAGATGAGTCCATTCGAGCGCAGGTCAGGACCGGCGTTGAAACTCACCGGCGATTCTTTGGTCGCAAGCCACGCGGAATCTGGCTGCCTGAGTGCGGCTATCGTCCCGCAGGCTGCTGGAACTTCCCAGTGGCAGCGAATGGCTTTGGCCAGGCATACGGGTCCAAGCCTTTCATGCGCGAGGGGGTGGAGCAAATCCTGGCGGAAAACGGGATTGAATTCTTTTATGTGGATACCCATCTGGTGGACACATCCACACAGTTCACTCCCTATGAACTGCTGGCCGGCGGAGTACCGGTGGCAATGGAAACTCCGTTGGAACATCCGCAGAAAAATTTCTATCGACCATACTATGCGGATTCCAGCCGTCGCCAATTCGCAGGGCAAAGGCGGTCGGATGGAGCAGGACGAGCGGATGTTGCAGGTAATGGAACTCACAATGCTCGCGTAGCCTTCTTTACTCGTGATCCACGCACCGGAATTCAAGTGTGGAGCGGTGAGCATGGATATCCGGGAGATCCAAATTACCTGGAGTTCCACAAGAAGCGCTGGCCCGGTGGACATCGTTATTGGCGCATTACCGGCCCTAAAGTCGATTTGGGAGAAAAGCAGCCTTATTTCTTCGAAGTGGCGCAGAACCGTACCCGCGAACATGCCTCTCACTTCGCCGGTATCACCGCCGAAGCACTGAGGACGTATGGCAACAATGTTCCCGGAGTACCGATCTTGACGGCTCCCTTCGATGCCGAATTGTTCGGGCACTGGTGGTTTGAAGGCCCGGAGTGGCTGAAGAACGTTGTTCTGGAATATGCAAGGCCGGAATCACAGGTGCGATTGATTTCGTGCAGCGAATATCTTGACCACTACGCTCCGGCTGGTTCTGTTGCCCTGCCGGAAGGCTCCTGGGGAGCAAACAGCGACAATAGCGTCTGGCTGAATGAAGACACGAAGTGGACCTGGCAGCACATCTATCCGGCAGAGCTGGCCGTTCATCAGATGGCCGCCAGCGGGTTATGGCGAGGCCATCATGACGCCACCCGTCTGGCCCGCCAGATCTGCCGCGAGCTTCTTCTGCTGGAATCGTCCGACTGGCAATTCCTGATCACGACTAAACATGCCCGCGACTACGCCGAAAAACGCTTCAATACCCACTTGACACAATTACGGACACTACTGGACATCTGGCGCCGCTTCGAAGCCACTCATCAAGTTCCTTCCGACAAACTGTCCGATTTGGAGACAATCGAGCAACGCGATTGTGTGTTTCCGGATATCGAGCCGGAGATGTGGGCGGGTTTGGGGGAACTGCCAAAAATAGGTCCAGGCGCTACATAGATGAGTCGTTGTTAATTTTCATCCCAATCATGCCGATTGTGCCAGCGAAAGTTTTTCGTTAGCGATTTGTAGCTGAACAACATACCCCTGTATATATATATCAGCCATCTTCTCAGCTAAAATTTCCAGAGTATCCACAAAGTGTTTTTGTGATCTCTTCTTTGCTTTTTGATCAGCAAGAAGGATCGATAACTCTGTAAGTGCAACCACCACTACTTCAGTCTGGGTTTCATTTATCAAATCCCTGAGCTTGGTGATTGTTCTCCCCGTCACTACTTCGTTTTTTACCTTATAGGCCAGTTGGCCTATTCTTAGGCGACTCTCCTCTGATGGCGTTTTGATGTCAAAATCACTCAAAGCCTTCCCGAAGCCGCTCCAGCCCGCAAAATCCAAGACTGCTCCTATTCCGATAAAATCAAACGTTTTGATCCCCTGTCGCCGCAAATAGCTCGCCGTTTCCTCTGCCATTCTTACAAATTGCGCACCGTTTTTCTCGCACACTTCTGCAATTTCGTCCGCAAAGTACTGGGTTGTATTGCACGCAACACCAACAACAGTCGCACCCCGGTCGCACAATCGTCTGACGCCCTCCAGAACGATTGGTCGGACATCCCGCTCCCGTTCTCTAAGCTCCATCGTCAGTCCCATTCCGGGCAAAGATTCCACAAAGACAGACGGGAAGCTGTAATCACCACGAAAGATTTTTGAAGAATGGTTTCGGATGTGCGCATTAATCAATTGCCATAAGAGAATCCCGGATTCTGGACCGTTGCCTGTAAGAATTCCTAAACTATGTACCTTGGGAACATGTGTCCCCTGTTCCTGGACTAAATCGGCTACCGTGGCGTCGAGTGCTTCAACTACTTCAGAGGCGTGAAACTCGACTGCATAACATAGATGGCCAAGATTCGTCATCATCGTGTTCGGTGGGAAGTAGCTGTCAAGAACCGTTTTGTCGAAGATCTGCTGAACGTCCGCCCTTTGGGCCAGCCCGAAAGGATTCACGAGCCCTTTTTCAGCACTGAATTGTTCTGTGAGTTCTTCTTCAGCCAGCCGAGCAAAAGGACAACCCAGCACGGTTGCGAGTTTCCTCTCGTCCAGAAGCTGATGACCTCGGCAATGCACAGCGATATACCTGCGTCCCAACGGTGAGTCACACAGACCGACGCTGGTCTTAAGTTCATCAAAGAGAGGAATTCCCTCATTACCAAGACGATTTCGGCGTTGTGCTGCATCAGGGCAACTTCGAACTGCCGGGTTCTCCGAGACAATATGCCATAAACTATGAGTTCTGAAGAAAGCCAGGTTCAATTCCACCTCTTGGGGATAGCTCACTACGTTCCCTCCGCATTCCATGGAAAGATTCAACACTCTTGGTGACCAGGACGAAAGACGAGAAACACATTTGGTCCACGATCACCCAATTGCGACAAATCTGCAGTCTCTCCCGATCATTCCGAAGGCAGCATAGGCTGTAAATGTGACCTGAGGGCAAGATTGAATCATTTTTTCTTTTCTTACTTTCAAGTGCGTTGCCTATATACCGACCTCCCACATCACATTAATTTCACCACGTATGTCATGAACCATCTCCTTGCATAACTGCATATAGCCCAACTCCCCCTTATTCTTTTTGGCCAGCAGCCAAGCCAACTTCGTCGTCTGCGATTCAATGCTCATGTCATACGCGGGAATCGCTAATTCTTCATCTCTCAACATCTTGCCCGGCTCATTTACCTGAAAATTACTATTGCCATTAGGTGCCTGCGTGGTGACAACTAAAGGTATCTGCCGTGTCTTCAAATACTCGAAGGCGGCACGATGATTGGTGCAGGGATCGCCCGCTCCAAACGCCCTTAGAATGAAGCCTTTGACGCCATTGTGCTCAACAAGGTTTTTGAAAATGTCTGATGACATCCCCGGAAATTCAGTAATGGAGGCAATACGCATCTCAAAGTCGTTCTCACACCGCAGGTCCTTGGCTAAACGGGCCTCCGGGCCCAATGACGTGATCAGATAGCTTAGATGTTTCTCCAAATTGGTTTCGCTTATATTGATGATCCTGCCTATCCGTCCCAGGCTCCCCGTGCCGAATGATTTGAAAGCATCGTAGTCAAACTCAGTATCCTTCTTGACCCTTGTTCCTGTGATTATATGACTTCCAAAAACAGCCATTACTCCCTTTATGGGGTTCTTATCGCGTTTCCAGACGGCTACTCGCATAGCATTATCAAGATTAGTCATCCCATCGGATCCAGGCAGGCCGGCTGATACTTGGGAGCCTGTCAGTATGATTGGCTTATTGGAGTTAGCGAGCGCAAAAGATAAGGCTGCAGCGGTATATCCCAGGGTGTTTGTTCCATGAGTGATGATAAAGGAATCGAATTTATCGTATCGGTCCTTAATCAACGCTGCCAAATCCATCCAGTGCGTCGGCAGAATGTTTGAGCTATCAACATCACAAAGCGCGTAAGGCTCAATCTCAATGCTGATGTCATGCTTTCTGTTCAAATAGCCAACTGTTCCCCCGACAAGGTTTCTGAATTCATCCGCCGTCCGAACCATGTCCTTATCTTGTTTGTCAGTGGCTACTTGACCTGCAATGGTGCCTCCCGTTGTAATGAGGAACATCTTATGCGGGTTCGCCATGTTTGTGACTCCATTTTTTTATTTGAACTTGGCTTTCAACTACGCGGCCGCCTCACAACTCTGAATCCAAGCGTGTTCTCACGAGATTCAGGAATCTTCCTGAAACGAGAGCGAGCTGTGATACTATTTGGCAAATCCGACCACGACCCTCCACGAATTACGCGCTGCAGCCCAGATGGCGGACCGATATAGTCCAAATGCGGATTGGCTGGGTAATTTTTCTGATACCAGTCATGGCACCATTCCCACACATTCCCCAGCATATCGTACAATCCGAATGCATTGGGTGGTTTCGCGCCGACCCCGTGTGTCTGTCCGTCCGAGTTCTTGTTGTACCATGCAACACTGTCGATAGGGCCGTAACTATCCTCTTCGTTCCCACCAAGACACGCATATTCCCATTCTGTCTCTGTGGGCAGTCGGTAGCCGTCCTTGTGCAAATCGATCTCCACTTCTTCTCCAGTCGTATGATAGACCGGTTCTAGTTCCGAAATACTTGAGAGTTCATTGCAAAAAGCAATCGCGTCATGCCATGAAATACTATCGACAGGCCGGTCAGCACCGATGAAACGGCTAGGCTTAGCACGCATGACACGCTCGTAAACGGCTTGAGTAATCGGGTATTTGTTCATCAAAAAAGGAACGGAAATTCTTGTCAATACCTGGCCAGTTTGTACCGTACCCATTTGGAATTCCCCTGCTGGAATTTCTATCAAATGATCCCGTACGTCATCCACAAAGTGGCCGTGAGCATCTGCGGTTCTGGAGGATGTGCCGACTTTGGGACGTTTCGTCCTGAAGGAGCGCAGACCATTTGCTTTTTTCTTGGCAGGAGAAAGCGCGATATTATTTTCGTTCTGCCTCTTCATTTCATTCCGAGGCACAAGGTCATCTCGATGTGATACGTCGAGACCCGGTTGGTTAGCGTCAATGTATTGGTAAACATTCACTGGCAGGTTGTGCTTAATCACAACATTCTCATATTTCCTAAATTGTTTGGCGAAGCTCGCTTTGTACTTCAGAAGCTCGCCACATGCATATTCCGTTAGGAAAATCTGGCCTCCGCCCGCAAGTCCCATGACTCTCGCGGACATGTTCACCGCCTCTCCTGCGAGGTTGTAGTTGTCATTCAGGTCTTTGTAAAGGATCAGTGTCCCTTGCGATATCCCGCATCTAAGCCGGAATGCGTCATGGCAGTCACACCATCCGTGTTCACGGAACGAACTGCAGTCGAAAGACTGGTTAGCCTGGTCGACAATTCGGAAGAGGTGGCGAGCGAAGGAGAGATGCAAATCGTGAATAAAGTCAAAAGGAAATCCTACTGCCGCACCGTCCCCTGATGGCAGCACTACTGCATCCCGCGTGAGGTTGATGTCGTTCTTATGAAACTCCTCGATATACTGTTTAGCAGTTTCGGAGCGAGCTTTTTTCAGGGATTGCATGAACGCATGAATCACCGAATCTTGAGCATATGGCTGCCGCATCGAGTAAGAGACGATGTCAACGAACACCACCTGCATGATGCAAACACGGTCTTTGTTCGCCATCCGATCATCGAGGTATGGGGATTTGCCTGTCATATCGCCTCACACTCTTCGTCCGTTGGCCATTTATGTCGCGAGTCAGTCCTCCAGTCACAACTACAGCCCGCCAAACTTGACCGCAGCTTCGCAGCTGGCCGAGATGCATGTACCGTGTTCTGCCCATCAGGTCGTTGACCGAGCGCCAGGTAGCTTGAGCAGATGATCCCACCGATCCAGTCGCTCAAGGACATGACCAGAATCTTACTACCTCTTCCACTGATTGACGCTGCCGTAGGCAACGGAAACTCTTGCCATTGTCCTCATAGCCTATGATCGCTGGGAATTGTCGGCTGTTATAAAGCGACCACATGCTAAAAGTGTACGCTCCAGCGTCGTGTATCATCAGGTAATCTCCTTCGCTAACGTCTTCTGGCAGGCTCACGCTACGGTCCAAGTAGTCACCGGCAAAGCAGAGAGGTCCGGCGACCCGAAATGTTCCTTTGGGCCCGGAGCGTAGCTTGCCAGTCGAATCGCAGACGCTGATGTCATGGTGCCAGTCGTCGGGGCGATAAGCCTTCCTGAGAAACATATCTGCACCTACGTGAATGAATAGTGTAGGTACGCCGTCGCTGCAGTCGGCCACATATTCGACTTTGGAAGCGACCCAGCCGCAACTCGCATGCAGAGCACGCCCAAACTCCGTGGTAAGAAAAACATCAGGACGGAATAAATCAGGGCATCGTCCACGCAGTGCGTTTGCATATTCATCGAATTGAACTGGTTCTTCCGATTCCCTGTATTTCGCCGACAATCCGCCTCCGATGTTGAATATGTTGACTCCGGAGGTGGGTCTTACCTCAACAAAGAAATCGTAGATGGCCCCGATTCCATCAAGCAATTGGTTGCGCGACATGCCTTGTGAACCAATGTGCACATGGACACCACTGAGCCAGTGATAGCTCGAAAATGCCCGGACTAGAGCTTCCCGAGATTGGTTTAAAGACACGCCAAATTTTGAGTGCCGCACTGCTACGCTGGTAGAGTCAATTGTCCCTGAGCCTGTCTCCGGGTTTATCCGAATACCCATTCGACTCGCTGAACTGATTGAGCTAAGCAGCCTATCGATCCTATCCAATTCCCCGAGCGTATTCGCATTGATTCCGATCCCCATCCTAAGCGCGTGCTCGATCTCATTGACAGTCTTCGCTGGCGAGTCAAAAACAATTGCTTGTGGCGCAAACCCAGCTGCCTTCGCGAGGTGGAGTTCGCCCCAGGACGCCACCTCACAGCCGCAACCAGCCTCGCGGATCTGTTTGAGAATCTCAATAGTTGGATTGGCCTTGACTGCTACGGTATGCAGGGCCGTAAACGGAAAAGCAGCCTTGAGCAAATCGAGTGAGTTGGCGAGTCGGGACAAGTCGTAAAAAATAATTGTTTCCCCATCAGCCTCAAAAACTCCCTCACGCAGAGCTCGCGATAACTGTTCAGCCATCACAGATGGACTCAGACGTTCAGAATATGGTTGGAAGAATGCTTTTGACATATCGCTATTTAACTCGCGCCCTGCGCCACATATGAAGCGAGATCCTCCTCAGCCCGCTTTCCGGACCAGTTGTCTACAATAGAATTCAATTTCAAATTTATCGCTAGGGGAAAAGTGGCGATATTGTATCATGACACGTCAAGCTTCGTGGGTATTCCGGGAGAACAAATAAACAGCAATCTGACGGACATGCAAATGGCTCATTCCGTGTCAGCTTGCTGATATTCGGGAAGTTATTTACCTCATGACACTTGGACACGGGAGATCACTTGTGGAACAGGGTTTCCAGCCGGTTGTTGCAGAACGTTTCCGGATGCAGATAAAATTTGCACGCTATAACCACGAAAACCAGCAAGGGATTATTCGCCAGTTGGATGCAAAAGCTGCTGTTTTTGTTACGCTCTTAGTATTTCTTGTAACAGCTGCCGTGCCTCTTGCAAAAGACGTGTGTGTCAAGCTGCAATGGAGCGGCAAAGGATCCATCAGCAGTTGGGCTTATTTGTTATCGTCCCTTGTATTGATTAGCGGATTTGTAGCGACAGTAGTGGGTGTACAAAGAGTCATTCGTCCAAGAGGGTCAGAACATCCAAGCATCGTGCAGGGGTTGATGTTTGCTGATGACATTCTAGGCCACGAACACCCGGATGCCTACCACGAGGCCAATCAGCGCATGACAGACGAAGTGCTGCTAAAGAACTTAACAACTCAAGTGTATCAGCTTAGCAGGATTGTACAGCGAAAGACTATTGCCCTGCAGCGAGCGGCACTTCCAACGATGATTTCGTTTTTTGCGTGGGCGCTTAATAGCGCATTTTCAATTTATATTTTGAGCTGGCGATGACGGCAGCATCTTTTGGTTGAAGCCACGGGCATTCGTAAGTTAGGGCCTCCGAGATATCAATGAGTCACCTTGTCGATCTGAGTGTACAAAGGAATGATGAATCGAAAGCCAAGGATATTCGTCGGTTCGTCAACTGAAGCAGCAAATATAGATCACGAGGTTAGGTCGATTCTCGAGAATGGCAAAGCTGAGGTCATTGGATGGCGGGACGTGTGTCAAGCCGGCGACCATCCCCTCGATGCACTCCTGGAAGTGGCCCATTCCGTTGATGGTGCTCTGCTTATAGCAACGCCCGATGATCGCACTGTCTTCAGGGGGCAGGAACGGATCACTCCCCGCGATAACATACTTTTCGAACTGGGAATTTTCATTTCCCAACTCGGCAAGCACCGTGCCGCTATCGTGCTCGTCCCCGCGCCCGACGGCCAAGCTGCAAGCCTGCCGAGTGATTTGTACGGCGTTACAGCCTTGCTATTCGAATCTGACAAGCCGGCAGTCAATGAACGTCGTTTTAAGAACTGGGTCGACCGAGTTCGGGCGGATCCAGCAGTGGCTCACGGGGCCGTCATTGAGCTTCAAGCACTTCTGGGACAAGCTCTAACGAAAGTACCACCGGCTTGGCATGAGTATCTTGACCGTTATCTCTTGTTTAATACGCGCGAGGCCATTCAGCTTGCCAGCCGCGGCCAGATTCTCCTTTCGCCGGGACAATATTATGCGGCGATTTATGAGGAAATGGACAAAGCGTCGGATAAGACCGATGTTCTTGCGATCGCCACGCTTTCATCTGCGTTCTGGACGGGCGATCGAGATCAGGAACATTACCTCAAGAGGAACGAGGCTGCAGTAAAACGCGGCGCAAAGATTCGACGTCTGTTTATCGTTCCAGACTCCGAATGGGATCACCTGACGCCAATTCTTCGACCGCAGATCCTGTCAGGCATAAAGATCCGTAGGGCTGCCCTAACAATCTCGGCTGACGTCATGACTCTTGAGGATATGGTGATGTTTCGGAGTGCCGATTCCGGCGAGTCCCCAGTTTTCATAGCCGAACCGGCATTTGACAATCCTCGCCGGATTCGCCGAAGTAGGTTGTTGCTTGACCAAAACGAGCGCGAACGTCTACGGATACTGTTCGAACAAGTATGGGCGTCTGCACCAGAAGTAAACCTACATAAACTGGAGCGAACACCAGAACTTAGGGATAGCGATATTGAGCCGGCGCGAAGCATGAAGAGCTTTCGTTTGGACAAGCCAGTTGTCAGCTGTGAGGAAGCAGCCGCTGCGAAGTATATTCCACTTGAGAATGAGCTCAAAACATTGATCTTACGAACTTCGAGGGGATACGTGGCGCTGAATCTTCCTGGTGATTCTGCTGCCGCTTTCCGAGCAGTGAAGTCCGCACTAGAGATCGAACAGGCATGTTTGGCCTCACCAGATGAGATCAAGGCACTCGGTTTGTCGCCAGGCACCGTCTGCGCTGTCAAGGCTCCAGTCTGGGATATGCCGATGTTGGTCAGTAAGAGACTCTTGACGTTGTCATTTCTATCGACTAACGACGGAACATTGCGCGGATTCTACAAATTCGAGCCTAGCGTCCTCCTACAGGCTCACCACGTCATGCTCGGTGACTTCGAACGCTCGGATTCGGGGGCAACAAAAGGATCCGGCTTCCTGATTGATTCCTAACGCACAACGTTGTAGAGGCGTCAGCCCTACAATGCGGCTAGAAATTATCGAAAGGTTTTCATAGACCCTGGCAAGGATGCCGATTCTTGACAACTTGATTGCTACTGCGATTCCAGCCGACACCACGATCTCCAAAAATGCCCCCCCGCCAATCAAGCGCGGAATGTGAAATCAAGTTTCGATAACCCTGAACAGCGTACAGGTTTCCGTAATAAACTGTCTCAAACCACAAAAAGGTGTTAGCGTTAAGATGAAATTCGAGGTTCTAGCCAATTGAACTCTGACAATTTAGGCTTTTCCAACTGTTAATCCTTGACGACAGCCGATTTTTGCTGACAGGATCCCCTTCCTTTCCGCCAGGGCTCTGCAATAGTCGCCACAAGACCTTGACGTTCTCTCACGACTAAAAATGCAACCGTATCAATACGGGAAATTCAGGCTCGACTCCTGGAAGGAGATTATTCTCGACCAACGGGAGGCCCGCCTCGGCGGTAACAATACCATAAAGGAGAAAATTGAATGTCAGAACAAGCACAGAGTGTTGTCATGCAGGAACCGGCAGCTTACGCAATGATCTGTGGGATCCTGGCCCTGATTCTTGCGATTGTGGGCGTCCTGATTCCGGTGGTGGGCGTTCTGTTCATTACACCGCTTGCAATTGTATTCGGCGCCATCGCCTTGTACGGAGGCTCCAAGACGATGGGAATTACGGTTCTTGTCATCAACGTCGTCAATCTTATGATCAGCCCGACCTTTTGGTTGAACATTGCCGCTGGAGCAAAGATCGCAGATGCCGGTAACAACCGACTTCTGATCTGGTTCGATGCCATTGGAGTCATTGTGATGTTCGCATTAGTGGCCCGCAAAAAACGCTGACCGGACCCACCTGGACGCGAGTCATGGTGCGTTTCCAGGAGCGCTCCCGCATTATTGCAAAATATGCGATGGTATCGTATATTTTGCACATGTGGATTCCACGCGCAGTTGAGCCTAGTCTGCAGCATGCGGCTCGCACTCGTCCTGTGACAGTGTTGACAGGAGCTCGCCAGACGGGGAAGACATCCACATGTCGCCGCCTGTTTCCGCAGCACGCGTTTGTCTCACTCGACTTGCCAACCGAAGCGGAACAGGCAGAAAAGGATGCAACGAGCTTTCTTCGCCGTCATCCGCCGCCAGTCATCATTGATGAAGTGCAATATGCGCCCCGGCTGTTCCGCCACCTCAAGGCAGAAGTAGATGCCCATCGCAATCGTAATGGCCAGTTTCTGCTCACCGGTTCGCAGAAGTTCACTTTGATGAAAAACACCTCTGAATCTCTTGCCGGGCGCGCTGACATTGCGGAGTTGGAAACGCTCTCGCTGGCCGAAATCCGTGCTGCAATGCCGCAGACCGAGCTCGAATTGGCAATCGTGCGGGGCGGCTTTCCGGAACTGCATGCCAACCCGGAAATCGATTTCGTGTCTTTCTACAACTCATACATCGCTACCTACCTGGAACGAGACGTGCGCTCGCTCTCCAGCGTGGGCAGCCTTCGAGATTTCGAGCGATTTCTGCGGGCCTGCGCCCTGCGTTCCGCTAACTTGCTCAACAAAGCCGATCTGGCCCGCGACGTTAGTATCTCTCCTTCAACCGCCGATCAATGGCTCTCAGTATTGGAAGCTTCCGGGCAAGTGGTACTGCTCGAACCCTGGTTTTCCAATCGCACCAAGTCAATCGTGAAGAGCCCGAAACTCTATCTGGCCGATACCGGCCTGCTTTGCGCACTGCTGAACGTCCGTTCCGAGGCAGCACTCCTTCAGGCTCCGGGGGCAGGCGCTATCTGGGAAACATTTGTCTTCTCCCAATTGCGTGCCCGGGAACGCAACGCTGGGCGTGCGCACAGCTTGTTCTTCTGGCGCGACCGATCGCGCGAGGTAGATTTTGTCGTCGACGTCGCCGGGCGGTTGGATCTCTTCGAAGCGAAATGGACAGAAGTTCCCGTAGCGGGTGACGCCGTGAATCTGGAGTTTGTCCGCAATGTTGTCGGCCAGAAACAGATCACCGGTGGCGCAGTTGTCTGTCGCGCATCCAACAGTTTCCCGCTCACACCTGCTTTCCGCGCGCTGCCCGCAACTGAGTTAAAGTAAGTTTCCTGCCACGTGGTGCAACATCCGCTCTGCTACTTCTGATTCGCCGCGATGCGCTTTTGCGCCAGATCCAGAAGCTGCTTCTTCTGTTCTGGTTTCAGATTGGGATCATTTGGGGCCAGGGCCATCTCCTTTTGTGATGCCGCAATCGCCAACTGCGGCTGTGAGGCTGCGGCATAGGCGTCGGCCAGGCTGTCGTAGGCGTTGGCGGAGGTGGGATAATTTTTTGCCACCAGTTCGAATACGGAGATTGCCGTCGGTGTCTTTTTCTGCTGTAGCAGTGTGTAACCCATCCCGTTCAGAGCGGCTTCGTCCAGCAGGTCGGAATCCGGGTTCTTTTTGCGGTCTTCGTTGTAGGACTGTTCGGCTTTCTCCCAGCCCGAGGTTTCCATCAACTTCAGGAACCTGGACTGGTTCAGAGGAATGTTTACGCCTGGCTTGATCAGGTTCTTTTCCATGGCGAAATCCAGCAGCGTGGGATAGAACTGCACGAAGGTGTGCTCCACCGCGGCATTCTTGGTATGGCAGCTATTGCAGCCAGCGCCTTCGGCTTCGCCGACCGTCTCGCCCGGATTGAAGCCGTAATAGCTCCATTCCTGCTCGCGCGAGGAGTCTTTCACCTCCAGATCCAGGCCGTGGAAGGCATCCTGATAGTGTCCGCCCTTGTTGATCGAGCCATGAGTCGCGGGAGCATAGATCTCCACAATGAACATGCTCTTGTCCGGCCACTTGCCTGTGCTGCTGAAGCCTTGATAAGCCTCCGGCGAAACATAAACATTAGTGAACATGGGATGCGCGCTTACGCCCGTGGAATAATTCATTCCAAAGCCGGAGGTCAGAAATGTCCAGTCGCGATAGTTGGCAGGCAGGACTAATTTGCCATCAGCGGTGTAAGCCGGCCGGTTCGTGGCGGTGGTATTCGCAGCGGCTTTATGCTCGACCGAAAAAGCCGTGATGATGACAACAACCAATAGCACTAGAGCAATCGAAAGCTTCTTCATGGCAACTCCTGTTCGCTCACCCCTCGATTAAAATCGGGGGCTGACGCTAACCAGCCAAGGGCTTCCGCCCTGATATCCCTTTGGGCATCGGAGGGTTTTGTCCTTGACTTTCAATTACCAACTTACCAAGTTACCCAATTACCAAGTTTTCATCTCCAGCAATCCCGTTTGAATCACAACGAGAACAAAATTCTCGTAATCGCTTGCATAATGGCCTCACTCCGAACGCAATGCGATCAGAGGACTCACCTTGGTCACGCGCCGGGCAGGGATGTAGCTGGCTATCAAAGCTACGGCCAAAAAGACCAGCGCCACGCCGGCAAAAGTAAGCGGATCAGTTGGGGGCGTACTGAAAAGAAAAGTCTGAATCAACTGGGAGCCCAGCAGCGCTCCGGCAATTCCAATGAGCAGTCCCAATCCAATCACCTTCATGCCCTGCATCACGAACATGTTCAGCACGCTGGCTCTTTGCGCGCCGAGCGCCATGCGTATACCAATCTCGCGCGTGCGCTGGCTTACCAGCAATGCGGTCACCCCGCTGAGGCCTGTGGCTGCGATAACCAAAGCAAGTCCGGCAAATAAAAGCAGCAGCAAGCTGGTGAGCCTGGTGGCCGCCATGGAGTCTCCCCTCATCTCGCTGAGGGTCTTCACATTGGTGATGGGCTGTTCAGGATCGATAGCAAAGACCGCCTCCCGCAGTTGCTGGATGTGATTGGAAGGATCATCGGCGGTTTTCACCATCACGGTATTGACGTTCACTGACAAAGCGAACGGCACGTAGATCGTCTCTACTGGCTCCTGATCCAGGCCGTACTGCCTGACGTCTCCGACCACACCGGCAATCGAGACCCAATGTTTGCCATTATCACCGGAGATGCGTTTGCCGATTGGATCCTCTTTGGGAAAATAGTGGCGCGCCAAGGCGCTGTTGATCACGACTACCGGATTGTCTGCAGTGTCCTGCCGGGTGAAAAATCTTCCACTGATTAAAGGTATGCCCAGAAGGTGAAAGGTATCAGGTGTGGCGATGGTGGTATCGGCGCTGGGTTTCGAAGCCTTGTCCGGAAGCGGCCGGCCTTCAATAAGGAAATTCTCGTGGCCTGGCCGGCCTCCCGGCGCCAGAGGCGGTGCGCTGGCGGCCACGGTCTGGATCCCTGGCGAGCTGAGTAATTTCTGTTCCAGACGATCAAAGAAATTTTTTATATCTTTGTCTTCCTGGTATTTGGTGAAGTTGAGCGGGACAAGCGCGGTCAGGACATTCTCTGAGTTGTAGCCGGCATTCACGCTTTGCAGCTTGATGAAGCTGCGAATCATGAGCCCGGCGCCAATCAGCAGCATAAAGCTCAGCGCAACCTGTCCCATCACCAAAACATTGCGGACGGTATTACGATTGGCCTTCACGCTGGAATTATTGCCTTCCTTCAGCGAGTGGATCAGGTCCAGCCGCTGCAAAAACGCGGGCACTGATCCGAAGGCAAGGCCGGTCAGCACGGAGACGGCCAAGGTGAAGAGAAGAACGGGAGTGCTGATGCTGACTTCGGCGGCGCGCGTAGTAAAGCGGGCCACAAATTTCACCAGCAGGTTCAGGCAGCCTGAGGCCAGCAACAGGCCCAGCAGTCCGCCGGCCAGGCTCAATAGCGTGCTCTCCGTAAGCAGTTGCCGCACCAGCCGGCTGCGATTCGCTCCCACGGCGGCGCGCACCGCAAGCTCCTGTTCGCGACGCATGGTCCGGGCGAGGGCAAGATTGGCGACATTCGCGCAAGCAATCAGCAGCACCAGTCCCGCCGTCGCCAAAAGCACCCACAGCATGGGACGCACTTGCTGGGTAAGCTGCGTCTGTAGCCCATTGATTCCCGCATTGAACCCACGGGCCGGAGGATAGCTGTCCGGGTAAGCCTGCTGAAAACGCGCGGCGATGGAAGAGACATCGGTATTGCCGGCTTGCACGCTGGTTCCCGGCTTGAGGCGGCCGAAGAGAAACATCATGTGATGGTCGCGCTCCTCGGTCATCGTGGGCGAAGAACGGAAGGGACAAGCTACCGTCGGCATATAAACATCGTTCTCGCGTGGATACTGAGGGATGGGCGGCAGCACGCCGACCACGGTGTGGAGTTTGTCGTTCATGCGAAACTTACGGCCGATGATGCCGCGGTCGCCGCCGTAATGCTCTTGCCAGTAGTTGTAACTCAGGACCAGAACGGGATCGGCGCCGGTCTTGTCATCAGAGTCGTAGAAAAAACGGCCAAGGTATGGCTTGAGGCCGAGCATGTCAAAGAAGTGCGCTGATACAACTCCGGTGCGGACCTGGCTCGGCTCCTTGTCATCCAGCAGAATGAAAGACATCTGGTGATATTCTTCAAGCTCGGCCAGCGCTTTGGTTTGTTCACGATAATCTTTGATCTCCTTCACTGAGAACAGGACATCCTCATTCCCCGCCCTGGAGAACTCCTGGTGCAGCACCACCAGGTCCTGCCCTTGCGCATAGGGAAGCGGTTTGAGCAACACCCCGTAGACCACGCTGAACAATGCGGTGTTGGCGCCAATACCCAGGCCCAGCGCGATGATCGCCACCGCGGCAAAGGCCGGATTCTTGCGCAGCATACGGAGTCCATAGCGGACGTCCTGCACCCCATGGTCCAGCCAGTTCCAGCCCCATGCTTCGCGCGATTGTTCGCGCACGCGCAGCGTGTTGCCGAAATCCTTGCGGTAATCCTGGCCCATCATCTCGCGATGAACCTCAATGTCATTGGCCAGATCGCGCTCCAGTTTGCGCCGGTTCAGCAGGTAGTAAATCCGCCGGAAAAACTCGCCCATAACTCCTCCATCAAGCCTTGGACAGCACCGCATGGATGCCCTGAGTCACGCGATCGTAGTCGCTGATTTCAGATTGCAAATGCTTGCGCCCCGCCGCCGTGATGCGGTAGAAACGCACCTTGCGGTTGGTCTCTGAAATTCCCCATTCGGCCTGCACCCAGCCCTTCAGCAACATGCGCTGGAGCGCCGGATAGAGCGAGCCTTCTTCTACCTGAAGCAGGTCGTTGGAGAGAGAGTGAATGCGCTGGGCAATGGCGTAGCCGTGCAGCGGGCCGTGTTGCAGCACGCGCAGGACCAGCATGCCCAAAGTTCCCGGAAGCATCTCATTCTTAGCCATAGGTTACCAAGGCCTAGATTATCTATGCCTAGATAAAGACGGTCAAGGGGAAATTTGGTGAGCGAGAAATTTGGGCGGGGTGCCGAACCAAAAATCCACACCACCACGGAGATACCGAGGCACGGCGCGGCAAGCCGCAACCAAACAAATCGGGAGCGCAGCCGCCCCCGGCTGCGTCTTTCACGGGTATCCCTCGAAAATCGTTGCGAAACACAAAGAATTCAGCGAATAGTATTACGGAGACACGGAGAGAAGCAAAAAGAAAAATACTCAGTGTCCCAGTGCGTAGTGTCATATCGCCCCATACCGTTAACCGCTGTCATTCCGACAAGAGCTTAAGGAGCGTGCGTTCACTAGGGGCCACATTCTGAAGCGAAGCGTAGGAATGGGGAACGTGTACGCGAGTAGCCGGGGTCCCCAATACGCGCGGTTTTCGCGTATTGGGGTGGAAGTAGCGACAGAGGAATGTGCTCCGCCCAAAGCCGGGATTCCATGAGACTGTCGTTACCCTCCGCATTCCTCTCGAAAATCGTCGCGGAAAGAGAAGAATTTGACTCATATGTAGTACAGGGAAAATCTACCACTTGGTAGTAACTGACTGCTAAACACTAAGTGCCAACTTCCAGGCAAAAAACGGCAAAACATTGGCCTTTTTGCAAAAAAGTGCTGTCACTCTGACAGCATTGTGACAGCACTTGATTGACTCTCGCCGGTCCCCGTGCAATTCTGGAATTGTTGCGGCGATATGGCAGCATTTGCTGCCACAAGCCGAGGTTCCGCTTTGCGGGATAAACAACGGCTGCGCCCCTGGGGGCCAACAGCCGGCAGTGCTTGATCTTTGACAACTTAAGACGCTTTGCGGGCGTGAGCGAGGCCAAGCCGGAGCCTGTCATCCTGAAGTGTTTCCGCAAAGCGGAAGAAGCTGAAGGACCCGCAGGCGAGATCCTGCTTGCCCCGGCGTGCCGTGGGAGCGGCCGCGAAGGATCTGCACGCAGCGGGAGCGAATCAGGTGGAGGAATCAAAATCATTCCTCCACCCATTCGTCCTCCGCTTTTGCTCTTTAGATTCAATGAGGTGGAGGAAGTGGAGGAAGAGGACGAATCATCCCGCGATTGGCTTTAGCTTGAATCCGCGTGTTTGGGAAAATTCGCGACCCAAAATTTGCGTTGGTTTGTGGGCTAGTTTAGCCGTGCGACATAGGGCGCTAATCCAACTTTGGGCAGCGCTCATGTTTCGGCGTTTCGGCCTTGTTTCGGCCTTGTTTCGACGTTATTTTGCCAAATCGTCAATAAAGACGCGGTTTGTTTCGCCGTTTCGGGCGTTGGCCCTATTTTTTTATGGTGACCATGCAGCTTCTCCTTGTCATTCTGAAGCCGAAGCGTAGCGAAGGGGGAAGAATCCCCACACAGCATCCACGAATCAAGCAGCGTTCAGACGTATTCATCTCATTCCCTGAAAGTGCATGCGAATTTGACTTTTTTGCCCACAAATATCTTTGTTTGCGGTGTTTGCGGTCAAAGTAGCCCCCTACCACTTTCTGAAGCTTCGGGCTACCGAAGACATCTAATTGGGTGGAGATATTTATATGCTTTATATGAAGCGATTTTTTCTGGCCGTAATCAGCTTAATTTTGCTGGTGGCGATTTCCGCATCGGCTGCGCCGAATGCAAGTACTACGAAGGCGCGCCCATTTCCGGGTACCCTGGCGAATGCGCGCTTTGTCTACGTTGCCTCTTATGACGGCGACCAGTTCAATCCAAACTTGCTTCCTGACGATCGGGAGGCGATCGGGGCGGTGCAGAACGCCATTCAGACGTGGGGCAAACTGTCGATCGTGTACCGGCCCTCTGAAGCCGACATCGTCATCCTGGTGACGAGCCGGCCATCCGAAGATGTAATGGCGGTGTACGATGCGCACCAGTGGCCAAGGGGTAATTTTCTCTGGCGCGTGATGGGACGCGACGGTTTGCAGTCGGGCGAGACCCCGCTGGTCTCGCAATTTGAAAAGGGATTCGAGAGCGCGCAGAGGCAGAAGTAGCTCCCGCCCCTGTCACGCGCAAAACCAGCGCGCGACAGGGGATTGAAGGTTCCCTGGCCGTGGTCTCGGAAGTTTCATTCGCACCACTCTTTGTACCAGTTTGGACCTGCGAGTTGTTTCGTGCACGCTCTTTTGTCCTTGTTTTTTGTGCAGCCTTTTCCGGCTGAGAACACGCCAGCGGCGCAAACTACGTAATCGTCTAATGTGCGCAGGTAGTCTTCAGGGTCGCTCGGGTACTGCACTGTTCCCTTCCTGGGATGGGTGTGAGCAATCGCTGCAACATCTCCCAAAGGCCAATTGCCGCCGGGAGCCTCCGTTCGCTGGCGCAGATGAGCGAATGGCCAGAACCTGCAGGAGAGGCTGCCGTCTTTGGACCGGATAAGATCCATTGCGGCTTCTGTCTGACGGAAGCCATAGCCGCTTGTTCGCCACAGCTCGCAGACGCATCTCCGTGCATTCGGGTCATCTGCAGTGGGATCCCGGCCATCCGCCCAAAAAGCGCCGACTCGACCAGCGTCGTCTGTCAACTCAAGATGGGACGCCTGAACCGTCGTCGCTTTCTCTGCTTTGGCCGGCTGTAAATGCAGATAGGGATAAACACCAACCGCGCCAAACACACACACTATCAGCCAATGAAGACTTCGTTTGGGAGTGTTCATCATTTCTCAACCTCACGCCGGAGTCCCAGGTTACTTAGACACCAGCCGGGAGCGCATTTCCGCCGTGAATTTGAGTTTTTCCGCTCGTGTCATTCATCATTCATCATTCATTTTTTTTACGGCGCGGGTCTGCGGGGAGATTCAGTCTCCGTTCCAAAGCCATCCGTAATTTTCCATAATGCCGCGCTTCTTGCATCAC
This sequence comes from Candidatus Angelobacter sp., assembly GCA_036522115.1. Classification (GTDB taxonomy): domain Bacteria; phylum Acidobacteriota; class Terriglobia; order Terriglobales; family Acidobacteriaceae; genus Angelobacter. Next base: position 19,522 of record DATDGL010000099.1, read on the forward strand.
GCAATAGTTTGCTGGAAAAAGACGGGCAAAGAATCTTTCGAGCGATTGCTCGCCCGCTTTGCGGGATTCGGAATAAACTCAACACACGGCAGCAGCTATAGGAGCGGCTCTAGCTGATTTGCACTGATGATTCCAGGATTGTGAGGTCGGTGCCCGCGGCATGTGCCACTAACTCCGCTTGCACGCCCACGGGCAGCGTGATATTTGCGCCGGAGACGTGGCCTGACTTGACGCCGTAGATGATTGGCGCCTGGTAGCGGCCCAGCAGGCGCATGATTACCTCCTGCAGAGTGTAATCCTGGCTGTTGGGCTGAACGCAGTCCGGCATTTCTCCCCAGACAAAACCCTTCACACGATCCAGTTTGCCTGCCAAACGCAGTTGGATGAGCATGCGATCAATTTGATAAGGCTTGGCGCCGATGTCCTCCAGGAACAAGATAGTCTCGTCGGTTTGAATCTCGAATGGCGTGCCCAGGGAGGCCACCAGCAGGGAGAGACACCCGCCATAGAGTTTTCCCTGGGCGCGTCCCGGCTTGAGCACTTCGGCTCCTGCGGTTGGAATGCTCCATGTTGTTCCGCCGCTGACAGCATTCTGCCATGAGGACTGCTCAACTCCATCCGGCGAGGCAAAATCTTTGGTCACCATGGGGCCGTGAAATGTAATCAGACCAGTGCGGTCGTGAATGGCCGTGAGCAACGAAGTGTTGTCAGAGTAGCCCACGAGGATCCTGGGATGGGTTACAAACTTTTTGAAATCGATCCGCTCCAGAAGGTAATTGGCGCCGTAGCCTCCACGGGCGCAGATAATCGCGGCGATGTCATCGCGCTCCAGCATGTCTTCTAATTCCCGCACCCGGCGATCCAGCGTTCCGGCAAAATAGAGATCGCGGTCGAGAATTCCAGGTAAGTACACCGGCTCGTAGCCTCTGGCCCGAAGGCCGGCAGCGCCGGTCTGGAGCATCTCAGGCTTGATGTTGCTGGCGGGAGCGATGATGCCGACTTTGTCGCCGGACCTTAGCCCTCGGGCTTTAAGTATGCTCATGCAAAAATCTTTTTAGCTGCGAATCAACGCGAATTTTATTTTTAAGCTGAACTGATCCAACATAATTCTTCGGCTTGCATCTAGAAGCTGGATACGCCACGGAGAAAAATCAAAACTCAATTGGGAACATACAACCACTTCCCCCTCCTGAGTTGCTGTGCCTTGTGCTTTTCCATCTGGGCTAAAGCCCAAAAGTCTTCTCATTGCTATTTACGCATGCCCTGAAAGGCATGCTCACCGGATTAAAGTCCGGGGCTTTCACCGTTATTGGGCTACGGCAAATATTCTCCACGACAAATGAGCTGCGCTGGACCTTGCAAGAATACATTCTTGTCTGCCCAGCGCACGAGCTGCGTTCCGCCCGGGGCATGGACATTCACGGGCGAGTTGGCGCGTCCGGCAGCGATGGCAGCGACCGCCGAGGCGCAGGAACCAGTGCCGGAGGACTGCGTCTCTCCCACGCCACGCTCGTAGAAGCGCACTTCAATATGGTCTTTGCTCTTGACTCTCACAAACTCCACATTGATGCCATGCTTAAAATCATGATGCTGGCCGATCTCCGCCGCTTCGCCCTGCCAGCCCGGAGGAAAATCCGGAACGAACACCACATAGTGCGGATTTCCCATAGACACCGGCGTGCCCTGCACCTGCCCAAATGCGACCTTGATGGAGAAGTCATCGCCTACCTGGGGCTCTCCCATATCCATCTCAAATTCAAAGCGATTGCCGTCCCGGGAGACAAGGCGGCAAAGCTTGATGCCGGCGCCGGTGCGGATGCTGAGCTGGTCTTTTCCGCCCTGGCTCACCAGCCAGGCAGCGACGCAGCGCGTGCCGTTGCCGGAAATCTCGGCTTCACTGCCATCGGCATTGATAAGCCTGAGCCGCATGTCCGCATCCTGCGCGGGAAACAGCCATTCCACTCCATCCGCGCCCACGCCATTGTGGCGATCGCAAATTCTCCGGCTGAATTCATGCAGGCCGGCGGGCGCATGGATCCCATCCACGATCAGGAAATCGTTGCCACAGGCGGACGCTTTGGTAAATGGGACCATCATTCGCGCTCAAGTCCGGGGCCAGCCTCAAATTCATGCAGGTCCGGCGACTGGCGAAGACGCCCAGCCAGCATGTTGTGCTCTGCTCGCGTGCCAGCCACGGTGAAAACTATTTTCACTTTGCCCTCATGAGTGCTCAGCCGGGTCCCGCGCAATGTGGCTTCGCAATCATCGACCATTTCATTCACTTCGTTCACAATCTCTTCCGAGGTTTTTCCCGTGACAATGCTGTACTCCATGGCCACAGTCTTGAGATTGAACCGGGTTTCAAACCAGCCCAGCACCAACAAAGCAAGGAGGATGAATAAGGTGGAAAAGGTGGCCAGAAGGTAGAAGCCTCCGCCACAGGCCATGCCGATGGATGCCACGACAAAGATAGTGGCTGCGGTGGTCACGCCCGTTACACCACCCTTATCACGCAGAATGGAGCCGGCGCCGATGAATCCGATGCCGGTGATGATCTGCGCGGCAATGCGCGTTCGTTCGGCTGGATTATTGTCGGCCAGTTGAATGGAGAGAACGGTGAACAGGGCCGCTCCGAAACACATGAACATGTTGGTCCGCAGGCCGGCAGGGCGGTGTTTGAGTTGGCGCTCCAGGCCGATCAGTCCGCCCAGAACGGCAGCCACGATCAGGCGCAGGAGAGTCTCAGGAACCAGGTCCAGGATTTGCGGCAGAAAGGTTATGGGAATGTATGGCATGAAGAAAAAGCTGCCTGATTCTACAAGAATTGAGTAATTTAGTAACTTGGTAATTGGGTAATTGAAAGTCAAAAACCACGGCGTGGCTTTGCGGTGGGACACCTGGAGCGAGCTTCTAACTTGATGTAGGCCACGATAAGGTTCTCTCGCTGCGCTCTGGGATAAACTCCAAAACAAAAACGCATCCATCAGCGGGTAGAGCGGTAGACCAAGGCTCTTCCTGCGCCCGGAGTGTCGACTATGGAGACAAGTTTCAAGTCCTGAGGAGACCGGCGCACGGCGTAGAAAACCTCGTCTCCGTCCACGGCAACGATGTAATCGGCCGCTTTGGCTGGGCTGCTCAATCCCAACTCCCAGGCGGGATGGTTGCCTTCACGCAGCACTTGGCTAAAGGGAATTCCAGCATCCTGCAGGGCTCCGGCATGCGCACCGCAGTACATCATGATGGTGGCCGATGCAGGCAGTTGTTGCAGCTCCGCCGCCAATCTGGCGTCGAAAGCCATCCTCGCAGATCCGTTAGCCTTGGCTTCGCCCAGGCAGAGCGGTTCTTTTTGCCAAACCGATAGATAGCTTGCCGCCACAAGCAAAACCGCTGTTGCCGCTACCAGACGAACGGCGATGAACTTGCTTAGAAACTCATGGCCCAGGGCAACAAAGACAGCGATGGCGGGCAGCATCTGCAATCCGTAGCGCACGTTGTAATAGCTGAAGGGCCACCATTCAGGAAAATAAATGGGAACACTCCCCCAGGCGATGACCGCGATATAGAAAATGACTGGAGTCCATAACAGCGCCAACGGCAGATGACGGCGAGAAAAATAAAAAGTTGCCAGCAGTGCGGCAAAAGCCATGCCGGGCAGCCAGAAATCGAGGGGCCCCTCAGCGACATTCATTCTTGAAACTTTCAGGAAGTAGAGGGCTGCCGCTCGCGGAGAATCTTCGCCGGGATAGGTGGGAAAAGAGCTGGTTTTGGTTTGTTGAAGGATGGCGCGGGCGGAATAAGGTCCAGTGGCGAATTCCAGGGCCCGTCCGTAGGCTCCGTGGTTGTAGGCCAACCACAAGCCTGCGGTCAATGCGGTGAGCAGAATCAAGCCGGCCGCGCTTCTAAGAACCACACGGTTACGCAGCTTGAACCGCCCAATGACAATGAGCAGTGCGGCAACAACGCAGGCGGCAAGAAACCAGCCATCGTAGCGCACCAGCATGGAGGCTGAAACCATGATGCCGGAAAAACGCAGGGACTTAGCCGCACGTTGGGCATCACTTTGCGCCGTCCGAACAAATTCAGAAAAATGAACAATCGCCCAAATGAAAAATGCCAGATACAAGGTCTCCGTCATGGCAGTGGCTTGCATGTAGAGCAAGTTGGGGTTCAGAGCGTAGATCAGAGCGGCAAGCCATGCGGAGGGCCGAGAAGCATAACCACGAACCAGGCGAAATATGCCCAGGACGCCTACGACATAGGCCATCATGGAGGGAACGGAAGCACCGATGCCGGTGCGCCACATCCAGTCATTGGCGACAAAAGGAATGTCGATCAGATGGGGCAGCGGCAGCCATACCGTGCCGAACTCCAGGATGCCGGGCGTGCGGGAGTCGAAGACGTGACGAGCGATGTTGGTGTGGGCAACCGCATCGCCGTAGAGAAGGATGGTGTGATGATGAAAATAAAAGACGAATGCAGTGAGGGAGGTGAATATCGAAATTGAGGTTAGGAGCCAATAATCTTTTTTGGCTCGGCTGAGATCATCGCCCTTGGCGCTCATTCGATGTGCGTGAGCTCCCGGAAAATTTTGTAGCGCTCGTCAATTTCTTCACGTTTAAGCTTCTGCAGACGCTCTGTGCCGAAGGCCTCTACGGCAAATGAGCCCATGACTCCGCCGTAGAACATGGCACGCTTGAAAACATCACGCGTCAGCGTGCCCTGGGAGGCGATATAACCCATAAAGCCTCCGGCGAAGCTGTCCCCGGCGCCGGTGGGATCGGTGACAACTTCAATGGGCAGTGTGGGAGCACGGAAGGGGTGGCGGCCAATGCCAAACGCGCCCTCCTGAAAAAATACGGTTGCGCCATATTCGCCGTGCTTGATCACCAGCGCCTGGGGTCCCATTTTCAGAATTTTCTGAGCGGCGCGCGGCAGGCTGGGATCGTGGGCCAGCAGCTTGGCTTCCGTATCGTTGATGAGCAAGGCGTCTATGTTCCGCAGCATTGCATCTACGTTTTGACGGTGGCCATGGATCCAGAAGTTCATGGTGTCGCCGCCCACGAACCTTGCATTGGGCATCTGGCTACGCACGTTGACCTGCAATACCGGATCAATGTTGGCGAGGAAGAGATACTCGGTATCGGCGTAATGCCGGGGAATTTGTGGATTGAAGGCGGCAAAGACGCCGAGCTGGGTATCCAGGGTCTCAGCCTCGTTCACATTTTCGCCATACCTGCCCGCCCAGAAAAAACTCTTGCCGTTTTCACGCACGATCCCACTGATATCGATGTGGCGATGGCGGAAAACCTGCTCTTCTTTTTCGGTGAAATCCTCTCCCACCACAGCGACAACGCGCACCTGCGTGAAGAAGCTGGCGGCGAGAGAAAAATAGGTTGCGGCCCCTCCCAGAATGCGGTCAACCTGACCGTAGGGAGTCTTGACCGCGTCAAAAGCGACGGAGCCAACTACCAGGAGAGACACTTACGCTTTGGCCTCCTGACCTTGAGTGAGGTATTTGTCCACCAACAGACTGAGCTTTTGCCGGGTGGCCGGCGGAACTTGGGCGGGATCCGTCAGGATGGCATACTGCAGCGCAGAGCCACACTTGCAGGTGCGCTCTTTGGGCATCAACCCCACGGCCTGACGGACCACCCTGGCAGCGTTACCGGAATTTGTGTTCAGAACCTTGACCACCTGCTCTACGGTCACGGCATCGTGATCAGGATGCCAGCAATCGTAGTCTGTGACCATGGCCATGGTGGCGTAACAGATTTCCGCTTCACGGGCGAGTTTCGCCTCCTGCAGGTTGGTCATTCCTATGACATCCGCGCCCCAACTGCGATACAGATTGGATTCTGCCTTGGTGGAGAATTGCGGGCCCTCCATGCAGATATAGGTCCCGCCCATCTTGCCAACAACGTTACTCTGCCTGCAGGAACCGTGGATGGCAGCGGCGACTTCAAAGCAAACCGGATCGCCAAAGGCCACGTGAGCCACTAACCCATCTCCAAAAAACGTGGAGACGCGCCGGTAGGTGCGGTCAATGAATTGATCGGGAATCACGAAATTAGTTGGCTTGTGCTCTTCCTTGAGCGAGCCCACAGCGGAGACGGAGAGGATGCGCTGCACCCCCAATTTCTTGAAGGCATACAGATTCGCGCGGAAATTCAACTCGCTGGGAAGCAGGCGGTGTCCACGCCCGTGCCGCGCCAGGAACGCAACCTTTCGGCCTTCCAGCGTGCCCAGCAGAAACGCATCTGAGGGGCTACCAAACGGGGTCTCCACAGTAGTTTCATTGACATCCGCGAGTCCGGGCATGGTGTACAGACCGCTGCCGCCGATAATGCCGATCTCTGCTTGCATAACAATAGTTAGTAATCAGTAAAACCAAGAGCAACAGCAAAGGCAAAACCAAAAGCAAAAATCAGAAGCCAAAGACTAAATCAAAAGCTAAACCAAAGGCAAAACCCAACTGCTCAATGCAGACTCAATTTAAGAATCCACTGGCAGGCAGAACAGGAACAACAAGGGTCCTCTGGCATGGTCCTATTGATTCGACGCGCGTGTGGCCTGAGCGGGGTGCGTCAGGACGGATTGGATCAGCCGGTCGGCAACCGCGTCATCGAAACTCTCCACCGCAATCACCAGATTGCCGCTCTGCTGAATGTAGATAGGGCCGTCCGCGCTCAGGTATTTGTCCCGTCCGGCAGCGGCGCCCTGTGCATGCTCCACCTTGCTGTAGCGCCCAGGGAGGGCAGATGCATAGATTCGGGCAAATTCCTGGGCAGACTTATCATTGGACCACTTGGAAACATAGATGAGCCCGACATGCGCGGTGGAATTCGGGTCCGGTGGCTTGGCCCCTTTGCGGCCAGCAGCGTAGTAGGCGCCTCCGCGCCATTCAGGACTCAGTCGATCAGCCACCGCATCTTCTGTGTACTGCTTCAGCAGGATACTTACATCCAACTGGCCCATGGCTCCGGCATCAAACGGCTCAAAGTCCGCCTTGAGATAGTTGAGGTCCGGCAGCAGCAGGGGCGGAACCACGCGGCCAGCCAGGTACTCCTCCGGCTGAATAATTTCACGCGAGGTCCGGGGCATCCGCTCCATCACCTTGGTGAAGGCCAGTTGCTTCCCGCCTGAAATGAGCAACTGAGCAATAAACTTCATGCCCCGGCTATAAGGAAAAATCAGTTCTTCCCGCAGCAGCAGAGGAGCATTATCCAGAAGCGAGTCGCCTTTTTCCTTGTCCATCTGCGCCAGCATCAGGTCTACAAATTTGGGAAAATCGACGACACTGCGCTTGGTGGGAATGGGACATTGGGCCGGATCTGTACAGGAGGTGTCCGCGTCCATGCTGTTCAGGACGTAGTCGGCGAAGACAATCATGGCTTCACCTTCCATGACCGCGGTGCGGGCCGTGGACTCCTCGTCAATCTGGATCAAAGCGTTGGGGTCTTCAGGGCCGCGCTTCTCAATCTCTTCATCTTTTTTCGTCATCTTGTCCAGGTCGAAGCTCTGGTCCTGAAGCGCGTGCGTGAGTTCATGGGCCATGACCGGCTTCTGCATGTCCATGGCAACCCAATCCAGCAGGTTCATGGTCTTCTTCTTCTCGTCGTAGTAGCCGGCAACCTGTTCGCCGAGCAACTTGATGAGGAAGTCGTGGAGATTGAACTTGCGTGGGATCAAGCCAAACTTCTTCAGCACGAGTTCGGAGCGCTCAAAGCGGATGCGGTCCGCATCGTCCTTGAATTTGTCGCTGATGTACTTTTCCACCTCGTCCCGGCTGACCATGGTTTTTTTGACGGACCGCTTGATGGGCAAGAGGGTGTCCCGGCTGGCAAACTGCAGAATCTGCTCCACCGACTGAAAAAGCTCTTTGGCTTCGTCCGGGGTGATCTTATGGTCTTTTTCCGGTTGCTGGTCCTGGTCAGCCTGTGAACTGGCCGACGGATGTTGAGACGGCTGCTGACCCGTTTGCGCAGGAATAAAGGATGCGAGGAAAAGTACAAATAATAAGAGTAAGCTCAGTTTTTTCATTGAATTAACAAGGATTGTCGGCACCGGCATCTCTAATAACAATAAAGCATGAAGCTGCCTTGTGGCCAATGGCGCAGAGCCCGCTGGGCCCGCTGGTTGGATTCGCTGAACGAGTAAAAGGTTAGCAAGGGAAACTTACGTTACCTATTGATGAGGTAAATCTGCGGCGGGGTGTGCGCATTTCAAGCTGTTCAATCTGATGCTTCGAATCGCATATTTGCATTTCCGAAACAGAAGATGAAATCCGTGGATCGTGAGGAAATTCCTCTTTGCAATTTGGCAGCGGTGGGTTATAGTGCGCTAACCCCCCTGGCCAGATCATGCCTCAGACGTTTTCTCAGAAGGAGAAAAAACTATGGCTTTCCCAGCCCTCGCACCCTTACCGGTTGTTCCCGACAATGTAAAAGCCGCAAGGCAGCAGGTCCAGACCAGCGATTTCTTCGCTCTTTGTTATCTCATGCTCTGTCAACTCGCGTATGCCGATGAAGACAACGCGACCAAAGCGGTACAACAAATCATCGACCTTCTTCCAACCATGCCCGTTCCCGACGGAAACGTAAAAGGAAAATGGAATCTGGGATGGGGACCAGTAGCCTCTCCCGACAATAGTAACCTCTTGTACGCCGCCGAGTTTCTCGACCAGGACAGCGGTTTGCCTGTATTTGCGGCGGTAGCTATTCGCGGGACAGACACGCAGGCCCAACCTTCAGGAGTCCTGAAACAAATCATCGAAGATCTGGACGCCGAGCACCAGGTAGTGTTTCCAGACAATAACAACTTCGGCTCCAGAATTGCTCATGGAACCAGCACCGGGCTTAGTGTGCTCACTGCTTTCAAGGACAAAACAGGCAGAACCGTAGATCAATATGTAAATGATTTTGTTGCCGCGAATCCCAGAACGCCAGTTGTCGTGACTGGTCACAGCCTGGGTGGCTGCCAGACGACGGTACTGGCTTCGTATCTCTCTGCCAAGGTTCCCGCAGGAACCAGCATTGTTCCCAACAGCTTTGCCGCACCCACAGCAGGAAATTCCGCTTTCATTCAGTTTTACGAACGGACATTTCCTTTTTGCCCACGCTGGTTCAATCCCTTCGATCTAGTGCCGATGGCATTTGCCGGCCTTGGCGGCATCGGGCAACTGTGGAACCAATGCAATCGCCCCGCACCCGGTATTTTCAAGACTGTGATTGACGCATTCGAGATCTTGCTGAAGCTGCTGCATGCCAGCTACAGCCAGCAGTCTTCTGCCGAAAGCAGGCAACTGATCGCGGCATGTCAGCCTCCGGCCCGACAGGCCGTCGCCGCTGCTATACAAAATGCCGCCGTGGCAGAAATCCAGACGCTACTTCAGGGTGCCGTAAAGAAACTTCAGCATGACATAAGCCAACTTCCCATCGTTGGAGGCGTGGCTGCTCACACGCTGTCTTTCAACGTCAGCGCCGCTTCGTTCAACAATATCGGAGACTGGGTGCAGGAATTGTTGTTCCAGCATCTTGTCCTGACAGGCTACTGGAATGCGGTACACGACTTCGCTAACGTGGCTCATATTCCTAATCCATTCGATCAAGCTCAAGCTGCGGCTGCAGGAAACGGCCATTAAGCCGCAGCCAAAAACCGGGTGGCCTCAAATCCAGACTTGAGACCACCCGGTTGTTTTAGTTGGCTGCCACTCTTACAGCACAGGCTCGGCGGCGCGGATGTACTCGATCACGGCTTCGCTCCAGCCGTCGATGTGTACCCACTGGCCATACCCCACGCCGTTCTTGTAGCTGGCTACATTGATTACGTATCCCCTGGCCCTGGCATTGGGAACAGCATCGTGCGCCTGCTCGTCAGTAATCACGATCAGGCGATCGTACTTTTCATCAATGCCGCTCACAGCCTTCCCCAGGTAAGTGCCACGGTGGGGCTGGCTGGAATGGATGGCGTCGCGCAGGGCGAAGCCAGACCGGCTGGGGATGCGCAGGAGATTGTCAGAGAAGCTGTAAATACTCACATTCTCCGCGATCTGGCGCAGCAGCACTGCCAGGCCATAAGCAGCGTCCGTGCGGCTCAAGTCCGAGCGCCGCGAAAGCTGCGCATCCATACTGCCGGAGACGTCCACCAGCAGGACGGTCTTGCCCGGCAACCTGGGCTGTCCTTCGAGTGACTTGAACATGGCCTTCTCCAGTTCCGCCTCCCACTGCGGCGCGTAACGCGCAGCAGCGATAAAGCGAAACGGCAGCACGCGCTCAGTCTTCATGCGAGCCAGGGCATCGCCAATCAGTGACTGATCGGCCTTGGCCTCAGCCATGTTACGCAGGTTGCGCAGCAAAGCCAGCGCACCCAGCTTGTTCTCCCGTAGAAGCCGCTCCCACACCTCGCGCTTGTCGGCGCCGGCAGACAGAGCCACCTCCCAGGTGTCCGGGGTAGCAAGCGCGCCATCTACGAGCCTCTTCCACAGATCGGCCTGCGCCTGATCTACAGGCTTGGCGTGGCTCAGAAAGAGCACGTCACGCAGCTTGACCGGAGAAGCGCGGTTGTACTTGGCCAGCGCGTATTCGTCGAACTTGGTGAACGCGGAAGCCAGGCCCTTTTTCACCTGGGCAGAGAGAGGCTGCTTGCCGTCGCTCCAGTAGAGAGCGACGAATTCCGCCAGTTCGTCGGCGCGCTGGATCACGCGCGCCAGAGTCTCGGCCACCAGATGACGATGAGTCTTCAGCCGCGCCATTTCACGTACCAGCAGCAGCGGTGCGTGGCGCAACTTCATCTTCTCCCGCGCCTCCACAGCCAGGGCCGCGACCTTCTCGGCCGGAACCTGGGTCACCAGCTCACGGATGCGACCGGCGATGGCCACACCATCTTCGTAGAACTGGTCCTCCCACAGCATGCAGGCCAGCACCGAACGGCGCAGTTGCAGCTCAGGCGAAACGTTACGGGCAGGTGCGCCCTCGTGAGTGCGCGGACCTGCTGATGCAAGGTTGATACGAGACATTGGCTTTTTCCTTCCCTGTCCAACGACGCTCTGGCGCTGGGTCAGCTCCGCTCAGTCTATTCTTCCTTAACCCATTCCGCTCAGCGAAAACAGCAGTTTTGCCGGTCCGGCTTCAAAAGCCAGAGGAAAAGACCGAGGAACAACCGATAAGGGACACTAATTTGGAACCCTTACCTACACCACCGATTCGTTTCCAATGCTTTCGGCCAAACGGACAATTCACCGTTTGCCTTCCAGCCCGCGTGGGCTGAATTCAGTCGAGAACCAGTAAGAACGAGATGCCCACGCTTGCTGCTTATGCCGGGGAACCAGCGATTCAGGCACGTAGGCGTTCTACCGTTAAACCACGCCGGCACATGATCGTACCGACGGCAGGATTCGAACCTGCATCTCCCGCTCCCAAGGCGAAGTAACCCAAACCTTCACCACCGGCAAACTCAATCGTGATCTCTATTCCCTCTTGAAGAAAGTTAATCAAGAAAGGCAACATCCCTCATGGCTGTGGCGCGACTCTCTGTGTTAACAAAAACTTCGTGCCAGCCATTGAGGAAGATCGTCTTATGACCCGAGTGACGAACTGTGCCGCGCACAAAAACGCGCGGGTTGCGCACCATGGTCTTGAATTCGTTTGTCACATACATAAATCACGAGCCTTTCAAGCTCTCAACGGTTTTACTTCCGCCCCACAATTTCATTACCGGGGAACCAGCGACTCAGGTACGTGGTGTTCTGCCACTGAACTACGCCGGCACAAACAGCCGGCGGCAGGAATCGAACCTGCACCTCCCGCTTAACAGGCGAAGTAACCCAAATCTTCACCACCGGTAAATCTTTAATATTTATGCCGGGGAACCAACGACCCAGGTATAGAGGCCTGTTCCACTAACCTTCAGCAGAGCAGAGCTTCTTCGTTTACCAAGCGAAGTAACCCGTGTCTTCGCCACCGGCAAGACTCAAAAACTTGATGGAGGCGCTTGGAGTTGAACCAAGTTATCCCGAAGTAGCCTTCATCTACGCCACCTAGCATCTCACTGCCAGGGGAATGAGCGACAAAAGCAACGCCCCCATATAGGGAAATATGTATATAGGGAAATATGTCAAATTCAGTCGGGGAACAATCAACAGGAGCGTGCATCGGGACGCAGTCCTATAGCTGCCTGATCGTTTGAGGCTACGCCTCCGCCGCTACAGCTTTCGGAGCCCGGCAGAGTCCCCGCTCTGCGCTGCACTCATTGGTGGAGAAGTACCTCCCATCATCCGCCACCGACTGAAATCTATGTGTTTGGACGTACATGCGTACGCGCTTCCAATGCCTTGAGTCCCCAAGTGGAGCCAAAAGACGCTGGGGGATCAACTAGCTACGGTAGTCAGTTGTCAAGTGAAGTAACCGTAGCTTTTCGCCACCCAGCCAAACTTGGCTAAAACTATCCCCTGATGCGCAAAAACGTCAGTGGGTAAGGTTAAAGTCTGGTTGTAGTTATTTGCGTAGGACTTGAGCGCCTGAGGTTAGCGCTTATAATTGGCGAACGCCCAGGTGCTAGGGGAGACCAAATCTGGCTCCGATAGCCTACGCAACGGGATTTGCGTTATGTTTTTCATTCTTTGACGGCGTTCTCCTACGCATGAACGAATATAACACAGATTCTTGCGCTGTGTCTCGAAAAGATTAAACAGCGGAATTTTCTGTGTGAGTGGAATGAATTTGCACTCAGAGGTGCTTCAGATAGAAGTAGATCAAAATAGGAACTAGTAGAAGCTATCTAGACACTCGACCAGCTATCCACTCCGCCGCCTCTTTGGTCCCCAGGCTGCCTCCAATGTCGGATGTCGCCTTCTTCTGTCGAACAGCTTCCAGGATGGCCTGATTGATCCGTTCAGTCTCCCCGGTTAAACCTAGATGCTCCAACATCATAGAAGCAGTGGCAATGGCCCCGATGGGATTGGCGATATTTTTCCCGGCGAAAGGCGGCGCCGATCCGTGGACCGGCTCGAACATGGAGGTTTTGCCCGGATGGATGTTTCCGCTGGCCGCCATTCCCAGGCCACCCTGAAGGGCAGCCGCCAGGTCGGTAATGATGTCGCCAAACATGTTGTTGGTGACGATCACATCGAACTGTTTGGGATCACGCACCAGGTGCATGCACAGGGCGTCCACATACATGTGGGAAGGCTGGACGTCAGGATACTCGGCAGCCACCAGCTTGAAAACTCGCTGCCACAGGCCGCCGGCGAAGGTCATGACGTTGGACTTGTCGCTCATCAACACTTTTTTGCGCTTCAGCTTGCGCGCCAGATCGAAGGCAAAGCGAATCACACGCTCCACGCCTTTGCGCGTGTTGAAGTCCTCCTGGGTGGCAATTTCGTCGGCTGTTCCCTGCTTGAGCACGCCTCCGGCATCCACGTAGGGGCCTTCAGTGTTTTCGCGCACCACCACAAAGTCCACGTGCTCAGGCTTCACCCCTTTGAGCGGACAAAGGGATTCATCCAGCAGCTTGACCGGACGCACATTGGCGTACAGGTCCATCTTAAAGCGCATTCCCAGCAGAATTTCTTTGGCGTGAATGTTGGACGCCACGCGGGGATCACCCAGCGCGCCCAGAAAAATGGCGTCAAAGTCGCGCGCCAGCATGGCAAAGCCGTCAGGAGGAATGGTGGTGCCGTCTTTGAGATAACGATCGGCTGACCAGTCAAAGGTGGTGAATTCGACAGCAGCACCGGTGGCTTGCACCACCTTGAGCGCCGCAGGAATGACTTCTTTGCCGATGCCGTCGCCGGGAATGACCGCTATTTTCTTGGCTGACATGAAACCCCAAATCTACCACGGAGACCATGGAGGCACGGAGAAAATCAAGAAATAATAAAAACCAAAACTTCTCCATGAAATTTGCTTCCAAACCTTGATGGTTCATTGCTTACGCACAAATCACATCTTTACCCCGTGAGCTCCGTGACCTCGGTGTCTCCGTGGCGGATGTGCCGTTTATAATCAGAAGTTTAATCATCAAAGGACAGCGCGCACTGTGTCACTCGAAGATCAAATTTACAAGCAGCGGCAGGAAAAGCTGCAACAGATTGAAGCCCTGGGACAGCCGTCGTATCCCTTCCGGTACGACTTCTCCCACACGGTTCCGCAAATTCTTGCCGAGTACGGCGAGAAGGCCGCAGAACAACTGGAAAACCCCCGGACCAACGTAAAGGTTGCCGGACGCATCATGTCGCTACGCCTGCAGGGCAAGGCCGGCTTTGCCCACCTGCAACAGGGCGGGAAGCGGCTCCAGATTTACGTGAAGCTGGACTTCGTCGGGGAAAAAGGATTCGCGCTCTACAAACTGCTCGACCTGGGTGATCACATCGGTGTCCGCGGCTACCTGTTTCGCACGCGCACCGGCGAGCTGACGATCCACGTGGAGGAGATCACATTTCTCTCCAAAGACCTGCTGCCGCTGCCCGAGAAATGGCATGGACTCACTGATGTGGAGTTGCGCTACCGCCAGCGCTATGTTGACCTGGTGATGAACCAGGACGTGCGTGAAGTGTTTGTCAAGCGCAGCAAGCTGGTGCAGTCGCTGCGGCGCTTTCTGGATGCGCGCGGCTACGTTGAAGTGGAGACTCCTATGATGCAGCCGATTCCCGGCGGCGCCGTGGCGCGTCCATTCATCACGCACCACAACACGCTCAACGTTGATCTCTACCTGCGCATTGCTCCCGAACTGTACCTGAAGCGGCTGGTGGTAGGAGGGCTGGAGCGGGTGTATGAGATCAACCGCAATTTTCGCAATGAGGGCATCTCCACCCAGCACAATCCGGAATTCACCATGCTGGAGTTCTACCAGGCCTACGCCGACTACCACGACATGATGACGCTCACGGAGGAGATGCTGGCCCAGGCCGCGCGCGACGTGAATGGCACAACCAAGGCGGCCTACAACGGACATGAAATCGACTTTGCCAACTGGCAACGGCTTTCCATGCGTGAAGCCATCATCCGTTACTGGCCGGAAGCCGCCGCGCCCAGGCCGGAAATCTCCGATTTTGCCACGCACGAGTCGGTGGAGAAGCTGGTTCAGCGGTTCAATGCGCGTCACTCACCGCACATGCCCTACGATCCTGATGATCCTCCCGGCAAAACCATAGCCGCAATGTTCGAAGCCGCGGCAGAGGAGCACCTGATCCAGCCGACGATTCTTTATGACTTTCCGGTAGCTATCTCTCCGCTCTCAAAGAACAAGCGCGACGAGCCGGATTGGGTGGAGCGTTTTGAGGTCTTTGTGGGCGGCCTGGAGATCGGCAACGCCTTCAGCGAACTGAATGACCCGGAAGAACAGCGCCACCGCTTTGAGCAGCAATTGAAGGAGCGCGAGCGGGGCGACGAAGAGGCGCACACGATGGATGAAGACTACATCCGCGCTCTCTCTTATGGCTTGCCACCCACCGGCGGCGAAGGCATTGGGATTGACCGGCTCACCATGCTGTTGACCGATTCGCGTTCGATTCGGGATGTGATCCTGTTTCCGCTATTGCGGCCACATCAAGACCAAGCCGCCGAAGAGACGACTGAGAATAAGGATGAAGCTGCGAATCGGCCGCCGTCAAGGTAGTCGCAGCCGAGGGCGGCTGCGCTCCCGTTTAAGGTTGAATTTGCAATTACTCAATTACCAAATTACGCAATTACTCAATCCGTAAAATGCTTTTTGACTTCGATTTCGAACAGCGCCGCCGGCTTGGCTACAGCCTGATCGACCGCATCAATGAATACTTCGCCAGCCTTCCAGACCGGCCTGTTCAACTTCCGGCCGAGCAGCGCACATTCCACGACCTCACCAACAAGCTGCCTGAATTCGGTGAAGATGCTGCAAAAGTTCTCGACGATGTTTCCCGGGAGCTGATCGAGCAGGGCTTCCATATTCCCAGCGCCAACTATTTTGGCTTGATGAATCCGGCGCCTACTTACATCGCTGTGCTGGCAGAGGCGTTAGTGGCGGCGCTGAATCCGCAACTGGCCACCATGGCGCGCTCGCAGCTCGCATCCAGGATTGAAAAAGAGACGGTGCGCTGGATTGGCGAGCGTGTAGGCTGGCAGCGGCCGTTTGACGGGACATTTACCAGCGGCGGGAATGAGGCCAACTTCAGCGGTATGGCCCTGGCATTGGCGGCGCACTTCCCTTCTGCTGTGGACGATGGCCTGGCTTCCATCAACGCTCGCCCGGTGCTGTACGCATCAGCCGAATCGCATCATTCCCTGGACAAGTCTGCCGGTCTGCTGGGCATTGGCCGCAAGGCGATGCGACGGGTTCCCGTGACCGGGCGAATCCAGATGGATCTGCAAAAGCTCGAAGAACAGATTCGCCGGGACAAAGCGGATCGCTTCTCTCCGTTCTGTATTGTGGCAACCGCCGGCACCACCAGCTCGGGCGCCATTGACGACCTGGTGGGTATTGCCGAGATCTGCAAGCGGCACAACCTGTGGCTGCATCTGGATGGCGCTTATGGAGCGGCCGCCATCTTCTCCGACCAGCATCGCAATCTGGTGCGCGGCATTGAACTCTGCGACTCCATCACCATCGATCCCCACAAATGGCTGGCCATGCCCTTTGCCGCGGGCGTGATACTTACTTCGCACCCGGAAACGCTGACGCAGGCCTTCGCCGTAGCCACTCCCTACATGCCGCGGGACGAGCGGGCCGTCAGGCTGGACAACTTCAAAGTAAGCACGCAATGGTCGCGCCGCATGAATTCGCTCAAGCTGTGGCTCACTCTGCGCGTCCACGGTCGGCAGGCATACGACGAACTGATTGACCGCCAGCTCCACCTTGCCCGCAGCTTTGCCCAGTGGATCAAGAGTTCAGACTATTTCGAGCTGGCCGCTCCGCAGGTGTTGCCCATTGTCAATTGGCGTTTGAAATTGCCGGGCGCATCCGAGGAAGAGGTGCATGCCGCCCAGGAATCCATTGTGCAGGCGGTCACAGGCAAGGGTCAGCGCTGGATCTCTACTACTCTGGTAAATGGGAAATGGGTGATGCGCATGATGGTGATCAGCTATCTGACCCAGGCGCGGCATCTGGAGGACTTGCAAGCTGCGCTGTTAAAGGCGGCTGAGCGGGTCATGCAGGATCGGGTGGTCGGAAAGACGTGACCCAAATCTCATAGGGATGCACAAGTGGAGAAGCGGCTGCGCCGGTTAGCGTAGCCGCTTTTGCATCGCTTCTGCCTAAAAAGAACCACGTGGAAGTCAGCCCCGCAGCCGCTCCCACATGGTTCCTACCAGGAGAACTTCCCTCTATAAGAACGCGCTCGCATGGAGTTTTTGCGTGGAAAAAAAGCCTTCAGCAGTCAGCACTCAGTCCGTAGCAAAGAGGAACGGCTGCGCACTATGATGAGGATTAAGAGGAGCGCAGCCGTTTTGCTTTCAGAATAGAGGATTAACGGAATATGGATTTTTACAACACCAACCATGAAGTTTTTCTACTGCGACACCTCCAACTTTTTACTTTTTACGACGGCGACGCCATGAATCACCTCCAACCGGTGCTTGCAATCATGGCGCCGCCGTACCCCTACTGAGTTAGAGCCCGATTGTTCGGTTTCATACTCAGATCGTCAGGGGGTATTTTTCTTGCACTGTTTTTTGCAAGAAAAACATTTCTTAACCATTCCCCCTTGTCCCGTCCCGGTCAAGGGCGAGCGGAATATGCTGTAAGGCCAACTCCTGCCGGGGTTTGCGGCTGGGATGGCCCTTATCGCCGCGAGCATAGCCCAGCAACATCCGCTCTGCCCTTGAGCCGTCTCACCTTTCCCCTACCTTGTATGTTCAGACCTTAAACGCCTCGCGGGCTTCCTCACAAGCGACAAGGAACGGCGGAGGGGGCTGACGCTGAATGTCGTATACTCTGGCCCATGACTGCTATTGCCAGCGCATCCAGAAGCTCGGCTGACCGGCTGGATTCATGGAAGGAGATCGCTTCCTATCTGCGCCGGGACGTCCGCACGGTGCAGCGATGGGAGAAGAAAGAGCGCCTTCCTGTCTACCGGCACCAGCACGATAAGCTGGGCTCGGTGTATGCCTATAAGGGCGAACTGGAAGTATGGTTCAAGACCCGTCAACAGGAGGTCCCGGAAGCGCTGTCCGTGCCGGGATCCAGGGACGAAAAGATCAAATTGGTGGTTCTTCCTTTTGGCAACCTGAATGCCGATCCCGAGCAGGACTATTTCAGCGATGGCCTTACGGAAGAGATGATCACGCAGCTTACCCGCCTGCAACCGGCGCGTCTGGGCGTGATCGCCCAGTCTACCGCGATGAATTACAAGGCCAGTAACAAGAGCCTGGGACAGATCAAGTCAGAGCTGGGAGTGGACTACATACTCCAGGGGCGGGTCCGCCGCGCCGAAGGCAGAGTGCGCATCACCGCCCAGCTTGTAGAACTCAAGGCGCAAACTCAGCTCTGGGCGGAAACCTATGAACGCGACCTGAGGGACATCCTGGCCGTCCAGGCGGATATTGCTCAGGGCATTGCCCGGGAGATTCATGTGCTGATCAGCCGTCCGGAGCAGGCGCGGCTCTCCAGCCTGGAAGCGGCCAGTGGAAAGTTCAAGCCTGAAGCCTATGAAAATTACCTGAAGGCCCGTTATCACCTGCACGGAATGACTGCCGCTACGGTTGAGAAGAGCATTGAACACTTCCAGGCGGCGATCAGTGAAGATCCGGAGCACGCTCCCTCGCTCGCGGGATTGGCCAGCGCCTATGCGTTGCTGGCCACGGCTCCATTCGATTTACTGCCGCCACATGAGGCCATGCCCAAAGCAGAATCGGCAGCACGGAAGTCGCTGGAACTGGATGATTCCCTGGCAGAAGCACACACCGCGCTGGCCCTGGTGCTCCACCATTACCACTGGAATTGGAAAGGCGCTGAGGCCAGCTATCGCCGCGCCATCGAGCTGAACCCGGACCATGCTCCGGCTCACCTCTGGTACTCGTGGCTGCTGCTGGCCCTGGGACGCCAGGACGATGCGCTCAAAGAGATTGAGCAAACCCTGACAATCGTTCAGCAGACTGATCCTCACCGGCTGGTGGCCGTTCATGTTACCCGTGCTGCTGCTTATTACTTCAGCCGCGAATATGAACGCGCCGCGCAGGAATGCAAGAAGGCCATCGAGCTGAATCCCAATTACTTCATGCTGCACTACATTCTGGCGCGGGCCTATTCCCGCATGGGCATGACAGCGGAAGCCATAGCCGAATTGAAATCCAAGGGCGCGGCAGCAGGAGAGGTGCCGCTGGTGGATGCCGCTCTTGGACTCGCCTACGGCTCCGCAGGCAAAAAAGGCCAGACGGAAAAGCTGGTTGAAGCATTCAAGGCCGGCGCCAAAAAGCGCTACGTCCCTGCGACCTACTTCGGCATGCTGTACGCGGGCATGGGCGACCGCGACCAGGCCCTGGCTTGGCTGGAAAAAGCTTTTGAGGAACGCGCCGACGGCCTTACCTGGATCAATGTGGACCCCATGCTCGACCCTTTGCGCAACCACCCGCGGTTTCAGGAAATCGTGCGCAAGATGGGACTCACATCATCGCGTGATCGGTAGATCGGATGATCCGGTGATCGGAACTGCGTCGCGTGCTTGTTGGGCCACAATTTCTCCGTAGAGCTGTGCGTATCTATCAGCCATTTTGTCGCTGGAAAATACCCCTTCCGCGCGAGCTACGCAATCTGCTGGGTCGATGGTCTCAATCTTCCCCAGGGCTTTTATGGCATCTTCCACTCCGTCTACCAAAAAGCCGGTGACGCCTTCGCTCACAATCTCCGGCAGTGCGCCGCGCCGGAAGGCGATCACTGGAGTGCCACTGGCAGCAGCCTCCATTGCCACCAGGGAGCTGGTTTCATCCACCAGGTTGGTAATCAGTACGGCTCCGGACTCACGCAATAAGCGGCGTTTGTGTTCAGCCGGCGGAGTGGAGACGAATTCCGCGTTCGGCATTTGCGCCAACCGGGAACGGACTTCCCTTTCAAAGTATTGCTGATGATAGGAAAACGGATAAACCTGTCCCGCCAGAGTGATGGGCTGGCCCGCGCGCGCGGCGATTTCCAGGGCAAGATGCGGAGCTTTTTCTTCACAGATGCGGCCCAGCCATAACGTCCCTTTTCTCCGTCCAGGGTTTGGTTCGAAGCTATCCAGAGCGATCCCGTTAGGAACAACCGCTGGATTCAAGCCGGCAAAGCTGCGCGCCTGCGATTCAGAAACGCAATTGAAAACCATATTTTCCGGAATATTGGCAAAAAGCTGTGCCGCATAAAAGTTCCGAGGCAGGTGCAACGTGGCCAGCACCGGCACATCTATTTCGGCCGCCCGGGGCCAAAAGCTGCCGGATTGATCGTGTACCAGGTCAAGAGGTCTGCCCTGGCGCGAGCGGGTGCGGACAAATTCCAGCACTCTGTCCTGGTGTTCGCGATTGCGGCGCTCGAAGTCGTCCGGCACGGAGCAGGGCTCGCCCGTGATAAAAAGTTCTCCACTGACTTGCGATCCCGCAGACGCCGCAACCGTTGTGCGCGCGCCGCGCTTTGCCATCTCGCGTTCCAGCGTCCATAGCATTTGCTCTGCGCCGCCGGCGCTTTTGTCAGAAACTGTCAGCAGCGGGTAAGAGACGTAAAGAATCGAGTGATCGGGTGGTCGAATCATAGGTTAGTTGCAGGTATCAAGGTAGTAGCGTAACGGAGAGTGTATTGAATTAAGTTGATCAACTCTCCTTCAGGTAAGATGCAAACTCCTTAGAGACTTCTTCCCCTGTCATTTGCCATTGCCAGTGCTCGTAGTTCAGCTTCCAGGGAAAGGGAGGACGCGTGAAATCATGTTCGGCCATGGGACGAAACTGCTCGATCTCCGGATGAAAGCCATCCAACGTCAACTTTTGTGACGCATAAGTGCGGAACATCTCCATTTTCTTCTGGAATTGTTCGCCGGCCGCATGGCACTCAATTTCGGCGCCAGTGCGCTGGGAGAAGGTTTGCATTGCAGGCGAGCCATCAGAACGACGGTGGTACAAAGGGCTCTCCCATGCAGGCAAGCGGCGGCGGTGGCCGACGCAGGAGGTAACAAAGCAGCAGGCATCGTGGTCCGGATGTCCTCCTTCATAAGTGAGAGTAAGCAGGCAGCCGGGGTTGGCCTCCGCGACAACCTCTTCGAAACCCTTGATTGCCTGGGGCAAGCGCCGAAAGAGTTCCTGATCGGCAATCCCGCCTTCAATCCGATCGGCAAGAAAGATCGGCTGAGCGCCGACAATGCGTAGGGCCTGCTGCGCCTCCTGCCGCCGGACTTGGGCGTACGCGTCGCGCGATCCGTAGTCCTTCCAGAAATGTTGGTCACGAGGGGCCCCATCCGTGGCGAAAACCACGATGGCCTTTTTCATCCGCTGTATGAGCGCACCGAAGGCGATGACCTCGTCGTCCGGGTGGGCCACCAGCATCACCGTGGTTCCAAGAAGTGACTCCAATGAATTCATCATCTCTGCAAGAACAAGAGGAGAATTTGCTGCTAAAAGTTGCCAAAGGTATACTCCGCAAACGGATGCATCCTTTACAAAGCCAAATTGAGGGCCTTTACGCGGCGGCCCCACCCGCCGGCAAGGCTGCCACTCAGGCCAGGGAACTCTTCCTGCAGTTCCGCGAGGCGCTTACGCGGGGTGAGATCAGGGCGGCCGAAAAGAATAATGGACGCTGGCAGGTGAATGCCTGGGTAAAGCAGGGCATCCTGCTGGGCTTCCGGCTGGGCGATCTGGCGGAGATGGACAACGGCGTGCTCTCCTTTGTCGACAAGAACACCTATCCACCCCGGCATTTCAGCGTGGCGGATAAAGTGCGCGTGGTGCCGGGTGGATCGTCAATCCGCAGCGGCGTCTATATCGCGCCCGGCGTAATCTGCATGCCGCCTATGTACGCCAATGTAGGCGCCTACATTGATGAAGGCGCCATGATCGACTCTCACGCACTGGTGGGTTCCTGCGCGCAGGTGGGCAAGCGAGTGCATCTGAGCGCCGCCTCCCAGATTGGCGGCGTGCTGGAACCGGTAAACGCATCACCCGTCATTATTGAGGATGACGTTCTGGTGGGCGGAAATTGCGGTATCTACGAGGGCACACAGGTCCGCCAGGGTGCGGTCGTCGGCGCCGGCGTCGTCCTCACGCGCGCCACTCCCGTATACGACATTGTGCGCGAGCAGGTGTATCGCGCTGCTGCGGGTGGGCCGCTGATCATTCCGGAGAATGCAGTGGTCGTGCCTGGCTCGCGCCCCATCAGCAAAGGAAAGGCCGCGGAGTGGGGACTGTCCCTGTACACGCCGGTCATCGTGAAATACCGCGATGCGAAAACGCAAAGCTCCATTGAGCTGGAAGATTGGCTTCGATGAAAAAATCTCCTCTCGCAATTCGCTGCCTGATCGCTTTCTTTCTGCTGGCCGGCATCGCCGCCGTGCTGTGGGGCCTGAACCACTATGCCGGGACGGGCATTTCACCCAGGGTGCTTCTGGTCGCGCGCTGGATAGCGCTGGCGGCATTCTGCGGCTACGCTCTTTTTCAACGGTCCCTTACCGCGTGGATCGCCGCTGGAATCCTGCTGGGCGCGGAAATCGGCGCTGATTGGCCCGGTACGGCTGTCAAGCTCCAGTTTTTGAGCACCATCTTTCTGCGCCTGGTCAAGACGATCATCGCCCCGCTGATCTTTTCCACGCTGGTTGTGGGAATTGCCGGCCACTCCAACCTCAAGCAGGTTGGACGCATGGGCATAAAGGCGCTCATCTATTTTGAGATCGTAACCACCTTTGCTTTGTTTATCGGCCTTGCCGCCATCAACATCTCGAAGGCAGGCGTAGGGGTGAACCCGCAAGACGCAACCCAGGCAGTGACTGCGCAAAAGCAAAGCGCCACCGACTTCATCGTGGGCGTTTTTCCCGAAAACATTGCCAAGTCGATTGCTGAAGGCCAGGTGTTGCAGGTGGTCATCTTCAGCATCATCTTTGCCTTTGCCCTGGCTTCCGTTGGCGAAAAACGACGACGCCCAATGCTGGATTTCTTTGAAGGTTTTTCTGAGACGATGTTCAAATTCACGAACATCGTCATGTGGTTCGCTCCCATTGGCGTGGCGGGAGCGGTCGCTTACACCATCGGCAAAATGGGATTCAGCGTGATTTCCCATCTGCTCACGCTGATGGCAACGCTGTATGCGGCGCTCATCGTGCTTGCCTTGGGCGTCTTTCTGCCGATCGCCCTGATTGCCCGCCTGCCAGTGAAACGATTTGTCCGCGCCGTTGCCGAGCCGGCGTCCATCGCCTTCGCCACCGCCAGTTCCGAGGCGGCGCTGCCGCGGGCCATGGAGTCCATGGAAGCTTTCGGCGTTCCCCGGCAGGTGGTGGCGTTCGTGATTCCCACAGGTTACAGCTTCAATCTGGATGGCAGCAGCCTCTATGCGTCGCTCTCGGCCATCTTTGTGGCCCAGGCCGCGGGAATCCATTTGAGTTTTGGAGAACAACTGGCGATCGTCTTTACACTGATGCTTACCAGCAAGGGCGTGGCTGGTGTGCCACGAGCGGTCCTGGTAATTTTGCTGGGCACAGTTGCCTCCTTCCACCTGCCGGAGTGGCCGGTGTTCGTGCTCCTTGGCGTAGACCAGCTTATGGATATGGGCCGCACCATGATCAACGTGGTCGGCAATTGCCTGGCCACAGCCGTGATCGCACGCTGGGAAGGCGAGCTAGGCAAGGAAGCTCCTTCGCCCGTAGTCATGGATGCGGTAGCGCAATGAAACCGATACCTCGAGTTTCTCAGTAGAATCGTCCGCCGTCGTGCGGTAAACTGGTTTCGTGGCTCATCTCGCACAATTCGATGTAGGTGCCAAGCAGCAGGAAGCAAGAATTAAAGCTTTGCTGGAAGACTTGACACAGGCCTACATCGGCGTTCGTCCAGAGAGTCGTCTAGCGTTGGCAGTGTGGTGGGGAGCGAAACGCTATGGTGTTAAGGAGCAGCATTTGCTCTATCTTTATGAGGGGATTCCATTAAACGGAATCTCGTCGGAACGTGTTCCTTTGTATTGGAAGACTGGTTCGCAGGATTCACCTTTCGTTTTGATGGAAGCTACCGATGTGGATTGGTTCTCAAGGCTGCTGACGAACGATCCTCACCGGGTAGCCCAATACTGGAGTAATGACGACTACGAAGTACTCTACTTCGACAAGACGCTGCTGAACCCGGATCTTCTCGACAAATTTGGCATCATGACCGAACCTCCCGGGCTTATGAAGGGTTGGTATGTCGACGAGGACAAGTATGGCAAGTCGAAGAACGTTGCCGATCTCCTTTGCTTCTATCGCAGCTTCAAACCATATTTTGGCTTCGTGAAAACCGAGGAAAAAGATTTTGAGCACTGCCGCGGCATTCTTCACCTGGAAATTTCGCAAAAATGGGTGCCGTTTTCGCCAGAGGGAATTCAGTCATATAGCTATTTCAACGATCTTCAAAACGGTCGACGCGTGTTTTTTCTCTTTGAAGGTGGCGCATTGTACGAAGTGTTAAGGTTCGAGGTTAAGACAGCTCCTGATTATGCCGGCAGATTCGGACTCCTGAGAACTCAGTCAGATGACCAATACCCTGAAGTCTATCTGCGAGCAGTGCGTCCACCTGCTCAACCCTCAGCTTGATTTCATTCCTGAACAGCCGGAACGCCACCGAGAGATCATTCTCCGTGACCTGAAGGAACTCGTCTCCGCCGCTTCGATGGAACAATCCAAGACCGTAGTTGTCCTGGCCGGCTGCATTTTTGAGGGGGTGCTCTATTGCTTCATTCAATCGCAGCTGGCCTATATTATGCTGCGGCGCGGAGGGCCTTTCACCTTCAGGCCGGAGCACAGCTTGAGGAATTATGTCGAGATTTTCAACCGCTATTTCTCAAACGTGCTCAGCATTCCCGATCTTCTAGTAGGTTATCGGGATATGGTACATATCAATCAGGAGCTAAAATATTCTCCCGATCATTGCCGCCGGGCTGCAGAGGAGATGCTGAGGCTGCTGGACAGGTTGTTGGAGAAGCTAGCCGAGTACGGCACGCCATAGTGAAACAAACTATTTCGACTGTAGCGCAATGAAACCGCTCATCGGACAACATGCCATTCCCGCCGAAAAGCGCTTCCTCTGGCGCGGCGGCGAGATCACCAGGCTCGAAGCATTCACGGATGCGGTGTTTGCCTTTGCCGTCACCCTTCTGGTGGTTTCGCTGGAAGTTCCAAAGACGTTCGCTGAGTTGCTCATGGCCATGAAGGGCTTCGTAAGCTTCGCCATCTGTTTCACTATCCTGGTACAAGTCTGGTACGAGCATTACGTTTTCTCTCGCCGCTACGGCCTGCAAACTCCCTATACTGTGTTCCTGAATTCCGTCCTGATCTTTGTTGTCCTGTTTTTCGTATACCCGCTCAAATTTCTGTTCACCCTGTTAGTTGGCGGATTGTCAGGCGGAGTTCTGGCTACGCACCCGCTTGAAGAAACGATCCGGCTTTCGCAGGTCCCGGCGCTCATGGTGATCTATAGCCTGGGATTTGCCGCCGTGTCTGCGGTCTTCACTTTGCTCTTCCGCTATGCCTACAATCTGCGCAAAGAGCTGGACCTGAATGAGTATGAAGCCCTTCGCACCCGGCATGCCTATTACAACCAGTTGGCCATGGTCGTTCTGGCGCTGGTCGTAGGCGCCACTGCGCTGCTGCTGCCACTGCGTTTCTCCGGCCTGTCAGGATATCTTTACTCCTTGATCGGTGTGTACTATTGGATGGCGGGGACGGTTCTGGGGAAGAGAGAAACGCTCGCCTGGGAGCGGGTACAGGCACAATCCGGCGATTCGAACTCCGCCTGACTCTTTAATTCCCACAGTCTGAGCTTTACTTGATAGCATCTTTCTTACGCATGCCGGCGGGAAAACTACATCTTGTACCTCTGGGCGGGCTGGGCGAGTTCGGAATGAACTGCATGGCCATTCGCTGGAACGACGACATCATCGTCGTGGACGCCGGCCTCATGTTCCCTGAGTCGGAGTTGCTGGGCGTTGACATTGTTGTTCCCGACATCACTTATCTCCTGCAGCATCGAGATAAAGTGCGCGGGATTGTCCTTACCCACGGGCATGAAGACCACATCGGCGGGCTGCCCTGGATCCTTTCGGAGTTGAAGGTCCCGGTTTTCGGGACAGAGTTCACTCTCGCGCTGGTGGAAAACAAACTGGAAGAGCACCAGTTGCTCGATGACTCCGACCTGCGCGAGGTCCGTCCCGGCGTGCGGTTCAACCTGGGACCGTTCACCATCAACCCGATCCAGGTCACGCATAGCCTGGTGGATTGCGTGGCGCTGGGCATCCATACGCCGCTGGGCGTAATCATTCATACCGGCGACTTCAAGGTTGATCCCACTCCCACAGATAACCGGCTGTTCGACCTGCATACCTTCGCCGAGTACGGCAAGGAACGCGACGTGCTGGCGCTGTTGCAGGATTCCACCAACGTAGAGCGCCGGGGCTACACGCCCAGCGAGCGCGCCGTTCGCGGCAAGTTCGATGAGATTTTTGCCCGGGCTGAGGGGCGGCTCTTTATCTCCTGTTTTTCGTCCTCCATTCACAGAATCAAGCTGGCCATCGAGTTGGCGCACGAATACCGCCGCAAAGTGGCATTGGTCGGCCGTTCCATGACGGAGACCACGGAGATCGGCCTTGATCTGGGATACCTGGAGGTTCCCGAAGGCTCCTTCATCCATCCTGGCCAGATTAAGGAACTGCCTCCGGGCCAGGTATGCGCGCTGATTGGCGGCACGCAGGGCGAGCCTATGTCTGCGCTTTCACGCGCCGCAGTAGATAATCACAAGCACGCCAGGATCCAGCGCGGCGATACCGTTGTGCTTTCTTCCCGCATCATTCCCGGGAACGAGAAGGCCATCTACCGGATGATTGACCATCTCTTCCGCCGTGAAGCTAATGTGATTTACGAAGACGGGTCCTCGCCGCCGGTCCATGTGAGTGGGCATGCCAGCCAGGAAGAGCTCAAGCTGCTGATGAACCTGGTCAAGCCGCGCTACCTGATTCCCATTCACGGCGAATATCGCCAGTTGCGCCTGCATGCCGATCTGGCGCGCTCCCTGCATGGCGCTGTGGGACAGGTGCTGCTCCTGGAGAGTGGCGATGTGCTGGAGTTCGATGAGCTGGGCGCGCGCAAGGTTGAGAAAGTTCCGGTCGGGCGCATCTGCATTGATTCCGGGTCGCGTGGCGACGTGGTGGAAGACCTGATCATCAAAGACCGCCGGCACCTGAGTGAAGATGGTTTTGTTCTGCCCATCATTGCCATCAATAAGCTGACGGGTTCGGTGGAATCCATTCCGGAGATTGTCATGCGCGGGTTTGCCGCGGTCACGGAAAACGGCTTCATAGAGGAAGCGCGCAAGGTGATTGCCAACACTTTGGATGGGTCCACGCAGGAAGAAAAAGCCGACTATGGAGTGATCAAAGAAAAGATCCGGGCAGACCTGAAGAGATTCATTGGGAAAACCACCTCGCGGCGGCCGCTGATTATGCCCGTGATCCTGGAGATCTAGTGGCCCGATTCTTCAAGCGGCGAAGAAATGTTGTCTTGCTCGTTATCTTTGCTGGACTCGCCGTTTCCTTCTTCATTTTTCAACACTCGATCGGCACTCATCTCCGGGCCGTATCTATCTTGCAGCGGTTTTCCAGCCCTGACTCCAACGGATTTTTCCTTCGCCTGGTCCGGCATCAAGTTGAAATTGGAGAGTCGCAAAATAAGGACGCGCCTTTTCATTATCGCTTGTACAAACCTCTGGGCGTCACGGACCCTCCCGGAGTGGTGCTCCTGCATGGAGTTCATCATCTGGGGATTGAGGATCCCCGGTTAGTCAACTTTGCCCGGGCCGTGGCTGAGACCGGCGTCGTGGTCATGACGCCGGAACTCCAGGACCTTGCCGACTACCACATAACTTCAGCAACGGTGAATCAGATCGATGCTGCCGTCGTGTTCCTGAGCAAGGAAGTGAACCAGGGCAAGGTGGGCGTGATGGGACTGAGCTTCGCCGGCAGCCTGGCATTGTTGGCGGCATGCGATCCGCAGTATGCGGACCGCATCGGTTTTGTCCTGGCCATCGGATCGTATGACGATCTATCGCGTGTCTCTCGCTTCTTTGCCACGAACACCATTGAGGACCCGAACGGCAAGACCGTACCGTTTGCGGCGCACGAATACGGCGTTTTGATACTGGCCTATTCGCACCTGGAGGATTTCTTTTCGGCCCAGGATGTCCCGATTGCCAGAGAAGCTCTGCGGCTCTGGTTGTGGGAAAAACCGGAGGCCAGCCGATTCGCGGAACAACTGAGTCCTGCTGGCCGCGCAGAATGGGAACTGCTCCTGCATCATCGGGACCAGCTAAGACAAAAATTCCTGGATGAGATCAAACTTCACCAGGCAGAGATGGAACCGGTATCGCCCCATGGCCAACTTCAGGGCCTCAAGGTTCCTGTCTTCCTCCTCCACGCTTCCGGCGATAGCGTGATTCCGGCATCAGAGACTTCGTGGCTGGAGCGGGATGTTCCCCAACAGGACCTCAAGGCCGTACTCATCAGCCCGGCGCTCATTCATGTCAATATGGCGGAAACCGTAACCCTCAGGCAAAAGTGGGACGTAGTCCACTTTCTGGCCCAGGTAGTCGGCGGGACTGACGCTCTCAGGTAGAGCGTATTTCATGCTTCAAACGGAAATGCAAGCCGAGGGTGCCGACGAGGTTCAGTTTCCTATTGAGGTGAAGGGTGCGGGTCCGCGCTTTGCTCAATGCGCACTCTAATAAACTGAAACACAACCTATTTCTGGCCGCCGGCATCTTTTAATGTTTCAGGTTGAGGTGTAACCAACCTGGAGAGGCGTCAGCCTACTCCAAGCAGTTCCTTTTGTACAATTGATACAAGCACGCATTGATACAGGCACGCGCCATTACGGACAAAGCCAGTCCGTGATCCAGGCAGAAGAGGTATGACGAGGATCTCCCCCGAAGTTCACATTGTGTCCGGTCCATCCCAGGCGCCCTCAGATCTCGATTTCCTGAGTTCCAGGGGAGAAATGGGGGAACGAATTCGCTCCTTCGACTGGTCGCGCACCTCGCTGGGCTCGATCACCACGTGGCCGCAGAGCCTGCGCACAGCCGTCAGCCTGATCCTCAACTCGCAACACCCCATGTGGGTTGGCTGGGGCCCGCAGGCCATCTTCCTCTACAACGATGCCTACATCCGGGTTCTCAGCCTGGCCAAGCATCCCTGGGCTTTGGGAAGACCGGCGGCCGAAGTCTGGGCTGAGATCTGGGATGTTTGTGGCCCTCTGGCCGATAAGGTCTTTAACAACGGAGAGCCGTCGTTTGTAGATGATGTTCAGTTTTTCATGAATCGGGGCGACTACCTGGAAGAGACCTACTACTCTTTCTCCTATAGCCCTATACGAGACGAGTCAGGCAACGTCGGCGGGCTGTTTTGTCCATCGGCCCAGGTTACGTCCAAAGTGCTGAATGCGCGCCGCCTGCGCACGCTTTCAGAACTCTCAGCGGCCGCATTCCTGGAGAAATCAGTGGAGAGCGCGTGCGCATCCGCCGCCCGCACTTTGGCGAAGAACCTTGACGACGTTCCATTCACATTGCTTTACGTTCTTTCCGCCGGCGGCGAGGAAATGAGGCTGAAGGGCCGCAGCGGACTGAACCAGAGCGCAGAAGAGATCGCATTCCCGTGCGTGAGCCTGAAGAATCGGGAGGACCGGGAGGAGGCGCGCACGATTGCCGAGGTGTCGAGGACAGGGCAGTCAAAAGTCATTTCTATGGCTCACATCCACTCGCTTCCTCCAGGCCCGGCACAGCAGAAGCTGACTCAGGCCATTGTGATGCCGGTAAAGTCTCGGGCGGAAGACCGGGCCCTGGGCATACTGGTGGCTGCGATCAACCCGACGCGCAAACTGGATGAAGACTACCGCACCTTTTATGAACTCGTGGCGGGGCATGTGGCCACGGCCATCACCAATGCCCAATTGTATGAGGAAGAGCGAAAACGGGCAGAGGCACTGGTCGAACTGGACCGGGCAAAGACAAAATTTTTCAGCAATGTTTCCCACGAATTCCGGACGCCCCTCACCTTGATGTTAGCGCCGCTGGAGGAACTGCTGGCGAAATCAGCAGTTCAAGTATTGCCGGAGAACCGCCAACTGGTAGACGTGGCCTACCGCAATGGCGCCCGGCTGCTCAAGCTGGTGAACACGCTGCTTGACTTCTCCCGCATCGAAGCCGGCCGTGTGAAGGCCCTTTACAAACCTACGGACCTGGCCGCTTTCACCAGGGAACTGGCCAGCGTTTTCCGCTCCGCAACCGACCGGGCGGGCCTGAAACTGAAGGTGGAATGCGCTTCCCTTGGCCAACCTGTTTATGTCGACCACGACATGTGGGAAAAGATTGTTCTGAATCTTCTATCCAACGCTTTCAAGTTCACCTTCGAAGGCGAGATCATCGTCCGGCTTCAGGACAGAGGTGATACGGTCGAACTCCGCGTAGAAGATACCGGTGTAGGAATCCCGGAAGCAGAATTGCCCCGGGTTTTCGAACGATTCCATCGTGTGGAAGGCACGCGCGGCCGCAGCTTTGAGGGTTCCGGGATCGGCCTGGCGCTGGTGCAGGAGCTGGTGAAGCTGCATAGCGGGACGATCTCAGTTCAGAGTGCGGTGGGCAAAGGAACTACGTTTCGCTTGAGCGTTCCTTATGGCCGTAAACATCTGCCGCAGGATTACGTATCAGCCGCGGACACCGAGCCGGCCCATGGCGCAATGGCAGCGCCCTATGTGGCAGAAGCGTTGAGTTGGTTAGGCACGCCATCCGAGCCCGGCGGAGAAACGCAGTTTTATCGCGAATTGACGGATGCGCCGTCCGCCGTACCGGCAACGGCGCCTCAGGGCCGAGTGCTGCTGGTGGATGACAATCGCGATATGCGGGACTATCTCCAGCGATTGCTAAGCAGCCGTTTCCAGGTGATCACTGCCGCCAACGGCAGGGCGGCTCTGGAACATACGCGAACCAACCCGCCTGACCTGGTGCTCACGGATGTGATGATGCCGGAGATGGATGGATTTGAGCTTTTGGCAGCCCTGCGTCATGATCCCGCCACCCACACGATTCCGGTGATCCTGTTGTCCGCCCGTGCCGGGGAAGAAGCAACCATTCAGGGACTGGAACAGGGCGCGGACGACTATCTGATCAAGCCTTTCAGCGCCCGCGAGCTGCTCACGCGCGTCCACACGCATCTCCAACTCGCGCGTGCCCGCAAAATGGCGGCGGACGCGGTGCGGGAGAGTGAACGCTGGTTCCGGCAAACGGTAGAGACGATACCAGAATGCGTAACGCTGGTGGCGGCCGACGGCGCCTTGCTGCACATGAATTCTTCCGGCCTTGCCATGGTGGGTGGTGAATGCGCCCAGGACGTGATTGGGAAAAGCATTTACGATCTGGTCGCGCCGGAGGACCGGGACAAATTCAAGAAGTTCAACCAGAGAGTTTGCCGCGGCGAGCGCGGCGCCCTGGAATTCGATATCGTGGGATTGCACGGTGTGCGACGGCACATGGAGACCCATGCTGCCCCCCTGGATCAACCGGGCGGAACGGTTGTGCAGTTCGCGGTGACCCGCGACGTTACCTCAAGAAAAGAAGCTGAAGTGGCGCAACGCCGTCTGGCGGCCATTGTGGAGTCTTCGGATGACGCCATTGCCAGCAAGGACTTGAATGGAATCGTCAGCAGTTGGAACCGGAGCGCGGAAAGAATGTTCGGATATAAGGCCGAGGAGATTATCGGAAGGCCCATCACCATCATCCTCCCTCCGGAACTACAACCTGATGAGGAGACAATTCTAGGCAAGATCAGGCGCGGAGAAAAAATAGAACACTTTGAGACGGTGCGGATTACCAAGTCTGGAGAAAGGGTTGAGGTGTCTCTTTCCATATCCCCGATCAAAGATGAACACCACAACGTGATCGGCGCAGCCAAGATCGTTCGCGACATCACAGAGCAAAAAAAGATTGAACGGGCGTTGCGCACCACGGAAAAACTGGCTGCTGCCGGCCGCCTGGCAGCTACGGTTGCCCACGAAATCAATAATCCCCTGGAGGCCATTACGAACCTGGTTTATCTGGCGCAAAGAGATTTACCGAACAGCGCGAAAGTAGCGAATTACCTGGATATGGCCAAGCACGAATTGGATCGGGTAGCGCACATCGCCCGGCAAACTCTTGGGTTCTATCGTGACACCTCCTCGCCCATGCGGTTCAACGTTGCGCAGGTCCTGGATGACCTGCTGTTCTTGTATGAAAAAAGGCTCGAGACAAGAAACATCAAAGTCGTAAGGCAATATGACAAAGAGGCTGAAGTAGTCGCGCTGCCGGGAGAAATTCGCCAGGCATTTTCAAACTTTTTAAGCAATTCGATTGACGCCATGCCAACCGGCGGCTGGCTCGTCATCCGGGTGTCCCGATCGCGTGCATGGAACAACGCCCGAGTGCCGGGAGTGCGCGTCACCATCCTGGACACCGGCGCCGGGATCAAAACCGAGCACCGGCGAAACTTGTTTCAACCGTTCTTCACCACCAAAGCTGATGTGGGTACAGGGCTGGGGCTGTGGATCACGCGCAGCATTGTGGAAAAGCACGGCGGTGTCATCCATGTTAAAAGCAAAACTGTCGCCAAGGAGCACGGAACGGTGTTTTCCATTTTCCTGCCGTTCGACCAAAAAGCCCGCCACCCGCAGGCCGGCTCCCTGGCTGATGTTTCCAGCCGTGGCGCGGTGCCAACCGGAGTCGCCGGAGAATGAAGATCCTTGTAGTGGATGATGAGCCGGTGATCGCGGATACATTGGTTGACATTTTGAATGGCGAAGGGCATGAAGCCCTGGCGGTCTCAGATGGAGCAGCCGCGGTCAAATGGGCAGGGATGGTGGTGCCGGATGTTGTTCTGGCCGATGTAGTCATGCCTCGCATGGACGGAATTGAGGCGGCAAAAGCGATTATGAAATTGGTCCCGAGCTGCCGGATCATCCTCTTCTCAGGACAGGCAGCCAGTACGGACATGCTGGCAAAAGCGCGAGCTGACGGCTATTTTTTTGAGGTCCTGGCAAAACCTGTCAATCCTGAGGTCCTGTTAGAGAAGCTCAAAAGTTCGCCGGCCGATGGGATGGGAGCGCTCACCATCTAGGCAAAATCTCGCCTGCCGCAAAAAAATCAACACCCTCCCACGGAGAGTCGAATCAACGGATTCAGATGCGAATGCATACGAACCAACGCTAGCGCCGGACTCAAAAGGCGCAAATGGGCAGGTACGGACCGCGCGATTTACTACACGGTTCCCCACCCGTGTTGTTGCAACGAAAAAATGTCGTATTAACTGCAACGATAAAATGTCACCCCTCCTTACAGAAATAGTTATGTTACGGCGGCAACAGCAGGACGTCCGCCGAGGTTGTAGATGCGAGGCACCTTAGGTTTGCGTTTG
>DATDGL010000100.1:0-28746 GCA_036522115.1 Candidatus Angelobacter sp.
AATAGTTCGTAGTGTCAACGATAATCTTCGTACTTTATGCCAAATCCGCAGGTACTGCAGGACCCCGTGAAGGTAAGTCCGATACCCCGCCCCCGTCCATTTCCGCTTTGCAGGCATCGAAGAAAGAATGGTTAATCGCCAGCCCCTTACAGTAATTGTCTAGCTTGTAAGTTATTGACTCTGCATATATTAAACGATTCGTGTTCCATTTCCGGAAGCTGAATTCTCGCGATCAACTCCAGTTTTTTCATCACCACCGACGCACTCGCCGCGAGTTGGCCCTACGCTTGTCCTACGGCAAGTTCAGGAACTGCCGTACGAATCACCTGTGGGCCGTTTTGGAGCATCCGAGCGTCAGACACGGTAAAAGAATGTATTTCTCCAAAAGATGAATAAAACTCAGGAACCTGCCCTTGCAGCATCTCAGATGCGGCCATCGCAATTGCCTGTTGGCCCGAGAAGTCTGGTGTGGGCCAGCATATCACGATTTCATTTATCCCATCGCGCGCCGCTTCGCCGGCAAGGGTAATGTCCCATGTACCCCACTCCCTGCCAACCAGGATTTTGTTGTGATACACGCGATTTACTTCAATGGATACGTGTTCCTGGAACGCCGCCGAATGGGGGAGGCGGCATGTCAGCTTGAGGCGGACGGGGCATCGAGCCTCAGCAATAAAGAAGAAACTGGATTCCGCCGAATGCGCCCGATAGTGGCCCTGCCTCCTGACCGACCGGTCAGGAGTAACCAGCATTGATTCCTGCGGCCGGTCAAAGCCCGAACAGTAATAGTAATCAAGCAGGTCCCGGCCGGCGATGGTAACGCTATGCTCAAGCCGCCGCCGCTTCTCTAGCCCTTCCGTGGCATCGATTCCGATTTTTTTAAGTGAGGCAAGGATGGCATCCAACAGCAATTTATCGAGGTTCTGATTATTCACGCGCAGCAGATAATGATTAATGGAGGGCATCTGCAAAGCAGTGAGTTCCTCAGCCGCGCGCGACATCAACATAGGAGCACACTGGGTCTGAAGGTCAATGAAACATGCCATGACTCGGGCAATTCCGGGATAGAACTCCAGGGCCCGGACACAATGATCGTGCACCAGTTCGTACGACTGGTACCAATGGGCATTATGAACAGCGGCAAGAAACAGCGCTTCGGCCTTAATCCTGGGCGTGGGCTCAAGACCGTGATTGGCGAGCGCGCGCCACGGAACATTCGCACGTTTCAACGAGCGTAAAACACCTGCGGCCGCAGCTGCCATGGCAATCTGTATGCCCTCGGCGGTGAGATGACAGTAGTCCAAGAATAAGCGGCGATCCGGCAGACCACCCTTAAGGTATTCTTTGAACAGCAGCGGCAGATCCACTATCTCATTCTTATATTTGGCTGCCTGTTCACGCATTGCAGTCTGGGTCACCGAGTACGGCCTGGGTGCCTTCACGTTGGGATCCCATCTTAGGGCATCGCGCGCCGATTCCAGATGGAGCCTCTGCGCTTCCATGTCACCCGCACGCCGGCTGCATTCTGCCAGGAGGTAGAAGGTGGCGGGAGTTATCCCCTGGTCGATCTCGATCATTTTCCTCGCAGAAACCGAAGCTGCGGCAATGTCGCCTTCCTGTAGAGCCATTTGCACCCGCTCACGACAGACGGACCAGTCGCGGTTCCCGTTATTGAGCAGATGCGGCGCATTAGATATGGGATCACGCCAATCACCGAGGTTGAATTCCGGGACGATCCATACGAGGGGAATGCCGCTTTCCTGATAGCGCGACGCTATGTCCTCTATCAACTGAGTGATGTTCTGCTGGAAGCGTTGCTCCATTAAACGCTTTAGGCCGGGAATGCCTTCCTGCTGAAGAGAAGTCGCCAGATACGGAAGGTCGCACCGTGAGTGTGCTGGGCCCCAGTTATTTCCGGAAAAAATGACGACAGCGTCGGGATCCAAAAGCAGAGCGGACATGGCCAGTTTTTTCACCTCCATTCCCAGGCTGATGCGCGCCAAGTCAATGACTTCCGCTCCGCTCTTGCCCAATTGCCGTTCAAGAATCGCCTCTAGCACCATGGCGGGAGTGTATTGTGGCTCGTAAAGATAACCCCGGGCGACCGATTCACCGATTAAGATGACCCGCTTCTTCCTCTCTTTTGGCCCAATCTTGCCGATGTTGGCCCATAAGCTCCATTCCGAAAACTTGTCGAGCCGCCTGACAAAATGATTAGATCTTTCCTTCCGTTTCCATATGCCTACCTCATCGGAAGATGTGACGCCAGGGCTGGTATTCGTACCTAAAGCGGTTGCTTTCTGTGAAGCTTCATCAGGCGCTTCAAACAGGTTTGTTGATCGAAGCAGGCCCAACACTTTTGCACCGTCTTCTGTGGTAGCAAGACGGGCGAGTTCATTGCAAAAAGTTTTAAGCAATTTTGAAGCGTGTTCCATCGAGAAATGTCCGATTGAGGCTTTGATTTTTTGAAAATCGTAATCGCCGGCTTGAAACAGGCGAAGTAATCATGTTTTGCTAAGGTCGTTAGAAACACCGAGCCGCGAACGAAGCGCTAAACTCGACCGGTAACAAGCTGGGCCACGTGCTCGTCGGGCGTGGGCGCAATGTCAATCCGCCGCACGTCCTGCACAATGCAGGAATGTATTTCACCGAAAGAGTGATAAAACTCCGGAGGGAGTTGCTGAAGCATGCTTGCCGCCGCGGATTCAATGCCTTGTTTCCCGCACCAAGCGGGGGTAGGCCACTGCACCGAGATTTCGTTCAACCCGTCCTGCACAGCCTGGGCGGGAACAGTAATATCCCAAGTGGCCCATTTGCGACCGAGCTCGATCTCAACTCTGACCTTCCGATTGATCACGAGGACAGCGAAGCCCTGCCCGGAGCGCAGGTTGGAAGCCCTGCAAGTAATGCTGATACAAGCAGAATGGAAAGCCTTGCCGACGAAAAAGAACCTTGATTCCAGGGAATAAGCCTTGTAATAGTCTCGTTGCCCAGAAGTGGCGACTCCGGGCTTGACCCACAACTCTTCCTGGGGCTGGAGAGCGGACGAGCAGTAATAGTAATCCAGCACATTGGTTTTTACGTTGGTTACACTGTGCTCGTCGAACCGTAACTGATTCAGCCTGGCGGCAGCTTCGATTCCCGTGTCTTTCAATGAGTCAACAACAGCGTCGAGCAGGTCTTTGTCGAGGGACTGGTGGTTGAATCGAAGCAGATAGTTCTGAATGGAAGGCCAGTCAAAGGCCACCATCTCTTCCGCCGCCCGGCACATCAGCATAGGCGTACGGCATGTCTGAAGTTCAACAAAGCGGACCATCACCTGTGAGATTTCCGGCGCAAATTGCAGCGCCTGTCCGCAGTAATAGCGGACAATATCGTATGGCTGATACCAATGCGCATTGTGGACAGCTGCGAGAAATGCCGCTTCAGCCTCAACTTTATGGGAAGGACGCGGGCTGTGACGCATCAGCTCAGAAGGGGAGACGGCGGGCCGATTCAGTACTTCCAGCATACGGGAGGCCGTGGCGGCCATGGCAATCCGTATTCCTTCAACAGTGAGATGACAGTAGTCGAGGAATAACCGGCGATCGGGCAGGTCGCCATTGAGATGTTCTGCAAAAATGCGGGGCAGATCTACGATCTCACTACCGAGCATCCCGGCTTCCGCACGTAAAGTTTTCTGAGTTACGGAATAGGCTCGGGGTGATTTGATCAAGGGATTCCAGATGATGGCATCCCGCGCGCATTCCAGGTAGCGCCGAGCGGCGTCCATGTCATTCTGCGTCAAGCTGCATTCCGCGAGTATATATAGGCCGGCGGCACATGTTTTTTCGTCGAGAGCCACCATTTTCTGGCCAAGCTGTGAGGCAAGCTGATAATCCCCCGACCCCAGCGCAGCGCGAGCACCTTCACTGAGAACCATCCAATCACTATTACCATCGTTTGCAAAAAAGTGAGCGTTGACAACCGGATCTCTCCAATCGCCCAGGTTGAATTCTGGAACAACCCATATCAGAGGTATCCTTCTGGCCTGATAGCGAACGCCGATCTTCCGTACAAGACTTCTCACAGAGCCGGCCAGGGAGTTTTCCGTCATCTGCTTCAATCCTGGGATTCCGCGCTCAAGCAACGCACCGCCTAGATAAGGGAGATCCGTTTTTGAAAATACAGGGTCCCAATTATTCCCGGCAAAAATTACAACTACATCCGGATCGAGCAAGAGAGCTTGGTTTGCAAGCTGCTCCACTTCCCAACCCAGACTGACCCGGGCCAGATCGATCACCTCGACACCGGTGTTTCGCATCTGGGGCTGAAGCGCTTCTTCTAATGCCATCGCCGGTGTGTATTGCGGGTCAAGAAGATAGCCGCGCGCAACCGACTCTCCGATCAGGATGATCCGACGTTTGGCGGTTTTCGGGTCAATCTTTCCGATGTTCGCCCAGAACGGCCACTCGGCGAGCAGATCAAACCGACGGGCAAAGTGGACTGTGCCCTTCTTCCTCTCCCATATTCCCACTCGATCGCAGTCCGGTGGCGTTACGCTCTCTCTCTGGCCCGGCCCGTTGTCGGGGGCAGCATGGTGTGATGAAAGTTCCAAGAACCCTGTGAGCCGAAGCATGTACAGGGTCTGCGCTGCATCCTGCGTACTCGCCACCGAGGCGATGCGCTCTGCAAAAATTTTAAGCAGTTCAGGGGGGTATTTCATCATTCAGATTTTTCGAGAGTTCATGAAAGTTCAAGACACGAGCACTTGAGGAAGGGAAGGAACAGCAATCCTACAACATGGTGTAGACAAGATGGGTAACAGTTTCGTCGTCGCTCCCCTTGTCGCCAAAACCCTGCTGCGCCTGGACTTCCCACAAAGGAGGAATCCCTGAGCGTTCAAGGACAAAGTCATCAACGACCAAAACGTCAATCTGGCAGCGAACAAAGGACAGAATCGCATCGATGGAAGAGCACACGATAGGTTCGCCGCGCATGTTAAAGGAGGTATTCAGGAGAATCGGGCAACCGGTGCGGCGCGCAAATTCCTGGAGAAGGGCGGCAAAGCGTGGATTGGTTTCGTGATCAACTGTCTGAACTCTGGCTGAGCCATCGACGTGTGTAATAGCGGGCAAATCTAGAGATGAGATCACCTGGCAGGTTTCCAGCATAAATGGTGACGGGTGATCTAGATCAAAATGTTTGCCAGCTTCCGATTCCAGAACGGCGGGAGCAAAGGGCCTGAAAGCCTCCCTTTTCTTGACGAGTGCGTTGATGCGATCCCTCATGTCAGGACGACGGGGATCGGCCAAAATGGACCTGGCTCCAAGAGACCTAGGACCAAACTCCATACGGCCCTGAGACCAACCCACGACTCTGCCTTGCAACAGGTGATCCACCGTTGAACGGATGAGTTCCTCCTCCTTTTGCCTGCAATCCTGGAACCTAGCGGACGATGATTTCAGTATCTGATATGTCTGTGCAGACGAATTGCGGGGGCCGAGGTAGACATGCCGCAGGCATTCTTTTGCAGGCCGCTCACCTGTAATCCGAACATGGGCCATAGCTGCGGCTCCCACCGAACCACCGGCGTCACCAGCGGCTGGTTGAACGAAAAGACGCTGGAATGGACCCTCTTTGAGGCAACGGCCATTGGCAACAACGTTCAAAGCCACCCCACCGGCCATGCATAGGTTCTCGCTAGGCACCCGGCTGTGCAGGTATCGTATTTTATCGAGCAGCACCTCCTCCAGAACGACCTGCACACTTCTGGCTACATCCATGTGAAACTGCTCAATCTGCGACTCAGGCGAGCGGGGTGGGCGTCCGAGTAAGGAACTGAGCGCCTCGGTGTACATGGAATCTTCGCGCAAAAACCCGAAGTACTTCATGTTCAGGCGATACTGACCGCCCGAAGTCACCTGGATCAGATCACGAACCTGGTCAACATAGGCGGGCTTTCCATAGGGCGCCAACCCCATCACCTTGTATTCGCCTTCGTTCACTTCAAATCCGAGATATCCGGTAATGGCGCTGTAGAAAAACCCCAATGAGTTCGGGAAATCCACCTGTTCGAAAAGTTCAATCTCCGAACCGTGAGCCCGCCCGTAAGTGGTTGTGGGCCAATCGCCGACTCCATCCACCGTCAGAATCGCGGCCTCCTCGAAACCAGAGAAATAATAGCTGCTGGCGGCGTGAGAAAGATGATGATTCACAATCTCAATGGGGCCATCGTAGCCAAATAGCTTTTGTATGATCTGCTGGGGCTGGCGACTGACAAGCCGATTCAGAATCGATTCCCGGCGCTCCGCCGTCACACCCGGGACCATTCCCATCCATAGCTGACGGCCCAATTTGAGACAGGGATCCTCGTAATAGGCAATGCAATCGAGATCGGCAATCGTGATGCCAGCCTCTTCCAAACAGTAGCGGAACGCGCGCTTCGGGAATGATTTGTCATTCTTGATGCGGGAGAATCGCTCTTCCTGAACGGCAGCGATCAAGACTCCGTCCTGAAGCAAGCTGCAGGATGAGTCGTGATAGCCGGCGGAAATCCCAATGATGTTCACACGAGGGTCCTCGGCGCGGCGTTCGGCTTTGATGACTACGGGAGATCCGTTGGTGTTGTCAGATGCCAACATATTGGCCTTATATTGTCCCTATTTTCGCGGTCATTGTTTCAACGTTGAGTCACCACAGGTTCGTGGATACTTTCTTCAAAGTCCACTTGCCGGCAGGGGGAGTCCCTCTTCGAAGGAGAGACCATGACAATCCGCTGCGTCCAGAGATTAAGCAGTTCCCGAGCAAGTTCGCCAGCATGCTCGTCGCTGATGCCGCACTGCATCATCAATGACCGGACATCACTGAAGCCATCCGCATGCTGGAGCAGATTGAATATGGGAGCGGAAATCGAGCAGACACGGCTCCCAAAATGTTTGCTCTTCGTGCTTTCGATGGCATAGAACGTAGTGGTTTTGGCACAGCGGTCGTGTCCGTGCCGTTTTACCAGTTTGCGGGAAGGCGGCATTTGTGGAACCAGCGTCAGGATGGCATTGCAGATCTCGGACGCGGATTTCTTTGTCACCAGATAATTACCAGCGACCAGATAATTGATTCCTGTCGTAAGAAAACAGGCAACAGCATCATCGACGGAATCAACGATCGGCTCAGCATGATTGTTGAAAGAAGTATTGAGCAGAATGGGGACGCCAGTGATTTTCTCAAATTCGCTGATCAGGTCCCAGTACTCGGGGTTGGAGCTTTTAGCAACTGACTGGACGCGGGCTGTGCCATCTACATGCGTAATGGCAGCGAGCAATTCGCGCACGTTCTCACGCACATCCAGGACGAAGATCATGAACGGAAATTCCATCTGATTGGGGGCCACCTTGAAAAACTCCGGCAGCCTCTCTTCCAGAACGGAAGGAGCGAACGGGCGGTACTGCTCCCGCTTCTTCAC
The DNA here is from genome assembly GCA_036522115.1 of Candidatus Angelobacter sp. Taxonomy (GTDB): domain Bacteria; phylum Acidobacteriota; class Terriglobia; order Terriglobales; family Acidobacteriaceae; genus Angelobacter. The sequence continues at coordinate 7,442 of DATDGL010000100.1, forward strand.
CATTTCGTTGATCCGTAGTTTGTTCTCGGCGGGGCGAGGGTCAGCAAGTATGCTTCGATTGCCGAGCGCCCTCGGACCAAATTCCGACCTGCCCTGCACCCATCCAACAACGGCACCATCGGCAATCAAACGTGCAGTGGTGGCGCCGATCGTCTTTTCGCGTTTGTACGAAAGGAACTCAGACCAACGATCAAGGCAGGCTGCAATATGGCCGTCTGTTCCGATGTGAGAGCCCCAGTAAACATGAGCAAGCTTCTTTGACCTGGCCAAGGGACTGTTTTCGCACCAAACCCCAAGGGCCGCCCCCAGGGCCCCGCCGGCATCATGGGCCGCTGGCTGAACAAATACCTGATCAAATAACCCGGAGTACAAAATCTTTCCATTCATTGTGCAGTTATGGGCAACTCCGCCTGCCAAGCATAATTTTCTTTCCCCCGTTTTCTGCTGAAAATAACGCAGGACATGCAGTGCAATTTTCTCCACGGTTTCCTGCAAGGCGGCCGCGAAGTCCTTATGGACTTGGGTAAACGGAGCACCTTTCCGCCGGGATTGTGGGACCAAACCAGCGCGATCCACCAGCGACAACCAAGTAACTGACGATTCAATGTTGTAATTTCCATTGGGCAGCAATGAGTAGCCTTGCTCGAACAGATTTCGAAAAGTCCGGGGGTCGCCATAGGGAGCGAGTCCCATCACCTTGTACTCATCAAACCTCTCATAACCTAGAAACTTAATCAGGAACTGATAAAGATGTCCTAGCGACTGTGAGACCTTAAACTCCTGGAGTTTCCGCAGTCGCTGTCCCTCCCCCGTCAGCACTATACCGGAACTATTATCGCCATCACCATCGAAGGAAACCACCAAACTGCGTTCAAAGCCGGACAAGGCAAAGGTGCTCCATGCGTGGGCAACATGGTGACTACAGAACTGGATCTTGTCGCGGATGTCTGCGCCAAATGCAGTGCGGAAGGGTGCGGCGAAATATGAACGCGCATCGGGCGCGGTAGTCCATGTGGCATCTTCCAACACCACCCTTTTAGCTGCCAAATCAGTATAGAGTTCGGCGCTATTGGTAGCAATAACATCAACATCCACCAAGTTACAGTTGCCGGCTTCGAGACAATAACGGATTGCGTTGACGGGAAAGCAGTTTGAATGTTTGATACGGCTGAGGCGCTCATCTTCGATGCCAGCCAGGATCTCTCCGTCACGAACCAGAACAGCAGCGCTATCGTGAAGGCTGAAATTCTCCGGATCATCCTCATGGGCAAATTTACATCCACCCTGAACTCCCAAAATCAACATTATTCCTCCAATATTGGTGTCAGCTTACTCAGAGTTGAGTCTTGTCCGAATGGCGGGGCGCCATCACAGAGCGGCGCTCGATGGCCATCACAATTTCGGTACCGCTTTCGATACGGGAAAAGTAAAAGAGCGGCAAGGCATCGATACCGGACACCGGTAAAATGCGGGTCCGCCGCACACCGCCTTGCAGAGCCTGCCTGCATCCTCTCAATACCGCGACGATGGCAGAGCCGTCCAAAAGAACCTCAAGAGACCCAATGTCGTCCATGTCAAGCCAACGAATCGCGGTACCACTGCCATCAGTAATCCCATCGCTTTCCGTCACATAAACCAATGCATCGGCGTTCCAACCGATGGCGCACAGCGCCGCCATCTGATCCGGGTCGGCCAGGTGAAATGCTTCTGAGCTCTCCACGACCAGATTGGAGATCACCGGAACTCCGCCATTGGCACAGATCAGTTGTATCCAAGCGGAATCCACAGAGGATACTTCGATCACAAAAGCGGCTCCATTGGATTGGCAAGATCGCCTTCGCAGCCGGCAAATGCCCGCATCTGTGCCGCAGAGCGCCAGGCTGGGAACACCGGAATGGGACAAGCAAGAGGAAAGTAAACGGCGTTCCGCGCCGATGTACGACGCGGGCGGCGCTGCACTCGTGCCATTCAAGTGGTTTCCATTGGAATGGACAGGGTCCGCATCGCGGGAACATGCTCCTTCACTGGTTTCCGCCCTATCTCCCGCGATTATCGTCACAAAATGACCGTCACGCAGAAGACTCGCCGTTGCATTAGCGAGTTTTCTAGCAAATTGGTCGTTACCCGCTATGGCATTATTGATCTTTACAACGATGCGCATCACCAATTCGCTTTCAATGTATCGGGGCGAGCCAAGCACCTAGGTTTGGTGGCCACCCGCCGCTTTGGCGGACACCGTGAGTTCGGCCATGCATTTGCTCAAGACTTCAGCCACGGTTTCAATGTGCGGTGGAAATACCATGTTGAAGTGGTTGCCGGACACCAGGTGCACCTGGACATCAGGCGAGAACTCTCCCCACCCTAGTTTTTCATCATGCGGTCCATCCGCATCTTCGTGGGGCAAAAAGTTACCCGGGGTCCGCAACAGAGTAATGGCACCCGGATACTCACGTATCTTATAGTCCAGGAGCGATTGGGCCCGGCCCAAGCAACCGTGGATGTAGTTCCGAACCTGTGTGATCTCCACTTCGGGCCGGAGAAGCTTGATCTTGATCAATTCATCGATCAGATATTGGAGCCGCTCTTCGGGCGAGCAGTCCTGAGCTGCGGCCAGGGAGAGTTCCAGCATTTGTTGCTCTAAACCTCCGACCTCATCAGCAAATCGCAGCCGGTTGCTCTGAATGTGCGTCAGGAGAAATTCAGCGTCGTCACTATTATCCGACAACTCGTTTTCAATGAGCGCGCTGATATCCAGCAGAAAGAGAGCGGCAACACCCAGGCCCTGCGCGTGCAGTTGACGGGCGATCTCGAAAGCGACATAGCCACCCCACGACCATCCTCCGATAAGGTAGGGGCCTTCCGGCTGAATCTCCCGCATGGAGGCGATGTACAGAGAAGCGCGATCCTCCACGGAAAGGACGGTTGGGCGGGCGGCATCTTCTTCGTCGAGAGCCTGAAAACTATAGAATGGCTGGTCTTCGCCGAGTAGACGGGCAAGAAGAATGTAGTTAAGACCGTTTCCACCCAAAGGATGAACAAAGAAGACCGGCCGTTTCGATCCGTGGCGGTGAATGGGCAGCAGATTGGATCGGCCATTGGGATGATATTTTCCCCGCAAAACACTCGCCAGATGCTCGATGGTCGGTCCTTCAAAGAGCACCGAGAGCGGCAGCTCCTGCCCGAATTGCTCCTTGATTCTGGCCATAAGCGTTATCGCCAGCAAAGAATGACCACCCAGATCAAAGAAGCTTTGGTTACGGCTAATGAAAGAAGGAATGTTAAGAACATCTTCCCAGATCAGGGTCAGTTTTAACTCCAACTCAGTAAGCGGCAAGGTGGTGGTATCCGCTTCCACGTGTCCAGGTTTCGGCAGCGCCCGGCGATCCAGTTTTCCATTGGGGGTCAAAGGCAGTTCCGCCAGCTCAACAATGCTGGAAGGCACCATGTATTCTGGCATCCTCGTTCTGAGATACTCCTGCAACTGCTTCGGGCCAGGTTTGTCGGGGGCTTCGACCATGACTGCGTAGGCAACGAGACGTTTATCTTCCGAGATATCCTCCCGCACAACTACCGCTGTCTGCGTGACACCGGGGTGTGCGGCTAACGCCGCTTCGATTTCTCCCAGCTCTATCCGGAAACCCCTGACTTTAACCTGGTCGTCGAGCCGGCCCAGGAACTCAAGATTGCCATCCAAGTTGTGACGGGCACGATCGCCAGTGTGATAAAGACGCTCGCCGGGCACCGGACTCAAGGGATTGGGGATAAACCTTTCCGCGGTTAAATCCGGCTTATTCAGATAGCCCCGCGCCAGACCCGTACCCCCAATATAGATTTCGCCAGGCGCACCAATCGGTACGGGTGTAAGATTCCGATCCAACACATAAATCTGGGTATTACCCGCCGGTTTCCCGATGGGCACAGTACTTCCCTGCTCGGCAGCCGGATCATACCTGTACAACATGCAGCCTACGGTCGCTTCTGTTGGGCCATATTCATTCCATATCGTAAGAGGAGCGCTGGCACTCTCGATAATCCGACGTGCGAGTCTGTTTTCAAGAAGCTCTCCGCCCACAACCAACTGCTTCAGGTTGCGATTCATGATCGCGTCGATGACGGTCAAATGGCTGGGCGTGAGCTTGACTGTGGCTGACTTGTCCTCCCGGAGAACGCGGGCAACGAGATCCACAGCTTCGGGATCCTCACCACCGTACACCCGCATGCAGCCTCCACTGAGCAGCGGCATGAAAATGGAAGTGAGAGTCAAATCGAAGGCGATTGAGGAATACAGCGGTAAATCGAAAGCATTCAACTGTTCTCCATAGACTTGTCGAGCCCACTCAATGTAGTTCACAAGCGACCGGTGCTCTATACTCACTCCTTTCGGATGTCCTGTTGATCCTGAGGTGTAAAGGATGTATGCCAGATTCCTACTAGTAATGACATTCTTCAGGTTTGCATCCGCACATTCAGCGACCTCCTTCCAGTCCGCGTCGATGGTCACTACTTGTGCCCACGTGACCGGCAGGCGATCGCGCAAGGAAGCTTGGGTAATCAGCACTGAAATTTGCGCATCTTCCATCATGTAATGAAGACGCTCAACCGGAAATGCGGGATCCATTGGCACATAAGCCCCGCCGGCTTTTAAAGCGCCAAGGAGGGCAACAACCATCTCAGGGCTACGCCGCAGGCAGATTCCTACTCGCGCCTCCGGCCCCAAACCGAGGTTCCGCAAATAATGTCCGAGCCGGTTCGCCTGTGCGTTCAACTCCTCAAACGTGACTTGCTGTGTCTCATAATCAATGGCAGGATTGGCTGGATTCCGCTGCGCCTGAATTTCAAACAACTCGTGAATGCAGACGTCCTGAGGACGAGGCATGGGGTTGAAATTCCATTCGACAAGGATCTGCCGACACTCCACGGCAGTGAGGATAGAAAGCTCCGACAACCTGCATGCCGGATTTGCGACAGCTGCCTGTAACAACACAACATAACTCTTAATCAGACGTTTGATGGTACCCGGGTCAAACAGATCGGCGCTGTATTCAATCATTCCATTTAACTCGCCCGAACCCTCTGTAAGGGAGAGCCGCAAATCAAACTTCGCGACATTGGGACCCAATTCCATACGTTCCATCTGTAATCCCGAAAGCGGAATATCTTCTTCGGGAACGTTGTGCAATTCAAAGATGGCCTGAAAGACGGGGCTGTGCACAAGACTCCGCTCGAGTTGTAAGTCAGCCACTAACCTCTCAAACGGAAGATCCTGATGGGCGTAAGCACCCAGTGTTTCTTCCCGTACCTGGATCAATAGTTCTCGGAATTCGGGATCGTCAGACAAATCGGTCCGCAACGCCAGCATGTTCACAAATATGCCGATCAATGGCTCCGTCTCGGTATGACGCCGGCCAGCAATAGTTGTCCCAACCACGACATCATCCTGTCCTGAGTAACGTGACAGAAGCAACTGGTAGCCCGCCAGCAGAGTCATAAAGAGCGTTGTTCCGGAGGACCGACCAAGCTCTTTCAGCGATGCGGTCAGACCCTCATGAATAACCACGAATTCGCGTGCGCCACGATAGGTTGCCATCGCAGGGCGCAGACGATCGGTTGCAAGATTCAGAACAGGCGGGGCCCCCACCAGCTGTTTGCGCCAGTATGTCAACTGGTCTTCGAGCATCCGTCCTTCCAGCCACTGCCGTTGCCAAACAGAATAATCGGCATATTGAACTCGTAGCGGCGGCAAGGCGGAGTCCGCTCTCTCATTCTTTAAATAGGCTTCATACAGGCGGCCGACTTCATTTGCCATGATCCCCAACGACCATCCATCGCTCACGATGTGGTGCATGGTGACCATCAGCATATGGTCTTGCTGATCCAATTTCAGTAACTTCACCCGGACAAGAGGACCAGTCGCAAGATCGAAGCCTTGACTGATCTCAGCATCCAGTTCTTTCTCCGCCTGCCGGAGATGATCTCCTTCGGCCAGTCCGCTGAGATCGAGTTTTTCAATGTTCAGCTGCAAATGGGAAGCGATTTCCTGGACCGGCCCATCATCCCGCACGGGAAACTTCGTACGCAGCACTTCATGCCGCCGCACCATCTCATTAAAGCTCCTTTGCAGCGCCTGGTGATCCAATTCACCCTTCATTCGCAACTGAAGGGGGATAGTGTACAAAGGTCCTCCTGGACTCAGTTGCTCCATAAACCAGATGCGCTGCTGGGCATAAGACAATGGCAATTCCCTGTTGCGGCTGACCGGCTCGAGCGGCAGGACCTTATCTTTTATGCCACCACTGCGAAGTCGTTCAATTTCCACAGCAAATTCCGCGAGAGTGGGTGCTTCAAAAAGCGTACGCAGCGGCGCTTCGACGCCAAAGACATTTCGCACTCTGGCGATCACCTGGGTGGCGAGCAAAGAGTGCCCACCGAGTTCAAAAAAGCTGGCCTCACGAGTCACTTTGTCCGTTTTAAGGACCTGCTGCCAGATGCCGGCCACCAATTCTTCGATGGCGGTCTTGGGGCCATCACTGCAACTTGCCGACTTCTGATCTTCTTCCGGCAAAGGCAAGGCCCGCCGAGTTACTTTCCCGTTGGGCGAAAGCGGCAGCGCATCGAGCTCCACAAACGCCGAGGGCAACATGTAGTCCGGCAAACGCTCCTTTAAATACTCGCGCACATCCCGGGCATCCAGGGGTTCCGATCTATCTCTGCGGACCACGTAAGCGATGAGCCGCTGTTCACCTATCTTGACTTCACGAAGAACAACGACGGCCTGTTCCACCGCCGTGTATTGATTGAGCACTGCTTCGATCTCACCTAATTCGATGCGATACCCGCGAACTTTCACCTGGTCATCCTGACGGCCTAAATATTCAAGGGTGCCGTCAGCTCTCCATCTGGCCAAATCGCCGGTCTGATAGAGCCGCGCACCCGACTGGGCGCTGAATGGATGCGGCACAAATCGGTCTGCGGTCAGGTCTGGGCGGTTCAGATAGCCGCGTGCTAAGCCCGCGCCCGCGATATAAAGCTCACCTTTCACTCCCACTGGAGCAAGCTCGTACCCTTCGTCTAATATATAGACTTGGAAATTTGCGATTGGAGCACCGATTGAAGCAATCAAGGTCTTATCCATCACATTGCACTCTGCCAAGGTCGCGTCGATGGTGGATTCGGTGGGACCATACAGATTAAAAAGCCGGGCTTCGGGAAAGCGGGCGTAAAACTGTTTTACCAATTCCATTGACAGCGCTTCGCCGCCGCTAAATACCAGATTCAAACTGGAACACTGATCAAATTGACTATCCTGTAGCAACATCTGGAGTTGAGAAGGAACTAACTGGAGGACGGTGATCTGCTCGTCACGTATGCATTGGACCAGATATTCCGCATCGCGTTGCGCTCCAGGCCTGGCCATTACCAAGCAACCGCCTGTCAACAGAGGCGCAAAGAACTCCCACACGGAAGCGTCAAAACTGAACGCCGTTTTCTGCAAGACCCGTTCCCCAGCAAAGGAAAATTCGCGCAACATCCACACCATATGATTGCGCAGCGCGCGATGACTGATCACAACGCCCTTGGGCTGGCCTGTAGAACCTGAGGTGTACAGCACGTAAGCCGGATTGTCAGCCAATGTCAGTGGCGGGCTGGGACGTCTGGCCGACATGCCATTCAGTTCGTTCATGAGCACCCGTTTGGCACGGCATCCCTCCAATTTGCTCGCTATTGCGGACGTGGTGATGATGATTTCCACCTTGCTATCTCGCACCATGAATCTAAGACGATCCAAAGGATAATCGGGATCCAGGGGGACATAGCCGCCGCCCGCTTTCAAGATTCCTAAAATAGCGGCAACGAGTTCCAGCGATCTGTCGAAGCAAATTCCGACCAGCGTTTCCGGTTTTACTCTCCGATCCGCCAGGCAGGCCGCAACACGGGATGAAAGCTCATTTAATTCCTGATACGTCAGCGAACTCTGTTTGAAGCGAACGGCGGTCGCGGTCGGCGTTCTCGCCGCCTGCTGTTCAAAGAGCTCATGCACCAGGGACTCTGGAAATAGAGCTTGCGGCGGATTGAACTGCTCCAGAATTGTCTTCCGCTCCAGATCGGTGATGATTTTAAGTTGTCCAAGAGGCAAGTCGTGGCTATGTACCGCGTCTTCCAGAAGCGCAGGCAGATTCTTCGCCAGTCTGCTGACATCTTCGCGCGCGTGCAGATGGGCATCCCAATGCAGTTCGCACTGCAAATCATTGACGAACCTTCTGCAACTCAAATGAATCCCGATGCGATCTGTATGCGAGTTCAACGCTTTGATCGCAAACTGAAGCTCGCCCGGACTCGAAGCTGGCTCTTTCATTTCGAGGTATTCAAATGAAAACGGAAAATACAGGAGGTCTTGGGCGCTTGACTTTCCTTTTTCAATATCTTCCCAGTTGAAGTACTCCTGCCATTCCTTGGCTTCCTTAGTGGCCGCCGAGGCGCGGACAGACAGATCAGAAAAGCGGACGTGCCTAGAATAGGGTACGATCACCGGTACATGGCGTGTGAGCGGTCCGATGGCGTTTCTCAACATCTCGTGTGAGCGACAATCACAGGATATGGCGATACATGGAGCTTCGTATCCAAACCGGGCGAGTAAGGTCGCCCACGAGGCCAAGAGAAACGCCGAGTCTTTCCATCGGCCATCGCGGTCACCGGCAAGAATGACGCTTATCGTTCCGGCGGGAAGATCAATGGCAAGAGACTCCAGGGCGGCGCCGGCTGACGCAGAATCATGGCCCTGGCGCGGAAGGCTGTCTACGATCGCAGATGTCTGATCCATCCAGAATCTTCTGCCAACCTCACTCGCTTCTGATTCGCCGATCTTGTTAAGCCACTCAGCTACGTCGGGATACTGGAGGCCTTCAGGCAACCCTCCGTCCTGCGTTGTTCTGTTAGATAGATAGGCATAACTCAATTTTTCAACAAAGAGCACCATACTGGTCGCATCGGCACATAACGACGAGATTCGCAGCAGCAACAGATGTTTGTGAGGTCCGCACCGGAATAGCTTGCACTGCAAGACCGGCCCTTCCTGTGTAACGCGATGCAATCCATTCGTGCAGAGATAGGATGACGGATCCAAACCATCGACCGTTTGCACTGCGCACTCAACCTCGACTCGCGACTCTTCAACCACCTGCACGGGAATCGAGGTACCAGGCAAGGTAGGAAATGTTGTACGCAGCACCTCGTGTCGAGCGACAACAGACGCGATGGCGTTCCGAAGCCGATCTCTATCTAATTCGCCTTCGATTTGTACCGCGCAATTCGTACCATACGTCACACCTCGGTCAGCGCTTTGTAAGAGCCACATGCGGCGCTGCAGAGGAGAGATACGATAACCTTCAACGGCCTGCTTCAACATAAGACCTCCAATACACATTGCGTCACAGACGAACCGTGGAACCGGAATGTGGTTGGGCAGCTGGACAATCCAGCATGACAAAATTGATTTACGTCCGGGATGGTTCTCGACGTTTGACCGAGAGCAGATCACGCGCGGAGGCCCGTTTAGCCTCAGCCTGCTGTGCGGCACGATGCGATGCCTGTGAGTCTTTCAGTCTTTGCTTGAGGTCGCTCAACTCAATCGCCGGCTCGATTACGATATCCAGCAGCACTTGCCGGAACAGCGACTGAAGCAAACGGACTGTACTCTGGATAAACAGGTCTTTCCGGTACTCGATGGCCCCTACCAGGACTGTATCTTTGAGGGAGACAGTCAACATCAAATCGAACTTCGCGGTCTTTTGCTCAAGCTCAATGATTTCGAGTTGCAGGCCCGTCAATGTCATATCTTCCGCAGGAGTGTTCTGGAAAACAAATTTAACTCCGAAGAGCGGATTCGTGTCGGCATTCCGGAGGCTCGTCAGTTCCTCTACCACTTTGGTAAAGGGCGCATCCTGATGCTGGTAAGCCTCGAAGGTAACCTGCCGCACGCGCTTCAAGAGCTCCGCAAAAGTGATCGGTCCGCTCAGGTCCGTGCGAAGGACGAGTTGGTTAACAAAAAATCCAATCAGCCCCTCTATCTCCTCGCGGTTACGATTGGCAATGTCGGTGCCGATAGCTATATCGTCCCGCTCCGCATAGACGGACAAAACTACTTTGAATGCAGCCAAAAGGAGCATGAACAACGTCACACCCTCCCGACGGGCCGCTTCCTTCACTTTCTCTGTCAGCTCGGGGTCGAGCTCAAAAAGCGTAAATCCTCCGCTACGCGTTGCCACCCCTGTGGGCACATGGCGATCGGGTGGCAGCTCAAGCACCTGCAAGCACGCCAACTGCTTTTTCCAATAGCCGATCTGCTCTTCGAGCACCTCGCCCCTCAGCCATTCACGCTGCCAGAAGGCATAGTCGGCATATTGAATCGGCAGTTCCGGAAGCTGCGGGTTCTTGCCGGCCGAATAGCCCCCGTATAATGCGCCAAGTTCCCGCGTCATGATGCCTACGGACCATCCATCGCTGACAATGTGGTGTACGGTCACAAGCACCAAATGGTCCTGGTCGCCTGTCTGCAATATCCTGGCCCTCAACAGCGGCCCTGTACTCAGGTCAAATGGCTGTTCTACGGTCTCCGTGATCAACCGGTAGACTTCCGGGCGCCGCTGTTCCTGCGTGAGATGTCTCAAATCTGCTTCTTCAACCTGAAAATTCAGTTCGGCGACGATTCGTTGCACGGGCACGCCATCACGAGTGGGAAAACTGCTCCGCAGCACCTCGTGTCGGCGCACCATTTCCGCCAGACTTTGCCGCAATGCGTTGCGATTCAACTCGCCATGCAGCTTCAGCCCAAAAGGCACGTTATAGGCCACATTCCCGGGTTGCAGTTGATCGAGAAACCAGAGCCGCTCCTGCGCATACGATAGTGGCAGCTCGCAATTGCGATCCGCGCGCTGAATCGGCGCCACTTGGGCCTTCGAAGCCGCGCCCTGACGCTTCTCGATTTCCTCGGCCAGGGCCGTCACTGTAGGTGCTTCAAAGATGACTCGCAGCGCTAAATCAACACCGAAAATGTTTCGGATACGTGAAACTACCTGGGTCGCCAGTAATGAGTGGCCACCTAGATCGAAGAAACTAGCGTTGCGTGTGATACCACTGCGATTGAGCACTTCTTCCCATATACTCGCGATCAGCTCCTCCACTACCGTTTTAGGACCCTGGCCGACCGGCTTTTCTTCGACCGGCTCGGGCAGCGCCTTGCGATCGATCTTGCCATTCAAGGTGAGAGGCATCTCCTCCAACTGCACCAGAGTGACGGGAATCATATATTCCGGCAGGTGCTCTTCCAGATGCCGCCTGAGGGTTGATGTATCCAATGGACCGGCATCATTTTTGACGACGTAGCCGACCAGTCGCACCTCTCCCGACTGATCTTCACGCAGCACCACTACTGCCTGCGATACCGCTGGATGCTGCTCCAAACTCGCTTCAATCTCACCCGGTTCGATCCGGTATCCACGGAGCTTTACCTGATGGTCCAACCGCCCCAGATACTCCAGATGGCTGTCGGCGCGCCAACGCACTAGGTCACCGGTCCGATAAAGCCGCCGGCCGGGGACTTCGCTGAATGGGTCTGGCACAAAGTGCTCTGCCGTGAGATCAGGCCGATTCAAATAGCCACGTGCTACCCCGGCGCCGCCGATTAACAACTCACCGAGAGCTCCCAGGGGGGATAGATCGCCCCGCTCGTTCAGTACATACAATTGTGTATTCGCAATGGCCCTTCCAATCGGCACTTTTCCGTCGGCTTGCCAGGAACTAACTTCGTAACTGCAACTGCCCACAACCGTTTCGGTGGGGCCATATTCATTTACCAGACGCACGTCCGTTTGTCTGCACCAGCAGTCCAACTCTTCCCATCGCAACGCCTCTCCACCGATGACAAACCTGTCGGTGACACCATCGCGGTCCTCCGGGAGCAACTGTTCCAGCATTCGCAGTTGGGCCGGAGTGGTTTTGACCAAGTCGTAGCGCATCTGCGTTTTCCCAGCGAGCCATTCAATCCCCTCTCGTTCCGGCGCCAGGACCACACATCCACCGCTCACCAGCGGCGGCCACAAAGCCGTTATGCTCAGATCGAATGCAAGACTGGAATAAAGTGGAACACGCATGGAAGACCTGCACTGGTATGCACCGCACGCCCAATAGATATAGTTGTTCAGTCCACCGCGCGTAACCGCCACTCCCTTGGGACGACCAGTTGAGCCGGAAGTATAGATTACATAGGCCAGATTCTCGTCCCGGGCATTCAACCCAGGGTTGGCGTCGCTGAGGGAGGCAGCATTCTCCCAAACACCTGGCAAGCACTCTTGATGAATGTCGTTCTGGGGCAGACGTGCGCGCAGGTTCTCCTGCGTCAACACCAAGTGAATACGAGCATCGTTTACCATATAGGCTAGCCGCTCCGAAGGTAATTCAGGATCAAGCGGTACGTAGGCTCCCCCTGACTTCAGAATCGCCAGCAGTGCCACAATCATGTCAAAGCCGCGCTCTAGACAAACGGCCACTGGCGTTTCCAAGCCGACTCTGCAGCCCCGCAGGTAGTGCGCCAACTGGTTGGCCCTGCGATTCAACTCCCCGTATGCAAGCTTCTCTCTTCCATACTCGACCGCCGAGCTATCGGGGCTTTCCCCGGCCAACTTTTCAATACGCGATACCAGGTCCGCAACCACCGTCTGCGTTGCCCCCAGTGAGTATTCGGACAATAGAAGATTCTTTTCCTCAACACTAACGCAATTCAGGCACTTGATCGGAGTATCCACAGCGGCGCTTGCATGCTCCACCAGCGTGATGAACTGGGAAAGCATTTGTCGCGCCTCCCGCTCGGGAAATAGTGCAGAGTCATACCAGAGATCAATCAATACGTCCGATTCCGAGACGACGCAGCTAAGCTTGAGCTCGAAGCGATCGCTGCACACATTCAAACCAGAGCAGCGCACTTTGAGGTCCGGCAGATCGAGTTTCCAATTTGCGTCGTAATAGCTGAAGCAGACAGCGTGAAAGCTTTCCGGCTCCGGCCAACTAAATGATTTTTGCCACCGCAGAGCTTCTTTCACAGTATCGCGATCCGCTTTCAACGATTCGCGGAAGGTGGTATCCGCAGTGCCGCTGATCTTAAGAGGCAGGTACCTCTCAAACAGCCCCATGCAGCTTTGGAGTTCCGCCGGATCCCGACCGTCAGCGGCATATCCGATAGCAAACACGCTCTCGCCACTCAGTTGCTGGAGCAACGCCCGCCAGCATGTGAGCAGGAGAAGCTCATCTGACACCTGTTCCGGACCCAGGCTCTGACTCGCATGTCCAAGCAGGTTTTTTCCAAGTCGGCCATCGACGGATCTTGGACGGAATATCTGGGCGACAGGTAGAGATGGCGTGGTTGAGTTAATGGAAGGAGCCTTGAGCGCGGTAACCCGTGGATGCCAGTATTGGCGCCCCAATGCGCCCTTCTCCGACCGGAGCACGTCATTAAAATGCTCGGCTACATCGGCATATTGAAGTACGGGACTCTCCAGACTTTGCGGCAGCGCGGCACCGCTATAGGCGGCAACTAGCTCACGCGCCAGGTTTTCCATCGTCTTCGCATCGGCGCAAACCGCTGGAGCCGTCAGAATCATTCTGTTGTTTCCCGACGAGCACTGGACCAAAATACAACGGAGCACCTGCCCGGCAGAGAGGTCAAAATCAACATCCGAAAACGCGTTTGTTCGGCATGTATGGTCACCGTTGCCTGGAGCTTCAGCACGCGTTGACCAATCAATGGGTACCGCGCGCTCGGGCTGTATCACCTGAAGAAGAGTCTTCAACCCCGGATGCGCCACGAATTGGGTCCGGAATATTTCATGCCGGGAAACGACACTTGCCCATGCCTGTTCCATCTGCTTCTCGTCTAGTACTCCTTCCAGCGTGAGGCTGGCTTCAGCTACAAATGGAACCACAGCGCCGCCGGGATCCACGGAGAAAACCCGGCGCTGTTGAGGAGAAATCGTAAACCCGGTAACTTCGTCAATGGGCATAAATCAATTGATCCTCTATCGATCAGAACGAGATCGTTGTCATTGAAATGTGTTTGACCAGCGTTAGAGGCGTAACTCGAAACAGCAGCAATCCTAGCGCTTACCTCTGGACCACGATGCCAGGCTGCCGCTTTGCGACCATAGAGAGCGCGGGCGTTGCACTGGATAATTCCATCAGTATGTGGGCGCGCTGCTCAATTGACTGCAACAATATTTCTTCCGGCGCATCCAGCATTTCTTCGTCTTCCGTCACAACGGCAAGCACCGCATGATAGAAACACTGAAAACTCCTGATGGTGTTGAGGGTGAAGAGACTGGCATTGTAATGATACAGTCCTCTTAGCCCCTCCGTGGTTTCTGCCATCGTCAGCAGAATGTCAAATTTTGCTCGGGTCTCATGCGTCTCTACTGCCGTGACAGAGAGGTCAGGAAGGGTCAGCTCCTGACGAGGCATATTCTGTAAGACCAGTTTTACCTGGAACAATGGTGTGGCTTTCAGGTCGCGGCTCGGCGTCAGCTCTTCCACGAGCTTATCGAACGGAACATCCTGGTGGTCATATGCTGCGAGCACCGTACGCCGAACGCGCTTCAGTAATTCACGGAAACTCGGACTCCCCGAGAGGTCCGTACGCAATACCATCTGGTTCACGAAAAAACCGATGAGCGGTTCCGTTTCCAGGCGATTGCGATTGGCGATGTCGGTACCGACCACAATGTCGCGCTTCCCGGTATAGCGTGCCAGCATCAGTTGATAGGCGGCCAGCAGAAGCATGAACAGGGTCACGCCTTCGCACCGGACAAGTTTTTTTGCCTTACCGACCAACTCAGGAGGAAGATCAAACACTTCCTGCCCTGACCGTTCGCTGGTGGCGGCGGAACGAGGAACATCGGTGGGCAGTTCCAGCGGTTTGATACCGGCCAGGTGCTTCTTCCAGTAATCAAGCTGCTCCTCCAACACCCCGCTCCCCAACCAATTACGCTGCCATATGGCAAAATCCAGGTACTGGATGCTAAGTTCCGGCAGATCAGGGGCCATATTTTGCAGATAGGCAGTGTAGAAGTGGCAGAATTCCCCGACCATGATTGCGAATGACCATCCATCACTGATGATATGGTGCATCGTTACCAGCAGTATGTGCTCTTGTACTCCGCTTGCCAACAAAGTTACCCTGAGCAAAGGCCCTTGCTCCAGGTCAAAGGGCCGGTCGGCTTCCTCCATCGCCCACTGCCTGACCTCAAACCCGGCCAGATCACCGCTGTTCAGGGTGCGCCTTTCCTCCACGTTCAATTCCAACGCGAGCAGTATCTTCTGAACGGGTCTGCCGTTGCGTGCAGGAAAAACGGTACGCAGAATCTCATGCCTTGCGAGCATGGCAGCAATGCTGCTTTTCAAAGCAGCTCGATCCAGCGTGCCGCTCAAACGCAACGCGAAGGGAACATTGTAGGCGGAGCTATCGGGTTCCATCTGATAGAGGAACCACAAACGCTGCTGCGCGAATGACAAGGGCAGGTCACCGCGCCGGTCGGCGGGGAGTATCGTCGCCGCCGGTTTTACAGATTCCTTTCCGTCCCGCAAGCGGCGCGCCAGAGCGCTGACCGTGGGCATATCGAACAATGTGCGTACGGAAAGCTCAACCCCAAATACGCTGCGGATACGTGAAATCAGCTGAGTTGCGAGAAGCGAGTGGCCCCCAAGTCCAAAAAAACTGGCGTTAACATCCACCTGCTCCAGTTCCAGGAGGTCAGCAAAAAAGCCACAAAGAATTTCTTCTTCTTCACTTCGTGGCTTCGCATGATTCCCGCCTCGAACTTCCCCACTCGGTGCTGGAAGCGCTTTGCGGTCCACTTTGCCATTTGGTGTAAGAGGCAGTTCTTTCAGTTCCATCACCAAGTTGGGAATCATGTAGTCGGGCAGGCGCTTGGCAAGGCGGCGGCAAAGATCGCTGGCATTGAGGGCGGGGCTGCCGGGTCTCCTCACAACATAGCCCACCAGACACTTCTCACCCGGCCGGTCTTCGCGCACCATGACTACCGATTGGACGACATCATCACACCTGTCCAACGCCGCCTCGATTTCGCCCAGTTCAATGCGGTAACCACGCAACTTGACCTGGTAATCCGTGCGTCCGAAGAACTCGATCTTTCCGTCACCTCGCCACCTCACGACGTCGCCTGTGCGGTACAGGCGTCCGCCGCCTGCTCGATCAAAGGGATCGGGGAGGAATCTTTCCGCCGTCAGATCAGGCCGATTCCAATAGCCCCGTGCCAGGCCCACACCACCGAGATAGAGTTCCCCCCCTAGTCCAATCGGCAGCGGTTTCATTTCCGGATCAAGAACATAGGCCTGGGTGTTAGCAATGGGCTTTCCGACGTTGATGCGGCCATTTTTTATATTTAGTTCTTCGGCTAGCGACCAGATCGTAGTCTCCGTGGGGCCATACATATTCCAGAGTGTGCTGCATTTCACCGACAATTTTGTGGCCAGCGCTTCGGAAAGCGCCTCGCCTCCACACAGGATACGCAACTGCGGATCGCCCTGCCAGCCCGAGTCCACCAGCATCTGCCAGGTTGCCGGCGTGGCCTGCATGACTGTGATTCCCTTTTCCAGTTCGTTCGCCAGATGGTCTCCGACCATGCTGATGGGGCGCGGCACCAGGCGAAGACAGGCGCCGACAATCAAGGGCAGATACAGTTCCAGTCCCGCGATGTCAAAGGAGATCGGAGTGACAGCGAGCAACTTGTCTGCCGGTTCAAGTCCGGGAGAGTGACGCATCGAGAGCAGGAAATTGGCGAGCGCTCCGTGACTCACACCAACTCCCTTGGGCTGGCCGGTTGAGCCTGAGGTATAAAGGAGATAGGCCAGATTGCCTTCATCCAGACCTGCCGCCACATTCTCGCAACTGCACTGCGCAACTTCCTTCCAGTTAGTGTCCAACTCGACGATCTCTCCGGCGTACCCAGCAAGAGTGCGCCCCAGTCGCTCCTCCGTCAACACCACAGACAGGCTGGCATTTATGATTACGTGCGCCCGGCGCTCTGGGGGATCCTCCGGCGAAAGTGGGATATAGGTTCCGCCGGCCTTAAGGGTCCCAAGCATCGCCACCAACATTACAAGACTCCGGTCAAGGCAGATTCCGACATGAACCTCTGGCCCGACTCCGAGTTTTTTCAGATAATGCGCCAGCTGGTTCGCGCGTCCGTTCAACTCAGCGTAAGTAAGACAATGACTTTCATATTCCACAGCCACGGCTTCCGGTGTCTTTGTTACTTGTTCCTCAAACAGATCGTGCATTTTTCTGCGTGGAAACGCTGCCTTGGTTGCGTTCCATTCCTGCAAGACCTGCGACTGTTCCGTTTCGGTAAGAAGCAATGTTTCCCCAATATTCGACTCGGGACCATTCACCATGGTTTCGACCACTCGCCCCAGGTGGAGCGCCATGCGCTCGATACGATGGGGTTCGTACAAAGCACTCGCGTATAGAAAAGTGCAGCGAATCCCTCCGCTCCACTCGGCCACTTGAAGAGTCAGGTCGAATCGCGCCGTCGTTGTAGGGAAGGGAAACTCCTGGAGCCGTAACCCGGGCAATCGCAGATCTCCCGTGCGCACGTTCTGGTGGATCAGCATGACCTGAAACAGGGGGGTGCGGCTCACATCGCGATCCGGCTGAAGTTCCTCAACCAGCTTTTCGAAAGGCACATTCTGGTGTTCGTAGGCCTCCAGTGTCGTTTGCCGCACCGCGGCCAGCAGCTTCCGGAAGCTCATCGGCGACCCCAGTTGAGTCCGGAGAACCACCGTATTGGCGAAGAAACCAATCAACCCTTCGATTTCCTTGCGGTTGCGATTGGCGATAATACTGCCGATGGCAACATCGCGTTGCCCGGTACATTTGCTCAACAGTACTTGGAAAGCCCCTAACAGGCCCATGAACAGCGTCACGCCTTCGCGGCGGCACAACTCGGCGAATCTTGCCGCAAGCTCCGCCGACAACTCGAACTGAACATTGGCCCCGCGATGATCAATCACAGCGGGCCGCGGAGAATCGGCTGGGAGTTCCAGTACCGGTACATCCTTTAATTGCTTTCGCCAGTAGCCGATTTGCTCTTCCATCACCTCGCCTTGCAGCCAGCCGCGCTGCCACAGGGCAAAATCCGCATACTGCACCGTGAGCGCCGGCAAGGACGGCTCTTCCCCATTGATAATTGCCTGGTAGATCTGTCCAAATTCCCGAACTACGATCGCAGTGGACCACATATCGCCTGCAATGTGATGCGTGGTCACCAGCAGCACATGCTCCTGTTCCGCAATTCGAAACAACTTGACCCGCAGCAGCGGGCCACGGCTCAAATCAAACGGCCGGTTGATTTCCTCCGATACCAACCCGGCCAACTCTGTTTCACGTTTTTCCTCCGCGACCATTCCGAGCTCAATGTCTTGGATCTGCACAAGCGCTTCTGGCGCGATCACCTGCACCGGTTTCCCATCCCTCACCGGAAACCTGGTCCGCAACACCTCGTGCCGCTGGATCATTGCATTCAGGCTGCGCTCGAGCGTCAGACGGTCGAGATTGCCCAGAAGCCGCAACCCAAAGGGCAGGTTATAGGCTCCCGTACCGGGCTCCATCTGGTCCAGAAACCACAGGCGCTGTTGTGCGAACGACAACGGCAATTCTCTGGGGCGGTCAACGAGGACCAGGCCGGGTGGAGGCGCTTGCCGCGCCCGACGAGCCACGCTTACCTTCTCGGCCAGTTCCACCACGGTGGGCGCATCGAAGATTGCCCGCAATGGCAGTTCTACATCTAGTAGGCTCCGTATCTGCGAAATCACTTGGGTAGCCAGTAAAGAGTGCCCTCCCAACTCAAAGAAGTTATCCTGCACTCCAACCCGCACCACATTCAGCACCTCGCCGATAATTCCACAAAGAATCTCCTCTTCCGGACTGCCAGGCCCTGGACATGACCCTTCACTCCGAACCTCCTCGGACGCTGGCAATCCTTTGCGGTCGAGTTTTCCGTTGGATGTTAGTGGAAGTTCCTCCAACTCGATGATCGCTGAGGGCATCATGTACGCTGGCAGGCGCTCCTCCAGGAAAGTGTGGATCTCTCTTGCCTTCAAAGGCCGGGTATCTGCCTTTCTGGTGATGTAAGCAATCAGACGCTTTCCCCCCGGTAGCTCTTCCCGCACTATGACCGCTGCCTGCCGCACGGATTCGTGGTCGCGTACAACGGACTCGATCTCGCCTAACTCAATGCGGTAGCCGCGAATTTTGATCTGCTCATCAGCCCGACCCAGATACTCAAGCAGTCCATCATGGCGCCAGCGCGCTTTGTCGCCGCTGTAATAGATGCGGCCGCCGACAACTCCGCTCAGATGATCGGGGAGAAAGCGTTCGGCGGTGAGATCAGCGCGATTCAGATATCCGCGCACAACGCCCTTGCCCGCAATGTATAACTCACCAGCTACTCCGGGCGGTACAGCCTCAAGCCGCCCGTCGAGAACGTAAACTTGAGTATTCGCAATCGGCCTTCCGATGGGGACATCCCCTCGGCTCTCTCCATTTTGGGCAACCTCATAGATGACGCTTCCTACCACTGTCTCTGTCGGTCCATACTCGTTGATCAGCCTTGCGCGTGAGCCCTGGAATCTCCACAATTGCAGGTCAGCGTATTTCAAGGACTCTCCGCCAATGACCAGCGTAGGGGCGGACTCTGACTTTCTGTCATGGTCCATCAGTGCGTTCATCATCTGAAGATGGCTGGGTGTAAGTTTGACCACACCGACATCCGCTCCCGATTCCAACAGTTTTGCCAGGCTTTCCATCTCCTGACCCTGGGGAAGCAGAAGCACGCGTCCACCTGTCAGCAACGCGGGATACAGGCTGGTTACCGTGAGATCGAAGCTCAGCGATGAATGAACAGGGGAGATAGTTTCGGGCTGCATGCGGTAGGTCTGAATGGCCCAGTTTACGTAATTACTCAAACCGAGATGCGTGACCGCTACACCTTTGGGGCTGCCTGTAGAACCGGATGTGTAAATGACATACGCAAGGTTGTCCGCGGTGACACCACTTTCAACCTTGCCTTCCGGCGACATCGCGATGGCCGGCCAGTCTTCGTCAACCTTCACCACTTGAACCCAAGATGTTGGAAGGCTGCCTTCCAAATGTTTCTGGGTCAGCAGGATAGGAATCTGAGCGTCGCCCAGCATATAGCCCAGGCGATCGGCAGGATAGCTGGGATCGAGCGGAACATAGGTCGCACCAGCCTTCAAAATCCCCAGCAACCCAATCAACAACTCGGGCACTCGATCAACGCAGATGCCAACCATTGTCTCTGGACCTGCACCCAGCCCTTGCAGATAGTGTCCCAGCTGATTGGCCCGACGATTTAATTCTGCGTAGCTCAATCGGCTGCCTGCATGTTCTACAGCTATAGCTTCCGGACTACTGACGGACTGATCTTCCAAAAGATCATGGACGCACTTCCCCGGATATTCGATGACGGTGTGGTTCCACTCAACCAGTATCTGAAGTCGCTCACTCTTGGTCATCAGGGAGAGATCATCCACGCGGCCCTGGGGAGATTCCTCCATCTGTTCCAGCAACACCGCCATCTGGCGCAGGATGCGATCAATGTCCTCCTGTGCGAACTGACGCCGGCTGAAACTACAGATAAACAGCAGCTGCTCTCCCGGATTTGTCACAAACGTCAGTCCGAAGTTATTGACATCAAAAGTTTCCCGCTGGCTGATTCTCAGGCTGGTGCTTAGACGCTCCCGAGTTTCAAGATCTAGGGGAAAGTTTTCAAACACAGCGATGTGTTCAAAGAGCGCCGTTCCTCGCGGAACATCGCTCCACTCCTGCACCTTCAGCAGCGAGCTGTATTCATACTCTCTGGCTTCCGCCTGTCGCATCTGCAGGCGATTCAGATAGTCCGACACCCTCTCACTTTGCAGCAATCGCACACGCACCGGCAGCGTATTGATGAACAGTCCCACCATGGACTCGATTCCGCGGACCGGTGCCGAGCGTCCTGCCACCGTGCCTCCAAACAACACGTCTGTAGCCCCACTGTAACGGCTCAACAGCACCGCCCAGCCCGCCTGTACCAATGTGTTCTGTGTCACCTGCCTGCTGCGTGTGAGCATTTCCAGTCTTTCGGTCAGTGCCCGGCCTATCTCCAGTGCCGTCTTGCCGTACTCCGGCTCCCCTTCCGGCAGCTCTTTAAGTTCCTGCTCGATGCCGAAGCGAGTGGGCACGG
>DATDGL010000101.1:0-8214 GCA_036522115.1 Candidatus Angelobacter sp.
TGGACAGATTAAAGATGTGGCCTGCGGAGATACCCGGCTTTCAGGAACCAACCTGAATTTCATAAGGAGATTTTTTGCTTTTTTAACCTTGCGTTTTCAAGCTCTGTCCAATTCGATTCTTGCTAATTTGGACGGCAGTGAATGACTTTAATTTAGCCAGTGCCTGTCGCGGAATTATTACTTCAACCACTGCGGGCAGACTACCCGGCTTGCTCGCGGCAATCTGCACTGCCCATGTATGGGCCTGTTGGTGAACTGTAGTGGTATAAAATCCAGGGCCAAAATCAGTAGCGGGCTTTCCTGACGCAACCCGCACTCGCGTCAGGATGGTGTTTGCAAATACATCGACAGTACCGTGGTACAAGACGATGTTTTGATTGCTCCAAGGCGGAGGCGGATAAACCACAGGTAGAGGCGTCATGCTGCGCCATTCTAATGGAATGCTAAGACGGCAGCATCTAATCTAAACACTAAAAAGCATTTCCACGCTCCCTGGTTGTTAGATTAGATCGCATCAAGCTGAGGGTTGAATTTCTGTTCTCCAGGATCTACTCTTTCACCCGTCAAAAAGCGAACCCATGATTAGAAAATGTGCCGCCATCCTCTTGTTCCTGCGCGTTCTGGCCCTCTCCCAGACTGCTCCTCCCAAACCGCTCGACCTGCTCCAGCACAACCTGGAGCGTATTTCGCAGAGCGTCAGCGCCGATTGGGGTATCTACGTCAAGTCGCTGGATACCGGAGAAGAGGTTGCCATCAACGCTGACCAGGTGATGGATACCATGAGCGTGATCAAGGTGCCGCTGCTGGTGGATGCCTATCGCCAGATTGAGGCCGGCAAACTCAATCCTGACGACCGCATAACCATGACCACAGCCGATAAGCGCTTTGGTACCGGTGTGCTTCGCACGCTGAACGACGGCCTGAACCTGAGCGTCCGAGACGCGCTCACGCTGATGGTCATCCAAAGCGACAACACCGCCGCAGACATGATCTTTGCCCGTGTCGGCGGACCCGCGCACGTCAACGATACCGTACGCCAGTTAGGATTCAAGACCATCAAGGCCTCTGGCACAGCCTTTGACTGGTTTCGCGCTCTCGGCGAGAACAGCGATCCCGCGTGGGGCAAGTTGACTCCGGCAGAACTTTTTACCCGGGGATTTCCCCGCAAAATGAACGACGCAGACGTGGAACGCTTCCATTTCGAGGGTAAGCACTCCTTCGGCCTCAGCAGCGCTCGTGAAATGGGGAAACTGCTGGAGATGATTGCCCGCAACCAGGCAGCCGGCCAGAAATCATGCGAAGAAATGTTGAACATCCTGCGTCAGCAGCAGATGCGTACCCGCATCCCAAAATACCTTGGCGAAATTTCCGTGCCGCACAAGACCGGAGACTTTCCTCCATATATCGCCAATGACGTTGGCTTGATCGAGACGCAAAAAGCGCGGGTGGTCGTCGTCTTCTTCTGCGCCCATCATCGTGGCATCTATGCCGAACTCGAAGACGCGGTCGGGCGCATGAGCGAGCAGGTGTGGGCCTACTTTAACTACGGCGGCCAGTCTCCCGCAGTAGGCGGCAAGGCCCCGTAGGACGGCTAAGATTGCTTTACCAATTTCTTCAATGTTTCACGTATTATCGTATCGCTTTCGCAAAAGCTCAAAGATTGAAAATTCGGCTTGGGCCAATTGCTGGTCGAGTACGGTAGTGTATTCCACCGTCGCCCCCAAGGAGAGACAAAATGAAAAGCTTTCACAACCCAGGCACCCTCCTGGCGCTTGCAGTGTTGTTGGTAATGGCGCCTGTTCTGCACGCACAGAAGTCCGGCAACAATCCAAAAATCGCCGATCTTGCGTGGTTGACCGGCCATTGGACGGCAGACTTGCCGGAAGGGCGCGTGGACCAATACTGGAGCAATCAGGGTCCCGAAGGCTATCTCGGCATGTCTCGCGTGGCCAGCCCGGAAAAAACTCTGAACGTGGAATTCCTTACCTTGAGCAACAGTCCTCAAGGCATTGAAATGCGCGTGCGTCACTACGACATGGCCATGACTCCTGTAGAAAAAGACCAGCCAGTCATCCTCCGGCTGAAGTCTCTCTCCAAGGACACGGCAGTCTTTGAAAATCCATTCGGTAACGAGCCAAAGCGCAGCACGCTCAAGCGCCTTGGTCCGGATAGTTTTCGTGCCAGGTCAGAGGTTGTTCACCCCGGTCATAAGCCGGAGGTGATTGAAGTCACCTTGAAGCGGGCAACGGACTGACCCACCGGCATCACCGATGTAAGGCGGCACAGCATGTCAGTCCAGCGCCCCTGCCATCCGCGGCAGCAGCGACTTGAGCAGCGCTACGAACTGGCCTCGCACCCGCTCTCCGGTTTCCAGGACTTCCTGGTGATTGATGGGCTGGCTGGAGATTCCCGCTGCAAGGTTCGTCACACAGGAAATCGCCAGCACCTTGATGCCGCAATGGCGAGCGACAATGACCTCCGGCACTGTAGACATGCCCACAGTGTCTGCGCCAATCGTACGCAGAAAGCGGATCTCCGCCGGAGTCTCATAGCTGGGCCCGCTTACCGCCGCGTACACGCCTTCAAAAATGTCGATGCCGTGACGGCGTCCTTCTTCCATCGCCATTCCACGATAATCAGACGCGTATGCCTCCGTCATATCGAAGAAGCGTTCGCCAAAGCGATCGTCATTCGGCCCGATTGCAGGATTACTCCCCATCAGGTTGATATGGTCCTTCAGCACTACCAGGCAGCCTTGCCTGAGTTGCGCGCCAATTCCCCCCGCTGCATTAGTGAGCAGGGCAGCTTTGATTCCCAGATGAAAGAAGACGCGCATGGGAAAGGTCACACGCTGCAACGAATGTCCTTCGTAGTAATGTACCCGCCCTTGCATGGCCGCCACCGGCACATCACTCATGGTTCCAATCACCAAATTGCCCGCATGTCCAATGGCGCTGGTCAAGGGAAAATGTGGAATCTGGCCGTAGGGGATCACCACTCTCTCATTGAGTTCATCAGCAAAGCCGCCCAGCCCTGAACCCAGCACCAAGGCAATCGCGGGCCGGGCCTTAATCTTCTTGCGGATGAATTCAGCAGCCTCGCCCGCGCGCGAATAATCGTCCTGCCGAAGTGTTGTCGGGGATGTAGTCATAATCGACTCTCAGTGTGCTCTTTGAATTCCTAACTACTGCTCTTCATCAACAACCCGACAATGCAAGCCGACAGGAAATTGGCCATAGTCCCGGCGATCATGGCCCGGAATCCCAACTGGGTCAACTGCTTGATCTTGTTCGGCGCCAGCGCGCCAATCCCCCCGATCTGGATGCCGATGGAACTCAGGTTGGCAAAACCGCACAATGCAAAAGTGGCGATGGTAAATGAACGTGGATCCAATAGCGGTTGTTGAGCGCCCAGCGCTGTATAGGCAATTACCTCGTTGGTCACCATGCGCGTTCCCAGCAAATTGCCCACCGGGAGCAAATCATGGCTTGGGACGCCCAGCAGCCAGGCGATGGGTGCAAAGATTCTACCCAGCACGCTCTGCAGGCTTTCAGGAAACCAGATCCAGTGATGATGAATGCCGCCCATAATGCCATTGATGGCGGCAATCAAAGCCAGGAAGGAAATGAGCATGATGCCCACGTTGAAGGCGAGCCTTCCTCCATCAATGGTGCCGCGTGCGATGGCCCCAAGAAAATTCTCGCCTTTCCGGTTCTCATCCTCAGGCAACTTCACTTGCCGGCCGGTCTTGGGCTCTTCTGTCTCCGGCACCAGCATCTTGGCCATTAAAATGGTGCCCGGCGCCGTCATGATCACTGCGGCCAGCAGATGCTCAGCCTTAACTCCCACCCCGATATACGCGGCCATGATTCCACCGGAAACGTGGGCCATGCCTGCGGTCATGATGGTCATCAGTTCTGAGCGTGTGAATTCGGGCAGGAACGGGCGGATGGTCAGTGGCGCCTCCGTCTGCCCCATGAAGATGGACGCAGCCACATTCAAGGACTCCGCTCCGCTGATGGACATGAACCTGCTCATGGTCCACGCCATGCCTCTCACGATCAACTGCATCACGCCCAGGTGATACATCAATGCGAAGAAAGCTGAAATGAAAATGATCGTTGGCAGCACCTGGAAGGCAAAGAAAAAACCCATCGAGCCAGTTATACTCGGGGGGATGCCCAGGCCGGAGAACAAGAATTTTGCTCCATCTGTTGAATAGCCGAGAAAGTTTGTGATCGCCTGGCCCATCCAGTGCATCGTCCCCTCGCCGTAGGAGAAGCGAAACACCAGGATCGCGAAAAGGAACTGCAGGCCCAGTCCCCATAGGACTGTCTTGAGCTTGATGGCCCGGCGATTGGTGGAGAAGATGTAAGCGATGCCAAGGAAAACGATGATGCCCAGCAAACCTGCGAAGCGCGCCATTCAAGTCCTTGCCGGCGAAAACTGCAACTCGTGTTCGCCTTCAGCCTGATTTTGCCTTTGGTTTCAAATTACCCGATTACAACGACCTAACTGGCCCCCGTGCTTGCCCCCTGAATAACCTGATGAATCAACGGCCGCTTTTTCAACAACGGGGCCGCGCTGATGATGTAGCTCTCCTCAACCAAAGCATGCGACTCCTCCAGGTGCGGGTTGCTGTTGTAATACAAAGTACACAGCGGCTCGCCTGCGGCAACCTTGTCTCCAACTTTTTTATGCACCATCAGGCCCACTGCCGGATCAATCACATCTTCCTTGGTGGAGCGTCCTCCGCCCAGCACCAGGCTCGCGATGCCGATTTTTTCGCAGTCCACCGCCGCGATATAGCCTTCGCGTGATGCCTTCACATCCATCCTGCTTCTGGCCGTCGGCAGCAATGCGGTGTTTTCCAGAACACGCTCGTCTCCACCCTGCAGCCGCACCATCTCACCGAACTTCCTGAGAGCCGCGCCATCGCTGACCAGAGCTGCCGCCAGCTTTCTTCCTTCTTCTACGCTTCTTGTACGCTCTCCCAGATAAAGCATCCAGGCGGAAAGTTCAAGGGTCAAATTTTTCAGGTCGTCCGGCCCGCCGCCCCGCAGAACCTCAATGCACTCTATCACCTCCAGCGCATTGCCCACCGCCTGGCCCAGGGGTTGGTCCATATCAGTCAACAGGGCCACCACTCTCTTGTCCATGCGCTCGCCGGTTTCCACCATGAGCTGGGCCAGATACGCGGCATCGCTCTCCTGTTTCATGAAGGCCCCGGAGCCGATTTTTACATCCAGCACCAGAGCATCAATGCCTTCAGCCAGCTTCTTGCTCATGATGGAAGCGCAGATCAGCGCCGGACTCTCCACCGTGCCGGTCACATCGCGCAGCGCATACATTTTCTTGTCGGCAGGGACAATGGCGGATGTCTGGCCGATCATGCAGGTCCCGCACGCGGCCAACACCGCGTGCATCTGCGTGGCAGAGAGGTTCACGTTGAATCCCGGAATGGACTCCAGCTTGTCCAATGTCCCGCCGGTGTGCCCTAATCCTCGTCCGCTGATCATGGGCACAACCAGGTCGCCGGCGGCCACAATGGGCGCAAGAATCAGTGAAGTTTTGTCGCCCACGCCACCCGTAGAGTGCTTGTCAACTTTTCTCTGCCGAAGGTCGTTCCATTGCAGCACCTCGCCTGAATGCAGCATGGCCTCCGTGAGGGCGGCAGTCTCCGCGCGGGTCATGCCTTTGAGCAGCACCGCCATGAGCCATGCGGAGATCTGGTACTCCGGAAGCTCGCCCGCAGTGTACCCGCGGACAATGAACTCAATTTCCGCTGCAGTCAGCTCGTGGCCATCGCGTTTTTTGCGGATGAGATCAACTAGACGCATGGATTTAATGATTGGCGTGCACCATTGTCTCTTAGAAACCCCCGGGCTGCCAGGGTAATACGTCAAAGCCCCGTCTTGCTGGAGGCCTGCCGGCAGAAAACCAGGGTCCGCCTCTCGTTGACTGATGACACTACTCGCAGGAGCAGCATACGCAAGAAATTGTGGAGATGCCCGATTTTTTCAGGCTTTCTCGATAATCCACTTTAAATCCCAACCGAAGATGACAGCGTATAGGGTGGCAAGCAAGAGCATTGTGTAAGGCAAAATGGACGGATGGCGGACCAATACGCGGCGAACCAGCGTCAGCAGCACCAGGCCGCCGCAAGTGATCGCTAGCTGAATTGAGTCCATGATGACCCAAGGCAGAGCAAAATGTCGATCGCCCCAAAATATCAACGTAATAAGGCCCCAGAGCAGAACCAGCACAAGAAACCCCGTCAGCCCGCGCATGAACTGGAAAGAATCTTTGGCCCAGGAAATCTTGACAAGAAAGACGCCGAAAAAGATAAGAAAGGCCAAGTCTTTTAAGAATGGAAATACATTCCCGTGACCCGACCCATATGTAAGCAACAAGTGAATCTTGCTGCCAATGAGGAAGCGGAGAGCCAGGGAAATCAGAATCATAGCAGATGAAAAAAGGAATATCCCCCGGACGACCTTATCTGACTTATCAGGGTGTTCCTGGTTGTATCGCTGGACCATCGGGGACTTTTCAAGAAAACACGTGAGGGCAAAGCCCACCACGACAGAAAAGGTTGTGGCTACTACATCGACCGTCTCTTTGAATTTCAATACGTCCGGCATAGCGTAGGACTCCTGACCCAAATGCTTGGGAAGTTGAAGTTAATTAAAAGAGGCTCTATTGACTAGTGAAGCGAAAGCTCCAAACGTTTCAAAGCAAATGAGGAAAAGTTAGTTTGCCCGGAAGAGGGCACATTATCTGAGACGGAGTATTACCTGCGATGATGATCGCCGGGGATCTTGGGAGTCAGTCGAGGATGGCTATTTAGTTCGGTGGGGTCTGATTATTGCCCAAGAGCATCATTCAACATCGCCGCCAGCCGCAGTCCCGCCAGCGCCAGCCTCTCATCCACTACCTTGATGTTGGCTCGATAATAAGCTTCATCCGCGGAAGCGCCATCGTTCAGCCATGCCTGCTTTGCCAGACGCAAAGATTCATTGGCCCAGGTGTCGGGAGTGCCGCTGGCCTGTAGCTTCTGCGTAGTAATCATCTGTTCCAGATAGGCAACATATTCCTGTTCAGAGCGTCCGCTGTGTTCAAGCAAGCCGCTGTCCCATTCAGCATGCAGGTTGCAGAGATATTTGCCGCATTGCGTGGATCCGAATGAGGAGATATGGATGTCGTTGCCGCCCTTGGCATCTTCGATTGCATGCATGGGCTGGTGAATGTCGCCGACAAAATGCACCAGGAACTTCAGGGCCTCCATGCGGTCTGCCTGCGCAGCATTCTTGTTCGCCAGCACCTGTTTGAACATGTTGATGCGGTCCACTACGCAGTTCTGGTGGTCGTCCTTGCTGCTGGGATGCTTGTCATCGGGCTGGTAGCAGTCGCGCTCATCCGAGAATCCGGTGGCGTCCCTGGGAATATCGACAAAATGCCACCCGAAAGTTTCCGGACGATTGGGCCTTACCTCGTCCGCCCAGTTGGCAATGGAAGCAAGGTCATCGTTCCCCAGCAGTGCCTGGAGGTTTTGTTTTGCGGTTGCAGTCAGATGATTGCGGGCGATGTCAGCTACGATCTGGTGTCCCTTATAGCCCCACGCAAAGGATTGGGCAGACGGCAGGACCAGCAGCAGAAGCAAAGCAACGATTCTTTTCATGGGAGATGGTTGTGGCGCTTGCGATTTTACTCGATTGCCTGGAAGGGATGCAGTTTATTCCGTCGTTTCCAAACCGAATGACTTTTCAGGCTGCTTTCTTCATAGGGCCAGACCTGTCCCGGCTTGCCGTGGATGGCCCGATTTCTCCTTGAGCCGATGGAGATGTTCTGTATTTACCGTGCAGCCACAAGAGGATGCCGGCCATCAGCAACTGCATCGGGCCTAATCGCAGGTAGGCGCCGGCAAATCCACGCATGCCCGCAAGAAGATATGCGGCCCAGATCAAAGCTGCAATGGCCAACAACCAGCCGACGTATTTTTCCAACCGGGTAACCATAAACAACTCCCAACTGTTAGATGCGAACCCGGTTCAGGATGAAAAGTTCGGCCCTTCACAATACTTTGCGGGGTCGAAAACCCCGCCGCAGCTTTACAATTCCAGCATGCGCCGCTTTCCACATTCTGCGCTCGCGGCATTCCTGGTCTTAGCACTCGTGCTATCCACGGTCACTCCGGCTCTGGCTGCTGTGCAC
>DATDGL010000102.1:0-51302 GCA_036522115.1 Candidatus Angelobacter sp.
GATTATGACGGAATTCACCTCGGCCGACGGGCTGTTCCGCACGCGCGAATCCAAGCGCAAGCGTTACCTCCACTTTGATCCGGACGAGCACCCGATTTCCGCGCAACTCTTTGGCAGCGACCCCCATACACTGTCTGAGTCGGCCAGAATTGTCGAGGATGCAGGATTTGATCTGGTCGACCTCAACTTGGGATGTCCGGCCAAGCGCGTGGTCAAATGCAATGGCGGGTCCGGCCTGTTGAAAGACTTGCCCATCATCGGCCGCATTTTTGAAACCATGCGGGCGGCAGTGAAGATTCCTTTCACGGTAAAGTTCCGGCTGGGCTGGGACGACAACAACATCGTCTGCGTAGAGCTGGCGAAAATGGCCCAAAACTGCGGCTTGAATGCTGTCGCCATGCATGCCCGCACCCGCGAGCAGGGATATAGCGGAAATGCTCGCTGGGAATGGATTGGAGCCGTCAAAGCCGCGGTCAGCATTCCCGTAATCGGCAATGGTGACATCCGGACTCCGGAGGATGCCGTTGCCATGGTGGCTGAAACCGGCTGCGATGCCGTGATGATCGGCCGTACCGCTGCCTCCAATCCCTGGATCTTCCGCCAGATTCGCCAGTTTGCCGAAACCGGGCGCTACGACCAACCCACAGAGGCAGATCGCTACCAGATGATCCGCACCTACTTCAAAATGCTGGTGGACGAGCAGATGCATGGCAGCGCAGGCAAGATGAAGCAGTTTGTCTCCTGGTTCACTCACGGAGTGGCTAACGGCGGCGCCCTGCGCAAGGCTGTCTACTCAGCTCAGGACGGGCCGGACATTCTGGCAAGCGTGGAGCAGTTCTTTGAGCCGGAAGCAGTTGGTGCTTAGGGGTCCTTCTTCTCTTCATCCTCTTGTTCTGACACTCGGCTCAGATCGAGGATGCGAAGCACGTTGCTGAAGTTATCTGTCCAAAGGCCGACGCCTGGTTTTGTTTCTGCTTTCTCAACCGAGGTTGCTTTAAAAATCGGGTCATCAAAAATCTCAGGTTTGCTGGCGACCAGCACCCAATCATTATCGGTTGGATCGCTGGCCTCGTCCCAGTTTGGATCGTTCTTCTCGTCGCCCGTGTCATAGACGGAGATTGCTCGCTTGCCCATGTCTTCCGCAATACGCGCCACCACTGGGACCAGGTCCAGATACTTGTTGGAGACATGAATGGCCAGAATGCCATCGCTATTCAGATGCCGGAAGTATTCCACAAAGGCTTCGCGCGTAATGAGATGGATGGGAATTGCATCGCCGGAAAAGGCATCCACAACCAGCACATCAAAATGCT
The DNA here is from genome assembly GCA_036522115.1 of Candidatus Angelobacter sp. Lineage (GTDB taxonomy): Bacteria > Acidobacteriota > Terriglobia > Terriglobales > Acidobacteriaceae > Angelobacter. The sequence continues at coordinate 1,314 of DATDGL010000102.1, forward strand.
GGGGCCCCTGGCTCTCCAGCGTAAGCCGCGCGTCGCCCAACAACACATCAAGTTTACCGGGGCAGTCCCGAAGAAACGTAAATTCAGAATTGGCAATCTTGATGACTTCAGGATTGATGTCGTAGAAGCGAAAAGTATCGCCAATTCTGCAGTAACTGGCGATGACACCGGCGCCCAGGCCGATGGCGCCCACCCGCACCGGACCGCGGGCCTTCTCAAAACGCATCGCCAGCCCCACGCCAGAGCTGCGGATGTAATACAAGGTGGGTTCATGCCGCTGTACCGGATCAAGAAGCTGCGAGCCGTGTTCGATGGTGCCGTGGACCAGGGAGCGCACCATGCCGTCCGGATCGCCGTTCTCCTGGTCTTGTACCCGAAGAGCACCGTAAAAATTCCGCGCATGCAGGTAGTATTGGCGGTCCGCGCGATACTTGTTCACTCCCATGTATGCGGCCAAGGCGATAACGCCTGCCGCCATCACTACCCGCACCAGGAGCTTCAGGATGAGAGATCGCTTCCTGGTCTGTTTCCACGCCATCATGAAAACGAACGTGGCACAGAGCACCATCCACAGCGGGAGCTCCATGTAAGTCTTGAAGATATGCGGAGCAATAATGGCGACGAAAAACCCTCCCAGTACGCCACCTGCCGAGGTGAGCAGGTAAAAATATGTCAGAGAGCGGGAATCAGGCTTGCTTCCGGCAAGCTCGCCATGGCACACCATGCAGCAGCTAAACATGCCTAATAGCATGGCCGGAACGTAGCGCTTGAGGTTTGTGGTGCCGCCGTCATGAAACATCACATAGGCCATGGCCGCCAGGCCAATCGCCATTGCCGGAATCCAGATGAGCCGGTTGTAGATGCGCTCCATGTCGAAGCAGAGAACAAAGCTGAATAAGTAGAGTCCCAGCGGAAGGATCCATAGCAGAGGGATGGGAGCAAGATTCTGGGAAACGTAGTTGGTCACAGCCATCATCAGGGCCGAGCCGCAGGCTGCGAAGCTGAGCCACATCATCTGCGTGGCAAAAGGGTAACGAGCATCCAGCCGGAGCGCCATTGATAACTCCGCATCTTGGCTTGGTTCTCGATGTTTCCAGGCATACCAGGTGATGCCGACGCCCAGCACCACAAAAACCACATAGGCGCCCGACCAACCCCAGGCCTGCGTAGTAGACGTCAGGCGCGGCTCAACCAGCAGCGGAAAGCTGAGCAATCCCAGCATTGAGCCAAGATTGGATAGCGCATAAAAGCGGTAGGCTGATGCGCCCGGCCTTATGGCTGCATACCAGGCCTGAAGCAACGGGCTGGTGGAACAAATCAGGAGATACGGAAGGCCTATGGCGCCGGCCAGCAAACCCAGAATGCGAATAGCCGGATCGGTGTGGCCCAGGCTGCGCCACGACGGCGAGGGCAGAATAGGCAGCAGCGCTATGCTGGCCGCCAATAAAACAATGTGGACCTGCATCTGCCGCTTCGGGCGTAAAAACCGGCGCAAGCAATGGGCATAGGCGTAACCTGCCAGCAACGAAGCCTGGAAGTAAAGCAGGCAGGCAGCCCACACTCCCGCCGAGCCGCCAAACCAGGGCAGCACGATTTTTCCAAGAATCGGCTGAACCAGAAAAAGCAGGAACGCGCTGAGAAAAATGGTGATGCCAAAAAGCCAGCCAGCCCACCGCCCACGGCCTGATGTTTTCTCCAGGACAATCGTGGAGCTTGCTGGCGTGACTTGTGTGCCAATGCTCATGTGGTCTTCATTTCAAAGCACTTTGACTAATAACACAAGACCGCGTCGTACGACTCCGGAGAAGCTTGAAAAATGGGCAAGTTGCCTCATGCTCATTCGTCCAAGTATCGTGCCAGAAGCCAATTACCAATTACTAACTACTAAATACTGTTTTGTTTTACAATCAGCAACACAATCATCCCCCTACGTTCGAACAAGCGGAATTGAGATGGATTTCTTTACTCTTTTCGTGTTGGCCTGCCTAGTCGGCCTTCTGGTCTATGCGTTCAGGATCGATGATCGCCGGGAAAGGGATGCGGATAAATTCTCCGAGACAGCTTCAGCGCTGATTTCCAGGATTTACGCTCTGGAGCAGCAGTTGAAGACGCTGGCGGCGCACCCCGTTGCACCGGCAGAGAAGCCTGCGGTTCCGCCGCCAGTGCCGGAGCCACCACGGGTTCAACAGCCCAAGCCAGTCACGCCGCCAGCAGTCATTCCGGCGCAGCCTGTTGTTCCTGCGGCAGCCAGTGGCCCACCACCTGCGCCGCCCAAGCCTGTGATACCGGCGCAGGCGCCGAGCGGCGGCGGAATTCCGCTATTTCCTGGTGCGCCGCCAGTGACTCATCCTCCGGCTGTTCCAGCAACTCCGATGCACGCCGCCGTTGCGCCCGTCCAGCCTTCCGCAATGACAGCAGCCGCCAGCGCGTACCCGTTTCCTGCGCCTTCCACTCCAGCCTCCTCGGCGCGCGTGCAGGCAACATCCAGCGTGCCGTTTGAGCACTATGCGGCAAAGAAGACCTCTGCTCCTAAAATCGCCAAGCCTAAGATCACGCTGGAAACCATCGGCACCAAGTGGCTGCCCAAGGTGGGCATCACCATCCTGGTGCTGGGAGTTGCGTTGTACACCGCGTCGAAGTGGGAGTACATTCCGGCCATCGCCCGCATCCTGCTTTTTTATTTGCTGGGTGCGGTCATGCTGGCGCTGGGAATATTTTTGGAGCGCAAGGACAAGTACAAGGTCCTGGGCCGCGTGCTCATCGGCGGCGGCTGGGCCATCTCCTTTTTCACCACTTATGCCATGCGGCATGTTGAGGCCGCGAGCATCATCCAGTCAGACGTGCTGGACCTCTTTCTGATGCTGGCTGTGGCGGGCGCCATGGTGTGGCATACGCTGCGCTACAACTCCCAACTGGTCACAGGAGTTTCCTTCCTGCTTGGTTTTGCGGCAGTCAGCGTGAGCCATGAAACCGCCTTCAGCATGACCGCGGGGGCCATCCTTGCCCTTGGCTTGGCTGTTCTGGTGGTGCGGCGCCAATGGTTTGAACTGGAAGTTGCCGGCATTGTGGCGAGTTACGCAAACCATTTCTATTGGCTCTATCTGACCTTCCTCCACTTCGGTCATCAGAAGTTTGATGGATATCCGGCCAGTGTGGGGCTCATGGTTTCCTATTGGGCGATCTTCCGCGCCTCTTACCTGGTACGCAAAGTTTCAGATAAGCGGCAGGAAACCGTCTCCACCCTTGCCGGATTGCTCAACCCGCTGCTCTTCCTGGCGGTGATGAAGTACCAGTCTTTTCATCCGGAGTGGGCTTTTTGGGCCTTGTTGATCCTGGGCGCGATTGAGTTCACGCTGGGACAGTTGCCGGTGGCCCGGCGCCGCAATGCTCCATTCCAGATTCTTTCCAGCCTGGGCGCCACGCTCATGGTAACGGCAGTGCCATTCAAATATGCCGCCAGCCATTCGCTGGAACTCCTGTGGATGGCGGGCGCGGAAGTCTTCCTGTTGGCCGGCGTTTTCACCAAAGAAAGATTGTTTCGCCACTTTGGCGGCATCATCTCCTTGCTGGTTGCAGCCTACGTTTTTGGCTGGCCACCCAATGGACTGGTCTATCAGGCGGAGAGCATCGTCAACGGCCAGCCGCACTACGTTCCTCAAATCAGCATTGTTCTGGCCGTGATCGCCGGACTGTTTTATTTGAACAGCCACGTCATCGGCCGGATATGGCAGCGACTCTTCGATTGGAACCTGGAGAAACAGGCGCTGACCGCGCTTTCCTTTATCGCCAGTCTTTTTGCCGTGGGCGCGGTTTACATGTCCGCTGCCAAGAGCGTGGTGGCCGTGGTGCTGGCAGTTCTGGTACCTGCATTGGCGTGGACAGGAAGGCGTTTCCGCATCTCTCCGCTGCTGTACCAGGCGCACTGGATCGCGGTTTTGGCAATTGCTGATGTCAGCATAACCGGAATTCATCTGGACGCGTTCTGGCATTCGCTCCCGGAACGCGCGATCACCTTCGTCCTGGTGGCCGGGTTGCTGTATCTGAGCTCCAACTTCGTGCGCATGGAGACCATTACTGCCAGGCCGGAGCTTTTTGTGGAGCTCTATCGCTGGGCGGGCACAGGCTTGATCGCGTTGGTCATCTGGATGCAGATCTGGTATGCGCCCATTCGCCGCGATTGGCTGATTGCCATGCTGTGGACTGCGCTGGCTCTGGCGCTCTCTGCGGTGGGTCAATTCATCAAGCGCAATGAATTCCGCTGGCAGGCCTTCACCCTGGCTGTGATGTCCTTCGTCTGCGCTATGGTGGTGAACTTCGATTTTGCGCAACAGTTTCACCATCTCAGCTACCGGCTCATCTCCGTCACCCTGGTAGCCGGAGGCATTTACCTTCTCACCCGCTGGTCTCCCGTAGAGCAGGTCAGACTCGTGTATTCATGGGCGGGAACCATCCTGCTGGGCTACCTCGCTTTTCGCGAGACCCAGGCTGAAAACCAGATGTGGACACCAGTCCTCTGGATCGGCCTGGCGGCGGTGCTGGGAACCGCAGCCCGCTTCTGGAAAGACCGCGCCCTGCTGTGGCAGACGCACTTGCTCGCCGCGGCCGCTACAGGATGGACGATCTACGCCACCTTCCTGGGCAATCCTGACTATCACGGCATGCGGACCCAGTTAACCAGCGTACTGATCATAGCGACCGTGTTATATGGGCTCACCTGGGTTATTCATGTAAAGCAGACGCATGTTAAACAGGTGGTGGAAAATGACCGCATCTGGCAGGCGTATTCCTGGGCCGGTTCACTGCTGTTAACGTGGCTGGGATGGTATCAACTGCAACCGATTAACGTATCGCTGGCCTGGGGCGCATTTGGGTTGATTCTGTTTGAAATTGGCTACGATAAAGCGTCCGGCTACCTTCGCGCGCAAGCTTACGTGGCGCTGGCCAGCAGCTTTGCTCACCTGTTCTATTCCAACTTCAACACCCCGCTGGCCGCGGGGGCATTCGACCCGCATATCCTTCTGATCGTCCTGCTGGTCCCGGTTTATTTCTGGGTTTACCGGCGGCTGCATGAAAAAGCCAATCCCGGCGCAACCGAAAGCCGATTGCAAATTGCCTACCTGCTGGCATGTATTGGAACAGCTACGGTGGCTGCGCTGGCTTGGTTTGAGCTGCCGCTGGAAAGGGTAGTGGCCGGCCTGGCGGCCATGGTTCTCGGCTTGCTCCTGGCCGCATGGTTCACGCGACTTCAGGTTTTTCTCCACCAGGCGCTGGTCATGCTGGGAATCACGGTGTTCCGCCTCTCTATGCACAACTTCCGTAATCTGACTGAATCATTTGTCTCTGGTGTTTCCATCTCGGTGTGGGCAATCGCACTGCTGGCCGCCGGGCTTCCGATCGCATTCCAATTGCGCTCCAAAAATGGGAAAAGTGAAGCCCAGGACCAGGAAGCAACAAGCCGGTTTGCGGCACTGGTGCGGCGTCCCGAGCAGCCTCTATTTTTCGCTACCGTAGGGCTAACAGCGGCGCTGCTGTTTATTCGTACACAGGGCATGCTGTTAACGCTGGACTGGTGCGTTGAAGGAGTGGTCGTGATTCTGGGCGCGTTCTTCGTGAAGGAAAAATCTTTCATATGGACCGGGCTCGTGCTCCTGCTGCTCTCCAGTGGAAAGATCTTTGTTGACCTGGCCCACGTGGACGCCAGCGTCCGCTATCTGGCTATGATGGGCGTGGGCGCTATCATCCTGGTAGCAGGCTATCTCTTCGCCAAAAACCGCGATGCCCTGCGGGAGTACTTATGAAACGCTGGCTGTTCGTGGCCGTGCTGGTGGTGGGGGCCGCAGGCGCGCTCTACTATAGCGAGCGGCACAAGATCCCCAATCGCGTGGGCCCGGAGGCCGTCCTCACCGCAGCCGCAGAAGCACAAAAAGACTTGAGCCATCCCGTGGCCCAGGTGGTGCGGCTTTCCGATGCAGAGGAGATTGAGATCGGTCATTCGATTGCCCAGCGGTATATCCATACAGACGGCTGGAATGAATCTACAGACGCGCCGATTGAAGAATACGTGAACACCGTAGGGAGCAAAGTGGCGGCCAAGGCGCATCGCCGTCTGGATTACGAATTTCATTATGTCCCTGATCCAGATTTCATCAATGCCTTCGCGCTTCCCGGCGGTCCTATCTTTATCGGCAAGGGGCTGATGATGTTGATGGACAGCGAAGACGAGCTGGCCGGCGTCCTGGGACACGAAGTGGAGCATGTGGACCACTACGATTGCAATGAACTTGTGGCCCTGCAAGCGCGCCTGCGCAACATACCTTTCGGCGAGCTGATCCATCTGCCTGTCGCGCTCTTCCAGGCGGGCTATAACAAGGAGCAGGAGATGGAGGCCGACCGCGACGGTACCGCGCTGGCGGTGATGTCCGGATATTCTCCACAGGGCGCCGTGCGCATGTTCCAGACCTTTGCCCGTCTCGATCGCGAGTACGTGCAAAAGGCCGAGAGCCCGCAGGAGGAACTCTCCCGGGTAGCCATTCAGACCATCGAAGGATATTTCCGCTCGCATCCCTTGCCCGAAGAACGCGTACATCAGATCCAATCACTGATCGCGTCAGAGAGATGGCCCACCCGAAAAGAAAAACCATTGAAGTTCCAGCTCGGTCACGCATAAACAGAAGTGGCGAAGCAGCAGTAGCAATGATTAAGAAAATTGCAGCTGTCGTGGCTGTATGATGAAGCAATCGAAGCTGGCACTCAAGGTTCGGAAACGTATATTCCCTCTCAACAGGTTCCCTCAACCGTGTATCATCTTTAATGTGATACGTCGGTTCTACGTTCATAACTTTCGTTGCTTGGAAAACTTCGAGTTGCCGGTTTCCGACAAGCCGTCCGCACTGCTAATTGGAAAGAACGGATCAGGCAAGACGACCGTCGGCCTAGCATTCGAGATTCTCCAAAGAATCGCCCGCGGCACGAACCGCGTAGGAGACCTTCTGAAGCTAAAGGATTTTGCTCGCGGACGGAGTGACGTGCCAATGCGATTCGAAATTGAGGCTGAACTAGAAGGCAGAATCTATGGCTACAATGTGGCTTTTGAGCTGCCAAGGAATTTCAAAGAACTCCGCGTATTGGAAGAAAAGCTAACAGCCGACGGTACCCCGGTTTATTCCCGGCGAGCGGCCCAAGTACAGTTAGCACGAAGCCAAGAAAAGGACGGTAGCTTCCGCATTGATTGGCATCTGGTTGCTCTTCCGTTAATTCAGGAACAGTCGGCGAAGGATCCCTTGTCCATCTTCCGACGCTGTCTCGCAAATATGCTCGTACTCCGTCCGATGCCAAGCCTGATTTCAGGTGCCTCTGAAGACGACCCCACGTTGCATCCAAATCCCCAGGTTACGAATTTTGGTGAGTGGTTCTCAGGTGTCTTGGCTTCTACACCGTCTGCCTATACAAAAATCGAGGGTTATCTCAAGCAGGTATTGCCGGACTTCAAGGACATCAAGAACCCTGTTATTGGGACAGACTCTCGAAGTCTCATAGTTCAGTTTTCCAGTAACCAGGGAAGCCTAGCGCTTCCTTTTGAGGATCTCTCCGACGGCGAGAAATGTTTCGTGATATCCGCCGTAGTCCTCGCTGCGAACGACGCTTGCGGTCCACTGCTTTGCTTCTGGGACGAGCCTGACAACTATCTAGCGCTTTCAGAGGTCGGGCACTTCGTTTTGGCGCTCCGCTCCGCTTTCCGTTCGGAGGGCCAATTCATCGCAACCTCCCACAACCCTGAGGCAATCCGCAGTTTTACCGAGGAGAATACACTTGTGCTTTACAGAAGGAACCATCTTGAGCCCACACTCGTGCGCCCTCTTAGCGACCTTCAAGTCAATGGCGATCTTATCAACGCGCTCGTACGCGATGGCCTTGAGTTGCCACAGCCTTAAGCCATGGCGCCCAACAGGGAAAGGCCTTATCTATATGTACTGCCAGAAGACGATGCCAATCGCCAACTGGCGATCGGCTTTCTCGTTGAGTATGGGACGACTCGGCAGGCGATGATGCTTGCAGAGGCTAACGGATGGCATGAGGTCCTCAAAATATTTAGAGACGTGCACGTCAAAGAGATGAACACGAACGCTAATCAACACATGGTTCTTCTAATCGACTTTGATGGTCATGCAGAACGACTGCAACAGGCGAAGACTGCTGTGCCTGGGCATCTTTCAGAGCGAGTTTTTATTCTGGGAGTACTCGGAGAACCAGAAGACCTCAAGAAGGCCGGGCTTGGACACTTTGCTGAGATTGGAAAGGCACTTGCCAAAGACTGCCGTAATGGAACGAACGAGACTTGGGGACATGATCTCCTGCGCCACAATGCCGATGAGGTTGATCGTCTCCGCGAGAGGATTATCCCGAATTTGCTTTGAGCTCCTTTCCTGTTTGCTATTTGTTCTTCCGTTGTCATACTCTTCCCCGGTCTTATGAGAATCCTTTCGACCCTTGTCCTTTTAATCTTGAGTATGTCCGCCGCTTTCGCCCAAAACCAGCCTGCTGATCTCGTCCTGAAAAACGCCAACATCTACACCGTGGACGAACACAAGCCGAACGCGCAGGCGGTTGCGGTGAAGGGCGACAGGATCGTCTTCGTCGGTTCAGACGCCGAGGTGCAAGCCTACGTGGGACATGGCACCCACGTCTTCGACGTGAAGGGCGCAACTGTGTTGCCGGGGCTGACAGACTCGCATTATCACTTCATGGGTGTTGGTGCGCGCGAGCTTACCTTCAACCTGGAAGGCACAAAGAGCCTGGAGGAGCTGCTGGGCCGCGTGAAAGAACGCGTGGCCACGGCCAGGCCCGGCGAGTGGATCGTCGGCCGCGGCTGGATTGAGACCTTCTGGACCCCGCCGGCCTTCCCCACGCGCTGGGACCTGGACAGAGTTGCGCCAGATAACCCGGTGACTCTGGTGCGCGCAGACGGCCACGCCATGGTCGTCAACTCTGCTGCGCTTAAGCTCGCCGGCATTGACCGGAATACCCCCGCTCCTTTTGGTGGAGAAATCTCCAAAGATAAAAATGGCGAACCTAATGGAATGCTTCTCGACCACGCTCAGGAATTGGTGCGCTCCAAGGTCCCGCCGGAAGATGCAGCTAATCCGGAGAAGGCCGCCATCGCGGCCGATAAGCGCAGCATCATGCTGGGCTGGTGCGAAATTCAGGATCCCGGTGGAAGCTTTGCCGATGTCGACGTCTACCGCAAGCTCTACCAGCAGGGCAAGCTGAAAGTCCGCATTTATAAAGCTGTCTACGGGCCCGGGCCGCAGGCTGACCGCCTGTTGCGCGAAGGAGCCCAGATCGGCCTCTTCGATCACCGCCTCACCGTGCGCTCCATCAAGGTAGTCTCCGATGGCGCCCTGGGTTCGCGCGGAGCGGCGCTGCTCGCGCCCTATTCCGACAAGCCCGATACCTCCGGCTTTCTAACCGTCGAGGCGGACGCGCTACGTCCCATGTTGATCGCGGCCCTCAAGCAAGGCATTCAGGTGGAGACCCACGCCATCGGCGATCGCGCCAACCGCTTCATGCTGGATGAATATGAGCGCGCCTTCAATGCCGTCTCGCCCGGGCAGCGCAAGGTGGCTGACCCGCGCTGGCGCGACGAACATGCGCAAATCGTGAGTCCCGCCGACCTGCCCCGTTTTGCCCAACTCCGCGTGATTCCTTCTATGCAGCCCTCGCACGCCATTGGCGACTTGTTCTTTGCGCCGCGACGGCTGGGCATGGAGCGCCTCAAGGGCGCCTATGCCTGGGAGACGCTGATCAAGTCCGGCGTCCCCGTTCCGGGCGGGTCGGACGCGCCCGTTGAGCGTGGCGAACCGATGATTGAGTTTTACGCTGCCGTGGCGCGCAAGCCGCTGCCATCGCACGCGCATGATGCATCGCTCAACGAAGCCGCCTGGCATCCCGAAGAAGCCATGACCCGCGAACAGGCGCTGAAGGCCTTCACCATCTGGGCGGCCTATGCGGCGTTTGAAGAAGACTTGAAAGGAACAATCACGCCCGGCAAACTGGCGGACTTTACCGTCCTCTCAGCCGACATCATGAAAATTCCCGAACCGGAAATTCTGCAAACCAAAAACCTGATGACCATTATCGGCGGGAAAATTGTTTACGCCGAGAAGAGCAAAATAGAGAGTTTTCTAAACCAGGTTTCTCCAGGACCATGGCCAGCCGATAATTGAATGGTGGTTTGAGAAGGAAGCTGTTGCCGGTGAAGCCAACACCAACAGCAAAACCCTGAACCGCAGAGCGCCGCTGAGGAACCTTTACCACAGGGCAAAACGCTGAATTCTAGAACGTGAGCTGATTCGTTCACTTCCTCCACCTTGCTGAATCGAAAGAAGATAGGTGGAGGACGAATGGGAGGACGGAGGACTTTGATTCGTCCTCTTTGTCCGTAACTACGAACACGAAACAGCATTGCACCCGCTCCGCCTGCGGCGTCGGACGGCGTATCCGATGGGGTTGGAGTGGGGATGGAGTATGCTTTTTCATTTTTTTTACTCACTCCGCTCCTGGCGTGCCGTCTTAGCGCAGCAACGCGTTTATCCACGAGCACCGTGTACACGTCTGCCCAAGCGGTAGATCCTTCGTTACCGCTCAGGATTTCGCCTGCGGTCCTTCAGCTTCTTCCGGCTTCGCGGAAACACTTCAGGATGACAAACTCGGCTACGCCTCGTTCACGCCCGCAAACGTCTCAAGTTGTCAAAGAACACTGCGGGAACAACAAGTCCCGCTCGCCCGAGGGCGATAAGCACCTTTAAGGCGCCTGATTCCAGCATTACACAGGGGAGTGAGTGGGAGTCAATCAAGTGCTGTCACAATGCTGTCAGAGTGACAGCACTTTTTTTAAAAAACGGCCCAAATTCGACGATTTTTGAAACATTAAAGCCTCCATCAAGCAGGCCGGCGCAGGTGAGTTCATCAGCCACCGGGAGGTCAAGAAAATGGCGGCCAAATGGCGACGTCGCCGGTAAACCGGGGCATTCTTTTACTTTTCACTATTTAGCGGCACGCTGGCGCCCTCGAACACTTTGGTCACTGATCCGTGGCCCACACCGTAAATGAGAAAGCTTTTCTGATCGAAGTCGTATTCGCGGAACACCAGTTCGGCCAAACCGTCTCCATCCACGTCCACGGCGTCCACCAATTCCAGGCGCGGAGCCACGTCCAGCCGGGAAGAATCGGTCACGCTGGAGGCCAGTTTTTGTGGGTTGCCGTCGATATCCACGCGGGCAATCACCGTAATGTATCGGGAAACAGATTTGTCCGGAGTAGCCTTTGGCGCAGCGGCGGCGCGAGCGGGCTTTCCGCCGGGAGCGAGAAAAGCCCCAGGCGCCTCAGCCGTGATCACCACGACGGCATCATTGCTCAAGTCCAGATCAAATGACCTGACTACAACATTGGTCAGGGAGTGTTCATTGACCTGGGTCTTTTCACCAGGAAGCTGCGCCAGGGCCAGCTTGCGCATCTTGGCCTCAATTTTCTCTTTCTCGTCCGCCTTCCAGTTGAATTCATAAGAGCGGATGTCGGCCGGCTGGGAGTCAGACACGGCAAGAAAGGTCTGCACACCGGGACTCGGAGGTGGCAGAGGCTTGGTTGTGATCGTCTGTGATGGCGAAGTTGCGGCAGGCGGCACATCGGCCTTTTTGGCGGCAAGCGGTGGAGACTCGATGTCCTCGCCCGACGGAGTGCGATGCCTCAGCACAGGACGATTCGGATCAGGCGGGGCCTCGGCATCCGGCTGGCTTGCCGGCGGAGTTGGAGTTGAAGCCGGTTGCTGAGGGCCATCACTGCCGCTGCGATGCAGCACCGGACGGTCGTCGCTGGGTGGTGTAGATGGCGGAGTCTGCTCCGGCTGCGGAGATGGTGGCGCGCTCTCCCCGCTACCACGATGCAGAATGGGACGATTGTCGGACGGATCCGGGGGAGGAGTGGACGGCTTAGGCTTGGAACTGGCCGTTGTATCCTTGGGCAGTTGCCACTTGCCTTCACCCACCCAACCCTGAAGCGAGTTGATCGCGCCGTTGATGGTGAGATAACCCACTGGAGTGCCGGTCTTTTGCGCCTCGTACACTACGCCCGTGCCCAGGGCCATGGGCCTGGGTTTAGATTCATAAATAGTGGCGTCATGAAAGCGTCCGTCGGCCAGTATGGTTATGGGATAGAGGCGGCTGGTGATGGCGCCGCGCGAGTCCGTGGTAAGTTCCAGCAAGCCGGTGGCCCGCAGCTTGTGCGGGCTGGAACGCTGAAAAGCTGATGCACTGAGCGCCAGAACAAGGCCAAACACGATGACGCTGGCCCGAAACCACCTTCTACGGTATAAATGCAATTTGCTATTGGCGTGAGACATATGGAAATAAAAGATAAAGCTCCGGATTTGGCCCTGCCCAATGAAGAAGGCAAAACCCTCTCTCTTAAAGATTATCGCGGAAAACCCGTGGTTGTGTTTTTTTATCCTAAAGCCAATACTTCCGGTTGAACGGCAGAGGCGTCCGGGTTCCGTGACGCATACCCGAAGTTCCAGAAGGCCGGCGCCGTGGTTCTGGGCGTCTCCCCTGATAAACCCTCGGCCCTGAAAAAGTTTAAGGAAAATTACAAGTTCCAGTTCGACCTCCTGTCCGATGAGGACAAGTCTGCGGCCAAAAAGTTTGGCGTGCTCAAAGAAAAGAGCATGTATGGAAGGAAATACATGGGCATAGAGCGTACTACCTTTGTGATTGGCGCAGACGGCAAGATTGCAGCCTTGATCTCAGGAATCAAGCCGGATGAACACGCGCAGGCAGCCCTGGAGGCCGTGCTGAAGCTGGACTGATGGCGAAAACCACACATCGAGATAAGTCCAACGGCTACGAAGATGTGGCGGAACACTTTATCGCCGCGCGCAATCCTCGAATCGGTCCCGCAACGGTGAGGGAATGGAGCAAGTCGTTGGCTCCCGGTTCCATCGTCCTTGACGTCGCGTGCGGCTATGGCGTGCCGATCACCAAGACGCTCATCGAGGCTGGATTCACTGTCTATGGCGTCGATGCGTCGGCGAAGCTGGTCGCCGAATTTCGCAAACGGTTTCCCCATGTCCCGATAGAGTGCGCCGCAGCCGAAGATTCAGAATTCTTCTCCCGGAAATTTGATGGCATCGTTGCCTGGGGATTGATGTTCCTGCTGCCTGCAGATATCCAGCCCGTGATAATCCGCAAAGCCGCCGAGGCCTTGAAACCCGGTGGCAGGTTTCTGTTTACAGCGCATAAACAGGTCGTCACCTGGAACGACTCCCTCACGGGACTTGAGTCAATTTCTTTGGGAGGCGAGCGCTACGAGCAAATCCTGCGCGACGCGGGCCTGACTGTTGTGGGCGAAGCGTTCGACGAAGGAGACAATCACTACTACTTCCTCTCGAAACCCTGAAGCATCAGTTTCCCAGGTCGACGGCGTGAAGCCCGCTCACCACGTTTTACCGGTGGCTCAATGATTCGGAAGCACAATGTTACCTTGGGGAAACTCCGGAAACGGGAACTCCCTTCCGCGGCTACAACTCTTGCCCGGGATTCGGGCCTCTCTGTTATAACTTTCCGTATGCGTTTCTCTTTATTCCTGCTATTTTCAGGGGCTCTCTGCGCGTGGAGCCAGGCGGGCCAGATGACATTACCAGCTTCCAAGAGTTTGCATGATCTGTTTACGGCGGAGTGGGACTATGACATGCAACAGGATCCCGAGGAAGCCTCTAACCTGGGCGACCGCCGGTGGAACGACCGCTGGACGGATGAAAGCCTGGAGGCGCATGCGCGGCGTTATCAGCACAATCAGGAAGTGCTGGCCCGGCTGAGCAAGATCGACCGCAGTCCGCTTTCACCGGCGGACCAGCTCAACTATGACTTGTTCAGGAAGCGCTATGAAGACCGCGTGGAAGGCTACAAGTTCCACTGGTTTCTGCTGCCGCTGAACCAGCGTGAAGGCATCCAGAGCATTGACGATCTGGCTGACGCACTGCGCTTTGAGACCCTGAAGGATTATGAAGACTGGTTGACGCGGCTAAAGACCTTTCCCGCATTGATGGACCAGACCATAGGGCTAATGCGCCAGGGAATCCGCGAACGCATGGTGCACCCTAAGATCATCCTGCAGCGCATTCCAGCGCAGATTGATAAGCAACTGGCCACCGACGCCACGCAAAGCGGCTTCTACAAGCCTTTCCTCCATTTTTCCAAAAATATTTCTGCTGCCGACCAGCAACGCTTGCAAGCGGCAGCCCGACAGGCGATTGAGCAGCAGGTGGCGCCGGCGTTCCAGAAATTCAAGCAGTTTTTCGTAAGCGAATATCTCCCGGCCGGCTACGACCAGGTGGGCGCCTGGCAGTTGCCGCATGGCGACGAGCTGTACGCCTTCGACGTCCGTCATTACACCACGACCAACCAGACGCCCGAGCAGGTTCACCAGACAGGGTTGAGAGAGGTAGCGCGCATCAACAGCGAGATGCAGCGGGTGATGCAGCAGACGGGATTCAAAGGTTCGCGGGAGGAGTTCTTCAAGTTCCTGCGGACCGACCCGCAATTCTTCTATCAAAACCCGGACGACCTGTTTGAAGGCTACCAGGCGATGGCCAAGACGGTTGATCCCAACCTGGTGAAATTGTTCCGGACATTGCCGCGCCAGCCTTACGGGGTGGAGGCCATCCCGGCCGCGATCGCGCCGGACACCACGGCTGCTTACTATCGTTCCGGAGCCCCGGATGGCTCGCGCGCCGGAACCTACTTCGTCAATCTTTATAAGCCTGATGCCCGACCCAAGTGGGAAATGATGGCGCTTACACTGCACGAATCGGTTCCCGGACATCATCTTCAGATTGCCCGGGCCCAGGAACTGGGAGAACTGCCCATGTTTCGCCGAGTTGGGGGTTACACGGCCTTTGTCGAGGGTTGGGGTCTCTATGCCGAGTCATTAGGGGACGAGATGGGGCTTTATAGCGATCCTTACGCCAAGTTTGGACAATTGACCTATGAGATGTGGCGGGCCGTCCGGCTGGTGGTGGACACCGGCATCCATGCCAAGCACTGGACGCGTGACCAGGCCATCCAGTACTTCAAAGAGAACGCTCCCAAGCACGAACTGGACATCATCAACGAAATTGACCGTTACATCGCCTGGCCGGGGCAGTCGCTGGCCTACAAAACCGGCGAGTTGAAGATCAAAGAGCTGAGGGCCCGCGCGAAACAGGAATTGGGCGATCAGTTCGACATCAAAGAATTCCACGATGTGGTGCTCGGCTCCGGAGCGCTGCCGCTGGATATTTTGGAACGCGACGTGAATGACTGGATCGCTGAGAAAAAATCTCACCGCTGATGACGCTGATTAGAGTGATGGACACGGATGCAATCATTCGTTCAGAAAGCATCCGTGACACGCGTAATGCCTGATTATCCCCTGCGCATCCCCCGGCTCCTTCGACGTTCGTTCTTCGATCGTGATCCGCGAGAGGTATCTCGTGAGCTTCTGGGCAAGCTCATTGTCCGCAGACAAGGACGCAAGGTGCGGTCCGGGCGGATCGTAGAGGTGGAAGCCTATCTTGGAGCGGACGATCTGGCCGCTCATGCTGCCGCAGGGCGCACTGCGCGTAACAGCGTCCTCTTTGGCCCACCGGGCCATGCCTATGTGTATTTCATCTACGGAGTCCATTACTGCCTGAATATCTCCTGCCTGCCCGATGGAGAAGCAGGTTGCATTCTGGTGCGAGCGCTGGAACCTGTGGCAGGGATTCAGGAGATGGCGCGGGCGCGTGGCCTGGAAGACTTGGACTTTACCTCTGCCAGGAACCTGCGGCGTCTGACCAGCGGTCCGGGAAAATTATGTGGGGCCCTGGGGATCACACGCACGCGCGATAACGGCAAGGACATGGTTTCCCCGCGCTGCGATCTTCAGGTGATGGAGGACGGCTACAAGACAGGGAAAGTAACTGTAACTCCGCGCGTTGGGATCACGAAGTCCGCAGAGATGCCGCTTCGGTATGTGCTTGCCGGGAACCCGTTTGTTTCAGTCAAAGCTTAGCGGCCTCACCCACGCCATGCAGCACCACATTGTCGATCAATCGCGTCTCGCCGACATACGCGGCCACTGCGACCAGTGCTCCTTTGGAGACATCGGTTACGGGGCCGAGCGTGTCCCAGTTCACAATTTCAAAATAATCGAGCTTCACTCGGGGTTCTTCGGCGATGACTTGCCTGCCCGTGTTGATGAGGATTGAGGCATTGCTTTCGCCCTGATCGGCCAGAGTCTGCACTCGCATGAGAGAGCGATACAACACCGTTGCCTGTTTACGTTGCTCAGGATTCAGGTAGACATTGCGGGAGCTCATGGCCAAGCCATCGTTTTCGCGCACGATGGGGCAGACAACGATGCGAACATCAAAATCCAGATCGTGGACCATCCTGCGCATGATGGCAGCCTGGGCGGCGTCCTTCTGGCCAAAAACCGCAACATCCGGATGGACGATGTTGAACAGCTTGGCCACGATCGTAGTTACACCACGAAAATGTCCGGGGCGTGAACGCCCGTCAAGTTTCTCGCTAAGGCCTTCTACCGTCACCCAGGTTGATGAACCTGGGGGATACATCTCCTGGACCGCCGGGCTGAAGACAAAGTTAACCTTCTCCGCCTGCAACAGGGCCTCATCCTTTTCCATGGTGCGCGGATATCTTGAGAAATCTTCCTTGGGGCCGAATTGCGCAGGATTCACAAAGATGGAGACGATAACCACGTCTGACTGCGAGTGCGCGGCCCGCACCAAAGAAAGATGGCCTTGGTGCAGAGCACCCATGGTGGGCACCAGGCTGATACGTTTGCCCGAACGTTGGGCTTCTCTGCTGATGGCGGCCATTTCCGCCGGGGAGGCAATGCTGCGCATTGCAGTCGTCAGCGGCTCACTGCTTTCATAGGTTTCCGGCTCAAAATGGCATCCAGAGATGCCCGCGTCTCTTTGGGCAGATGATAAGACTCTTCGTCGGAAGGATAGCTTCCGGACTCAACGTCGGTCTTGAACTGCTGCACCGCGTTGGTGATAAGGGCAGCGGCATCGCCGTATCGACGCACGAACTTGGCCGGCGGCGCAAACGTCAGGTTCAAGATGTCATGGAACACCAGCACCTGGCCATCACACTCCGGACCGGCGCCAATGCCGATGGTCGGGGCCGAGACTTCATGGGTGATCATGGCCGCCACTTCGCGGGGCACTCCTTCCAGAACCAGGGAGAACACTCCCGCTCGATCCAGCGCCACAGCATCTTTCATGAGCTGCTCGATGCCGGAAAGGTCTTTGCCCTGGACTTTGAAGCCGCCCATCTTATGCACCGATTGAGGAGTCAATCCGATATGGCCCATGACGGGAATCTCGGCATCCAGCATGCGCCGGACCAGCTCAGCGCGCTTCTGGCCGCCTTCCACTTTCACCGCCTCCGCGCCTGCCTCTTTCACAAACCGCAGAGCATTGCGTACACCTTCCTTTATGTCCTCGTGGTAAGCCCCGAAGGGCATATCCGCGATCACCAGGGCAGACTTCACCGCGCGGCGGACGGCGCGCGTGTGGTGCAGCATCTCCTCCATGGTGACGGGCAGGGTGTTCTCGTACCCGAGGACCACCTGGGCCAGTGAATCACCCACCAGGATCATGTCGATGCCGGCTTCGTCCACGAGCCGCGACGTGGCGTAGTCGTATGCAGTGAGACAGGTTATGACCTCATGACGTTGCTTTTTTTCCTGAATGGTAAGAGTTGTAACTTTGGGGCGGGAAGAGCCGGTGCAGCCCTCGCCGAACGAGGTAAGACTCATGTTGCCTCCAGTGCAGTTCGGGATGCTCCCGATACCACCTGTTGCCGTATAGGATGCGGCAGAAGCTATTGTAGTCGCAAAGTAAATGGGGTGAATAAGAATTATTTGCAGGACCGACAGAACCAGCTACCAGACCCTATTTTACGATGAAGCGGGTGGAATAAGCCCGTTGGCTTTCCAGGCCGGAGCGCCCTGGTCCCTCAGGTGGATCATTCAGATGGAGAATCCATGATGCCCCGGCCGCTTGCTGGAGCCTGGAAGCGAGTGTTCCCCGAATTCTGAATTTCAC
The DNA here is from genome assembly GCA_036522115.1 of Candidatus Angelobacter sp. Lineage (GTDB taxonomy): Bacteria > Acidobacteriota > Terriglobia > Terriglobales > Acidobacteriaceae > Angelobacter. The sequence continues at coordinate 19,459 of DATDGL010000102.1, forward strand.
CTGCTCGCTCTTGCCCGGCTTGATTTCCACCAGCTCTTTGGGTACCCAAGGTTCATGGCGCTGAGTGATTTCGGTCATGGGATGAACAAAGCTCGATGGCCAGTGTGGAATATGACCATGATATCCAAGAACAATCCCGTCGGGTCAGCGCCTACGATCAGGCATCCATTATAACCGGCGCCCCGTATGGAAGCACGTTGCCACTTCCATACCGGTCCCCAAAATGGCGACTGAGCGGGAAAGCGCCGGGCCAGAAGCTTCCACCCGCTGGCCAGTGCGACAATGTTCACCATTATGAGCCAAATCGAGACGATGTAAAGAAGGAGGCAACCTACAAATAGTGCGGGATGGTGATTGATCCAAGCTTGCATGATGACAGCTTGGATTGTAGACCGATTGGCATAATCACTGCGATTAATAGCGTGCTACCTGAGATAAAATAAAGTTGTTGGGCATCATGACACGCGAAGAGAAAAAGCGCCTATACGAATTGGTGCAAAATCCGCCTCCTGGCAGCAAAATCGAAGCGGCCAAGAAGGATGGTGTCGATCTTACGTTGAACCTGCGTCGTCTTAGATTGACTCCGACTGAACGATCCCAGGAAATGGATAATGCTTTAGAGTTAGTGCGCGAACTGCAACGAGCCTGGGCGCAAATCAATCGATGACTGCCGTGAAAACTAACTACCGGGCCGCTCTTAAAGCGCTCGCCGACGGTGGCGTGAATTTTGTGGTGATCGGGGCTTATGCGGCGGTGCTCCAAGGATCCGCTCAGATCACGCAGGATCTCGATATCTGCTACGAACGTACCTCTGCGAACATGAAGCGGCTCGCCGCCTCGCTTGCTCCTTATCATCCTCGCCTGCGCGGAGCCCCTGACGGAGTTCCATTCGTCCTCGATGAACACGCACTCGCTCAAGGAATGAGCTTCACTCTGGAAACCGATCTCGGAGATATTGATTTGATAGGAGAATTGTCCGCTTTGGGGCCTTTCTCACAGATCGTGCACGATGCTGTTCGGTTGCCTCTGTTTGACGGCGCTTGTTTGGTTGCCGGCCTTGATACGTTGATCCGGTCTAAACGGGCGGCAGGACGCCCGAAGGATTTACGTGCACTTCCGGAGTTGGAAGCTCTGAAAGAGCTGCACGAGTCAGAACAAAAAGATAAGAAAAACCGATGATGTGCAGCTTACGCGCTCACTGCGCCGCTCGAACTCAACGGCAGGAAGTACTGGGTGCCGCGAATGGGCTCGCTCACTCGCCGCAGGAGTTCCTGGAGATCAGAGTGGTGCTCCACAAAATCAATATCGTTGGTATTCACCACCAGCAGGTCGGACGAGGTGTAGTGGAAGAAGAAGTGTTCGTAGGCCCTGACCACTTCCTCAATGTAGTCGTCGTTCACAGACGTCTCTGCGGGAGCATTTTTCTTGCGCAGGCGTTTCTTCAGCACCTCGGGAGAGGCCTGAAGGTAGATCACCAGGTCAGGCACCGGCAACTGCTCGCGAAAATATTGGTAATAGCGGTTGTAAATTTCAAGCTCCAGGTCGCTGAGATTGATATAGGCGAAAATCTTGTCTTTCTCAAAAATGTAGTCGGCCACGGCCGCTTTCTGCGATTTAGGCCCAACCTCCAGGTGGTGAAGCTGCTCGAAACGCCGTATGAGAAAGGCAAACTGCGCTTGAAAGCCCGCGCCGCGTTCGCCTTCATAGAAGGCCCGGAGAAAAGGGTTGTTTTCCGGTTCAATCACCCGTTGCGCATTCAGCCGGTCGGCAATGATGTTCGCCAAAGTGCTCTTGCCCACGCGGATGGGGCCTTCTACGGCGATATAACGGGGCGGTTCGAAGAGCTTGGCCATCGGGACTCAGAGTGACTGGCGGCAGCATATCTCGCAAAACCGGGAATAGCAATTGCAGAATCAGTTAACCCTGTGGGAATCGGGGTTGCAGTCGAGGTTTTCGCTTTCCTCTAGAATTGAGTCATTGGGAAATTTGGTAATCGGGTAATTTTTGAAGGTAGAGCGCATCCGCCGATGCCCGCTCAATTACTCAATTGCCAAATCTACTCGATTACACAATGCTTGGGGCACTTACAGGTCTAGCCGCCGCAGCGGCTGGCGTCTCCTACGCCGGATACGCCTCCATGGCGCCGCAATCGCAGCTTTATGGGCGCACCCTTACCCATGGACGGAATCCGCGGCAGATGGCGCTAACTTTCGACGACGGCCCGAATGACCCACATACGCTGCATCTGCTGGACTTGCTGGCAAAATTTCAGGCGAAGGCGACCTTTTTCCTGATTGGGAATTACGTCCGGCAGCGGCCCGATATTGTGCGGGCCATCCACTCAGCCGGTCACACTCTTGGCAATCACACCTTCAGCCATCCCAACCTGATTTTTGCCACTCCCGGCAGGGTGCGACGCGAACTGGAGGACTGTGGCAAGGCCATGGAAGATGCCATCGGGGAACATCAGCCATGGTTCCGGCCGCCGTTTGGCGGCAGGCTGCCCCACGTATTCCGGTCCTGCCGTTCGCTAGGGTTGCGGCCAGTAATGTGGTCGGCCACAGGGTACGATTGGAATGCGAAGTCGGCGGAGGCAATTTTTGCCCATGTCGAGCAGCAAGTGAACAAGCGCAAAGATCGAGGCGAGGTCATTTTGTTGCACGATGGAGGGCACCTTGGTTTTGGCGTCGACCGGATTCGCACGGTAGAGGCCACTCGACGGCTCCTGCAAAGCTATTCAGCAGAAAGCAAAGAGTTTGTGGCGATACCCGACCTGGAGCTTTGACCTTAAGTAACTAACGCGAATGCAGGGTGTTCTATTCTTTATGGAAGCGCCCATGATCATTTAAAATTCCAGAGAACGCAGGCTTTATCAAGGGAGCAACAATGAAGGTTCATTTGAGATTGTTCGTAGTCCTCATGGCCCTGGTGGCATTTTCGACTGCCGGCTTCTCCGCCGACGGCTCTTCACTTAAGCCGCCTGCGGGCGCCAAGGTGGCAGTGGTGGTGTTTGAAGATCTGGAGTGCCCGGATTGCGCTCGCGCTTATCCACTGGTCTGGGACGTGGCGAACGCTCACCACATTCCTGTGGTGCTACACGATTTTCCGCTGTCCAAGCACCCCTGGTCTTTTGAAGCCGCCATCTATGCCCGCTTCTTTGACACCAAGTCGCAAAAGGCGGGAAACGATTTTCGCGGCTACATCTATAAGAACCAGCCGCAGATCACGTTGGAAAACCTACGCCAGTTCGTACAAAAGTTCGCCGACGAAAACAAAGTTCCGCTTCCCTTTGCCGTCGATCCCCAAGGCACTCTGAAAGCAAAAGTGCAGGCCGATTACGCGCTTGGGCAAAGAATTGGCCTGGAGCACACGCCAACCATTTTTGTGGTTGGAAATGGCGGCCCGTCCACGCCTTTTGTTGAGGTGGTGGACCGCTCGCAACTGACCCAGATCATCGAAGACATGCAACGGCGGGCCGGACCGGACACCCCTGCAAAGCCAGTTTCTGCGAAGGCGCACAAGAAGGCCAGTTAAGCTGCAAAAACCACAAAAAACAGGCAGCAACTACCTGGGCAGCTTGCGCAGGACCTCCAGGCATTCTTCGTTGTCGGGTTCCTGGCTGAGCTCGTAGACCCGGGAATAGACGATCTTGCCCTGAGTATCCACGATGAACACGGCGCGCTCATTGATGCCCGGCAAAGGGGGGCCTTCCCGCAAAATGCCATATTTCTGTGCAATACCGGCGTGGGGCCAGTAGTCGCAGGCCAGGGGATACTCCTGCCAGCCTATTAATTTCTCCTGCCACGCGAGGTGGCTGTAGTGGGAATCCGGGCTAATGCCCACGACCTGGGCATTCTGTTCGGCGAACTTGCTTAGATCCCTGCTGTACGCCGACATTTCGTTGGTTCAGGTGGGACTCCAGTCCAGTGGATAGAAGGCCAGCACCACATTCCTTTTGCCTCGGTACTCGCTCAGCTTAAATTGATGCCTCTGCTTGCCGGTTACAGCCAGCAGTTCGAAGTCCGGAGCAAGATCTCCTACTTTTAAAGCTGCCATCCTAATCCTCCCGTCTGGTTACCAAGAATGGTGAACTTATGAATTCAAAAATCCCTTGAGGATGTAAGAAAAGCATTGTAGCTTCGTTCTGAAGACAACGGCAACGTAAGCTGGGAGGAGCTAGCTGTACTGAGAGGGCCTTCGACCCGGGAAACGGCCCGTAGCCGGCCTGCATCGAAAGGAAAGGCTTTGGAGTAAATTGAGGAGCAGAGACAATGTTGGGGTTTAGCACTTATAACTACGAGCACTTCAATCGCGAAGTCCTGGAAGGGGTGGGGCAAGGCGGTTTCCCGGGTCCTGAACCGGGGCAGTGGGCCCCAGATTTCAAGGCCACAACCCTGGATGGCCAGAGCATACGCCTCAGCGAATATCGCGGCCAAAAGAATGTCCTGCTGGTCTTTGGCTCGGCTACATGTCCGATGGCCGCCGGTTCAATCCGGGGCATGAATGAGTTGTATGACGAGTTGCGCGGCAAGGACATTGAATTCTTGTTCGTCTATGTACGTGAAGCTCATCCGGGAGAGAGAATCCGTGCCCACCGTTCATTTGCGCAAAAGATGCGCGCTGCCCGCATGATGCGTGATGAAGAAGAAATAGACATGCCGATGGTGGTGGATGACGTGCGCGGCTTCATCCATCGCAAGTACTCCAGCCTTCCCAATCCTGCCTTCTTGATCGATAAATCCGGGCGAGTGGCTTACCGCTGCATGTGGGCGCAACCGGAAAAACTGGGGAAAGCCATGGAGGAGTTGCTGGAATCTCAGCATGGGCGCGGCACAGATCACGCGGTGGTCGATGGCGGACAGGACCTTACCATGCCGGTAACCTATGGCGCGCTGGTCTCTTATCGCGCGTTAGAGCGTGGCGGGAAACAGGCAATCATCGACTTCCGCCGGACTTTCGGAATTCCCGGCGGGGTAGCACTCGCTGATTCTCGAATGGCCAAATCCATCATGGAGAATCCCGGGAGAGTGTTGGCCATCGCAGCGGTCACCGCGGCAGTTCTGGCAGGGGGTCTGTATGCGGGATTTGAATTGCGCAAACGCCGCCTGGGCGTCCGGCGCAACCCCTATCGCGCCTATGAAGATGAAGAGGTCCGGGATACAGAGACGGGAACGGATTATGGAGCAGTGGGAATCTAGCCGTTGTGCGCGCGACTACGAGGAATTAGCTCTTCAGTTCAATACAGGCAGCGAGGGTGCTCGCTGAGAATTGGCAATTGCGTAATTTGTAATTTGGTAATTTCAAAGCCAAAATCTTTTAGCGCTTCATTAGCTTGCGATTGGCACTTCCGCCTTCCGCTCCGTCCTTGGGACCCTAACTCGGAGCTGGTCCCCTAAATCGAGAAGACGTTCCATCCACAAGGGCAATGCCGGGCCGGCGTTTTCTTCAATCAATGGAAGGTTCTTTTTCACCATGGAATAGAAGATGTTTTGCGCCTGCCAGAGATTTACGGGAAAGGGAAACATCCGGAGCAGGGTCAACTGGGCATTAGCGCGTTGCACCAGTTCCAGATTGCCTGGCTCCTGCGCCAGCCTTTCCATCAACCTTGCCAGGCTCTTGCCGGCGGCAAAGTTCAACCCGGTTTCCTCCAGCGCGATGCCCTCGGCTTTGGCCATTTCCATCAGCATGGCAAGCCGCGGTGAATCCACCGGATCGCCCTGGAGAGCGAGCTTGATATCACTGTTGAGGACAAACTCCGCCGTAATCCGCAACACGTCAGGCACCGGCTGGCCCATCTCTTTCAGAAATCGCAGCAAGGGTCCATGTCGCCGGTAAACTTCACGATAACTGGTCTCCGCATCCCGGAGAGTCTTGCTGAGAATGAAGTCCAGGATGCGTTTTTGTTCGTCTTTGAACAGCGACTTGAGCGAGTAGCGCAAGCCTTCAAATTCCTCATCCAGCCGGCGCAAGGTTTCCGGGAAGTCACCGGCAGAAAACACTGAGCTGATCTCGCTGACTACGGCCGAGTAATCTTCGAGATCGTGGAATTCATATATTCCGGCATGGAGCACCTGATCGCCTATGTGAATGACGGCGAAGGCGAGTTCACCTGACTCGCGAGTGATATGAGAAGTCACGGTGATACGGCCCAGAATCAGCCTGGCCTGGCCGGAATGAAAGCGGCGGCAATCCTGAATGCGAATGCCGTAGCAGAATTTGGGAGTTCCATCCGCGGCGTCTTCAAAGAGAGCGCTGATGGCAAAATGCGCGGCCACGTTGCGCAGATCCACCATGGCAGGCTTCACGAACATTTCGTAGATGCGGGCGCCATCGCCCATTTCCGGAATGTTGCTCCTGGCCTCCGCCAGAAGTTTGAGGAATTCTGGCTCCAGGTCTTCACCGGTCGCAGCCTTGGCCAACTGGATGACCCGCCCGGAATACTGGATCACCTGGCTGGCTTCGAGGCCGCTGATCTCATCAAAGAACCAGCCGCAGCTTGTGTACATGAGCATGGCATGGCGCTGCATTTCCAGAAACTGGAGCACAGCAACAGTTTCCTGAGGCTGGAGCCGGCATCGTGAATGCTTCTCAAAAAAGATCCAGAGGCTTTCCGGGGAGCGGTCCAGGATTACGTCAATGTAGTCATCGCGCGCGCGCCAGATATCTACCAGCGGTCCCGCCGCGTGCTTTTCATACAGGGCCGCGGCCCTGTCACGCAGATCATCAAGGGCTGCGCGCAAGGGGCCGCGCCACATCTGGTTCCAACCGGCCCGGCCGGAATTGCACCCACAGTCACTCTTCCAGCGCTCTACGCCGTGGGAGCAGCTCCAGGCGGTGTTTTCAATGATCTGCACCTCATGGGTGGGCGGGAATTTTTCCAGGAACTCTCCATAGTTGGTGAGACGGACTCCGTCTTGTGATTCGATGGAATGCAGCGCGTAGGCCAACGCCATGTCGCCATAACGATGATGGTGCCCATAGGTTTCACCGTCAGTCGCTATGTGCATGAACTGCGGCCATAGGCGGTCGTCAGAGAAACCGCTTTGCAGACGATGGGAAAACTGCTCGCCACTATCCAGGAGTTTTTCAAAGGCCACGGCCTGGGAGATGGCCCCATCGTAAAAGAAAAGATTGATCCGGCCTCCGTAGGGCAGCCGGGCAAGGTAAGCGCGAGTGGGATCAATGCGTCCTCCGCTTACATCTCTCCAACTCCTTCCCCCTGGTTTGCGCGTGCGTCCAGCCTGTCCCTGGGCGAGGATGGTGAACTTGATACCGAGTTTGGCGAGAATTTCCAGGGTTGCGATGTCTACCGCCGTTTCCGGCAGCCACATGCCTTCCGGAAAACGACCGAAGCGCCGCTCGAAATCGCGAATCCCCCATTTGATCTGCGTGTATTTATCGCGGGCATTGGCCAGAGGGAGGATCATATGGTTGTAAGCCTGCGCAATGGCCGAACCATGTCCTGAATACCGCTTCCGGCTTTCCTGGTCGGAAGCGATGATGCAACGATAACTCTCTGGGGCGTTCTGTTCCATCCAGGAGAGCAGCGTAGGGCCGAAGTTGAAACTGATTTTTGAGTAGTTGTTGACGATCTCGGCGATCCTGTCTTCGTCATCCAGGATGCGGGCGGCACAGTTGGGCGCATAACATTCCGCCGTGATTTTCTGGTTCCAGTCGTGATAGGGCCAGGCCGAATCCTGGCGCTCTACTGTCTCCAGCCAGGGGTTTTCCCGTGGCGGCTGGTAGCAATGAGCGTGAATGCAGATGAAGCGTTCCATGAAGGCGGCAGACCCGGAAATACTTTCTCCTCAAGCTTGGATGTGAGTCCCGGCCCTATTGGTGTCCGCTCAACCTGTGTTCAACTTTTGTTTCAGCTGTTTACCCGTCCGTACACTTTTGCAAAAAGAGCGAGGGGGGTGTATCCGTACTTCCGTGCAAGTTGCACCTGCTTTAGATATTGCACTAAAATCTTTTATGTTAGTTGAATCGAATATAGCAGTTATGGCATATAATCGAGCTCAATAATCTAAGGAGGAAACCTTATAAACCCAGGAGAAACCCTCAATGGCAGCTAACCCGTTACCACCACCAGCTTCCGATGTTGCGATCTCCGAGAAAGATCAGCGCGAGATTCAGGACATCTACCTAAAGATTCGCACTTCAGACGCGAAACTTGTAGGGCCGGACGGTAAGGCCCAGGTTTTGCCGCCATCTCTTTACTCATTTCTGTGTACTCTGCTTGGCGATCTGAAGGATGGGTACTCGGTTACCATCTTGCAGCCCAATACATCTCTGACTACCGTCGAAGCAGGCAAACTGCTCGGCGTTTCCCGTACTCACTTGGTCGGGTTGCTGAAAGATAAACAGATTCCTTTCCATATGGTAGGAACCCACAGACGTGTATTAGCCCGAGATGTTTTGGCCTACAAAGCCAAGCGTGACATTGGACGACGTAAGACTCTCGACGATCTGGCACTTGCAGAACACGAAGAGGGACTGTACGACAGAGTGCCGGATGATACTAAACCAAAACAATGAATACGCCGCTTTATTGGATGCTTGCGTACTTGCTCCAATGCCGCTGTGCGATACCCTATTACGCCTGGCGGAGCATCCCGCTTTCTACCGGCCTCTTTGGAGTGAGGAAATACTCCAAGAGGTCGGTAAGGTTTTGGAAACAAAACTCGGTTACACAGCAGAACAGCGCGAACGGCGTCTGAATGCGATGCGTAAAGCCTTTCCTGAGGCTATGGTTAAACTCCCAGCGAAACTGGACAGCTTTGACTGTCCCGACGAAGATGACCGTCACGTATTGGCTGCCGCTGTGCGGGGACAGGCGAATGCAATAGTCACGAACAACACGAAACACTTTCCAGAAGAGTGCATGGAACAGTATGGGTTGCTGTGTCAAACGCCAGACCGTTTCCTTGTAGATCAGTTTCACCTGAACCCGCCATTGGTCGTTGACAAATTAGACCAGCAAGCGGCTGTCATCCGCCAAACAAGAGTTGATCTGGTAAAGAAGCTGAAGAAAATCACGCCTGAATTTTCAGAGCTGGTGCGGCAATACTCAAGTTGATTCGATTACCTTTTATGCTTGCGCCATCGAGTCCTGGCAGCCTTCAGCGCGATCTGACGCCGTTCCTCAGGCGTCATGGTTTCAAGGCGTCGTTTGCCGCCTTTCTTTCCGCCTCTGCGTTTTGTTTCCCCTGGGTGATTTTCAATCCTGGCAGTTAGCGGGCGGGAGCGTAGAAGTAATAGTCTGCCGAATACGGCACTCTTGTTTCGCTACCACCGTGGGTTTCGTCACATCCGTCCGGTGACTGGCCGCCCTGGGTGCGGATGCGCTGGATAGTGGTTACATGGCTGAGGATGCCAGTTCCGGAATGTCCTGTGGCGGTCAAGAGCAGCCATGGGATCGAGCCTGCCTCAGGCGCATCCGCACGGCCCACAACTTTGCCCATGACTTCGCTGCCGTCGGTATGTTTCCAGGTTGGGCCGGCGGAGTGTGTGCCAACTTTCTTGCCCGTTGCGTCTGTTAGCTGGGCCTCAGGCGCCTTCAGAGTCCACGATGGTTTCTGGTCGGGCCCCATCTGGCAAGCATAGATCTGAAAACCGGTGGCGTGCGCCTGCAACACAATTTCTTCGCCGGCTGGAGCTTTGATGCTGTCAGGAACTTGAGGACGAGGAATTTGAGAAGCGCTTGCCAAAGCCAGAACTCCTCCTGCGATAGCCAGTTGGAAGACTTTCATTGGAGATACAAGCCTAACATTCTAATGCTGAACTGCGCACCCGGCTAAACATTTCACCTGCATGAACCCGAAGTTTTCTTTCTCATGCGTAAGAATTAGGGTGGTCACGCAACCTCGTCTCATGATTTCCCATCATGGGCAACGCGCACACTAAAAAAATCCTCACAATTTTTGCGCGAGGGGCTGTGTGAATTTGCAGCTCTTGTTATAATCATGAGTTTTCATTTTACTTAGATTTTATTGGATGAGTCGCTGACGAACCTCTGGGGCTGCCGCTCGTGTTCGGTTAGTGCTGCACGACGGTCCTGCTAAAGCATGGCACAAATTTTTCACCGCAGCGCAAATACGCTCGCCCGGGCGAGCATTCTCGGCATTGTTCTTCTTCTTTCTGCGGTGGGAGCGGCGTTGTTCAAACTTCAGCGCTCTCCTTATGTCACCGGCCAGTATGTCGCGCCGGAGCAACCCATCCCCTTCAGCCACCAGCACCACGTCACCGGACTGGGACTCGACTGCCGTTATTGCCACACCTCGGTCGAGGAATCCAGTTTTGCCGGCATCCCTCCGACCAAGACCTGTATGAATTGCCATGCCCTGATCTGGACCAACGCAGCCATGTTGGAGCCGGTGCGCTTCAGTTTCCGCAGCGGCCAAAGCATCCAGTGGACGCGGGTCCATGATCTCCCGGATTTTGTCTATTTCAATCACAGCATCCACGTGAATAAAGGTGTTGGCTGTTATAGCTGTCATGGCCCGGTCGACCAGATGCCGCTCATGTACCAGGAAAATTCGTTGCAGATGGAATGGTGCCTGAACTGCCATCGCGGGCCGGAAAAATTCCTGCGGCCGAGGGAGGAGGTGGTCAGTATGACCTACCACCAGCCCGACAGCGAACACTCTGTGACTTGGGAAGGCAAGCAATATTTTACGCAGGTAGAGCTTGGAACCGCATTAGCGAAGAAGTATCAACTTCGCACGACCCAGGACATAACCAGTTGCTCAACTTGTCATCGGTGACGTTTGAGCAAGACAGAGACGAATGTCTAAGAAGAACGATTCGAATTTAAACTTGGTTCGGCCGAGCGAGATCAAACCCGCCAGTCCCGATATGGAGACGGTGCGGCGCAAGCTGGCCGAGGCGAGGGGGCCCAAATATTGGCGCACCCTGGAAGAGTTCGCAGACGAGAAAGCGTTTGGCGAATTGCTGGAGCGCGAGTTTCCCCGGCACGCTTCCGAGTGGGTGGACACCGTTTCCCGGCGCAATTTCCTGAAGCTGGCCGGCGCTTCGCTGGCGCTGGCCGGGCTGACCGGATGCACCAAGCAGCCACTGGAGCAGATCCTTCCCTATGTCCGGCAACCCGAGGAATTGATTCCCGGCAAACCCGTGTTCTACGCCACGGCGATGCCTTTCGCCGGCTACGGCATTCCGCTGCTGGTGGAGAGCCACGAATACCGTCCCACCAAGGTCGAAGGCAATCCGCAACATGAAGCCAGCCTGGGCGCCACGGACGTTTTTGCCCAGGCCTCCATCCTGGATCTCTACGATCCCGACCGCTCGACCACGATTACTCATCTAGGAGAGGCTGCCACCTGGGGCGACTTTGCCGCGACAATCCGGCGCCCCCTTGACTCACAGAAACAGAAACAGGGAGCTGGGCTGCATTTTCTGACGGGCGCGACAAGCTCACCTACCTTTGCAGCACAGATGAAGGCGGTGAAGCAGATCTATACCCAGGCCAAATGGCATCGTTACGATCCTGTGCATCGTGACAACGTTCGCGCCGGATCGCAGATGGCTTTCGACGGCATCTATGACGTGCAATACAAGTTTGCGGCCGCTGATGTTGTCGTTTCCCTGGACAGCGATTTCCTCTCCGGATCCTGGTGCCCGGGCTTCATCCGGTATGCCCGCGATTTTATGGGCCGGCGCAAGCAGCCGGAATCAATGAATCGACTGTACGTGGTGGAAAGCTCGGCCACGACCACGGGCGTGAAAGCTGACCATCGGCTGAGCGCGCGGCCATCAGAAGTGGAAAAAATTGCCCGCGCCCTGGCAGCCAAGCTGGGGATCAGCGGCGGTGGAGGCGAACAGACCGGCAGCGACCAGCAAAAGTGGATCAATGCTGTTGCCGCCGACCTCAGCGGACATCACGGCAAGAGTCTCATTGTGCCGGGCGAGTTCCAAACTCCGGCGGTTCACGCCCTGGCCCATGCCATGAACGCTGCGCTGGGGAACGCCGGCCAGACAGTGACCTACATCGATCCGGTGGAAGTTGAGCCGGTGCAGCACACCGACTCCATTCGCGAACTGGTCAATGACATCAATGCCGGCAAAGTGGATGTGCTGATCATGATGGGCGTGAATCCGGTGTACGAGGCGCCGGCAGACCTGAAGTTCAGCGAGGCCTTGCAGAAACTTCTGGACCACAGAGGACCAGATGGAAAACCAGACACGGCAATCGTGCAACTCTCACTGTATAAGAACGACACTACCGGCTACTGCCAATGGCACATTCCGGAAACGCATTATCTCGAGGCCTGGAGCGATGTGCGCTCACATGACGGAACAGCCACGATTATTCAGCCGCTGATTCTTCCCCTATATGACGGCAAGTCTCCGCACGAAATGCTTGCCGTGTGCGCGGACCAGCCGAGCGCATCTGCCTACGAGATGGTGAGGAGTTACTGGCAGGCGCGGCATAGCGGACCTGATTTTGAGCAATGGTGGCGGCGCTCCGTACACAGCGGCGTCATTGCTGACACTGCGTTTCCTGCGCGGCAGGCCAGCGCCAGGCTGAGTGCGCCTCCTGCTTCCGCTCCGGCTCCATCCAGCGCAGATGGATTTGAGATCTCATTCCGTCCCGATCCCTGCATTTATGATGGGAAATTCATCAACAATGGCTGGCTGCAGGAGACACCCAAGCCCCTGACTCGCACCACGTGGGACAACGTGGCCATGATCAGCCCCGCACTGGCGGAGGAGTGGAAGCTCAATCAACTGAAAGACGAGAACGATCACCAATCAGACGCGCAGGTGGTCCTTGAGATTGAATTCGGGGGGGCGACCATCAAAGCCCCATATTGGCCGCAGCCGGGGCATCCGAACAATACGATCACCTTGTTCCTGGGTTATGGGCAAGCCGAGACTGGGCGCGTGGGAAAAGATCGCGGTTACAACGCCAACTCTGTGCGGCTTAGCTCCAATCAATATGCTGCCCAGGGAGCAAAAGTCAGCATTGCCACGCCAGCCAAAGACGGAAACGAAAATCCGAACATCGCCACTCACGGCAATACGCAGTATTGGAACGTGGCTGTCACCCAGGGCCATTTCTCCATGGAGGGCCGTGAGCCGGTCAAGGCGGCTGACCTGGAGGAATACCGCAAGAATCCGAAATTTGCTCATACCGGTGAAATTGAACCGGCGGCAGATGAGACGCTTTATCGTCCGGGTGATTTCCCCTATCAAAGTCCTGACTTCAATCGACTGGGTTATGCGTGGGGCATGGCCATCGATCTGAATTCATGCATCGGGTGCCAGACCTGTGCGGTGGCCTGCCAGGCTGAGAACAATATCTCCGTAGTGGGTAAAGAGCAGGTGCAGCGCGGGCGCGAGATGCAGTGGATCCGCATTGACGCTTACTATGAAGGCGATCTGGCCAATCCCAACGCCTATTTCCAGCCCATTCCCTGCATGCAGTGCGAAAACGCTCCCTGCGAATACGTATGCCCCGTGGGGGCAACGGTGCATAGCACCGAGGGCTTGAATGACATGGTCTACAACCGCTGTGTAGGCACGCGTTATTGCTCCAACAACTGTCCCTACAAGGTGCGGCGGTTCAACTTCATGCTCTACGCGGACTACGACACCCCAAGCCTGAAGCTGCAGCGCAATCCGGATGTGACGGTGCGCAGCCGCGGCGTGATGGAAAAATGCACTTATTGCGTGCAGCGCATTACGCAGGCCCGCATCGCCGCGGAGAAGCATGATCGCCCAATCCAGGATGGGGAGATTCAGCCGGCATGCCAGCAGGCCTGCCCCACGGGGGCAATCACTTTTGGCAATATTCACGACAAAGATAGCGCGGTGTCCAAGCTCAAGAGCGATCCACGCAATTATTCGCTGCTGGCGGAGCTGAACACCCGCCCGCGTACCACGTATATCGCGGCGGTGCGAAACCCGAATCCCGAACTTAAGTCTGGAGAGAAGACCTAAGGCTCATGCCTGAGTTTGAAAAACCCGATGTTGTGCCGCCAAAAGGCGTAAGGCCGCCCTTGCTGGGGCCGGGCCACGATCTGGGGACGGTGACGGACCGAATCGGCGGCATTGTGCTGCAAAAGCATACGCCGGTCTTCTGGCTGATGATTTTCGGCGTGTCAACGTTGCTGTTCGGGATGTTGAACGCTGCCATCGGCTACCTGTTTTTCAAAGGCACAGGAATCTGGGGCATCAACATACCCTCCGGCTGGGGCTTTGCCATCATCAACTTTGTCTGGTGGATCGGCATCGGCCATGCGGGAACGCTGATCTCCGCCATCCTTCTGCTGTTCAAGCAAAGCTGGCGCACATCCATCAACCGTTTTGCTGAAGCCATGACCATCTTCGCCGTCATGCAGGCCGGGCTGTTTCCCCTGATCCATACCGGACGGCCCTGGCTGGCGGCCTACTGGCTCTTCCCTTATCCCAACAGCATGGGAGTGTGGCCGCAGTTCCGCAGTCCGCTGATCTGGGACGTATTTGCGGTTTCCACTTACTTCACGGTTTCTTTGCTGTTCTGGGGAATCGGCCTGATTCCAGACTTCGCCACCTTGCGCGATTCCGCCAAGACTCTGCCTGTGCGCCGCATCTATGGAATGCTGGCCATGGGATGGCGCGGATCAGCGCGGCATTGGAACCGCTACGAGACGGCCTACATGCTGCTGGCCGGCCTGGCCACTCCTCTGGTGCTGTCTGTACACAGCGTGGTGAGTCTTGATTTTGCCTCGGCGGTGATTCCGGGATGGCATACGACGTTCTTCCCGCCCTATTTTGTCGCCGGCGCCATCTACTCCGGTTTTGCCATGGTGCTCATCCTGGCCATCCCCTTCCGTTACCTGTACGGGATGCAGGACTTTATTACGCTGAGGCATCTACAGAATTGCGCCAAGGTGATGCTGGCCACCGGATTGATTGTGGCCTACAGCTACGGGATGGAAGCGTTCTTTGCCTGGTATAGTCCGGACAAATATGAGCGGGCCGCCATGTGGAACCGCATGACCGGCCCGTACAAGTCCTATTACTGGACGTTGATCCTGTGCAATATCGTGCTGCCGCAGTCGCTGTGGTTCAACAAGGTGCGCTCTTCGCCCTGGCGATTGTTCATTGTTTCCCTCATCGTCAATACCGGCATGTGGCTGGAGCGGTACGTCATCATCATTACCAGCCTGCAGCGTGACTTCCTGCCGAGTTCCTGGGGTATGTACTGGTTCACCAAGTGGGACCTTATGACCCTGCTGGGGACCATGGGCTTCTTCACGCTGCTGTTCTTCCTGTTCATACGGTTTATGCCTGCAATCTCAATTTTTGAAATCCGGGCGCTGCTGCCGCAAGCGAAGGTGAAAGAATGACCACGCACTCGCATGCATCGCCGATTTATGGATTGATGGCGGAGTTTGAGACTCCGACTGACCTGGTACAAGCCGCCAAGAGCGCTTTTGAAGCGGGCTATCGCAAGATGGACACGTACACGCCCTACCCGCTGGAGGAAGCGGCGGAGGCGATTGGCGCCCATCATAACCGCGTGCCGCTGATTACCCTGGTCGGCGCCATCCTGGGAATGATTGGCGGGTATTCACTGGAATACTGGGTCTCCGCGGTGAACTATCCCATTGATGTTGGCGGCAAGCCCTACCACTCCTGGCCGGCCTTCATTCCTGTGACTTTCGAGTGCGCCATTCTGGGAGCGTCGCTGGCGGCGGTGTTTGGCATGTTGACGCTCAACGGACTGCCACAGCCTTACCATCCGGTATTCAATTCGCCCAACTTTGTGCGCGCCAGCCGCGACCGCTTTTTTCTGTGCATCGAATCGCAGGACCCTAAATTCCGCCTGGAAGACACCAAGCGTTTTCTGGAGGGCTTTCACCCGCAGGAGATCACGGAGGTGCCCTATTAGGCCTTCGGCAAAAATCCGCGCCTCACTGCTGGCATTCGGCGGGGTATTTGTCCTGGGATTGGTGCTCTCCGGCTGCCGCCAGGACATGCACAATCAACCCAAGTTCATTCCTCTGCGGTCGAGCGAGTTCTTTCCTGACGGGCGTTCGGCGCGCTATCCGGTAACGGGTACGATCGCGCAGCTTTGTCCGGCAGGCCCCAAAGGCCCGAAATCAGACTCGGCGCTGTGCATAGACGCCAAAACAGATGCCGCCCAACTCGATCCAGACAGTTATTTTCTCACCGGCCGGCACAATAACGGTCCGCTGGGGAACGATCTGCCCGATGTGGTGTGGGCCAGTCAGCCCGTGACTCTGGAAGAAATGCATGACTTCCTCAAACGCGGCCAGGATCGCTACAACATTTACTGCACTCCCTGCCACTCCTTGATTGGCGACGGCAACGGCATGGTTGTGCAGCGCGGTTACAAGAGGCCGCCTTCCTTCCATCAAGACAGGTTGCGCAATGCTCCTCTTGGACATTTCTTTGACGTGATCAGCAACGGCTTTGGGGCCATGCCGGATTATGCGGCGCAAATCCATCCGGAAGACCGCTGGGCCATCGCTGCTTATATTCGAGCTTTGCAAGTGAGCCAGCGCGCAAATGATTATCTGAACCAGGCGGAGCGCGACCAGTTAAAGCCTTCCGCTGCAGATCAGATTCTCTTTCCTCCTACTTCAAAGAACGATCAGCAGGCCCCGCCCGAAGCGCCTGTGGGAGGTGTGAAGCCATGAGCGCCACCACTCGCGTAACACCCGCTGATTTCGCGCCGCCAGCCGTGATTACCCGGTTCCGCGCAAAGGCAGTGCTTGTGGGCATACTGGCCGCCGCCGTGGCCGTCATCTGGGGATTTCAGAATCCGAAGCTGTTCCTGCAAGCCTATCTGGTGGGTTTCATGTTCTGGCTGGGCGTTAGTTTGGGATCGCTGGCGCTGCTGAATCTGCAATACACCACGGGCGGACATTGGGGAGCACTGGGACGCAGGTTCTGGGAAGCAGCCACCAGTTCTTACAATCTGCTGCTTCTGTTTGTGTTGTGGCTGCCGCTGGTATTCGGAATGAAGGTCCTCTATCCCTGGGCAACCATGAAGCCGGAGGAGTTGCTAGAGGACCGGCAGGCATACTGGCTGAATCCGAAGCTTTTTGTCGTCCGCGGCGTGATTTATTTCGCACTGTGGTGGTTCTGGGCGTGGCGGCTGCGGCGCTGGGCAGAGCGCGAAGAAAAAGGCAACGCCAATCCGCAGCGCTTTGTCAGCATTCAGAATTTCAGCGGCGCGGGGGTTGTCGTTTACGGCCTGACCATCACCTTCGCTTCAGTGGACTGGGTGATGTCATTGAACCCGATGTGGTGGTCCACCGTGTGGGGCATGCTGTTCATGGTGGGAGAGTGCCTGACCGCGTTCGCTTTCACCATCTGGCTGCTGGCGCGGCTGTCCCAAACAGAGCCGCTCAGCCGGATCGTCAAGCCGGACCACTTCCATGACTACGGCAAATTGATGTTTGCCTTTGTGGTCTTGTGGGCCTATCTCTCCTTTTCGCAGTGGCTCATCATCTGGCAAGGCAATATCACCGAGGAAATCCGGTGGTATCTGGACCGGGCACACGGTCATTGGAAGGTCATCGCGATTTTCCTGATCTTCTTCCACTTCGTTTTGCCCTTCTCCATCATGCTGTCGCGCAGTTTGAAACGACAGCCGCGCAAGCTGGTGCGCATGGCCATGTGGATCATGATCGTCCGCGTGGTGGACCTCTTCTGGCTAGTGCAGCCAAGTTTTCATGCCAAAGGCGTCTCCGGTGACATTCTGGCTCCGTTGAACTGGCAGGTTGTTTCGTTGAATGTGATCAATATTTTGGCGATAGGTGGACTGTGGTTGGGGGTTTTCTACTGGCAGTTGGGCAAGCGCTCGCTCATGCCGGTGAACGATCCTGAATTTATTGACATGCTGGAATCAAAACATGGATAGCTACACACCCCAAGGCGGCTCGCAGGTCACGGCAGGACACGAAGAGTCCGACATTAATCTTCGAGGAATCATTTTGTTCCTGGTGGTCCTGGTGATCTCTGGCGGCCTGACTTTTCTGGCTGCGAGCGGGCTCTTGAGGGTGTTCGAATGGGGCGAGAAAACTTATTTTGACAAAAAGCCTACGCCGGCCCAGCAGGTACTCCATGAGGAACGCGGCGATCTGGCCAGGAAGGAAACGATAAAGCCTCCGCCGGACTGGTACGACCGTGAAATTGATGCCAAGGTGCTGGCGCGAACTTTTGCCACGCCCCGTCTGCAGGAAGACGATGCCGGCGACATGAGTTTCTTCCTCAAGGTGGAAGAAGAACGGCTCGGCAGCGCGGGCAAGGACCCGGACGGAAGCGTACATATTCCCATTGACCGGGCCATCGACTTACTTTCCGATCCGAACCGGGGATTGCCCCAGG
Source organism: Candidatus Angelobacter sp. (assembly GCA_036522115.1). Lineage (GTDB taxonomy): Bacteria > Acidobacteriota > Terriglobia > Terriglobales > Acidobacteriaceae > Angelobacter. The sequence continues at coordinate 37,825 of DATDGL010000102.1, forward strand.
TGAACGGGACATTTGTTCCGGGGCCGCCGCTGGGTAACTTAACGGACGTTTCTGAAGCGGCCCAACGGAGGCTGAATCAAGCCAACGCGCAGGGCCAAACCAAGAATGACCTGAAGAAGTAGAGGTGTGGTGAAGTGATTCGCAGTTTAAAAATTCGTGGCCTGGTAGCCAGTCTGATTCTCCTGGTGGGTGCTTCCACATGTGCCTGGACGCAAGCCGCTCCCAAAGAAGAGTTGGGCCAATCGCCGCCCAATCAAAAGCCATCTATCCTCGATCATGTGGGAATTGATCAGCACTTGAATCTGCAAATTCCGCTTGATCTGAATTTTGTGGATGAGCACGGCCAAGCGGTGTTGTTGCGGCAGTACTTCGCGCAAAAACCGGTGATCATGACGATGGTCTACTTCCAGTGTCCCATGCTGTGCTCTCAGGTGTTGAGCGGCTTGACCTTCGCTTTCAATGGCATGTCCAGCTTCAACGTGGGCCGTGAGTTCAATGTAGTCACCGTCAGCTTCGATCCGCGAGACAAGCCACAGGACGCGCAGGAGAACAAGGACAGATACATCAAGCGCTATCGCCGCGCGGGTTCAGACCAGGGGTGGCACTTCCTGACGGGCAAGAAGGAGCAAATCGATGCGCTGGCGCAGGCGCTGGGCTTCCGCTATGCCTGGGACCCGGAGAACCAGCAGTTTGCGCATGCCAGCGGCCTTATGCTGCTCACGCCTGATGGGCGCATCGCTCAGTACTACTACGGCATTGAATATGCACCGCGCGACCTCCGGCTAGGCATTGTTGAGGCTTCCAAGGGCAAAGTCGGCACCATTGTGGACACGCTATTGTTGTATTGCTACCACTACGATCCCCGGCAGGGAAAATACGGCGTGGCAATATTCAACGTTTTAAGGATCAGCGCGGCCGCGACCCTATTGCTGCTGGGAGCACTTGTTTTCTTTTTGTTGCGGCGCGAGCGGCGGAGCCGGCCGGATCAAACCGCTTATTCAAGGCGAGCTGAAATAGATGCAATCTAAACTTCCATTGTTTCCTGAACAGGCATCCACTGTCGCCGGACAGGTGGACGCCCTTTACCTGTTCCTCATCCTGATCACGACTTTCTTCTCTCTGCTCATCGCCATTCTCATCATCTATTTCGCGGTCAAGTACAGAAGGTCTACGGGACGGCAGGCGGAGCAAATCCACGGTTCTACATTGCTGGAAATCGTCTGGACCGTGATTCCCCTGGGCATTTCCATGGTGATTTTTGTGTGGGGTGCGGCGCTGTATTTTCATATTCAGCGTCCGCCTGCGAATGCGCTGGAAATTTACGGCGTGGCTAAGCAGTGGATGTGGAAGTTTCAATATCCTGAAGGACAGCGGGAAATCAACTCCCTCCACGTGCCTATCGGTACTCCCGTCAAAGTTACGCTGATCTCAGAGGATGTGATTCACAGCTTCTTTGTGCCTGCTTTCCGTATCAAGCAGGACGTGCTTCCGAATCGTTACAGGATGGCCTGGTTCACGGCCACCACTCCGGGGACTTATCATCTGTTCTGCTCTCAGTATTGTGGCACCAATCACTCCCAAATGATTGGTGACGTCGTTGTCATGAAACCGGAAGATTACACCGCCTGGCTGGAGAGCGGCAAGGCGGAAGGCTCACTGGCCTCGATGGGCGAGAAGCTCTTCCAACAATTCGGCTGCACCACCTGCCATCGCCCCGATTCCGGGGCCCGCGGGCCCAACCTGGAAGGGCTGTACGGCCGTCCGGTGCGATTGCAGGACAACCGCGTGATCATTGCCGATGACAACTACATCCGAGAGTCGATTCTGGATCCAAATGCGAAGATTGTTTCCGGATTTCAGCCGATCATGCCGACTTTCCGCGGGGTCATCAGTGAAGAAGGCATGCAGCAGATCATTGCGTACCTCAAGTCCATGTCAGAGCAGACAGGGCAGCCGCTGAATAATCGCACCACGCCGACGGACATACGGGATACCGAGGTGCCCAACGTCCAGCAGCAGATGCAACAGGACAACCAGAAACAGAAACCACCAGGGAAACAACCATGAGTACCGCAGACCAACACGCAGAGCAGGTGATGCCGGAGAAGCATTACCTCAATGACAATTATGGAATCAGGTCGTGGCTGCTGACCAAGGACCATAAGCGCATCGCCATTCTCTACCTGATCAGTATCACTGTTATCTTTTTTATAGCCGGCATTTTTGCCAGTCTGATCCGGCTGCACTTGCTCGTGCCCAGCGGGGCCCTCTTCACACCCGACACTTATAACAAGATGTTCACCATGCACGGAGTGATGATGGTCTTCTTCTTCCTGGTTCCCTCCGTGCCGGCCGTGCTGGGCAATTTCGTTATTCCCCTCATGGTTGGGGCCAAGGACCTGGCATTTCCCAAGATCAACCTGATGAGCTGGTACATCTATATCGTTGGGGTGACGTTCGCCATGATCGCCGTTGTTAGCGGCGGAGTGGATACCGGCTGGACTTTTTACACGCCACTCAGCTCCGGTTTTCTGCACACGAATGTGATTGTGATGGTGGTAGGAGTCATCTTTGCCGGTTTTTCCTCCATTTTTACAGGCCTGAACTTCATCGTCACTGTTCACCGCATGCGGGCTCCTGGGTTGTCCTGGGGCCGTCTGCCGCTGATGGTCTGGTCGAATTACGCGACCAGCCTGATCATGATCCTGGCCACTCCTGTGCTGGCCATCACCTTGATCCTGCTCACGCTGGAGCGCGGGTTCCATATTGGAATTTTTGATCCCAAGCTGGGCGGGGATCCGGTGCTGTTCCAGCACATGTTCTGGTTCTACTCCCATCCCGCGGTCTACATCATGATTCTTCCCGGCATGGGAGTAATCAGCGAGATCATTCCTTGTTTCTCGCGCAAGCGCATTTTCGGCTATACCTTTGTTGCTTTTTCCAGCATTGCCATTGCCGTGTTTGGATTTGTGGTGTGGGCGCACCACATGTTTGTGGCCGGCATCTCCGTTTATTCCGCCATGGTGTTCTCGCTGCTCAGCTACGCCGTGGCCATTCCGTCAGCCGTCAAAGTCTTCAACTGGACGGCAACCATGTATAAGGGTTCGATCAGCATGGACACGCCCATGCTCTACGCCATGGGCTTTATCGGATTGTTTACAATAGGCGGCCTGACGGGACTGTTCCTGGCTGCTTTGGGGCTGGACGTTCACATCCACGATACCTATTTCGTGATCGCCCATTTCCATTTCATCATGGTAGGAGGCATGGTGATGGCCTACCTGGGAGGACTCCATTTCTGGTGGCCCAAGATGACGGGAAAGCTGTATCCGGAAGCGGTGGCCAAGCTGGCAGCACTGATTACCTTCATCGGTTTCAACCTGACATTCTTCCCCCAGTTCATCCTCGGATACCTGGGCCAGCCGCGCCGGTATGCAATCTATGCTCCCGAGTTCCAGGTCCTGAACGTGCTGTCGACGGCGGGCGCTTCGGTATTAGCCGTGGGCTTCATTTTGCCGGCGCTCTATCTGACCTGGTCCTTGAAGTATGGTGAGGTGGCGGGTGACAACCCGTGGAGGGCGACGGGACTGGAATGGCAGACCACTTCGCCGCCCCCGACCCATAATTTCCATGAAACCCCGGTAGTCACGACGGAGGCCTACCACTACGGCTCCGAATCCGAAGAGGAGGTTCGCGTTGTCCCATAGCACCACCACTACGGAACATCATCCGGCACTGGTTCATCAGTTCGACGACATGGAGCAGCAGAAAGCGGCCTCTACGTTTGGCATGTGGGTCTTTCTGGTGACGGAAATCATGATGTTCGGCGGCGTCTTTGTCGCCTACATGATCTACCGTCTCAAGTACTACGAGGCGTTTGTGGCCGGAAGCACGAGCATTAGCGTGACCTGGGGTTTTATCAACACGCTGGTTCTGATCTGCAGCAGCCTGACGATGGCCCTGGCGGTTTCCGCAGCGCAAAAGGGCTGGAGACGAGGGCAGCAGGCATTCATTGTCCTGACCATGCTGCTGGGCACAGCGTTTCTGGGAATCAAGGCCATTGAGTACCATCAGAAGTGGGAAGAGCACCACGTTCCGGGCGGCGTTTTTCAGAAGTTCGATCCCGTCGACATAAGTAAGGACCTGGTCAAAGAAGGAAAGACCCCACCAGCCGCGGATCAGATTGCGAACCAGACGCAGATTTTCTTTTGCTTCTACTTTGCCATGACCGGCCTGCACGCCCTGCACATGATCATTGGCCTGGTTTTGATGACATGGCTGCTGGTGCGCGTGAGCCGCGGCGAGTTTGGGCCGCAATACTACACACCCGTAGAGTTGGGCGGGCTCTACTGGCACTTTGTGGACATTGTGTGGATTTATCTTTTCCCGTTGTTGTACTTGATTAACCGCACGCACGGCAGGTAACGGACCGTTTACCTGAGGGTGATTTAAAGGAACCAGCATATGAGTGAAGGCGCACATCCAACCCATAAAGTTTATTACCTGGTATTTATTGCGCTGGTGATTGGCACTGTTCTCACCTGGCAAATTGCCTTCGTTGATCTCACTTTCTTCGGGATCAGCTTCAATCCTGAAGTCGCCATCCTCATCGCCTGCACCAAAGCCACGCTGGTGATCCTCTTCTTCATGCATGTGCGCTACTCGAGCAGGCTTACCATGATCACGGTAGCCGCAGGGTTTTTCTGGCTGCTGATCATGATTAGTCTCGATTTGAGCGACTACCTGACCCGCGGTATTGTCAAACCGCAGTGAGGTGACGGGGTAATCCGCAACACGCCGGAACAGGCCGGGTGATTGGGTAATCAGTCCACTTCTGTCGATTTCTGCATGATCTTTGTCCCTTTCTCTGTCCGCCCTTGGTTGAGGCGTGGAAAGGCGTGGCAAGCACGCGGATCGTTTCGCTTTTTGGGAAAAAGTATTAAATTCTTAGTACCATCTTTCTCTCTGTGTGATACTCTGTGCTGCATTTTTGTGGACCAGGTTTTTCCGCGCTTAGCCTGGCATAGCCCCTTCCTCCTTCGCAACGGCTCTAACTAAACCTCACATCCCACTTAGGGAAGTGGAACTCCAGCACGTTTTATTGAGAAAGAGCGAAACGTACGCTCATGCACACGCACGTTTTCCGGGCGGGGAACTGTAAGCCAGGTTCCCGGGCCTGTACCCGGAAGGAGCCTCAAACAACGCTTCATCGGGCAGTTCCGGCAGTCTGCATTTACGGCGCCGCACATTACCCATGGGTAAGGAGGCACGGGTGGAGACAGCAAATACAGATTTTGTTTAACAGCGAAATCTTCGGGGCGGTCCTCTCAGAAGCCAGCAAAAACAGAAAGCCCGAGGAGGACTTTCAAATGAAGAGTTTCAAGTTCAAAGATCTTATGGTCAATGTAGCGCCATCGGCTGAAAGACCGGTGGGTGGATGTGGGTTCTTTACCCCATGTCCTAACTACACCTGCGACTTCGGAAACACTCACCCCACCCGCCCGTTTGCCGAGCAGGCCAGGGTGGCTGCATTTGGATGCGGCTTTGGTTACACGTGTAACTATGGCACCTACTGCGGTTTCAGTATAGAACCGTGTGGCTATACCTGTGATTTCGGAAACACTCACCCTACCCGCCCCTTCGCTGTGGAAGAGCAGGCAAGGGTTGCCGGCGCGGCCCAGCCGGCTGCTGCGCAAACTGCAATGCTGCCGTGCCCTGCGCACACAGTGGCGCCCTGTCTCCACTTCACCGGAGGCTGCGGTTTCACTAACTGCCATTTCTACACCTGCTTCGGCTGCACGATAGCCGTCACCCGCCTGTGCGGCCCGGGCCTCACGTTCATCGCGTGCCAGGCGGGCACATGTGCAGCTACATGCGGCTTTACGGGTGATCCTGGAACGCCGGTTTACCAGGGCGATCCGGAGGGCATTGCTACGCAGTTGGCGGCAGTGAAAGCTCAATTGCAGCAGGAATTGGCGGCAGTTGAAACCCAGGAAAGGGCTGTGGCCGAGGTGCTTAAACCTCAGACCGCGGCTGAAGTGGAAGAACTGCAAGGAAAGCTGCGCGACGCCATTGCAGAACTGGATAAGCAGAAGCAGGAATTGCACAAGAAGTCGGATAAACCCAGCAAGAAGTAAGCACACCGGAAACGCCTGGGCGTTCCGACGTTCAGGCGTTCCCCAAAAAAGGACAGGCCATGACGAAATCTTTGCGCGACTTTCGGCTGCGGGCAAATCCGGAATATGAGCTGGTCCTGCTTGACCGCCTCTCAGAGGCCGAGCAGCAGTTCTTTGGAAAGTTGAAGGGTGATCCCGACTGCTATGGCATTCTGCGACCGCGCACTTCCAGCAACCTGACTATTAAAGCCGCTTCACAGGATGCAGCGCTTTTATTCTTCACGCTTCAGAATCCCGGCCCTCTGCCACGCTACGTGGAGCAGAGCCTGGGAGACGAATGCGATCGCGCCATTGCACAGATGGTGCTGGATGGCATTCTTGAGATTGAAGCTGATGGAGTCATGCTCTCCGGCCCGGCAGCGCACGCACACATCTGCTGCGACCAGCCATCGGTTGAGCAGGAAGGCTTTTTGGCAGCGCTTTCGCGCCGCGCCTTGCAATATGCGGAGACGCTGGAGATCAAAGATGCTTCTCTGCTTTCGATGCGGCTCTATAACTACAACCGTTTGCCGGCCTCTCCGCGATGGCGGCAATTGTTGCCGGACGAAGCGACGGTGGAGCGGCATCTGGGCATTGAAGATGGCGCTGCCGGACGCTTGTTATCGGGGAAGTGGATGCGGATCCAGGGCAAGGAGAAAAGCCCGTGGCTGGCATGGCAGTCGCATCGCGCTACGCAGTCGTTTGGTTCAGGCGCTACCTACAAACTGTATGTGAGTCCGGCAATGAGCGTTCTGCGAGAGGCATTTCACGCGTTGGTCGCGGCCGCGGACGCATCTCCGGCCCGCCATTTTAAAGTGGGAAACGATGCCTACGGCCTGTTGCGGCCAGACAAGATGGTTTTGTATTTCAGCCATCTGGCTGAGCTGCAGGAGACCGCCGACCGCATGATGAAAGAGCTTTCCCATTGTCCCGCGCACGGTGTTCCGTTCACCGCGGAACTTGCCGGTAATGGCCTGCTTTCCTGGGGTCTCGATCCTCCCGCTGAAGAGCACATGGTTCCGTGGCTCGAGCGTGAGAGTTGGAGGTTGTGGATTGCCAATCGGCTGGCGACGGCATTGGTAGTGGCCAAAACTTCCGGCAAATCAGAACTGCCACCCTGGCGTTTTGCTCTTGAGCGTTTACGTCTGGAAGGTGTTGACACACAAACCTGGACGCCCTCGCGCACCCTGGCCTGGGCAGGGTCCATTCGAGGAGAATCATAATGGCGCTAACAGATCCTTTTGTCCTGCCTGCCGGCACAGTTCTTTTGCCGGTGCGTGATTTGCCGGAAAACCTCCGTCGCGACGTTCAGGCTGAGGAGGAGGACTTTGCCATCAGCCGGCCGAACTCCCGCACGCAGTCAAAAATCATTGATGCCGAAGCGGCCGCCCTGGTGCGCCAGTTTGAAACGCCGCACACAATTGCCCAGGCCGTGGCCCGCTACAGCCGTGGTAAATCAGAAAATCCGGCACAGTTGCTGGAAGAAGCATTCCCACTATTGCAATCCCTGATTGCTTCGCAACTGCTGGTCGCGGCGGATTCAGAAGAGGCGCAGGAAATCAAGCCCACCCTGGCGGCAGATGAGGTGGTGGAAGGCTGGACGGTGACGAGTTGCGTCCAGACGCTGGAGGACACCGAGCTGTACCAAGTGCGCGGAGCTGATGGCCAGTTTGCGGCGCTTAAGATCGCGCGTGCCGGAGCGGGAAGCGGAGTAAGGGCCATGCTGGACCGTGAAGCGCGCGTCCTTGCCAGCCTGGATGGCGAAGTTGCACCCAGGCTTTTGCAAAGCGGCGAATGGAATGAGCGCCGCTATCTGTTGATTGAATGGTGTGCGGGCGCGGACGTGAGCGCAGCCAGCGAAGAAATCCGTCGGCGTCCTTTTCTTGACTCGCGCAGTGACCTGCTGGACCTGGCAAAGGCAATTCTTGAGGCCTATGCGCGGCTGCATGAGCAGGGGGTGGTGCATGGAGACATTCATCCGCGCAATGTTTTGATTGATCGCCGGCAGTCAGTCAAGATCATTGATTTTGGCCTTGCCTGCGCGATTGGAAACGAGACTGCCGGTGTTCATCGCGGAGGAGTGGGATTTTTTCTGGAGCCGGAGTTTGCGCGCGCGGGTATGACGGGCGGCTATCCGCCAAAACTCACCCCGGCAGGAGAACAGTACGGTGTAGCCGCTCTGCTGTATCTTTTGTTCACCGGTAAGCACAGCCTGGAATTCTCCCTGGAAAAAGAGAACATGATGCGCCAGATTGCTGAGGAGCCGATACTGCCCTTTTCCAAACGCGGCGCGCACCCCTGGCCGGAAGTGGAGACCCTGCTGGCCAAGGCGATGAGCAAGCTACCGGCAGATCGTTTCTCCTGCATGCGCGAATTTTCAAATGCTTTGCGCGCGGTGAAGATCTCAAATCCCGCGGCACATTCGCCTGATGCCACTGACCGGCAGCTGGCGGAGATGAAAGACTCGCTGCTGAAGCAGTTAGGCTTGGCTGGTCCGCTATTGACCGGCGCACCGCTTCCCGCGCCCTCAACCTCAATCAACTATGGCGCGGCAGGCATTGCTTACGCCCTCTACCGCATGGCTTGTGCCACAGAAGACGCAGAGATGCTGGCCTTGGCGGATGCGTGGTCCGAACGGGCCGTTCGTCAGATTGGCGATGAAGGAGCGTTTTATAACCCTGAGATTGAAATTACACCGGAAACCGTGGGCCGGACTGCCTTGTATCACAGTCCTGTCGGCGTTCATGCAGTGTGGGCGCTGATTGCGCACGTCCGTGGAGACCTGCTGCTGCAGGGAGCGGCGACTGCCGCGTTTATTGAAGCATCCAGCGGGGCCTGCGATAAGCTCGATGTAACTCTGGGCCGCGCCGGCAATTTGCTTGGGTGCTCTTTCCTGCTGGGCGCCATCCAGGCTGCTTCCAGTCAAGAGATGCAGCCGGTTGACCAGTTGCGTTCTTTTGCCAAGCAGACGGTTGAGCAGCTCTGGCAGCAGATTGACGGCTTTGCTCCAATCCGCGAATGCAAAGAACTCAGCAATCTGGGCGTGGCCCATGGGTGGGCAGGGCTGCTGTACGCAACGCTATGTTGGTCTGCGGTGAGCAAAGATCCCCTGCCTGCCAACATTGAGGAACGGCTCATGCAGCTTGGCCAATGCGCCGAGCTTGCAGGCCGTGGGCTGCGCTGGAGATGGGACATGGCGCGCGGCTTAAACGAGCCTGGGGGCTACATGCCAGGATGGTGCAATGGAACCACAGGCTACGTCTTCCTGTGGACCCTGGCCCACAAGCTGCTTGGCGACGCCAAATATCTTTCCTGGGCGGAAGGAGCAGGATGGAACGCAGCAGAGATTCCCAGCCCCATTGGCAATCTGTGTTGCGGGATGGCGGGGCAGGCGTATGCCTTGCTGAATCTCTATCGGCATACAGGTGAGACCGCATGGCTATCTCGCGCGCGCGAAGCAACACGCCACGCCGTGGTGGTGACTCGCGAAGCGAGCAAGAGCCCGGATTACAAAGAGTTCGCCTTGCGCCCTGAGAGTTTATACAAAGGAGATCTGGGAATCGTGCTTCTGGCTGCGGACCTGGAGCGCCCTGAGCGCGCGTGCATGCCGATGTTTGAACTGGAGAGCTAGAAACGGCTGATCCGAAAGATTGGAGCCTCGGGAGATCACGTTCACCTGGGCACTAATCAGGATCTTCTTCCGCGCCACCTGTCATTTCCCCTACCGCGAGTTGGCGACCGTGGAGGAAGTGAACTACGCGGACAATTGCTTGCTCTTCCTCGATACGGAAGACGATTCGGTGAGATTTAAAGATAAGTTGCCTAAGTTCCCCGTCAAAAAACTGACACTCCCGCGCCAGTGCACATCTATGCGGAAAATTCTCGAGACTAGTAATACACGAATAAAGCTTGCGGAGCCACCGCTCGGCGTTCAGGGGAGCGCGCTCATCGATGTAGTCGAAAGCGGAGATGATGGCTGCCTCAGCTTCGGGAGTAACAATCACCTCATAACGCTTCACTTAAGCGAAATCCCTCGCCGGCCAGCCAATTCTTCGAGAAGAGCTCGCATGGGCCGTCCTTCGCCACGGTTCGCCTGTTCGAGTCCGCGGCTGATTCCACGAAGGGCCTCGAGTAGTTCGCTTTCTGAAAGAAGCTTCTGATAAGCCTCGGCGCTCTGAACCACAACTTCCGCCTGGCCATTCACCGTTAGTATTGCGGGTTTACCGGACTTTTTCAGTTTGCGAATACAGCCCTTTGCATTGCGATTGAATTCACTTAGGGCATAGATATTTTCCAGATCCAGCATGACATCTAATTTACATTAAATTCACTGCTGGGCCAAGCAGCCTTCACCCGATTCGCCCGCACCACGCCGCCATCCTCGCGGACGACGGCACCGTTGAGCTTATTTTACGGATTGATCACTGCGCCGGCGAGGATGCCGGGATTTCTGCGGCGTTTAGAGGCAGCTTGCGTGGCGGGGCTGTATTCCAGGTCGCGCGTCTCCACCACATATTTTCCTTTGAAGCGGACATCGGCCACAGCGTGGGTGAAGGTGTGAAGCCACATGCCGTCCACGCTGGCAAAGATCATCTGGATGTGCAGGTCGCGAATCCACCACGAAGGGCTTTTGGCCGGGTTGCCCTCCACGCGATGGATCCTGTAATCGGCGGCATCAACCCAGATTTTTCCGCGGAGCAGATCTCTTTCTTCACGCCTGGGATTCATGCCAAGGACGTAGCAATTACGGCCGTCGACCTGCTCCTGGCCCAGCAACTGGAAATCATAATTTTCCGGCGAGAGTTGCTTGTGCTGCGCCTCTTTTGGCGTTTCCGTTTCTTTTTGTACGATGTCCCGCAGCACCTTGCCGCCCATGCCGCCACTGCTGCTCTCAATGTTGTATTGCTCCTGGTTGGGAGGGAGGACGGTAATGCTGGCGATGACCTGCGCTTTGGGCTGGTCCTGCTTGTCCAGAAGTTGATAGTCGCGTTTGACCGTATAACCCCGGATCCTGGCCTGGTTGCCCTGCTGCGCAGACATCATGCGCGCGACGATGGTATTTACATCAGGAGCCGGGCCTCTCTCCTGAGCAGCTATGAAGCCTGCCAGCAGAACCAATGCGAGACCCGAAATTGAGAAGCGCAGTACCACTCAACCCCACTTTGAACTACCCGTAAACAATTAGAGGCAGTTTAAGGGAAAAAAGAGGCCCGGCAGCGACTCCATGAAAATCGAGAGTTCCGGCCAGGTGGTGGTCAGAAGCTTTGATGGGCTGGAGAATAAGGACATCAGGAGGAATGGCCGTCTGGCAGGATTGCCAAAATTGCCATAATTGCCAAAATCGCCAGAATTGAAAAACCAAGGCCTTCGACGCAGAGGTAGTGAGAGCGTGGACACAGGAGAGCTGGAAAAACAGCAAAGAAATACAAAGACGACCAAAACTAGACCAGAGCGGATGCTCCGGTCCGCAGCTCCGGATACAGTGGAAACGACTCTGCCAATTCGTATACTTGCCGCCTTATGCGGCTGAGTACCTGGGCGTTCTGGCGGTGGTTGAGAGCTTCCGCGATCCATGCGCCTACCTGCACCATCTCGCGTTCTTTCATGCCCCGGGTGGTAAGCGCAGGAGTGCCAATGCGGATGCCGCTGGGCTTAAGCGGCGGATTGGCGTCGAAAGGAATAGCGTTCTTGTTGACAGTAATTCCGGCCTGGCCCAGAGCATTCTCGGCTTCGCTGCCCAGCATGCCTTTGGAGAAGACATCCATCAGGAAGAGGTGAGTATCCGTGCCTCCGGAGATCACGCGGAAACCTTCATCCATCATTTTCCGGGCCAGCACTTTGGCGTTGGCTACAACCTGGCGCGCGTAGTCCTTGAACTCAGGCTGAAGAGCTTCACGGAAGCAAACGGCCTTGGCGGCAATCATGTGCATGAGCGGGCCGCCCTGAATTCCGGGGAACACGATCTTATCCACCGCGGCCGCCAGCTCCTGGAGACACAGCACCATTCCGGCGCGAGGCCCACGCAGTGTCTTGTGCGTGGTGCTGGTGACGACGTGGCAATGAGGCACGGGCGAGGGATGCGCACCACCGGCAACCAGACCGGCGATGTGCGCCATGTCCACCATGTATTTTGCGTCAACTTTATCAGCGATCTGGCGCATGCGGGCGAAGTCAATGATGCGGGAATAGGCGCTGCCACCGCCCACGATCAGCTTGGGCCGTTCGCGCTCTGCAATCTGCTCCAGCTCATCGTAGTCAATGGTCTCACTGTCCCGCCGGACGCCGTAGGGAATCACTTTGTACATCTTGCCGGAAAAATTCAGGTGATGTCCGTGAGTGAGGTGGCCGCCATGAGCGAGATTCAAGCCCAGGATGGAGTCGCCCGGCTGGAGAATGGACATATAGGCCGCCATGTTGGCCTGGGAGCCGGAATGGGGCTGCACGTTGGCATGCTCGGCGCCAAAGAGTTGTTTGGCGCGGTCACGGGCCAGGGTCTCCACTACATCGGCAAATTCGCAGCCACCGTAGTAACGCTTGCCAGGATATCCTTCCGCATATTTATTGGTGAAAACTGATCCTGCCGCCTGCAGCACTGCCTGGCTCACAAAATTTTCCGAGGCAATCAGTTCCAGTCCCTCATGCTGGCGCTGGACTTCATTTTCAATGGCATGGGCAATTTCCGGATCATCTTGAGAGAGAGGGCGGGACATCCAGGCGTTGTTTATCACAATAAGAATGTTATCACTGCTCCAGATCTGCTGAGTTTATCCCGAAGCGCAGCGAGGAATCCCTATCATCTTCCAAGCTGACCGATGGGTAGTTCATGGGTAGTTCCAGTTCAGCTTTGGAATTGAGGAGGTGACAGTATGGTGAGAATTCCCTGAAGCAGTGTTTTGTGGGAAAGAGTGCGGGGATCCTTCGCCCACTGAAGCGGGACTCAGGATGACAGAGGGCGAGAGTATCGGCTGAGGGGGAAGGGACACCGTACCTTGGGCGTCGGCGGCAAGAAGGCGCAGCCGGGGGCGGCTGCGGTCCCACTCATTTTTTGTACTAGCGACTTGTTGGGCATACGCCCTGATGCTGCATTCCAGACAAGCTTCTCGACAGATGTCGTCACTCACCTCCTGCACGGGACTCGGATGCCTGATGCCTATTTCAAATTATCGTGCAAAGGAAATTTGTAAGGAATATGTATCATCTTTACTTACAAATTGAGATCTTCGGGGCGCTTCGTGTTTTTCTTTCTCTGTTTCTTGTATCGGGTGTGCCTGCCGTTCTCGCCTCCAAAAGTAGGGGGTTCCGTGGCTGGCTAAGGGTCTAAAT
>DATDGL010000103.1:0-4019 GCA_036522115.1 Candidatus Angelobacter sp.
GGAAATCCATTTGATTGAACCCGATGTCAACCAGCCAAGCGATAGAGAAATTGCGAATAAGAAACGACATGTGGTCAAGGTTGTGGAGAGGAGCCTTGGACATTCTCTGGACAAAGTAATAACTAGCATTCGCGGCAGCAGATCGACCCTAATCGTGTGCAATCACGTTAAGACTGCGCAAGATATCTATTGTGGGTTGAAAGAAGTATTTGGCTCTGATGCAGTTCTCCTTCACTCAAGATTCAATCAGGAAGATCGCAATTATATAGAGTCGCGGTTAATCGGTAACAACCAGCTTCCCAAGGTACTGATTGCAACCCAGGTAGTTGAAGTCAGCTTGGACTTGGATTTTGAGCAAGCATTTTCCGAGCCTGCTCCGATCGATGCTCTTGTTCAGAGAATGGGCCGGGTCAATAGAGCAGGAAATAGAGAGCCTGCCGTGATTGTGATATTCAGAGATCAAATTCACCCCCAAAACTTGTACTGTAGCTGCAAGGGCAACAGTCACTTACCCGAATGCAGAGTGCTCCATTCGGTGGCGGAACTAGAAAAAATGGAAAATCCTCTGAGCGAAATAAACCTAGCAGAGGCAGCAGATCGTGTTTATGGAAGTGGCTATCAAGGAGAGGACGAGGATGCCTTCAATGAAGGATTGAATCATCCTGACTTGGTAAATTTTGAAGATCGGCTCTTGGCAGGTGCCCATCAGGAATGGGTGGAGCAGGTTGTAGAGAAATCAGACAATTCGATCGAAGTTTTGCCGAAAGGTCTGGCTAAGAAGTATGAAGACCAAATGGACAATGGGTTGTGGGTCGAAGCAAATGCTTTATTAGTGCCAGTAAAAACTAAAGCACTCGCAAGTCTTAGAGGAAAGCTAGATTTGTCGAGTGAACCCTGGAGTATTAATGTGCCGTATTCCAGCCCGCAAGAGCCTTTGTCTCGCGGACTGGGACTGGAGCTATGATGTCCACTAATGCAGCTATGCAGGTAAATCTTTTCACCGGCGAGCCAGAGCCATCGCGAACGGATGGGCTTCCGGAAACCGGTTGGCTCTTTGATCCCGATTTCGGAATTGTGCTGCCGCAAGACGTATCTGGACGCGAGATTGCCGTGGCTGAAGGCGTGACACTGGCGTTTCCGGTCGCGGCTGGCACGCAGTTTGGACAGGTCACGATAAAGAAGGGCGCGGCCAGCGTGGGCATGGCGTCGGTCGGCACGATGGCGAGCGGCGGACGGACTCTCTACCTGCCGGGCCAAAACGGGAGCCGCCAACCTGATCCGGAACTCTGGGTTGCGCAGACAGAAGATGCGGCGCAGCTTATCCTTTCCGGCTTTGGCATTTACCTGGGCAAAAAGAGTGAGCGCCTGCAGATCAAACTCCAGGGCAAAGTAGCCTACGAATTTCCGTTTTTCCGCATCAGCGAGGTGGTGGTAGCCTCGCGGGGCGTCTCGCTTTCTTCTGACCTGCTCAAGGAACTTTGCGAGCATGGCATCCGGTTGACGTTTGTCGAGTCGTCCGGACGGCCTTATGCGATGCTCTCATCACCCGTGCTTATGGCGACCGTGGCATCCAGGCGGGAGCAACTGCTGGCCTACAACGACGAGCGCGGGCTGGAGCTTGCCCGGCTGATCGTGCGAGGAAAAATCCGCAACCAGCGCCATCTGCTGCTGTATTTCGGCAAGTACCTGAAGAGTTCGGCGCCGGAGCGGTACGCGTCGTTGGCCGCTATCGCTCCTAGACTGCGGGCGCTGGAGGTTCAGGCAAGGGGCGTGCGCGGGGATTCTATCGAACAGCGGCGCGACAAGCTGATGGGGCTGGAGGGCGTGGCCGGGCGGCTCTATTGGGAGGGAGTGAAGGCGATCGTCGAGAGCAAAGCTGAGTTTGCCGGACGTGTTCACCAGGGCGCGTCCGATCCGTTCAATTCGCTCTTGAACTATGGGTATGGCATTCTCTATGCCCACGTCTGGGGGGCGGTTGTGAACGCAGGGCTGGAACCCTTTGCCGGCTACCTGCATGTAGACCGTCCGGGAAAGCCGTCTCTGGTGCTGGACATGGTGGAAGAATTCCGGCAGCCGGTGGTAGACCGAACGGTGATTGCGTTTACCAATCTGGCGCAGCCGGTGGGAATGAATGACGGCATGCTGGATGAACCAACCAAGAGAGCCCTAAGCCAGAAGATCCTGGAGCGGCTGGCATCCCGCGAACCTTTTCACGGACAGCAGTACCAGATTCGCTCGATCATTCAAATGCAGGCCCGATCGCTGGTGGGCTTCCTGCGCGGCAAAGGCCCGTATCGTCCTTTCAGTTTCCGCTGGTAGCCTGGCGCGCAGCTCCCGGTGTTGGGAAGGGAGTCCCTGCAAATCATGACTGAGCTGATCACAATGGTGATTTATGACGTGGAGGACGATTGGGCCAGAACCCTGGTGGCGGAAGCCTGCAAGGATTTTGGCCTGGTGAGAATTCAGTACAGTTGTTTTCGGGGGAAGCTCTCTGGCAATAAACGCGAGGAGCTATATGAGCGCTTTCGTAAGATCCAGCGGAACTGGCAACAGAAATGGTACAAGGACCTGCCGGAGTCACGATTTGTGCCATCCGAGTCGCCCGATATTCCGGGCAAGCCGCCCACAGGACGCTGGCAGCCGTCATTCAAGATTATGATCCAGCCGCTGTGTGAAAAAGATGTGAGCGCGGCCACCTACGCTTACATGTACATGGACGTACCGGAGTTTGCCCAGACGTTACAGATGGATGGCATAAAAATGCCGACGAAGCCCGGCCAGGCGGAGGGCGGAAAGTGATGTCGGCCAGTGAACTGACAGAGCTTCGCGTGAATGACCTGAAGCAGTTTGAATACTGTCCGAGGATTGTTTTCTATAACACGGTGATGCCGCTGGAGCGGAAGGTAAGCTTCAAAATGCAGCGGGGGAGCGAGACGGAATTCCGTCTGGATGCGCTGGAGAAGCGGCGCAGCTTGAGGCGATATAAATTAAAGGAGGGTGAGAGGCGTTTTCACCTTTGGCTACACTCGGAGCGCCTGGGACTCTCTGGAAAGATGGACTTGCTGATCGTTTCACAGCAGGGCTATTTCCCTGTCGATTTCAAATATACCCGCGGGCGTCCGCGGCGGAACCATATCAGTCAGTTGGCCGGCTACGCGGTCCTGGTGGAAGATCACTTCAATACCCAGGTGGAGACCGGATTCATTTATTTGGCTCCGATAGGCGAGTTGGTGGTCATCCCGATGACTCCAGAACTGAAGCGGGAAGTTCCCCAACGGCTGGCTGAGATAAGGACTATGATCAAAGACGAAATTCTGCCAGGACCTACACCCGTCAGGGCCAGATGTCATGAATGCGAGTTCCGAAATTACTGTGGCGATATCTTTTGAAAGGAGCAATATGAGGTCATTTTTTCGCAAACCTGGCCGCATTTTGAGCAAGAATCATGATTGCGAAAAAAGGCAGCTTCTGATGGAGTGGAAGATATTGAAAATGAGGAGGTTAGAGGAGCGGTTGGAACGTGTGCCCCGATGAAGAGGGGACTGAAACTGGCTCCATGCCAGAGGTGAAAGTAACCCGTGAATGAACGTTGGAACGTGTGCCCCGATGAAGAGGGGACTGAAACTTAAAGGAAAGTTTATTCCAGTCGTGCGCGTCCTCGGTGTTGGAACGTGTGCCCCGATGAAGAGGGGACTGAAACTACACTCTCAGCCTGCGCTCCCGTTCTTTCCAGCCCGTTGGAACGTGTGCCCCGATGAAGAGGGGACTGAAACCAAGGTTGGCCCCAAGGTTGGCCCCAAGGTTGTCCCAGTTGGAACGTGTGCCCCGATGAAGAGGGGACTGAAACTTGCGGGAACAAGCCTGACCGCTACTGTGTTCACGGTGTTGGAACGTGTGCCCCGATGAAGAGGGGACTGAAACTTTTAGGGCTGGGTCGGCAATCCCTCAGGGGTTGCAGTGTTGGAACGTGTGCCCCGATGAAGAGGGGACTGAAACAACTCCATCAAACCGTCCAGAGG
>DATDGL010000104.1:0-26503 GCA_036522115.1 Candidatus Angelobacter sp.
AGGCCAGGGAAGAAGTATGAGTTGTTGCGGAAAATCCAGGGCGCAGGCCGGCCAACCTACTGGCCGGACCGTTGCCATGAGAGTTCAGCCGAAACTGTCGGTTGCCACAACCGCGCCGCCCTTTGGAACTGTGGCCTTCGAGTACACAGGCGACTCGCGTCTCACGGTAATTGGTCTGGTGACGCGTACCCGCTACGAGTTTCAGGGCCACGGCTCCCGCCTGAATGTAGACCGCCGCGACAGCAACTCCCTGTCTACCCTGCCCACGCTCCAGCGGGTTTGGAGGGTGCGGGGAGCTTCGTAAAAATGAGTTTGTTCTCTTCGTTCGTGTCCTCGCTCTTCTCTCCGTGTCCTCCGCGGTAAAGGTTTTGCTTTTGCTTTACCCAATTACCAGATTCTCCGCGTGAACCACGCTGCTTTCAGTGCAACCAGAACAGAATTCTCGTAATCGCCTGCATAACGGCCTGACTGCTGATGACTGCTTTTCTCAGGCTTGCAGTCGGAGCCGGGACGAAGATAGACACCAACTGTCGCCCGAAAGTTCCTGTCCGAAATACATTAATTCCCATCTATCTCTAGCGTAAAACCTTGCAAGAACCCGTTGGGATAACGTTCTTCTCTCGAGTGTCAAAAAGCATATGTGGCGCTGCACCTGGGCCCACTGCACGGAGAAGAAGAATGAAAGTTAGCAACGATCTCAATCATCCATCACGGTTCTGGCTCTGCCTTGCAGGGCTGCTGATCATCGCCGGCGTAGTTGCGATGGTGCTGCCTTTCCAGGCGGCCAGCGGCGACTCGCTCTCTGCCACCTATTCGCATGGCATTCTGCACGTGACCATCCCTTATCGCGCGCCGCGCGCTGGTCAGGGACAGCTCATTGTAGAAGTGCTGAACCCGGAAGACGGGGTCCTGGGCAAAGCGGAATGGGACCTCGAGGTCGTGGAAGGCAAAGGGCGTTGGCAGGAGGAGATCAAGCTGGAGAAGCCGCTGGCGCTTGAGGATCTGGTGTGGAATCGCATGCGTTATCGCTTTGTCTATAGCGATGGCAGGGCGGATGCTCTGGAAGGCACGGAATCCATCTCTCAAATCATCCGCACGCCGGTGGTCCACATCCTGGGCCAGCAATCGTATTTGACCGGCGGCCAGGCGGCGATCCGGATCATTGTCACGGACTCAAAAAACGAGGTGATTGCTGGTCCCGGCAGTGTTCGCATTGAGCTTGTGGCGTCCGCGCAGAAGGATCAGAAGGCGCTCCTGCTCTTCAGCGGGCGTCTCAACCACAGAGGCACTACGGAAGCACAATTTCAATTTCCTGCGGACCTGATAGGGAATTATCAATTGCGATATGTTGCGGATACCTCCATCGGCTCCACTGAATTTACGCAATCCGTCCGTCTGGAAGATAAAGTCTCCATTCTTCTAACTACTGAAAAGCCCCTCTACCAGCCTGGCCAGGCCATTCACGTGCGCGCTCTGGCTCTGGACCGTTCGGATCATCAGGCCGCCGCAAACCATAAACTGACATTTGAGGTGGAAGACTCGCGCGGCAACAAGGTTTTTAAAAAGGCCACGCAGACTGACAAGTTCGGAATTGCATCGGCGGAATTTGGTCTGGCGGACGAAGTAAACCTGGGAACGTATCACCTTCGCGCGCTGATGGGAGAGTCCGATACAGCGCCCACGAATACGGCAGAAATTGCGCTGAACGTTGAGAGATATGTTTTGCCAAAGTTCAAAGTCGCCGTTGATCTGTCTGGCAAAGATCACAAGAGCAAACGCGGTTACCGTCCCGGAGATCAAGTCACCGGAACCGTGCAGGCCAACTATTTCTTTGGTAAGCCCGTGGATGGCGCTGAGATCAAAGTCAAGGCCTCCGGCATGGATGTTTCCGTCTATGAGATCACCTCGATTGAAGGCAAGACGGACAGCGAAGGCGCCTATCATTTTCAACTGCAGTTGCCCAAATATTTTGCCGGACACCCTTTGGCCCAGGGCGCGGCGCGCGTCTTGATCGAGGCCACAGTGAAAGACTCGGCCGGACACGCCGAGACTCGCGGCGAGCCCATCACAGTAAGCGAGTCTCCGCTGCTGATCACGGCAGTTCCTGAGGGCGGGACCCTGGTGCCCGATCTGGTGAATCAGGTCTTCATTCTGGCTTCCTATCCTGACGGTAAGCCGGCGAGCGCTGATCTCACCGTTCATGCTGAAGGAAATCCTGATCAGCAGGTCTCCACCGACGATGGCGGCGTGGCCGTTATTCGCATCAAGACCGGGCAAAAGAACGAGAAACTGCAAATTGAGGCGCAAGACAAGGAAGGCAACCACTCGAACAGCACCGTGGAACTGCAGGCCCGCAACGGCCTGGACCAGATTCTGCTGCGCACCGAGCGTGCAGTGTATCGCGCAGGCGATCGAATTCAACTTCGAGTCTTCTCCACCAAAAAGCAGGGCACGGCTTATGTGGATATTGTGAAGGAAGGACAGACCGTTCTCACGCGTGATCTGGACATCGTCAATGGCCAGGCTGATCTTTCGCTGACTGCCACGCCGGAGATGGCGGGAACAGTGGACTTCAATGCCTATCTCTTCGGTCGAGACGCTCGCCCCGTCGGCGACCACAGGCTCGTATTTGTGCAGCCCGCTGACGAACTCAAGATTGAAGCGCGGACAGAGAACGCAGTGTATCGGCCCGGTGAAGACGCTCGCGTGCGCTTCCATGTAACCAATTCGCGCGGCCAGGGCGTTCAGGCTGCGCTGGGCTTGCAGGTGGTGGACGAAGCTGTTTTCGCGCTGGCGGAAAAGCAGCCGGGCTTCGCGAAAGTCTTTTTCTATCTTGAGCAGGAAGTCATGAAGCCGCGCTATGAGATCCACTCCATTGGCATGCCGGACATCGTGGAGCCGGTGGAAAAAGGCCAGATGGACCAACAGGACCTTGCCGCCCGGGCTTTGTTCTCGGCCACGGAGATGGTCAGCACCAACAAGTTCGAAACTGAATTCGGACGGACAGTGCCGGACACGAGATATGGGGAATATGCGCAGCGCTACCAAACTCGATTCCTGGCCCAGGTGCGCCAACTCTCGCAGGATCTCAGCCGCGCTTATGCGCAGGGGCCGGGCACTGGCGATCTTGCGAAGGTCATTGAGAAGATGCCGCATGTGCGTGATGCCTGGGGCACCGATCTGCGCATCGAACCTGTCGCCTGGGGACAGCCCAGGACCTATTACTTGGTGCAGTGTGCAGGTCCGGATAAGCAGTTTCAGACGGGCGATGATATGGCGGTTTACCTCGAATTTCATCGCCGGAAAATCGTGGCCCAGGGGAGTTCCGGAGAGAACGCTGTTGACATTAAGGTCGAACACGATCGTGGCCCGTTCAATGGGCGCGCAGAGATTCAAGGAACTGTGGTTGATCAGTGGGGCGGTGCGCTGGAAGGAGCTACCGTCAAAGTGCGCGAAGTGGCGACAGGAAGAATTCGCACAGCGCGGGCCAATGCAGGAGGCCGGTTCTCGTTGTCAGGTCTGCCGGCAGGCGACTACCTGCTCGAGATATCCACCAAGTCGGAAACGCTTTCCAGTAAGGTAACGCTGGACGCTCGTGACCGCGCCGCAGCCTCAGTCTTTTTGCGCCACGAACCCAGCGGAGATGTAGTGACATTCGTGGAAGAGTTTGGCCGGGGCAGGGGAGGCGTAGCCGGTGGTGTAGTTGGTGGCAGGGATGACTTTGATGCACGGCGTCAAGCTGTGCCGGCTCCCAAGGCCCTGCCCATGATGGCCGCCAATGAAACGGTTGAGGTCACTGCCACTACCTCGCTCATAGAAAGCTCTGCGACCGTAGCCAGGCAGGATTCCCCCAGCCCCCACGTGCGCTCGTACTTTCCGGAAGCGCTCTATATCAATCCGGAAATCATTACAGACAACAATGGGCTTGCCAGCATCTCGATTCCTCTGGCCGACTCCATCACTACGTGGAGGATGGCGCTGGTGGCCTCCACCCAGCATGGAGCGTTGGGAAGCGCCACTTCGAGTTTGAAAGTCTTTCAGGACTTTTTTGTTGATCTTGATTTGCCCGTCACGCTCACTCAGGGCGATCGCATTTCGATTCCAGTGGCGGTCTATAACTACTCAGGCGCAGGTGGAGATGTAAGCCTGAAACTGCAAGCAGACGATTGGTTCTCGCTGGTAGATGACACTGCGGAGAAAGACGTCTCCGTGGACTCCCAGCGTGTGGGCGGATCACAGTTCACGCTGGAGGCCAGGCGCATCGGCAAATACAAGCTTACTCTTTCGGCGCATATGAACGGCGAGGCTTCTCGCGCTGACGTCGTGGTCCGGGAGATTGAGGTCGTTCCCAACGGTCGCGAACAAAGTCAGGTCTTCAATGGCCGCCTGGAAAACACTGTTCAACACCAGGTGAGCTTCCCCGCAGACTCGATTCCGGATGCCAGCAAGATTTATGTCCGGCTGTATCCCGGTCCCTTGAGCCAGGTGATTGAGGGCATGGACAGCCTGCTGCGGATGCCCTATGGCTGCTTTGAACAGACTTCTTCCAGCACTTATCCCAACGTGTTGGCGCTGGATTACATGAAGCGCACCAAAAAGCTGACTCCAGAAGTACACGCCAAGGCGGAGGGATACATCGCCAATGGATATCAGCGGCTGCTGACCTTTGAAGTCCAGGGAGGCGGATTCTCCTGGTTCGGTCAGGCTCCGGCCAACAAGATCCTGACTTCTTACGGGCTCATGGAGTTCTACGACATGTCCAAAGTGTACGACGTAGATCCCAAGCTGATCATGCGAACACAGCAGTGGCTTGCTGCACAACAGCAGCCTGACGGAAGCTGGAAGCCGGACACCTCCTTTATTAATGAAGGCGCCACCAACCGCTACAACACGGATGTCCTGAGGATCACTGCCTACATTGCATGGTCGCTGGAGAACACCGGCTACCAGGGACCGGCGGTGGAGAAAGCCAAGCAGTTCATCGAGAAGCACATGTCGGGTAAGTTCGATGCTTACACGCTGGCCGTCCTGGCTAACTTTGCCGTTGACTATGGCAAAGACCGCGATTTCACCCGCGAGGCAATGCAACTCCTGCTCGATGCGCGTACGGAAAAAGATGAGCAGGCGTGGTGGAACGCGGAAGAAACCAGCGTCTATGCCACCGGTACCAGCGCCAGCGTGGAAACCACCGGCCTTGCGGTGCAGGCGCTGCTCAAATGGGGTCAAGCCTCAGGCACGGCCCGCAAAGCGCTTGCCTACATTGCCGCGAAGAAAGACTCAGCCGGGACCTGGGGAACAACTCAGGCCACCATCATGGCGTTGCGAGCGCTGCTCCTGGCCACGGAGAAAGGCGCAGCCGATGTTCGCGGCACTCTTGAGGTGTTGCTCAACGGCAAGCCTGCGGAAAAACTTGAGCTGACTCCGGACAACAACGATCTGCTCCATCAATTCGTGTTCAAGGGGATGGACTCAAAGGGGCCCATGAACGTGGAACTCCGCTTTGAAGGCAAGGGCGGGCTGGCCTACCAGGTAGTAGGCAGCTACTTCCTGCCCTGGGACAAACAAGCGGATCACGAGCCGCTCTCGATCGACGTTGGCTATGACCGCACGCATCTCTCGCAGGACGATATTGCTACGGCCACGGCAACCATTAAGAACAATTTGCCCAAATCCGCCAACATGGTGATGGTGGATCTGGGGATTCCTCCGGGGTTTGATCTGCTCAGTGAAGACTTGCAGGCCTATCAGGAAAAGAGTATCGGCAGAAAGAGTGGCCGGCTGGAGAAATTCAGTCTGACCGCCACGCAGGCCATCCTCTACTTTGATTCGTTTGCCGCCGGCGACACGGTCACGCTGCGTTTCCGCCTGCGCGCCAAATATCCCATGCGCGCCCGCACATTCCAGTCGCGGGTCTATGAATACTACGATCCCGCAGTAAGCTCGCTGGCGCGGCCAGTGCAGTTGGAGGTGAAGGCCAGATAGCTTCAGCGCCGCATTCACTCCCACATCGGGAAAATTGTGCGAAGTCCAAAACAACCGCTTGGCTCCTGGCGCGAAAAATGCCTTATCGCTTTGGAACCGCGCAGACGAAATTGGCCTGATCATTGCTGTCGCCCGGGCCTTTGTACTTGGCCACCTGGGGATAAGGGCACAGCGGACGCGTCATTCTTATACCTTTTGCCGGATCGGTGGGATCATTCAGTTTTGTGGCGATGATCCGGTCGGGAGCCATGCCTTTTTCCATCCATTGTTCCAGGGCGCTGAACATACTGTGTTCCGGGTCAGTCGATCCGGCGCTGGATTCGTATGCGCCAAAGCTGTCGGGACCGGGGCCGCCTCCGCAGTGTTGCATGCCTGGCGCCATGTAGAGGCGCATGAAAGCATTGACGTCGCGCGGGCCCAGGTTTTTTTCGACGCTGTTGTAGTAGTCAATGGTATTGAGCGGCGAGATGGCGGCATCGTTCCATCCGTGATAGATGATGAGCTTCCCGCCTCGTGACTTGAAATTCTTCAGGTCCGCATTTGTCGCGTTCAGATTGGCGGCTTGCTTATCGTCGGTGATCTTGACATCGGCGTCAAAATTAAACGTCTTAAAATCCCATGCGGATTTATCAAACACCATGTTGGAAAAGAAATTGGTTGCGAAAGCAGCATTCAGGCTTTTGCCCGGCGCGCTGCCCGTGATCCAGGCAGCCCATCCGCCAAATCCCTTCTCGCCCCCCGGTACAAGGCCGGGATACACTTGTTCTCCTTTGGAACTTTTTGGTCCGGCATAAATTTTTTTCAGGGCGGCGACTTGTGGAGCCGTGAGGCAATTGCTGTCCGCGCTTTTGCAAAGCAGGATCGCAGGATCAAAGTGACAGGCGCTGGGGTCATTCACGATTCCATCATTCACTCCGTCCTGGGCATCGCATGCAGCCAGCACCGCGTCGTTGATGGCGGAGATCCTGGAGGGAGGAATGTAGCTTGCCGAGCTATTCTGGAGCGCCTGCATGTTCCAGACGTTTGCCACCAGCAGGTGAGTAAAGAAATTGGCCGGCGCTCCGGCGATGATTCCGTCGTAGTCCTCAGGAAATCGCTGAGCTTCCATCAGGCCTTGCCGGCCGCCATTCGAGCAACTGGAGAAATAGGAGTACTGTTGTGCCTTCCCGTAATAGGCATGGAGGATGGCTTTGGCTTTCACCGTCATCTCGTGGATGCCGCGGTAACCAAAATCTTTGATCTTCTCCGGGTGGCCCAACGCCCAGCTTCCATCCGTAAGATTTCCTGAGTGGCCGGTATCAGTGGCGGCAACGGCGTAGCCCTCCTTGACTCCATTCGCCAATGACGCATAAATAATAGATCCTGCAAAGCCGCCGTTGCCATGACTGACGTATCTTCCGTTCCAGCCTGTGGCCGGGAGCCAGACCTCAAGCTTGATGTCTGAATCCTGGGTAGGCTTGATCTCCGCCGTAACCCGGCAAAATGCAGGCAGGCTCTTAAAGACGCTCGAATTGCTTCGCTCAGTCACATTCGCCGGTATCTCGAATTCGCCTGCGGCCACAGGAGATGCGGAGATGATGGTAGTGTCCTTTAATTTGAGAGCGCTCAGGGCTTCGCAGGACTGGCTTTCCGTGGACGCGGCATTGAGGGCGAGCGGGCAGGCAAGTATCGCCACGCACGCCACTCGCCCGAATAATTCAGCAGCCGAAAATTGCATTTGTGGCCCTCGAAAGTGCAGCGACTCACTCTATTAATGGAGCAATGCCGGTGTCAACGGAGGTGCTACGCAATCCGCTCTGCTTGCTGCTCATAAGCGCTGGCCTGATTCAGCAACTCGACGGATGCGCTGTCCAGGTTGAATCGAGTCGCTGCAACCAATTCATTAACTTGCTGGACGCTGGTGGCGCTGGCAATCGGAGCCGTGATGCTCGGCCGGGCCATGAGCCACGCCAGCGCCACCTGTGCTGGAGTGGCCCCATGTTTTTCTGCAACCTGGTCCAGTGCGTGCAAAATACGAAAGCCGCGCTCATTCAGGTATTTCTTCACCGCCTGGCCGCGCAGGCTCTTGCTGAGATCTGCTTCGGAGTGATACTTTCCGCTCAGAAAACCGCTGGCCAGTCCATAGTAGGGAATTACGCCCAGATGTTCCTTCAGCGCCAACGGCTCAAGCTGGGTCTCATAACCCGCGCGCTCGCACAGATTGTAATGAGGCTGGAGGCTTACATAGCTGGGCCATCCATGTTTGCGGCTTGCCGCCAGCGACTGCTCCGTGCGCTCCGCGGTGAAGTTGGAACATCCTATGGCCCGGACCTTGCCTTGATGGACCAGTTGCGCGTAAGCCTCCAGCGTCTCTTCCACCGGCGTGGCCGGATCATCGCGGTGAGATTGATAGAGATCAATGTAGTCTGTCTGCAGGCGTTTCAAGGATTCCTCTACTTCGCGCAGAATCCACGCCTTGGAAAGCCCCTTGCCCTGGGCGGGTATCTCCGAACCAACCTTGGTGGCGATAGTGACCTTGTCGCGATTGCCGCTGCGCTTGAACCAATTGCCGATGACCGTCTCTGACTCGCCGCCCTTGTGGCCTGGAGCCCAGGTGGAATAGCTGTCAGCAGTATCAATGAAGCTGAGGCCTGCTGCAACAAAGGCGTCAAGGATATTGAATGAAGTTGGCTCGTCGGCGGTCCAGCCAAAAACGTTCCCGCCCAGCATGAGTGGGCCAACTTCAAGGCCAGAATTTCCCAGCTTGCGTGCTTTCATCTTTCCTCCCAATCAAACGACCGTGTCACCGCCTTCTTCCACTTCCGGTACATCTGTTCCCGCTTCTCTGGTTCCATAGACGGCTTCCACGTTTGCTCCACGGACCAGTTGGCGCGAAGCTCTTCCGTATCTTTAAAGTAGCCAACCGCCAATCCGGCAGCGTAGCAGGCCCCCAGGGCGGTGATCTCGTGAATTGCCGGCCTCACCACCGGACGATCCAGGATGTCGGCCTGAAATTGCATGAGCAGATCATTTCCCACCATTCCACCGTCAACGCGCAGGGTGTTAAGCCGCGTTCCGGAATCGTCCTGCATCGCGTCCACCACCTCTCGCGTCTGGAAGGCGGTTGCCTCCAGGACGGCGCGGGCAAAATGGCCTTTGTTGGCGTAGCGCGTAAGCCCGGCAATCACGCCGCGAGCGCTGTCTTTCCAGTAGGGCGCATACAATCCGGAAAAGGCGGGAACACAATACACTCCACCATTGTCTTCCACCGTTCGCGCCAGGCTTTCAATCTCCGCGCTGCTCTGGATGAGCCCAAGATTATCGCGCAGCCATTGCACCAGCGCGCCGCTGATGGCAATGCTGCCCTCCAGCGCATAGGTGGCAGGCTGGTCGCCAAATTGGTAAGCCACGGCAGTCAGCAATCCGCAATTTGATTGCACCAGTTTTTGTCCGGTATTCATCAGCAGAAAACAGCCTGTGCCGTAGGTGTTCTTGGCCTCTCCGGGTGCAAAGCAGGTCTGTCCCACCAGTGCTGCGTGCTGATCGCGCCCAATATGCCGGCGATCGGCACATCCTTGATGGTTGCGCATTGTGCCGTTCCAAATACCTGGCTGCTGGAGCAGATTTTTGGAAGCAAGACTGCGGGAATATCAAAGTCGCGGAGAAGCTCCTTGTCCCAGGAGAGAGTTTCCAGGTTCATCAATTGCGTCCGGCTGGCGTTGGTGACATCCGTTACGTGAACCCCGCCCGCCGGGCCGCCAGTCAGTCTCCACAAAAGAAAAGTGTCTACAGTGCCAAAGAGCAGTTCGCCGTGCTCCGCCTGCCGGCGGGCGTGAGGAATGTTATCCAGCACCCAGCGCAGCTTGAGCGCGCTGAAATACGTGGACAGCGGAAGGCCGGTCTTCCGGCGAAAACGGTCCTGGCCGCCATGCTTCGCAAATTCAGAGACGTAGTCGCTGATGCGGGTGTCCTGCCATACCAGAGCGTTAGTCACCGGCTTGCCCGTTTTTTGGTTCCAGACAACCGTAGTCTCGCGCTGATTGGTGATGCCGATGGCGGCAAGATCACGCGGGCCCAACCCACGCTGTAGCATCGCTTCTGCAATGACTTCCTGCGTGCGGCTCCAGATTTCTTCAGGATCGTGCTCCACCCAGCCCGCTCGTGGAAAAATCTGCCGATGCTCTTTCTGCGCGGCAGCAATGATTTTTCCTGCCCGGTCAAAAACCATGAACCGCGTGCTGGTAGTGCCCTGATCGAGTGCGCCAATATACATGCGAAAGATAGGTTACAGAGGATTTATAGGGCTTGCATAACTAATTACGTCTTAAAAAGCAGAGAGGATGAGTCGGCTGAACACTGCGCAAGAGAATATTCGTGTCAACCAGGAAACGCATCAGTGCTTGCGGCCGTCGTAGATAGATTCACGACTTACAGCATAGTCTGAGAACTCAGGAGTCGGGCGTGTGGCCGGCGGACCAGGCTTCGAATGCCGCTGCGCGTTCCTCCGGTGCCAAGATCTTTTGTGTGGCGGAAAGTGCCACTCCCTCGACCATGGAAAGAAGGTATTGCTCCAGAGTCATTCATCTTAATTGTCCTCCGCCAACTGCTTCAGCTTCTGCTCGGCGCTGGCCTTGATGCCATCGCGCCGGGCTGGAGGATCCACCGTGTCCGATGGCAAAAGTTCGAGCGCCTTCTTGGCATTCTCTCGCGCCGGCTCTTTTTGACCATCTGCCAGAAAAGCGTCAGACAGGCTGTCATACACGTTGGCCGAATCCGGATACGCAGTTGCATTCAGTTCCAAGATTTCTATGGCCCCTTTGATATCGCCGGATTGCATATGCTCGTAGCCCATGAAATTCACGAACCCCTCGCTGAACAGGACCGCCTTGAGATCGTGCTGCCTGGCATCGGCCAGCATCTGTGCAGCTTTGGCCGCGCCGCCAGGTTGATCAATCACGTCCAGCATGTGGATCTCCTGAGGAACCGGAGGGTTATCCTTTGCAACCGGAGCGTGCCCGGGTGTCTTGCTCAGGGTGGTCACGAACCACTCCGCAATCATCTTTGGCAACTCCGGATGGTAGGGAAACATATCCGCGCCGTGTCCGCCAATGGCATAGTGCGCAAACTTCTTTCCCGAATTGGCATCCAGCGCGTACATCCATTCGATTGCTTGCACTGAAGCGGGAAATTCATCGTTGTCGGCAACCGCGAAGAATACCGGAGGACTCCCCGGCTTGCGCAGAAATTCGCGCCCGTTCAGGTCTGTATTGCCGGACAGCAGCACCAGCGACTTTACTTCCGGATGGCGACGCGCGGTCTGGACTGAATTGTTGACGCCGCAACTGGCGCCGCCCACTCCAATCACGTTCTTCTCGACTCCAGGTTGGGTTTGGAGAAACTGGAAAGCGACATCAATATCCCCCGGCCATTTTGCCATCTGCGCCTGTGCCTGCTGGGGTGTCAGCTTAGGCAACGGATCATCGCCGCTCTCTCCGAAGCCGCGCAGGTCCAATGTGAGCACGTTGATGCCGGATGCGGCCAGTTGCAGGGCAAGACCATCCCAGATCTTTCGCTGGCGGTTGCACTGGTGCAACAGCAGGACTCCAGGGCCGGGTTTGGCGGCGGCAAAAAAGGACACTTTAAGCTTGATTCCATCGGTAGCCGTCAAATCTTCAATCTTGGGCGCCTGCGGTTCCCCGGCAGCACATGTCAATGCCGTGAGCAAGAGAATGAAAAGGGTGGAGAGGAGAGTGCGGGTCTTTTCCATGTTGCCCCCCGAGTGCCCATTGGACGCCGGCAACCCCAAATGGCCACTGTAGAAACAGTGTACGCCAAACTTCTCGACCAGGAAATCTCTTGCAGCCATTTGGCCTCACGCGTATTGTCTTTAGATTGCTTTTGGTTTTCAATTTACCAGGTTACCAACTGACTCAAGTACCAACTTGCCCGCTGGGCGTCATCACCGAAAGGAACAGGATATTCTTGGTCGCCGTCATCGCGGCGAATATAACTGAATGAACCCACCACTGCTCACCTACTTCCTGGCTGTTGGAATTCTTCTTTTAGTTCTCATTGTTCTCTTGGTGGCCAGGCTGCGCGGCCGCTCATGGTTTAAGGCAAATTCCGAATCGGAAGGTTGGAGACTCTCTCACCTTCTTCTGGCCAGCTTCCTCACCCTTTTTGCGGAACTGGCATTCATCCGCTGGATCGCCGTGGAGGTGCGGGCATTTGCCTATTTCAAGAACCTTGCGCTCTTGCTCTGTTTTGTCGGCTTCGGTCTGGGATGCGCTCTGGCGCGCCAGGCTCCTCGCTGGTTCAGTGGAGTGTGTGCGTTTCTGGCACTGCTGCTGATTGTTCGCGCGCCCGTTGAGAACGGGAAGTGGCTGGAGGGTATTTCGCAGAGCCTGGGCGCCGCCGCTGATGTAGAAATATGGGCGACAGGGAACACCTGGCATTGGGCTCGCTTCCTGGGTGGCGCGCTCATCGCTGCGCTCCTGTTCCTGCTGATCGTCTGGATCTTTGTGCCTCTGGGGCAGACCGTGAGCCGGCAGATGGACCGCGCCCCCAGCACGCTGTCCGCATATTCATGGAACCTGCTGGGCAGCCTCGCGGGAATTTTGGCATTTCTTGGCGTCAGCCGCCTGATGCTCACGCCTTCTTTCTGGCTGGGCGCGGTGCTGGTGGGCTTCGTCTTTTTGCAGGGCAGAATGGGAGCGCGGATCATCGTGGCCAGTCTGCTCCTTCCTTTAATTCTGCTGCTGCACCAGCCTTCAGATGCCGACCACTGGGCCATGTGGACGCCTTATCAGCAAGTTCAGTACACCCGGCACTACGATCCTCACGGAGATTTCTGGGGAGGGGAAGTGTGGGTAAATCATGCCGGCTATCAGTACATCGTGAATCTCTCCGCTCCTTTTCTGGCGTCTCATCCCGGACTGGTGAAGGAGGCGGTGGAGGAAAATCCTTACAACATGCCGTTTCGATTTGCGTCCGCCTCTCCCAGTGTGATGATCGTGGGATCTGGGACTGGTAACGATGTTGCAGCGGCGCTCCGGCACAATAGCCGCTCCGTAGATGCCGTCGAGATTGATCCGGCCATCCTGAGTCTGGGCAAGAGCGAGCACCCGGAACAGCCCTATGCTTCGCTCAGGGTTACCGTCTATCTGAATGACGCTCGCGCCTTCCTGAAGCGCAGTCCGCAGCACTACGACCTGGTGTTGTTCGGCTTGCTGGATTCGCATACTCAGTTTTCTGATTACTCCAACATGCGTATAGACAATTTTGTCTATACCCGGGAATCATTTCGCGAAGCCAGCCGGCATTTGAATCCGGACGGCGTGCTGTTTGTGAAGTTTCACGTTGACCATCCGTGGATGGCTGTCCGGCTGGAGAAGATGTTGAGAGAGACGTTCGGCAAGCCGCCGCTGGTCTTCTATGCCGGCTCCAGCTATGGCGCTACCGCAACCTGCTTCGCCATTTCGCACTCATCGCGAATCGAAGACGCGCTGGCGCATGATCCCGGTTTGCTGGAGTTCGTGCGCAAGAACGAAGTCCGGCCCATTCCCGCAGCCGTGCCTGCCACCACCGATGATTGGCCCTACCTTTATCAGGAGGGCCGCTGGATTCCGCGCACCTATTACGCGCTGGGCGTGTTGGTGATTCTGGTCGCGCTCGGCCTCTACCGGCAGATTCCACAGGCCCGTCGCCAGGCGCCATCCTTATTTTTTTTCAGCATGGGTGCAGGCTTCCTGCTGCTGGAAACCCAGGTGATCAGCCGCCTGGCGCTCTTTTTCGGAACAACGTGGCAGGTGAACGGCATTGTGATCTCCGCTCTACTGGTGGCGCTGCTGCTGGCCAACACGCTGGTGGCGCGCAGCCGCAGGCCTTTACCTCGTTCTTTGGTTTTGGCCGCCCTCCTTGTGGGCCTGGCCATGGCCTGGTGGCTGCCGTTGAACCGGATTCCCGGATCGCCGGCCTTTGCCGGAGCAGTGGCGACTGCGGTCTTCACAATTCCGGTTTTCTTTGCAGGAATTCTCTTTGCCGCCGAATTCCGCACAGCAGAATCTCCCAGCGCTGCTCTGGGGGCCAACATGCTCGGAGCCGTTGCGGGAGGCCTGCTGGAAAATCTTTCCCTGGTGTTCGGCATGCGCGCCTTGCTGCTGGTGGCCATCGGCCTGTACTGCTTGGCGGGGATGGGGCTGAGGTTCCGCCGGGAGCAGAAAGCGAGTGCTCTGCTGAGGGCATCGCCTTAGTCGTATCGTGCGAAGGCTTCCGTGCTTCAATTTATTGCAGCATTGAATTCTGGCAAATCTCCACACAGTTGTCTTCTAGCGATCTGCCTCCGAAAATGCAATCCGATCATACGCTGAGACAAAGGTGTTCAGCGGAATCGTAAACACTCCTTCCGGATCAGGATGGTTGCCCCAGGGATTGCGCAGGGTGACGGTCTTTTGAGCGGAATCAAAGCTGAGGATGGTATAAGCGTGGCTTGCCACAAACCAGTCTTTGCTCCCCTCCGGTGAGTTCAACGCCTCCAGCAGTTTCGGCGCGACGGAGCTTCTGGTGGATGCCGTGATGGCAAGATGCGACTGCTGGGCGCGGTTGAGCGTCGAGACCAGCGCGGGGCCCGCGTTGACATTGGCTCCGCTGGCTTTGCCGGTAAAGGCTGCCAATACCTCTTCTGGCACGCCGCCCTGCCCAATCGCGCGATAGGCCCCAAACAATTCACCATTGTTCTTCACCTTCGCCGCCAGAACGTCAAAGTAACCCGTTGCATCCAGCATGTGCTGCACGAGTTTTCGTGTGGCTGCTGGAATGAACACCACGGACATCTCATGATCCAGTTGGTCTGCCAGGAGCTTGCGGTTGATGTCGCCGTCCTGGTTAATGGCGCTGCGAATGGCGCGGTCATAAACCAGCAGCAGCACATCGTTGCTGGAAAAAAATGAGCTGCCGTTGGACTTGATCATCGCGGGAAGGTTGGTGGCAGCCACAGCTTCCAGCAAGCCCTCGCGCATGATTCGCTGCGCATAGGCGCGAAACAAGACTGACACCCACAGGCCGTCGGAGCGGTCAAAGCCGCTGTTGCGCGTATATTGCACGTCGGCGCGATAGACGGTCTCGCTCTTGCCGTCGGCAAACGTCACTTTCCATTGGTCCGGCTTGATGGTTTGGATGGCCCGCTGCACCGTCGCCGGATCCGTGGCCGCAATCGCGGCGATGGCAGAGTGAAAATAGCAGCTCCCCAGGCTGCCTTGACGCACTGCCTGGGCCTGGACTCCGGATGGTCCGAAAAGTTCAGAAGCTTTGGCCGGAGAAGCAAGCCATAAGCCCGCAATCAGAAACATCAAGACCAGCAGTCTGCCAGGTCGCCATTCTGTGTAATTCTTCTTATCTGCGTTCATCCGTTCATCAGTGTCGCATCAGCAGTAAGCCTTTGCTGTTCCCTGTTACCTGTTCCCTAGCTTGAGCACTCGCACCGCCTCGGCCCACGCGACTCCGCTGCTCTGGTCCTGGACAATTCCGATCACGCCTTCCGGGGTGATAATGGGTGATCCAAACACAGAGCTGTCCACCAGTTCTCCCAGCTCGATGCGAGCGCCGTTTTTCCTCGCGGGCATCACAATCAACTCCGGATCAGCCGAGCTGCCGCTCATTCCGTCACGAAAACGGAAAAGCGCCACCGAATCCCATTCTGCCAGGGGGGAATTCTCGACTGCCTGCAAAGCGTCAAAGGTGCGTGTAGATTTCGCAACCTGAAGCAGCGCCAGATCGGATGAGCTGTCGCGCCTGGCCACAGATATTTTTCGGGTCTTGCCGGAGTCTTCCAGGGCCAGAATTTTGTGCTCGTCGCTGTCCGGCATCTTAATGACTGAAAATTGTTTCGTGCTCAAGCGCAGCGCAGCTTCAGCGTTCCCTTCTCCGGATTTGCGCATCGTGGCAGATGCAGGCCAAAGCCATAGATCGTAGCTCGCTTTGTTGAGAGAAAAATGGTTGTTGTGGATGGCATCGGCGATTTCGGTATCGAACTTCCACGGTTCAATCGCTTCCCGCGGAACCAGCAGGAGATCAGGCGCGGTGGCCAGCGCCACGCTACACCATTGCAACGGGATGATGTTGGCTTTGGCATCCCGCAATTCGAAATGCGCGCACGCCAGCATCAGGTGCGGGACGTACTGCTTCATCACGTCACGCCGGAAAGAGGAGGCCGAATCTTTGCCGCTGGTCACAGATGCGCTCAGGGAGTGCAGATATTTGTCGGCCGCGCGCAAACCCGCCAGCGCGGCAGTCCTGGCCACTGGACCACCGGGAACGGTGAAGGGAAGCACGTCCTCATGCAGGCTGATGGCAACGTCCACGGATCGGGAAAAGAGCAGCATTGCGGCGAAAGGATTCACGCGGACCGTAGCATAGGCTGTGCCATCCATGGTTGTGTGGCCGTTTGCTACCGCTTGCACCAGCGGCGCAAGCGAATCCAGGTCACGCAGGTACACAGTCACGGGCAGAGGGTCGGGCAGAAGCGTCTTTTCGCCGGCGTGGAGTTGAAGACGCTGCTTTACCGGAGCTGCATAGAGAGGAAGGCCATTGATGCGTAGCCCACCCAGAACAATCTGCTCCAGCGTAAGGTCGCGTTTTGAACTGATGGAAAGGGAAAAACCCAGGACCACCTTGCTCACGGAATAGCTCAGCAGCTTGGTATTCACAATCTCCAACTGCATCTGCCCCGTCATCTCTGCGCCGGCATCCGGGTGCAAGGATTGAGCGGAGCTGATGCCGCACAAAAGTATGAAAGAAAGAATCAACCCACAAATTGATTTCCTGTCATTGACCATGCCCACGTGGGTGCCTGCCTTGGGCCCGGTATGTTCGCGGGCTGAATGCTGACTGCTAAGTGCTGATTGCTTCACTTTGGCGCCACCTGGCTCAGTTGCTTCATCTTGTGGTCCACATATTTGTCCAGCATTCGTGGTATCTCATCATTCAACCTGGTCATAAATTGGTCTTCGGTATCTTTCATCTTTGCGTCCACCTGGTTCAACCGCTGGTCAAAGCCAGTGAGCCGCTTGTCCAGAGCACCCAGCCTCTGGTCCAGAGTCGGGGTAAACTGGGCGACTGCGCTTTGCGCCTGCCGCCGCATATCATTCAGTTCGGCGCGGTTCTTGTCGATCTGCTGGTTCTGATAAAAGATCACTCCCAGCAGCACAGCTACCATCGCCACCAGAAGGTAGGCAAGATTTCTAAGTGAGTTCAATTTTTGCTCAATCATCTCTTCTTCCTCCTGGGTCAGCTCGAATTCATGGAAAAGCCCGGAGTCAGCCGCCTCTCGCGCGCTGCCATCTGGTTCCTCCCGCTGCGCGGGTTCAATCTTCTTTGCCGCGTTCAAGACCGCGGAGCCATCACTTTGCGGCTCCTTGGAAGTCGCGATTCGAGTTGGCGTAGCTTCCGCATCGGCCTTCCCCATCTGGGTTTTTATATTTGCAGCATCACGCTCTACCAAAGTGGAGGCGCTGGCCGCAGGCTGATCTTCAATCACCTGAATCTCAAATTCAGGACCGTCATGGCCCAGTCGGAAGCGGTCCAGCTTGGTCAGCATGGCATTGGAAGTCCGGACTCCGTTGACGAACGTGCCGTTGGTGCTGTGGTTATCCATCAGGCGCAATCGGCCGTTCTCGATGGTCAGGATGGCGTGCTCGCGGGAGACCATGGGGTAGCGGTCGGCGGCCAGCGGCGCTTCACAACCGGGATCTCGTCCAATGCGCGCGCGTGAAGTTGCGATGCGCCAGCGCTCAGCGGTTCCTAGCAGATGCAGCTCAACCTGCATGCGAGCTTTTCTCCTTACGCAGCAGCGCCAGAGTCACGCCCGAGCACATCACGATTGTGAAAATACCCAGCACTCCCAGGTATTTCAATGTTGCCGGCGGCGAATACGGTAGATTCTCGCCTCCAGTGCTCTGCTCCAGGGCGGCGCGCATCTTTTGCGCGTCATCAGGATGAAACGTGATGGCCACGCTGTTCAGCAGCGCAAAGCTGTATCGCTCGTTGTCATGGAGGTAAAGATCCGCCAGCCCTTCCAGGCCCCACCGGGCTGCCATCAGTGGAGAGAGGACGTAATGAAATGTCTTGCCCATCCCGCGCTGTTGCAGCTCCGCGGGCACGTCCACAACTTGAATCTGATCGTTGACGATTCTGGGATAGAACGGATGCAAAGGCGTGACAGGAATCAGCAGTCCTGCCAGCAGAAGCTGTGGAATCATGGTGAGCGGAAAGGCGTAGAGCGCTTTTTCCGCGCTGGATGCAATCGCAGAAATCAGCAGTCCAATAAGTCCGCCCTGGATGCCGAGCAGCCACGTCAGCCCCCACGCTGCCATAAAATGGCCGTCTTGCGATCCCATAATTGTCATCACGCCCACGAATAAACCAGTTTGCAGTCCCGCCACCGCCACCAGGTAAGCCAGCTTGGATCCGAGATAGCTTCCGATTTTCAGGTCTCGTTGCCGCTCCCGCCGGTAAATAGCGGTTTCATCTACGATCTCTCTCACGCAAGCGGAGCACCCGAACCACAATGCAACCAGCACCATCATGAACAGGGATTTGGGTTCATTGGGCCCCTGTTTCATGAATCCCATCAAGGCGGCAATCAGCGCCGGAGGCGCCAGCAGCGCCGCCACGGTGCCTTTGTCCTTCACTTTCAGGACGAATTGCCGAGAGAGCAGAGTGAAGAATTGACGGATGGCGGAATGGCGCACCTTGAGTTCTTTGGGTGACAGCCCCGCCTTGCTCTGGGCCTCCGTTGTTTCCTGCCCAATTGCATCATGAATGTATTGCTTGTATAGAGTTGACTGGCGATAGGCTGTGGCCCAATGTTCCGGCGCATGCTCGTGCAGGCGATCAAAAACCTCATGCGGACGCTGGGCCTTGAAGTAGGGAAGCATCTCCTGGCTTGGGCCGAAGAATGCAAGCTTGCCCCGGACCAGCACGGCTACCTTATCCAGAAGGCTGAATGAGCCCAGCAGGTGCGTGTTGATAACCACGGTGGCGCCTTTGTTGGCGATCTCGCGGAACAGCTCCATCAACTTTGCTTCCGTCCGCGGGTCCTGGCCGGAGGTAGGCTCATCCACGAACAGCAAACTGGGCTTGCCCAGCAACTCGATTCCCAGGCTCACGCGTTTGCGCTGTCCGCCGCTGAGTTGATGAATGCAGTTTTCTGCGCGCTCGTTCAGTTCCAGGTTGCGCATCACCTCATTCACGCGATTGCGAATCTCAGCCTCGCTGTAGTCATCCGGCAAGCGCAGCCTGGCAGAGTAGAACAGGCACTCGCGCACGGTCAGCATGCGATGCAGGACGTCATCTTGCGGCAGATAACCGATCAGCGTCCGCAAAACCGCCAGGTATTCATACAGGCTGCGATCATTCAGCAGCACCTTGCCCTGCGTTGCCGGCCTGAAGCCGTTGAGCGCGTCCATCAATGTAGATTTGCCTGCTCCGGAAGGTCCCAGCAAACCGACAAACTCACAAGGCTCCAGCACCAGGGAAATATCATCCAGCAGCCGCAGCGTGCGTCCAGTCTGAAAGTCGCGCGCTTCAGTACGGAGTTGCTGCGCCACCACGCGGATGCGCGTTCCGTCAGCCTGCTGCTCGAATTGCTGGCCATTAAAGACAAAGTGCATCGCGCCCAGGCTGATCCGGTCGCGGGTTTGCAACACCTTGCGCCTGATGCGGACGCCATTGACGAAGGTACCATTGCTGGATTCCAGGTCAATCAATTCAAAATTGCCGTTGCTCTTGTGGATCTCAGAGTGAAATGCAGAAACGGTGGGATGCTCAAGACGAATGGTGTTGGAAGGATTGCGGCCCAGCCGGATTACGGGCTGGTTCAGCTCGATCTCGCTCAGCTTCTGTTCGCGTGGGCGCGAGTCCCGAAACAACAGCAGGTAGCTTTCGCAAGCTCCCAGTTGAACCAGGTCGCCCTCCTCCAGTACTTTGCTGGTGACCCGTTCTCCATTCACAAAAGTTCCGTTCAGGGACTTCAGATCGGTGAGAGTTGCTCTGCCGTCGCTGCCAACCACCACCTCGGCGTGCGTTTCTGAAATTGAGGAGTGATCAATGGCAAAGCGGCCTTTGCCTGAAGTTCGGCCCAGTAGCAAGCGATCACCTTCAAGGGGAACATCCTGGACAGCATATTTGTCGAGGACCAGTTGAAAGCGCGGATGCTGTACCGGCAAGTCTTCAATGGGAGCCACTACAGTTTGTCTGCGCCGCGCAGCCACGGCCTGGGCCAACACCGTTCCATGACCATCGGATGGCGCTTCTTGGCCGTCCGCTTCGCGCCCTTCAAAGACGAACGTGTTGGCCTGGTTCAGGCCAAAGCGAATGCGGTCTCCCGATTGCAGCAGCGCCGTCTCCGTGCGTTGGCCGTTGACATAGGTGCCATTGGCAGAGCTATCTTGCAGGCGAAATTCTCCAGCCGAGGACACCAGGATGGTGGCATGAAAACGTGAGACCTCTGAATCTTCCAGTACGATCTGGTTTTGTCCGGGAATGCGTCCAATCTTGAACGCAGATCCGCTCAGGACGTAGCGCTTGCCCTTGTGCGCTCCTCCTTCACCCACCAGCGACGCTTTTTCCTGGGTCTCCATTAGGTGATCTTCGTTTCTGGTCTTTGACCTCGTTCGGCTGGATGGAATCCAGTAGTTAGCTAAGAAGCCAGGCTAGCTACTAGCTATTCCTGCTGCTTTGCCTTCGTAATCGCCAGCAGCAACTCATCGGTGGCTCCCGCTTTGCGCAGTTGGGCTTCAGTCGAATCATCCAGGGTGAAATCCACTCCTCTTTGCTTCACCAACTCTGTTGCGCGCCTGGGAGTCACGCCGCCTTGCAACAATCTCTCAATGTCCGCAACGCTCAATTGCGCGTGTGCTGCCGGTTTGGCGCCGGGTATCTCGCCATTTCCCATGGTGAACATAAAAGGTTGCGGCGTGTAGCTGGTCATGGTTCCTTCCACCTCCATTTTGGACCCGGCAGCAGGCGGATGTGGCATGGGTTTCTGCAACAGGATGCGAATGTCAGCCTTATTAGCGTTCTGGTTCTCGTCAGTGATTGCGCCTTCAATCATCTCTTTGCTCGCAGACACAACCTTGACGGAAATCTTCATGCGGTTTTTGCTTTGAATTGCTTGCCAGACCTTGTCAGCCGCTTCCTTGTTGGCGGGCGATGCATTGCCATAACCCAAAACAAACTCACAGTCGCTCAAAGGAAGTTTTGCCGGATCGTTCTGCTGGACCGCCAGAACTGCAAGCTCGGCCGGCGTCCCATGGTCCCTGATGTTCCCAATAAAGTCTGGAGGCGGCGCGCTCTGGCTGGCTGCTTGCTTGACAATCTGGTCCCACCCGCTCTCTCCACCGTGGTACTTGCTGTACTTGGTTTTGGCGAAGCTTTCCATCCCCTGGCTGGCATCGTTGTTGCCCTGGGCCTGGGCCAGGTTCATGGCTTTGGCAATGTACCAGAAGCCATTCGCGTCAATGGGATTCATCTCCAGGTCAGTGATGCCCATTTGATAAGAATCCACCATATTGCTGGGATTGACCTGCAGCGCCTTCACGTAATAATCGCGGGCGGCAGCGTAGTTTTTGGCCTGGAGCGCGCAAAAACCGGCAGCGCCGTTGAAGATTGCGGCCATCTGCGCCCGCAGTTTGTGCGATTCAACTTCCGCAACGCCTTCCGGATCCTGCCATCGCTGCATCTCCTGCAATCCTTTTTGAGCATTGCCGCACAGGTCCCGTTCAGCCCCATTGGAGCGGCCAAGATAAGTAATGATGGCCAGGGCGCGAACGCTGCTGGGTTGGAGCGCAAGCACGCGCTTCGCAGTCTCCTCGAGTTTCACCGTGTTGCCGCTCTGCTGATAGGCAGCCATGGCGTGTTCCAGTGCATCGATTTTGACTACGCTATCGGGATAAAGGCGGATAAAGGCCTCCAGTGCATCGGCCTTCCGGGCCGGATCGCGCATATTGATTGCCGCAGTGTAAGCGCCGTATTCGGCAGGGTCCTTGATCACTTTCTGGTTGGCGCTTCGCTGTTGCGAAGGCAACGTTAAAGCAGTCGCAAGCGACGGGTATGCTGCCAGTATTGCCAGTAGAATCGCGCTCGCTAACATTGCTCCGTTTGCTCCTGTGAGTCACGCCGGTTATTTCTTTTGTAAAACGTTTTCTTCAGCTCTCTGGGCCCGTCGCGCGCGATCCAGGCCGTCACGTGCTTCAGAGCTGCCTGGATTCAGCCTTAGCGCCTCTTGGAAAGTAGCAATCGCCGCAACATAGTTCCCGTCATCACGCTGCTGATTTCCACGTTTCACCAGGCCGCTTACTTTCTGGGCAGTAGCAGCATCCGCAGGCCTTGAGGACTTAGTCGACTTCTTCGTCTCGGGAGTGATTGGTGAAGCCGGAGGGGGCTGGCTCACGCTGCTTGCCGCTGCTTCGGAACCGCTTGTCTGCGGCGGCGGCTGAGGGCCGGTGACCGCGATATTGTTGGTCACGCCCACGACGCCCGCAACATCGTGCGCCTCATTGCCGGCCTCGTCTTTGTCGCTGGGCAAAAGGAACGCTGCCGCCAAGAGTTACTGCATCCTCGCTGACTGCCACGGTAATGTTCTGGCCCCGGCCTTGCAGTACCGCAGAGGACTGCAATTTCTGCACCACCAGATCGTGAATGGCCGAATCGTGCTCCCGCTGCGCAGCATTGTGGCGTTCATTCACCTTCAGCAGTAGATAGCCAACCACCGCGAACACCATCACCGCCGCGGCCACCAACATGATCCGCCAGCGTCTTCCTTTATCTGCATGGACCACCACCGCGGAATCCTGGGCAGGGCTCGGGGAGGATTGTGCTGCTTCTGCTGCGCGGGCGGCAGTTGCAGCCGCAGCAGTGGCAGATGACTTCTGTACTTCGGCCTCTGCTCTCATAGACGAACTTAACGCTGCCGTTGGCTCGTCATCTTCTTTATGGGCCGCCTGTTTTCCTGTGACCTTGGTAGGCGCAAAGGCCCCTGCGCCATTTGCCGCCGATGGCTTCGTGGCCTCAGGAGGATTGCGTAGCGCAGCCATCATTTCGTCGGCTGACTGGAAGCGCCGTTCGCGCCGCTTTTCCAACGCCTTCATCAACACCCCGGAGACGGCCTCTGGGATGCGCAAATCAGGCCGCAGCTCGTGCGGCGGACGGGGTGCAGTCTGCAGGTGATGCAGGCACATTCCCAGCGGCGTATCGGAATGGAACGGCAACTGCCCGGTGAGCATTTCGTAAAGGACCACGCCCAAAGAGTAGAGATCAGCGCGGCCATCGAGCTTGTCGCCGAGTTGTCCTTCCGCCTGCTCGGGTGACATGTACTCCGGCGTGCCGATGATCACTCCGGTCTTGGTTGCCGTGAACCCGCCCTGCAAAACCGCTTCTTTGGCTTTGGCAATGCCAAAGTCCAGCACCTTGGCTATTTCATTTCCGGCGGCGTCACTGGTGACAAAGATGTTGTCCGGCTTGATGTCGCGATGGATGATGCCGAGCTTGTGCGCAGCGCTCAGGGCGGAAGCCACCTGCGCTCCCAGCTTGAGCGAACGCTCCACGGAGAGTGATCCCTGGCCCTTAATTACCTTGCGCAGGTCCTGGCCTTGGAGGAACTCCATGACAATGAAAGGCCGCCCGTCCTCGATCTCATCCAGGTCCTCCACCCAAACGGCATTTTCATGGCGCAGCTTGCGGGCGATGGCTGCTTCATGGCGAAAACGCCAGAGGAAATCTTCGTCGTGGGCAAATTTTGCTGAAACCACCTTGACTGCGCGCATCTCGTTGAGCAACCGGTGCCTGGCCCGGTAGACGGCAGCCATTCCTCCAGAACCAATCCATTCCAGGATGATGTACTTGCCGCGAACGATCATTCCCGGTTCCAGCTCCCGCGCAACGCGCAACGGGATATTGTCTGTGGGACAAACTTGCAATTGGTCAGGGAAGAGATGTTGACATGTGGTGCAGTGTTTCACCTGCCGCTCCGACCAGTAGTGGGGTATATCAGCCCGAAGACCGATTTCACAAGGGATGCACTCAATCCGGTGCTTTGATCGTCATAATACTTCGGAACCCTCAAGAAACAAAGGGCAAAGTACGATTCAGGCACGGCAAAGAACGGCACGTCTCATCTATTCATTCCGCAATGCTGCCGGCGGCTCCACGCGGGTGGCGCGCAGGGCCGCCAGGAAACAGGCAGCAACACCGCCGGGGAGAGCATCCGCTGCACGTTGCCCAGGTACACAATGTCGAGCGTCTCCTCGCGCAGGTCTTTATATTTTGTATCCTCCACAACTCCCGCGATTTGAAAAACCTGGTTGCCCTCCACGAACTCCAGGCGTCTACCGGTTGGGTCTTGATCGCCAAAGTAATGCCGGGCCAGAGAGCGATTTTTTGATCCTTCTACTATCGTCAATCGTGGGCGATCGGCTTAAGCCGGATTACGACAACCTTCCAGAATTTGTTAATGCCACATTCAAAATTCAGTAAATGCCATAACTTTATTTGTGATTCTTGCACATAAGCGGAAAAGGTTTGCACATAGCGGAGCGGTGTGCGCCAAAAATTGTCGCTCGAAAAAAATCCCCTGAATTTTTCTATGGATCAGTGCAAAAGTAGCCGTGGTAGGTGTATGGTTATTCGGCTTGTACTCTGAAATTGTCTCCTAGGAGAATACTGAATGAGGATTGCATCACGATTGACCCTTCTGTGTGTTTTGTTGTTTGGACTTTGCGCTCTCAGCTTTGGTCAGGGCGGAAATGATCCTGCTGCTGCCGCGATTGCCAGCGCAACGCCTGATATGGGAGCTCGTGCTCCAGTGAACGCTGTAACAGTGCAGTCTGGAGCGCTCAGCTCCATCGTTTTTGACGCGGATACCGGCGCGGTGGTAGGCGGAGCCAATGCCGGTTTCAGCCCCAACGCCAATGCCAGCGCCGCCGCCCAGTCTGGCAATGATGACCACTTCGACATCGACCATCGCCAGCGTAATGTGTCGCCGATCGATCAACTCGACACCATCGCCACATTCGATGGCGCATTTGTTGCGCAGGCCGGTCCTGATACGGACAATGATTTCCGCTTTACCATGGCGGGAAATGACCCCAAGCTTGGCGGTACAACCGTGTTCCCGGGCTTGATTTTAGAAACCTCCTGGCAATTGCTCAACGCGGACGGCTCGGTTTTCAAGAATGTTTCGTTCGCGCCATTTGAAAAGGTTTTCCTGGAATCCCCGAATTTCGAGCCGCTCGACTACCGCTCAGGTCATAACATCGAGTTTGGCGACGCCGTTCACCGCGCCCAGTTCTTCAACAGCATGAAGAATGATTGGCACTCGCTGATCATTCCCGCCGTGGTGGACCGGATCACGATCCAGGTTCCGTTCTTTGTCAATGTGCGGTTGCGCAATGGCAACGTTGTCCAGGCCCGTTCCTACTTCACCGGAACCGCGGCTGATGGCAGCACCTTCGTCCTGATGCTGAGCCCACTATTCAATTTGTTCTTCGACAACTCCGAGGTGAATGAGATCAATCTCGGCAACTTCCGCACCAATGCGATGAATATGTCGGTGTATCCCAACACCTTCCTGTTCAGCCTGAACCAGAACAATCCCAATGTTCCGGGCGGATGCTGCACACTTGGTTTCCACACCTATTTCGCGAACTTTGATGGCAAATTCCCGCAGCATCGCTACATCAGCCAGTACGCAAGCTGGATCTCGCCCGGCATCTTCGGAGGCGGATTCCAGGACGTCACTGCCCTGAGCCACGAACTGGCGGAATCGTTCGGTAATCCGTTCCTGAGCAATACAACACCGAACTGGCAGTTTCCGGGCGAACCGGCAAATGTGGCTGCTTGCCAGAACAACCTGGAGGAAGGCGACCCCATTGAGGTGCTGGCGAACGCCACCGCCTCGATCGAGGTCAAAGAGGGACATTTCAAGTTCACCTATCATCCCCAGAACATTCCACTGTTGCAGTGGTTTGAGATGGGCGCATCTTCAAGCGCAATTGATGGCTCGTTCAGCTTCCCAGACGAGACGGTGCTGCCGCATTCGGCTTTGCCGTGCCCGAACGGCGTGGGCTAGACTCCTCGTTGGACAACAGACTAATAACAGAGGCGCCGGATTTTCCGGCGCCTTTTTTGTGGGTGCGCCCGGCAGGGCGCACTCACTTGGAGGTGAAAGTCCTCTACACGCCCGGCAAGGGGAAGTGTTAGCTGAACGGCAAGGGTGTCCACCGCGAGGTGGAATCTGGAGGAAGCTGTAGGCAAAGCGCTGGCCTGACGAACAGGAAGCGGATAGAGGCGGCATGGCGGGGTGAGCAGGCCAATAGATGCAAAGCCCGATACTTGCACGGAACGCCGTGACGTAGATCCGACAGGTATAAGCGTGAAGGTGAGTGCGTAATACCCGGGGAGATCTGTCATGTTGTCGTTGAGACTGAGGGCGTCGAGAGGCGCACTGATCCCATGGCAGAAGTCAGCAGAGGCCATATTAGTTCTGCGC
>DATDGL010000105.1:0-9310 GCA_036522115.1 Candidatus Angelobacter sp.
GGCCAGCGCTTTGCCTACAGCTTCCTCCAGATTCCACCTCGCGGTGGACACCCTTGCCGTTCAGCTAACACTTCCCCTTGCCGGGCGTGTAGAGGACTTTCACCTCCAAGTGAGTGCGCCCTGCCGGGCGCACCCAAAAAACGCCCCAGCTTCCGCTGGGGCGCATTTTAAGGATGCAAAGCTCATTAGAACTGAATCTTCGCCGCCAACTGCAGTTGCCGTGAAGAACCGGAATCGCCAGTTGGAAAGCGCGTGCTGGTAATCGTGGCGAACGTCGTTGATGTCGGACTGGAGAATGTTCTCCCCGGTTGACCATAGTTCGGGTGATTGGTCAGATCGAATGCATCGCAACGGATTTGGAAGTTCACCCGCTCCGTGATCTTCGTATTCTTGACCAGCGCCAGATCCAGGTCTCCAAAGCCCGGTCCCACGAACGAGTTGCGTCCAAAGCTCCCGAAAGTAGTGGGAGAAGCGGTCGGTTGTAGTGCAAACGCTCCCGGCAGGATCCATTGCCCAAGAGGATTGTTCGTGATCGTAATTGGGCCTGTCACCAGCGGCGTCACAGTACCGCCTGCACCGGTTATGTTGGCGCTTGAAACCACTACGGTGAAAGGATTGCCGCTCTGCAAGCTAAAGATCGGCGCCAATTCCCACCCGCTCTTGAATCGATTGCCCTTGAATGGCAGGTCGTAGACCGCATTCGCTACGAACCGGTTACGGGCATCGAAGTCAGAGCTGGCGCGGCCACTGGCGATGTTTGTGCTGTCCGGCACCACGATGCCATTGAGGTTGCGGGAAGCGTCATCAATGGAGTGAGAGTACGTATAGGACGCGTTGAACTGTAACCCGTGCGACGT
This sequence comes from Candidatus Angelobacter sp., assembly GCA_036522115.1. Classification (GTDB taxonomy): domain Bacteria; phylum Acidobacteriota; class Terriglobia; order Terriglobales; family Acidobacteriaceae; genus Angelobacter. Next base: position 858 of record DATDGL010000105.1, read on the forward strand.
CTTCTGGGTAGCTGTAACCCAAAGAGCGTTATAGCTCGAGTTAGAGCCGCTATTGCGCAGGGTGATGCTGTTCGCCAGCGTGACTCCCGGCAAGAACGGGCTGCTGGGGGACAGCTTCGTAAATGGTCTGGTTGCCGGCGATCCCAAAGTGCCGAACTGGTTGATGTTCTGATCGATCTCCAGGTGCGTTCCTTTGGATGCGAAATAACCAATCATCATCGACGTACTATGCGTAAGCTCCTGTTGGATATTGAGGTTCCAGGACTGCACATTCGCATCCTGGAAATTTGGATTGGTGAAGGACGGAGCAATACTTCCGGGAGTGCCGTTGAACAACGCCGACAATCCGGAGATCGGACCTGCCGCCACGCTGATGGGCAAAGCAAACGGCGGGTTCGATGACAATCCCGTGACCATTCCCGTGATCGGCTCGTCCACCTGGAAAGCATAGCCGGCGCGCAGCACCGTCTTGCCATCGCGGAAGAGGTCCCAGGCGAATCCCACGCGCGGCTGGAAGTTCTTGTCGTTTTGTTGATATGGCTCCGATGCCGGCACTAACATGCTTCCCGCTCCCAGCCCAGGCACGAAGTTCACAAAACGGTTCTGCGCTTCCGACGGCGTCATGTTCCACGCGTACCGGATTCCCAGTTCCAGCGTGAAATACGGCTTCCACTTGAAGCTGTCCATGGCAAAGAAGTCCAGGGCATTTTGAGTGATCCGGTTGGCTACGTTGCCCACAGTTCGGGCAGCCGTTGATACGTTCCCCGCCGCGAACCCGGTAGAAGTGTTAAAGATGAGCTGTCCCGGATCACCGTTGAAGTTGTTATTGCGGAAATCGCGGAACTCTCCGCCAAACTTCAGCGAGTGGCGCCCCACGATGTAGCTCAGGGTGTCGGCCAGTGCCGCAGTCGTATCTCCACGCCCTTGCGGAAATGCGCGCTCGTCGCCAAACTGCAGGCCGGCTCCTCCCTGATCTGCGACCAGAATCGTCGGCATGAACAGTTCATTCGGTCCCAGCGTAGTGCCTAATCCGAGCGATGCAGGACTCACGGCGTTATTCGGAGTGAAGGTGATGTGGATCCGGTTGAACCCTAGATTGGCTTCATTGACGATGCTTGAGCTGAACACGTGGGTCTCGTTCAAAGTGAAGACCTGCCGATGGCCCTCGCGTGTGTCTCCGAATCCTGTGATATCTGTGCCCTGCCCGGGTTCTCCCCGCAGGTCGTGCTGATAAACGTAGTAACCGTGCATCCGGTCGTTGTCGCTGAAGTTGTGCTGGATGTCCAGGGTTTCCTGGTTAATATTCACCGGGGCCGTTCCCGATCCAGTGAAAGCGTTAGGCACAGGTGAACTCCCAACCGTGGTGTTAGCGTGCGGGATAAGGCCGAGCAGAGCATTGGGTACCGGGCTCCCGGCGGCTACAATGCACGCCCGCGTAACAACTGCGCCCGCCCCGCTGCACGGAGCTAAGCTTACGTCAGGAAAAACGTTGCTGGTCAGCGTCAAACCCTGGCGGTGACGCAACCCTTCATAGGTCACAAAGAAAAACGTCTTGTCCTTCCAGATAGGACCGCCAAAGTCTCCACCGAACTGGTTGCGCTTAAACGGCGCCTGGGGTTGCGTGATGGGATTGAAAGCATTCCGGGCATCAAGCCAGTTGTTACGAAGATAGTCGTAAGCCTCGCCATGAAATTGATTGGTTCCCGAGCGCGAGGCAATCGTAACGATCGCGCCGGCATTGCGCCCGTACTCCGCGCTATACGTCGAATTGTCTACCTTAAATTCAGAAACCGTATTCACCGTCGGCTGGAACGTAACCTGGTTCTGGACCATATCGTTCAGGTTGATCCCGTTGATGGTCCAGTTCACCGCATCTTCGCGCATCCCGGCGGTGTTCACGGCAAATGATCCCTGGCCGCGCAGGGGAGCCGTCAGGAAGCCATTCTGCGGCGGTGTGACGCTTCCCGGCACCAGTAGCGCCAGATCAACAAAGTGCCGGCCATTCAGCGGAATCTCCTGCACCGTTCGCGTGTCGATGGTCTGGCCCACAGTCATCGTGGTGCTCTCTATGATTGGAGCAACCCCTTCCACCGTCACTATCTCTGTCGAACTTGCCACTTTCAGGCCGAAGTTCTGCACAATGTTCTGGCTCACCTCGACTGACACATGCTCAGCTTGCTCGGTCTGGAATCCTGTCTGTTCGATCTTCACCTTGTAGATGCCGGGAGGAAGCGCTGGAACTTCGTAATCGCCGCTGGTGCCGGTGGTGGTTGAGCGCTCGACTCCTTGCGCCGCGTTGCTAACGGTCACTTTTGCCCCGGCGACAGCCGCGCCGCTCGGGTCTGTAACTGTGCCTTTGATACTGGCGGTGGTTTGGGCGAATGCCGCCGCTGCAAACAGCAGCGCCAGCATGCTCGGGAGAAAAGCAATCTTCTTCAGCATCAAAACTTCCTCCTCAGAATCCTCTGTGGGACGGCATCATTACTTGAAAGTATGAGAGGGTCGAGCCGTGGAAATCGAGCCTTCTACAAAAGCGGCCAACGAACGAGCAACCGCTTAACCGTTCTTAATGCACTCTGATTACCAATCAGGTATCACAAATAAGCTGCTTAAATCCAACAGCTTAACGGGTGAAAAAGAACTTTTTCGCCAAGAGTATACAGAATTCCATATAAGGCAAAACTGCCTATATTGAATTTTGGAATGGGAAGAACTTATTAATAAATTCAGAAAAACCAGGAACGTACTTATCAATGTTCAGAGTTTTACTTTACCTCGAACCCTGAGCTTGCCCAAGGGGAGAGGCCCCCTGCCCCTTTTGACAATCGCATCGGGCCGCGATTTTGAGCGGTCACGCTATAGCCAAGGCTACCACCTGGAGGCTCTGTCCACCGGGGTCCACTCTGTCCACTACCGCACTGCAACCAGCGCAGAATGATCGTAATTCACCTGCACAAAAACCTAGCGCTCCATGATAGTTGACCGCGCAGCCACCGCGTGCCCGGGATCCAGCGTAAGTGAACGCTGCAAAACCATTTCCAGGGCGGTCCCCGTTTCAAAGCGGATGTCCTGTCCTCGTGTCAGCAGCACCGTAGCCAAGCCGACCATGCTGCCGATCCCTCCACCTATTGCAGCGCCTTTCACGCTCTGCGTCGCCAAACCTCCAATCGCGGCCCCGGTTCCGCCGGTCTTCGCTACCGTGGCGGCATCTTTTCCTTTTTGGCCATTTGCCTTCACCGTGCCCTCTTGGTCGGACATGGATTCGTTTTCTCCACCGGGTGCGTTTTCCAGGGAGCCGGGAAGCTGGACGGTGTAGCCGTCCGGGAATATCAGTATATTGAAGTGGATTTGCAGCTCCGCCCGGCCTTTGACTCTGCCCGGACGCTGCACCCGCATGATTCGCCCTTTAACGTAGGTCCCGGGAGGAATCACCATGACGTTGTCCTGAGTCACCGGAAATGCAGTCTCACAATAAACGTCATCTCCTACCCGAGCATTCTTGGTATTAATGGGGCTGCGCAGGTGCAGCAACACCTTGGTTCCGGCTGGAACCGTGATTTGTTTCGCCGCTGTCGGCTCATCTTTCGGCGAACTGTCTTGGGCTTGCGCCCCGCCAATGGCCGCAATCGCCAGAATCAGAACAATCAAACCGTGCATGTGCTTGCCCTCTCTCAGCCTGATTTTAGGACTCCCGGCGCAAATAGTCACGCGCACACCTGTGCCTATTCGCGCCGAGAGCAAAAGAACAGTCTTGGAGAGAACGCGGCCAGCCCCTTTTCTTGCCGGCCTTGGCCTATTCGATCGGGCTTTGCAGGGAAGCTACCGTTTCCGGCTCAACGATGTCCAGACGGACCTTTTCTACCCCGGCATGAAAATCCAGCATCCGGGCTGCGCTATAGCTCAGGTCCATGATCCGTCCCTTAATATAGGGCCCACGGTCATTGATCCGGACGATCACCGATTTGCCGTTCCGCAGGTCGGTCACCCGGACGTAGGTTCCCAAGGGAAGTTGGCGATGTGCGGCGGTCAGCTCGAACATGTCAAAGTCTTCGCCGCTGGCGGTGGTTCTGCCGTGAAACTTCTTGCCGTACCAGGAGGCCTTTCCCACCTGATAGGGCCTCGATTCCTGATGTGAAGCCTTGTTTCTTGGTTTAGCTTGGGGTACCGGGTGATTTGGAACTGGAGCCGCCCCCACGTTGGCAGCCAGTAATACAGCCGCCACCAGAATGGACAGTACACGGTTCATTCACACTCCTTATGGACAACAAAGTTTGATCCCCCTTGAAAATAACCCTCTAATTGTATGTATCTGAAGGACAAAAACGCAATCGTCAATTTCCGATCAAAAATAAAAGTGTTGCATTTTTACCACGATCATGCTAGAAAGATGCTCCCCAGTTCGGAAGTCCTTCAGTTTCAAATACCCCCGCTTCCTTCAGCCACCCCAATTTCGATGTCCATCCACTCTAACCCGGTTGTTAGGGTCCGAACTTATATTTATGGGTGTTTATGCTCTTCCTGGATGTATATGCAGTTTGTATAATTCCCTCATGTCCTCAGCCATTGAGACGGAGATCAAGTTCCGGATCGAGAATATCTCTGCCCTGAGCGCCGGATTGCCCTCCCTCGGGTTTCAGCTCATCACCCCCCGCACCCATGAAATGAACACCCTCTTCGATCTTCCGGGACGACCTTTGCGGAAGAAAGGCAGCCTTCTGCGGCTGCGCAAGTATGGCGACCGATGGATCGTGACTTTCAAAGCCAGAGCCCGCCTGGGCCGGCACAAGTCGCGCAAGGAGATTGAGACCCCAGTCCAGGACGGCGTGGCTATGACTGCAATTCTGGAAAGCGTTGGCTTCAGCCCCATGTTCAGCTACGAAAAATTCCGCACCGAATGGGCTGACGGTCATGGGCATCTGGTCATTGATGAGACACCCATCGGCAATTTCGGCGAGATCGAAGGCCCCGCCCGCTGGATTGATTCCACCGCCGGCCGGCTGGCCATCAAGCCCGCCCAATACATCACGGATTCCTACTCCGTTCTTTTTCTCAAGTGGAAGCGGCGCACTCACAGCAAGGCCAAACACATGCTCTTTGCCCATGTCCGTGGTTAGCTGCAATACTGTTTACTTAACGAGGGCGCGAAAAAAAGTTCGTCATCCCGAAGGTTTACCCACGCGTGAGCGGGGGTAAATCGGAGGGACCTTGCGTTCAGCCGTTAACTCAAAAGGTTCCGAAATCTCCTAAGTGAATAGTATTGCCGTTAGGGCTTCGCCCTTGATGTCCCTCTGGTCTGTGATTTTGATTTTAAATTACCAAATTACCCACTTACTAAATTACCCAATTCTCCGCGTGAACCACGCTGCTTTCAGTGCAACGAGAACAGAATTCTCGTAATTGCCTGCATTAAGCGCCTAATTACTTGCTACTTGGTCTTCGTCGGAGCCGCATCACCAGGTACCACACCACCGCAACGTTGATTGCCAGCACCGCAATCTTCGCCCATGTGAACCTGTGCCAGGCCTCATAGATCTCAAACGGCAGCAGGGAACTGGTGATCACCACCGTCACCCACTCTCCCCAGCGTTTTAAGCTCCACAGGCCGATGCCTTCCGCCAGGAAGAGCGCCGAATAAATAAACGCGATGACTCCGACCTCGTGCAGCCGCCGGGGTGTGACGTTGGTGGCCCGTGCCAGCATCTCCGCCACAAAACGGTTGCCGGGATTCAGGTGAAACCGGCCCACAAGGTGCATTGCGTATTCAAAGATGTCGTATTTCACCAGCCGTAGCGCGCCAATTCCCGCCGCGGCGAGCAACCCTGCCTTGATGAATTTGAAGACCGCAATCGTCCGCAGCAATCGAGAGTCAGAGCTGGCCATTGCCATAGGGTAAATCGTTTATTGCACAGAACGAAGGACTTTCCCCTGCCATAAGGACGGCGTTATCTTTTACCTCGCAGGCACGCTTTCGAAAGAGGAGCGGAAAATGGCAGGTGATGGCCGGGGCAGTCTGACTAGGTTGCCTGAGACTACGGAGGCGAAAGCATGAAAGACCGGTTGATTCTATTTGCGCTTTTGATTGCAAGCGCGGCGATGGGCCAGCAAGGTAATGTTCCTCTGGGCGCGCGCCTGAAGGTGCATTGGAAGGGTGACACAGTCTCGTTCGTGGAGGCAGGGCGGACGCGCGATGTTTCAATCCAGGAGCAGTTCCAGGCTGTCCAACTGGAGAAGGTAATCCTGCAATCTGCCAAGGAGTCCAACGGCTTCATTTACCTGCTGTTGGATGTGACCGGACCCTCCAAGCTGCCGCGCGACAGCCATCAGTGCGGCGGTGGCAACGAGTCCAACCTGATCTGGTTGAAACTGGACAAAGACTGGAAACAGGTTGACGTAAAGAGTTTCCTCTACGACTCGTGTTGGACTGACAGCGCGGCAATGATTGGTCCGCCCAAGTGGACGGGCGACACGCTGAAGGTGACGACCGTCAACCAGGTCGCGACTTACAGCTATAGGACTCCGGAAGAAGGATTGAAGATCAAAGATGATGTCGTGAAGTAAGCAGTCCGAAGAAACCCGGGGGTTGCGCCGAAGCGATAGAGCGTTTCTGGTGCAGCGTGAGTGTTCAACTGTTCCTGAGGCGTTGATCCTGAGGTTGGCTAAATGCAATGCCGTTCACTTAACCAGGACGCGAAAAAAAGTTCGTCATCCCGACGGTTTACCCACGCGTTAGCGGGGGTAAATCGGAGGGACCTTGCGTTCAGCCGTTAACTCAAAAGGTTTCCGAAATCTCCTAAGTGAACGGTATTGTGGCTAAATGCCAATTACCAATTACGAATGGTCGGGGTTTTCTGGTCTTTTGCTTTACTGTTCCCTGTGACCTGTAACCTGGTTTTCTGGTAGCCCTAACCGTTTCCAGTTGGAACCAAACTGTCACTTGGCTTCAGGAAATGGACCTCCTGAGACGTGAGGGTGTCTTCATTGCGGCGTAGGATGGCTTAAAGCAGGAATCAAAGAGATGGCATGTGTGAGCTTCACCTGTTAAACAGAACTAATCCAGAGCATAAACCCACTAAAACCGCGCCGCAAGTCAACGCAATGATCGCCGCTCCCAACCGACAGACCGTATGCCGCCTTACTACCGCGGACGCGAGCTAGGCGCACCTATTGCTGGCCATGCTGCAGATCCCTGTGTCACTGAATCACACAAATTTGCCGACGAGGAAATAATCTTGCCATTCTCTATTTGCAGCTTCAATTGTCCTGCAGCCGCGGCCTTTTTTAAGGCCTGCTCGGAGGCCAGACACTGCCTCGTAGCAGCGCCTCCGATATTAGGTGCCTGCGTGTTATCGCAGTCACAACTGACCCCCTCGCTCACGACTAGCTCAGTAGGTTGCGGTGACGGTGGAGATTGCGAACCTTCAGAATTCATCGCAGCCGTAACCGGTTTTTCCAGCATCGCATCTATCAACTCAAATTGAGAATTTGCTTTCTTTGAAATCGTCTCGGCTTGGAGACGAATAGCTTCGATGTCAGCGCTGGATGTCGCTTCCCTCAGCTTATCCACCTCGCCATCGAGAACAATAGCTATTGATTCTTGAACCTTCCGCCAGTTCTCCACATTGGACGCCAGAGCAGCAGCACTGGCCACCACGCTTCTTTTGTTGTCTTCAGACGGATTCTCTGAATATCGTGATAGAGACACGCTTAAGTCGCCAATCATCGTCCTGTAGTTTTCAGTGAATCGGCAGAACTTTGTCCGCTCCTGTTCAACTCTCTGCTTTGCTGCCTTTGCCTCATTCTCAGCTAGTTGCTCCCGCTGGGCCGATTCCTGGGCATCCATGCGGGCGCCATTTGCAATCGCGCCTTGCCAAAAGGCTACAATCACAGCCGCCAGACCGATGATTAAGCTGACTATTGCAACCGTTCGGTCAAAGGGCTTTTTCTCTTTTGGGGGTGGAGCGATGGGCGTTCCCATAAAACTGGCCTCCATACAAAATGGAACCTAAGATGTTGCCAACGGAAAGGGAATTATAGTCTGGCTTTCAAGTCGCAACTTACAATAGTTCGACAACCGATTTTCCGGCATGGGTTCGAGAACTGAACACTTTATATTTCTGGGCAAGGTTATGGCTGTAGGCAAGCCGTGATAAGCGACTGAACGCCAAAAGTCTCTTGTTTTTTTCGTTTTGGCATGCCGGAGGTCGTGCAGGAGGATGTTTACGAATTTCGAAGGTTAACCTTACACAGCGTGGATCGCGTTACAGGTAGCCTTTAGCAGCAATACCGTTCACTTAAGGAATTCGAACCTCCAAGGAGCTTGGAAACTTAAGCCCCACAGGGGCGGAATTACTGAGCCCAGCGCGTAAGAAGCTGTGAATGGATTGAAATACGCGAACATACGTTCTGGCGTGAGCGGTGTTCTTACACCGCCAAGAGTGTGAGAACGCTCACAA
>DATDGL010000106.1:0-2863 GCA_036522115.1 Candidatus Angelobacter sp.
GGCCAGCGCTTTGCCTACAGCTTCCTCCAGATTCCACCTCGCGGTGGACACCCTTGCCGTTCAGCTAACACTTCCCCTTGCCGGGCGTGTAGAGGACTTTCACCTCCAAGTGAGTGCGCCCTGCCGGGCGCACCCAAAAAAACCGCCCCTTTCGAGAAAGGGGCGGCTGTAAGAACTGCTTGCGGCTTTAGAACGTCACTTTCAAGCCGAACTCGATGACCCGCGGGGCGCCGAGATCATAGACCCCGGAGCCGGGCAGAACGCGGGTAAGTTGATGGTCAATAGCGGAAGAGTTATTGACCGAACCGGGACCCGTGTTCAGGTTTCCATTCAAAGTGAAACCCGGAGCATCGAAATTGGCCATGTTTAAAACGTTGAAGAGAGAGATGCTCGGCTCAATGACGATGCCCTCTTTAATCGGACGCGGATAGCTGAAGCGTAAGTCAAGGGTCCTGAGCCAACCCAGACCTTGATTCGACGTGGGCATATCCAGTGTGGGCAATACGCCTCCGAGGGCCTGCAGTTGGGCCAAGGAGAACAGGCCATTGTTGATCAGCACCTGTCCGGCAGGAGTGGGCGTGTTGGCAAAGGTGCTGTTGTAATTGGTGATGAAGGACCCAAGACCGCCGGGGCTGACGCTACGGCCAAAAGCACCCAGAGTGGTACCGGGCACAAGGTTGCCGAGGCCGCCGTAAGCCGAGCTGCCGTCGCTGGATCCGCTGCCTGATGGATCGCTGCTGAAAATGCCGCCCAGGCCCCCGGGTGGCAGTCTCAGATTCAGCGGCAATGGACTATAAACGTGGCCAACTACGCCGAAGCGGAAGTAACCGGGAAGGTCAAAGGTGCCGCCAAAAGAGAACTGATGGGTTCGGTCCAGCCCGTCAGGACCCATGTCCGCAACCGGATGGTTGTTGTCTTGCACGGTGTTAATAAAATCAGAGTCCTGGGCGGTGCTGACATAGCGGGACAGTGAATAAGAAACCTGCCAGCTCACAGCCTTGACCCCGGTGAAGGGATGGGCGACATTAGCGCGCAACGTGGTATCCCACGCATTCAGGACTGACCGGCCAGCGGGGAACAGCATCTGGTTCACACCCAGGTTAGGGTTTTGGCCAGGGAAGGCAGCATTCGGGCACGGCCCGCCGCTGCAGAGGTTTGTTCCTGAGTCGAGGCCATTGGAGGCGAAATCAGCAATGGTTGCATGTCCTGTGGGATCGCCGGGACAATTGGCAATCGCCTGGCTAATGGTCGCGGCGCCGCAAAACGCGAGGGTGTTGGCAATCGCGGTTTGCGCGTTGGCTTTGTTGAAGAAGCGAGCATCGCCGACGTGATTCACGTCTATCGCCAGCAATGTATGGGTGGATACGTTCCGCACATAGTCACTACTCAAGACGATGCCTTTACCCAACTGGTGCTCAAAGCCGATATTGATCTGGAGGGCGCGCGGCGTCTGGTAATTGGGGGCAAACATGCTGATGCCGTTTACACCGTTGCTGGCCTCCAGGCTGTTGCCCAGATAGTTGGCGTTGGTGGATGCGCCGACCTTTGCGGTAGCAGCCTGATAGGCCGCCTGCAGCGCAGCTAACTGGCTGGATACCGCACCAATGGGTTGGCCGCAAATGTTAGCCAGGTTGACCGGAATGGGACTGCCATCCGGCATGGAGAATCCTGGGTTCACCGCACCACCTGCACAGGGCACAGCCGTTCCGAGGAACAGTCCCTGCGCCAGGCGACCCGGCCGGTCGAACAGGTTGTTGTTGTAGATGGCGTTTTCATAATAGATACCAATTCCGCCACGAACTACGGTGTTGCCGCTGCTACGAGGACGCCAGGCAAAGCCAAAGTTGGGAGCGAAGTTCTTGCCCGGATTGCGAATCGGAGCGCCCAGGCCGGCGCCGAACAGGTCGCCGATGTTGGTAGTGCAGGGCGTTCCAGCGGCCGTAAGAGGCGCCGCCAGGGCGGGAGCCAAAGTTGAACAAGGGAGGGAAGCCAAGTCGCTATCGGTACGGCCCGTATCGTGAAGGTAACGCAGGCCGTAGGTCAGGGTCAGGTTGGGCTTGATTTTCCAGGAATCACCCATATAGAACTGCAGGCGGTTATCCGGCCCCAATCCTCCGCCAGGAAGGCCGAAGGCCGGTTTCTCTGAAGAGAAACCCTGGCCATTGCCCATGATGACAAGCAGCACCGGGTAAGCCAGAGGATTCGCGCCAAGGTTTAGAGTCGGGTCGGAGTTTACTGTAGGCGCCAAGGCGAAAAATTTGGCGAAGCCGCCGCCCTGGATGTGATTGATGCCGGCACCGTAGCGAATAATGTGTTTCCCGATAATCTTGCTGCCATCGTACTTCAATTGAGTATTCTGCTGGAAGGTCGCCTGGGGCGCCAGAAGGTTGGAGCCGGAGCAAAAGGAGTCAAACCCGCCGGTCAGGCAGTTTGGATCCGGGCCCATGGTGATGCTGACAGCAGGATCAGGGTTGAATATGCCGCTTCTAGTGGCATCGGCAATGGCGTTGCGGAACTTGGTCTCACCGAAGCGAATCTGGTGGGTGAAGGTACCAGTATTGAAATCCAGTCCGACAACATGAACCGGAGTGTGGTTCACATTGGCGAAAGGCTGAAAGCTATTGGGGATAAAACCTTTGATGCTGCTGTTCTGCTCGTAAGAGAAGCGGTAGAACAACTTGTAGTTGTCATTGATATGCCAATCCAGCCTGGCGACTCCGTCGGTATCACGGAAGGGTGAATTGAATGTGCCCGTGAGCGAGGCAAACGGCCCCGCGCTGGCTACGGGATCAATCAGGTCCTGCTTCAGGCGCTCAGCATCGGCGAAAAAGAAGAGCTTGTCCTTGATGATGGGACCGCCAAG
>DATDGL010000107.1:0-34346 GCA_036522115.1 Candidatus Angelobacter sp.
CGGCCAACCGGAGCGGGTTCGCCTGGCGGATGCCGTGACTTCGTATCTCAAGGAGATCGAGCCGCCACAACGCGAGCCCAAGACCTACACGGCGTACAAGTACTGCCTTGAGCTGTTCCGAGCTAATTGCGCCAGGACTTATATTCAGGATGTCACGCGGGACGATGTGCTGGCGTTCATTCGCAAGCTGTACGACATGGGCTGCGGGGCGCGCACGGCCTACAACCGGGCCGCCATCGTCGCGCAGTTGCTCAAAGCGAACGGGATTAAAGGACTGCTGCACAAGCGCGACTGGCCGAAATACGTTGATCCCATTCGGCCCGTGTACGAGCCGGGAGAGTTGAAGGCACTCTTTGCAGCTTGCAAGCCGGAAGAGCGGACGCTGTATTTGTTCTATCTGCTGACCGGGATGCGGGACAAAGAGGTCCGGTAGCATTAGCGCGGGCGTTTGGTAGTGAGCCCGCGTTGGTGCAATTGGTCCGGTAACAGTCGACTTGATCCTCAGGATGTCCGATTGGCTGCGGCGAAAGAAGCCCCTGTGGATATTGTTTTTTGGTGCCGTTCATAGCGGCGCCAGTTCTGCGAGCCGCCTGCCGACTAGTCGAACCACCACCACGCTAGGAAATCTTACAGCCTCCCGCCATCGGCTGAGACACTGAGGGGATGTCAAATTTCGGGCATTCTGTTTTATCGAAAAAGCCACGTCAAGCATTCATCCCTGCCATGTTAAGAAGTGTAAAAGTTCGAAAGTCGTTCGCGAATCCCCAGCCAGAGATTTCTCTTTTTGATTCATAGGGTTGGCACTGCATGATATCTCGATTTTCGGATTTCTCCGGGGATAACGCTTCTGTTTTTCCTGTCGATTAAGGCCGGTTCGAAAATCTGATTGAGCCGCGCCAAGGAATAGCACCGTGCGCAGAGCAGTAAATTGCCTTATCCCCTTGTACATGAAATGTTTTAGGCATTTACATCACTACTTATTAAGGAGCCTCGATTGTAGGGGAGAGGATCATAGTAACGTCCACGGACAGTTTCGTGGCAAACCTGCTGAGAGCTTGGGCATTCGTTGGAGACCCCCAAGCTTAAAGCAGCCTTCATTGAACTTCCAAATGCGCCGCCCTACCCGGGCTGCATCCCGTAGGTCCGGATTTCCGAACAGCGGGTGCAATATGGCGCGCCTGAAAAGGAGAATTTTTATGGCAAGCCAACCCAAAATCGTTCCACAGGTTGAAAATGTACTGGCCTTCGACCAGGAAAAAATCATCAAGGCCGGACAGACTGAGATTCTCGGGACCCTGGACACCACCCGGTTCGATAAGATCCGCGTCGTGGCCATCAACGAACAATCTACCTGCGATGTCCATCTCCAGCTCACGATCGTGGAGCCGGAGGGCAAGGGCGTTGAAGAACGCGTTACCTTCCTGGATGAGTTCACACTCAAGCCGCACAACCAACTGACCCGGGTCTATGACGTCCCTGCCACCAAGTTGGAGGTATCCCTGGCGGGAGTGGGCAAACCCGGCACCAACGCGGAGGTGGAGGTACTGATCTACGGCCAGTACTGATTCGAGCCGCAAGCCCCTCAAAGCGCACCTCAGAGCTGAGGTGCGCTTCCTTGGGCAATGTATATGAGCAGAATCTCGGTGATCCCGCCAGCGCGCTCGTGAGTCTCGGCAAAGCTCTCGCGCTGGCTGGGCCGCTGGCCACCCGCAATCCCGGTGATCACGAGGCTTTCCGCGCCCTGGCCACCGCGCAGGAAGCCCGCAGTGAGGTCCTGTTTGGAAGTGGCAAAACGCAAGATGCCATTGCCTCCATGCGGGACGCAACCCAAACATATGACCATCTCCTTGCCGCGCAAGACCCTACGCCCGCGCTGATATGTGAAGTGGCGGCGGCCTACGGTACCCTCGGCGACGAGCTGGGCCAAAGCGGCACCGCCAGTTTGGCGGATACTCCCGCTGCCCTTGCCGCGTACCGCAAGACCATCGAGCTTGACCACCGCGCCCTGGAAATCGATCCCAATTTCCTGCGCGCCAAACGGGGTCTGGGACTCATGCTGATGAAAGTCGGCAGCGTCGAGCTGGACGCAGATCCCGCCCAGGCCCTCAAGGATTTCCAGTCTTCCCTGCTGCGTATCGAGGCTCTTCCTCGCGCGGACCAGGAGACCTTGCCTACATTGCGGATGCACACCATGGTCCTGCGCAAAGAGGCTCTCGCCTTGAAAGAATTAGGAGAATACTCCCAGGCCATGCCCTTATTTGCTGCGGCCCTCGGGATTCACACGCGTCTGGTCGCGGCAGACCCAAAGGATCTCCGCGCAGTGGCCGACTTGGCAGTGGTGCTCGACGATCAAGCAGGCAATTACGAAGATGCTGCCGATCCAACGCTGCGAACTCTCTGGGAGATCGGCGACGGAATCTCCGTGATGCCGGGCACGCTCTCGAACAGGCCACGGCTGCTCTGGATCAACTCCTGCAACAGGATCCCGGCAATGAGAAGTGGAAAGCAGATTTGGCCGCCCAGCAGGTGCGCCTCGCCACCATAAGAGCAACCCTGGGCGAGCCGGGGAATTCAGCAGCCCTTGCGCGAAAAGGCCTGGCCGTCCTGAAAGATCTGGCGGAAAAAGATCAGGCTTCCCCAGCGACACTGGATCACGCAGTATCTTCTATCCTCACGGTGGAACCTGCGTCACTAAGAGAACCGGCGCTGGCGGCCATGTGGGCCGAACGTGGAGTTGCCCTGAGTCATCGCAAGATACCGGCGTGGCTGCTCTTGCTGGCTCAAGCTTATCGCTCCGCCGGTCAAGCAGAGAAAGGCCGCGCCGCCGCCAATGAAGGCTTGGCCCTCTTACCCAACTGGCAACCCGCAGAACCAAAGCCCCGCATTCGCAAGCTCCTCGAACGCGAAGCGCGAACCGGCGACTGATATTCATTGCAAATATTTTATCTTGACATATGTTTTATTATGATTATAATAATGATATGTAATGATTTAAAGAACAACTTAAAGGAGGTCGACACTCGAACACGCACTATGCCATCACGCGATACTGATATCACCCGCATCCTTAGCCGCAACCAGATGGACTTCGTCTACCATTGGAAAGGCGATGCCGTTGAAGCTGCCCGCGCCGCCGGCTACAGCGATCCCAAAAGTGCAGCCTTCAAACTCATGCAATATGACATCATCTGCGAGTTGATCCGAAAGAAACAGTTGGCTATCGCCGAAGAGGCGGGCAAAGCCATCGGGCGGCAACTCTCCTTCTACCGTTCAGACGTCATCAACCGCCTATGGGAATTGGCCAAAATGTCGCCTAGCAATACCGGCGGAAATATCACTGGCCAGATTCGGGCCTCCGAGGCCTTGGCCAATATCCTCTCTGTCGGCAACCACATCGACAGTGACAATCAGGCTTTAGCCACCCAACTGCGCTCCCACGCTGAAAGCCTCCCCACCGGGCAGGATGCATCTTCAGCCTCCGAGCTGGCCGCTGCATCAACCGCTCCCCAGCTCTCGGAAAGCGCCAATGAGATAGTAGGCTTCCTCAAATGAGGAAAAAACGGGGCTGATTCCTCCTATCTGCTTAAGCCGCTCGGGAATAAGGCGATAAGCGGAGGCGGAAGGAGTGACGGAGGAGCTTTGGTTCCGCTGGTGGGGCTTGGGCTAGTGCAGTGGCAGGATGGAGGCAGGATGGTTGCAACCAATTTTTCTATCGCAATTTTCCACTCCAGTCTTTTCAACAGCTTGCGAGGCAGAAGGGAGGATGGAGGCAGGATGGATTGAGGTCGAGATCGAAACGGCGTGGCATCCATCCTGCTTTTTGCCCATTTAAGCAGATAGGAGGAATCAGCCCCGTTTTTGTTCTCTTTAGTTTGCGAGTTGATTTATTCCCCGCTGAAAATCAACGTCGTTGCTTCGCGGCGCTTTCTGGGCCAAGTTCTGCCGCTGTCTGCGGCTTGCACGCTCGACGTTTAAAACGGTTGGGAAAGCGCCTGACAGATGTGTCACAATAGAGTGTTCACCTGACAACTGTTCCATGTGGGCGAGCGAGAGTGGAGTTTCTCTATGTCTGAGAATAATGGAAATACCGGGTTGCGTTTAAAGACTGGGCTGGCAGAGATGTTGAAGGGCGGCGTGATTATGGACGTAACCGACGCGCGCCAGGCTGAGATCGCGGAAAAAGCGGGTGCGTCGGCTGTAATGGCGCTGGAGCGTGTTCCGGCACAGATACGCGCCCAGGGCGGAGTGGCTCGCATGGCGGCGCCCAGGAAGATTCGCGAAATCATGGCATCGGTTTCCATTCCAGTCATGGCGAAGTGCCGCATCGGCCATTTTGCCGAGGCGCAGATTCTCCAGGAACTCGGCGTGGACTACGTTGATGAGTCGGAAGTGCTCACTCCCGCCGACGAAGCTCATCACGTGGATAAGCATGCCTTCAAGGTCCCGTTTGTCTGCGGCGCTCGCGATCTGGGCGAGGCGTTGCGGCGGATCGCGGAAGGCGCAGCCATGATCCGCACCAAGGGAGAGGCCGGAACCGGCGACGTAGTCCATGCCGTGAAACACTTGCGGGCCATTACCCGCGACATGCGGCTGCTCACCGTGCTGGGCGAGGATGAACTTTACACACGGGCCAAAGAACTTCAGGCGCCCTATGAAATCGTCCGCATGGTTGCCAAGACCGGCAAGCTGCCCGTGCCCAACTTCTCCGCTGGAGGAATTGCCACTCCGGCAGACGCCGCGCTGGTTCGCCAGCTTGGAGCAGAGGCCGTGTTCGTGGGCTCCGGTATCTTCATGGCCGACTCCGTCAATTTCTGCGAACCCGCCGAGTCCGAGAAACGCGCCCGCGCCATCGTCCGCGCCACAACCCACTTTGACGACCCTAAAGTACTACTTGAAGTGAGCGAAGATCTGGTCGGCGCCATGAAGGGTTTGGCCGTGGCCGCCATGAACGAAGCTGACCTTATGCAGACCCGCGGCTGGTGAAGCCAAATGACCGTCGGGGTACTTGCCATCCAAGGCGATTATGAAGCGCACAAGGCCGTCCTTGAGCGCCTCGGGGCGGAGGTGGCCTTGGTGCGCAAGCCGGAACAACTGGATACCATTGACGCCATCGTGATCCCCGGCGGCGAGTCCAGCACCTTCCTGAATTTCCTGGCCGAGCACGGTTTCCTGGAGAAACTGCGCGACTTCGTGAGCGCTAAACCCACGTTCGGAACTTGTGCCGGCGCCATCTTGTTGGCTAAAGAGGTCGAAAACCCTCCGCAGCAATCCTTGGGAGCGCTGGATATTCGCATCCGCCGCAATGCCTACGGCCGCCAGATCGACAGCTCTATTCGCCAGGCCCGAACCCGATTGGGGGAGAGGCCGCTGGAGATGGTCTTCATTCGCGCTCCCAGGATTACTGCCACAGGCAAACACGTCGAGGTTTTGGCCTGCAAGGATGGCGATCCTGTCCTGGTGCGCGAGGGCAAGATCATGGCGGCTACATTCCATCCGGAGCTATCCAATGACACGCGAGTTCATGAGGAGTTCCTGAAGCTGATTGGCAGCGGTAGTCAAATCAAGTAATCGGACGCGGTGAACAAATTGCTGTGGCCTGGAAGTCGCAAATCAAAACTGAAAAGACATTATTGGCATTTGCATTCGTTCTGATCGCAGTTCTCGGAATTCATCTCTTCACGCTTCAGCGCTGGTGGTTCCCTGCTCCTGCGGCCCTGCGGGCCGCTGCCATCGATCATCAATTCATGACCGCATTGTGGTTTTTGGGCGGGCTCTTCGTTGCCAGTCACATATTGTTCGGGGTTGCGATATTCCGCGCAAGGACCAATCGTCCCGCTGCCTGCGTTCGCGGTAACTGGCGGTTTGAAATTACCTGGACGCTCTTGATTGCCGCCCTGTTCTTCTGGTTTAACATCTCCGGCGGGCGCGTGTGGTCGCAAATCAACAGCCATCAGCCGCTCATTGACCCGATCCAGGTTGAGATCACCGGCGCTCAGTTTCAATGGTACTTTCGCTATCCCGGCAATGACAGCACCTGGGGACGCACAGACGCCCAAAGATTTGCCAAAGCCAATGAGGGCAATCCGCTGGGCATTGATCCCGATGACCCGGCAGGCCGGGATGATATTGTCTCCACCTCGTTGGTGCTTCCCGTGAACCGCGATGCGGACCTGATATTGCGTGCGCAGGATGTGATTCACAGCGTGTTCATTCCGGCCATGCGCTTCAAGCAGGATGCTGTTCCCGGAATGGAGATTCACGCGCGCCTCAGGCCGTTGCAAACGGGGACATTCGAGATTGCCTGCTCGCAGCTCTGCGGTTTGGGACACTATCGTATGCGGGCGGCGGTCAAGGTTGTGAGCGAGGAAGAGTTCAAGCAATGGTTGAAGAAGCAGTCTGCTCGCTAGAACACGGGCACAAAAACATTTGACGGTTCAAACGTAATTAGCCGTGCAAGAACCATTACCCATTACGGCGCAAACGACTCGAGCGGGTTTCCTGCGCCGCTATCTATTCACCACCGATCATAAAATCATCGGACTTCAATACTTCTTCCTTTCTCTCGCTGCGGTATTGATCGGGACGGTGCTTTCACTTCTGATGCGCATCCATCTGGTCTGGCCACGCGCGGCCATTCCCTTCCTCGGCCAGATCAAGCCGGAGAACTATCTGGCGTTCCTGACTATGCACGGCACGCTGATGGTGTTCTTTGTTCTCTCTACGGTTCCGCAGAACGGTTTTGGCAATTATTTTCTTCCCCTGCAACTGGGCGTTTCGGAAATGGCTTTTCCCAGGCTCAATATGCTCGGCTTCTGGATCACGCTGATTGCATTTCTGGTCCTGGTTGCGGCCTTCTTCGTTCCCGGGGGCGCGTCCCTGGCGGGCTGGACGCAATATGCCCCCCTCAGCGCCATTCCCGCATCCGGGCCCGGTCAAGGTCTGGGGACAGATCTTTGGCTCACTAGCATAGGGCTGTTCAGTATCGCCTCTGTCCTGAGCGCAATCAACTTCATCACCACCACCATCAAACTGCGCACCACAGGAATGCACTGGATGCGCATGCCCCTGACCTGCTGGACGTGGTTTGTGGCGGCCGTGCTGAGTCTGCTCGCTTTCAGCATCTTGCTCGGTGCGGTCCTGCTGTTGCTCCTGGACCGCAATGCCGGCACCAGCTTCTTTGTTCCCGGCGGACTCCTGATGAGCGGCCGGCCGGTTGAGCACAGCGGCGGATCACCGTTGCTGTGGCAGCATCTTTTCTGGTTCTTCGGACACCCTGAAGTCTATATTGCAGTCTTGCCGGGAATGGGAGTGACCTCGCATCTGCTGTCCGTGTTCTCGCGCAAGCCGGTGTTCGGATACCGCGCCATGGTCGCTGCTACCATCGCCATTGGCAGCCTGGGCTTTATGGTTTGGGGACACCACATGTTTGTCAGTGGCATGAATCCCTACGCGGGTTTTGCCTTCTCCGTCTTGACCACCGCAATCGCCGTCCCTTCAGCGATCAAAACGTTTAATTGGTTGGGCACTCTATGGGGCGGCAGCATCCGCTTCACCACGCCTCTGCTCTTCTCTGTTGGTTTTGTCTCACTCTTTATTACCGGCGGCCTGACCGGCCCCATTCTGGCGCAGCCGGCCCTGGACATGTATCTGCATGACACCTATTTTGTGGTGGCCCATTTTCACCTGATCATGGCCATGGCGGGACTGTTTGCCGTATTTGCCGCCACTCACTTCTGGTTTCCCAAGATGTTCGGGCGCATGATGAATGAGCGCCTGGGCAAATTTCATTTCTGGATCACATTTCTGGGCGCATACGCCATCTTTCTGCCGATGCACCTGCTGGGCCTCGCCGGTCACCCGCGGCGCTACGCGGAATTGACCGGCGTACAGTACGTGCTGGCGCTCGCGCCTTTACAAAGACTCATCACCATCGCCGCCATCGTAACAATTTCTGCTCAACTGCTCTTCCTTGTGAACTTTTTCTGGAGTATGTTTAAAGGACCAGCGGCGTCCCCGAACCCCTGGGACTGCACTTCGCTGGAATGGACGCTTGCGTCTCCGCCTGCCAGCGACGGATTTGGCCGCCGCCAACCGGTGGTAAACCATGCGCCCTATGAATACAGCGTTCCTGGCCGGGAGACGGATTTCCGGATGCAGGATGCTTCCTGATCGTTGCGAGTTACGAGAATATGTAGGGAATTTGTGATCGGGTAATAAGATCCTTCGGCTTCGCTCAGGATTTCGCCTGCGGACTCGGACGCCCGCAGAACGGCTCAAGTTATGTCTCCGATTGCCGAACATGTTGAGCGGGAAAAGAAGCCCAAGCTGGGAGGCGGTGGCCCGGGAAAGATTCCGCATCGCCGCGGATACGGCGGCGGAGACGACGGCGACCGTGGCCGTCCCGATCATTTTCGTTCCGGCAAAGACAGGCTTCGCCGCTTTCGTGTAGGCATGATCGCCGGTATTGCCTCGGTGGTCATGTTGTTTGCCGGCTTGACTGCCGTGTACTTGATGCGCCAGGAAGGCTTCCGGTGGAATTCACAAATGCACACCGGCATGAGCGACTGGCATCCACTCACGCTTCCCTATCGCCTGCTATTCGTAAATACCCTCGTCCTGGTTTTGAGCAGCGTCACGCTGGAGTTGGCTAGACGAGGTCTGATCAGAAAGGCCGAATTCACATCGCTCGGCATCTTTCCTCCAAAATTACAGACTGACTTGCCCTGGCTGGGCCTGACCGTGTTGCTTGGCTTTGGTTTTCTGTGCGGGCAGATACTGGCGTGGAACTTTTTCCGGCATCAGGGAATCTCCATCGCTTCCTACCCCAGCGGATCGTTTTTCTATCTTCTTACCGGATTGCACGCGCTGCACCTGTCAGGCGGGCTCATCGCCCTGATCTGCATCCTCATCGGAAGCTGGACGCGAATGAAGATTAACTCTCAGCGGATTGCCGTGGACATTACCGGATGGTACTGGCATTTTATGGCGGTGCTGTGGATCTATCTTTTCGCCCTGTTACATTTTGCCAGGGGATAGGGATCAGTTGGATCCAGGATTGTTCGGTGTAGCTGGAGTTTTTGTCGGCATCTCGCCGCATGGCCCCGAACCTGCCGCGGGATGCGCTGTTTCTTTTCCCTCGCCCCGTGACGCGCGGCAGGATTTGAGGGCCTCCTGCTGCTCGGGCGTAATCAACCCCTGCATCTGCTGTTGGGCCTGTGCATGGATCTCGTGGATCTTCGCGTGTCTCTGCTGGGCAGTCAGCGAGGAATCCGCGCATACAGTTGCTACCTGAGATCTCACATTCTGCTCAATCCCTCTGCGCTGCTGCAGCGCGGCAGGAGATACACCCGCTACCTTCCAGCAAGGTTCCTGGCGGCGAGAGCCCGTGCCGGTCGTATTCGTCGTCTGGGTTGAGTTGTTATTTGCGCCAGGAGTGGTTGGGTTCGAAGAAGGAGTGGATGGCGGCGTGGAAGCCGTTGGCGTAGATGGCGGCGCACCGGCGGACCGTGGTGCTCTTTGAGCGGCAATCGGCAGAACAAGGGCCAGAATCACTACACTGCTGCCAAGAGACATCGGTTTGAACATATATTTCCCCCTATCCAACCCTTAAACCCGTCGTTTGCCCATCAGGTTGCCAGGTGACGGCGTCCGGCAACAATGACCAAAGGACATGTCCCGCAGTGCCCGTTCTATTCATTTCGGTTTCTTGTACGCGCTGCCCATGTACCAGGGTACATTCATCACCACGATCTGCTGGTTTCCGCCAAAATACAGGAGCGCCTTCAGGGCCGCGGCCCGTTTGTTATGAAGGAGGTAGTGATACCAGCGTTGCTGGACTTTCTCCGGAATCACCACGGCAATCTGCCGGTCATGGTGTTTTTCCGCCTGTTGGATAATGTATTCGCGAATTGGGGTCAGGACCAGGCGATACGGTGACGGTATGACTTGGAGCTTTGGCGGCGCGAATCCGGCACGCTTAGCCGGTTCTTCCACCAGCTCCTTCCAGCGGTGGCAAAGATTATCCGTGTCACTCTCGGCGTGTACGTGGACCACATGCACGTCCGGGGAGATCTCCAGAGCAAGGCGCAAGGCCTTTTGCGCGATCCGGTTCCAGCCGGTGATGGGCACAATCACCAGAGGCTTGCGCAGATGGTCCAGGCTGAGCGGCTGGTCCAGTTCGATTTCTTTTTCCATCCGTTGATAGACTCGACGCACGGACTTCATCAGCAGAAAAAGAACGGGGATCAATGCCAAAGTGATCCATGCTCCTTCAACGAACTTGGCGACCAGGACAACCAGGACCGTAATGGCCGTCGTGACTGCGCCTAATCCGTTCAGAAACATGCTGAGGTAATGCCGGCCCTTGGTTTTTTTCCAGTGCGCCACCATGCCCGCCTGAGACAAGGTGAAAGCCAGAAATGCTCCAATCGCGTACAAGGGGATCAGCCGGTCGGTCACACCCCCAAAAACAATCAGCAAAACTCCGGCAACCAGTGTGAGGGCATAGACTCCCTGGGAAAAGACCAGCCGTCTGCCCCGCGAAGCAAAAGACTTTGGCAGATATCCATTGTGGGCAATTGCCTGGCAGAGCCGGGGAAAATCAGCGAAGGCTGTGTTGGCCGAGAGTGAAAGGATCAGAAGGATGGATGCGATGGAGACGTAATAGAAGACACCTTTGCCGGCCACAGCCGCGATCAACTGCGAGAGCACGCTGTCATATCCGGGCTGTCCCGGATCGGTAGCTCCAATGGAGTACATCTTGACCAGGAATGCGATTCCCAGCAGAAGCACTATAAGAATCGCGATCACCACCGTTAGGGTGATTTTGGCGTTCTTGACCTCCGGCTCACGAAAGGCGCGCACGCCATTGCTGACCGCTTCCACGCCGGTCATGGCGGTGCAACCACTGGAAAAACTCTGAATGAGCAACCACATGGAGACCGCGCCGGCGGCAGCAGGAAGATGCGAGGGCGCCACCACAGGGACTGGATGTCCTGCGTGTAGCAGAGATCGCACCAGGCCCACGACGATGGTGCAGACCAGCGTGCCCACAAACAGAAAGGTAGGCAGCATGAAGAGCGCGCCGGCTTCGCGCAGTCCGCGGAGATTGATCCAGGCAATGAGTACCAGAATGGCAAGACACAATAAGAGGGTGTGCGGCTGCAAAGTGGGAAAAGCGGAAACCAGAGCGCCCACGCCTGCAGAAATTCCCACGGCCACGGTGAGGATATAGTCAATCATCAGGGCAGCGGCGGCCAGAAGGCTGCTGGATTCGCCCAGGTTTTCATGGGCCACGGTGTACGACCCTCCGCCACCCGGATAAGCGCCGATGGTCTGCAGATACGAGAAATAGACAATGGCCAGCAAAACCACGATGCTGGCGCTGATAGGCACAATGTAGCTGGAGCCTAGTGCGCCCAGCGGAATCAGGATGGTGAGGGCGGCTTCAGGTCCGTAGCCAGCGGAGCTGAGCGCATCCAGGCCAAAGACAGGGATGCCGCGCAACGGGCCAATCTGTTCTGCGCGCTCCTGCCATGTGGCCAGCGGCTTGCCGAAAATCAAGTCTTTGAGGGATGCCATGGTTGAGTTTTTCAGTAGACCACAAGTGTATCCTTCGCGCACTGGGATAAGATGCTGGTATCACCACAACCTTCAACCCGGCCAAGGTTGATCTGCTCGATCTTCGATTTAAAGCGGATCCCTACCCTGTCTATGCGCGGCTGCGTGAGGAATGGCCCGTCTGCCGGGTTCGCCTGGGCCGTGGCGTCCATGCCTGGCTGATCACGCGATATGACGATGTGGTGGCGGCCTTTAAGGATGAACGCTTGGTCAGTAACCGGCTGAACGCACCCACACAAGACCGTCCTCTAAAGGAACATCTTCTGCACCGGTTGTTCGGCCCCCTCAACCGCAATATGCTGGGCTCCGATGAATCCGACCACGGTCGGCTGCGTGGACTGGTGCAGCAGGCATTCACTGCGCGCCGGGTGGAAGAATTGCGGTCGAGAATCCAATCGCTCACGGAAGAACTGCTGGATCGCGTGGCCGGCAATCAGCAAATCGACGTGGTCCGCGATTATGCCCTTCCCCTGCCGAGCATCGTCATCGCGCAGATGCTTGGGGTGCCGGTAGCCGACCGTGAGCGCTTTCATCGTTGGTCAGACGCCATGCTCTCCCTGAATGCCATGGAGTGGCTGGGCATGATGCGGGCCGCTCCCATTGTGATCTCTTTCTTCCGTTATATTCGCAAGCTGGTCAGGCTCCGCCGCAAAGAGCCTCAGGACGATTTAGTGAGCGCGCTGGTTGCCGCCGAGCAGGCCGGGGACAAGCTCAGTGAAGATGAAGTAGTCGCCATGATTTTCCTGCTGTTGATTGCGGGCCATGAAACCACGGTCAACCTGATCGGAAATGGCACGCTGTCCCTCCTGGAGAACCCCGCTCAACTGGAAAAGCTGCGAGCACAACCCTCCTTGATGCCCGCAGCCGTCGAGGAACTGGCAAGGTATGACGGCCCTCTGGAAGTGGCGAATGCTCGTTGGGCCCGCTGCGACATCACGATTTCCGGGATGACGATTCCCAAAGGAGATCCGGCGCTGCTGTCACTTACCTCTGCCAACCGCGATCCGCAGCAGTTTACCTCTCCGGAAAAGCTGGACTTGACGCGGGCAGCCAATCGTCATGTCGCCTTTGGCCAGGGCATTCACTACTGTCTGGGCGCCGTGCTGGCGCGTATGGAAGCGCAGATCGCTTTTACCACGCTTCTGCGGCGTTTTCCCGAGATAAAGCTTGCAGTGCGGCGTACAGCGCTTTGCTGGCGCAAGAGCCTGGTGCTGCATGGATTGAAAGCCCTCCCGCTTTCCCTAGCACCGGCTGTCAAGGTAGCTTCCGCTCGTTCGACTTGACTCAAATTTACCCTTCTTAACAGCAAGCCGCGCTATCATTGGTTGTTGCGGAGAATGCCTTAGAAGTACCCCTTTGACAGCATATTTTGAGACTCCGGCGAATGCGGCGGAATCTTAGTAGCTATGTCCGCCTCACCGCAAAACGGACGCAACGCGAGGACCTGGAACCCGAAATGTGGATAGTACGTTTAGCGCTTAACCGGCCATATACCTTCATCGTCGCTTCGTTGTTGGTCCTGATCCTGACTCCATTTGTGATCTTGCGAACCGCCGTTGATATCCTGCCGGACATCAACATTCCGGTCATCAGTATCATCTGGCAGTTCACCGGCTTTTCCGCGCAAGAAATGTCCGACCGCATTGTAAGCAGCACCGAACGCGGGTTGACGACGACGGTGAATGACATCGAGCACACGGAAACCCAGATCATGGATGGCCGCGCCATCACCAAGGTCTTCTTTCACCCTAAGACCAACCTGGAACTGGCGCTTGCCCAGGTTACAGCTATTTCGCAGACGGCGGTCCGCCAATTGCCTGTAGGCGCCACGCCACCGCTCATCATTGTCTATTCCGCTTCCAGCGTGCCCATCATGCAGGTGGGAATCAGCAGCAAGAGCGTGCCGGAGCAGGCGCTGTTTGATGTTTCTGTCAATTTTGTGCGGCCGCAGATGACCACCATTCCGGGCGCCGCCATCCCCTGGCCTTACGGCGGAAAGCAGCGCGTAATCGCGGTGGACATTGACACGCAAAAACTCCAGGCCAAGGGACTGACCCCAAGTGATGTGGTCAATGCCATCAGCCTGCAGAACCTGATTCTTCCCTCAGGGCAGGCCAAGATCGGCTCATTGCAATACAACGTTCAGCTCAATGAGAGCACCAATACAGTCGCCGAACTCGATGCGCTTCCAGTCAAAACGCAAAATGGGACCACCACTTATATTCGCGACGTGGCCCACGTCCGCGACGGATTCTCTCCTCAAACCAATGTTGTGCGGCAGGATGGTGTTCGCGGCACCCTGCTCACCATTATGAAAAATGGCGAGGCTTCCACTCTGGACATTGTGGACCACGTGAAGGCAGTTCTCCCTCAGGTTGCGGAGATGCCGGCATTGCCGCGCGACCTGGTCATGAGACCCCTTTTCGACCAGTCACTGTTCGTCCGAGCGGCCATCAGTGGCGTGCTCAAAGAGGCCCTGGTTGCAGCTTGTCTCACGGCGGCCATGATTCTGCTCTTTCTGGGAAATTGGCGCAGCACCCTCATTATCGCCATATCCATTCCGCTCTCCATCCTCTGCTCCATAATCACTTTGAGCGCTTTGGGTGAGACCTTCAACATCATGACTCTCGGAGGGCTGGCGCTGGCGGTGGGAATTCTGGTGGACGATGCCACGGTTGAGATTGAAAACATCGAGCGCAACATTGCCATGGGCAAGCCGCTGCGCCAGGCCATTCTGGATGGCGCGCAGCAGATCGCAGTCCCCGCCTTCGTTTCTACACTGTGCATCTGCATCGTCTTTGTGCCCATGTTCTTTCTTACCGGTGTGGCTCGATACCTCTTTGTCCCTCTGGCCGAAGCAGTGGTATTCGCCATGTTCGCCTCTTACCTGCTTTCGCGCACCCTGATTCCCACGCTGGTAATGTACCTGCTGAAAAACTATGTACACGACCATGGAGAACAGGATTCCAGCCTCAAGCGGGGTTTCTTCCGCCGCTTTGCTCGTGGCTTCCAGGTCCGGTTTGACCGGCTGCGCAATAGCTATGTGCAGACGCTGGAGCGGTGCCTGGAACACCGGCAGATGGTCATTGTCTGTTTTCTGGGTTTTTGCATCATCTCGCTCGGTCTGGTGTTTTTTCTGGGCGAGGACTTTTTCCCTGAGGTGGATGCCGGCCTGTTTCGCATGCACGTTCGCGGACGCCCCGGCCTGAGGATTGAAGAGACGGCGCGGCTGTGTGACGAGGTGGAAAAAGTAGTCCGCGGGGAAATTCCTAAGGACGAATTGGTCACCATTTTGGATAACCTTGGCATGCCTTACAGCTCTATCAACAATACCTACAGCACCAGTGGAACCATTGGCACGTCCGATGCCGAGATCCTGGTCTCCTTGAATCAAGAGCATCATCACCCAACCGCCCAGTATGTGAAACGGCTGCGCGAAGAGCTGCCGACCCTGTTTCCCGGCACCGAGTTTTTCTTTCAACCCGCCGATATCGTCAGCCAGATTCTGAACTTTGGCCTCCCTTCACCCATTGATATTCAGGTGGTGGGACAAAACATCCAGCAGGATTACCAGATCGGTCACCGGATCGCGGGCCGCCTGCGTCAACTGCCCGGCGCGGCCGATGTTCACGTCCAGCAGCTTATGAATGGGCCGTCGCTGATGCTGGATGTGGACCGCACTCGTGCGCAACAGGTCGGCCTTAGCCAAAGGGACGTTGCCCAGAACCTGCTGGTTTCATTGAGCGGCAGCTTTCAAACCACGCCAACCTTCTGGCTCAACCCCCAAAACGGAATCAGCTACAGCGTTGCCGTCCAAACACCCGAATATCGTGTTGACTCGCTCCAGGCGCTCATGAACACGCCGGTGAATGCTCCGGGCGCCCCTGCGCCGCAGGTGCTGGCAAACCTGGCAACGGTAAAACCGGCTGCCACCCCGATTGTGATTTCCCACTACAACACCATTCCGGTCATCGATGTGTATGCCAGTGTTCAAGGGCGAGATCTGGGAGGATTGGCCAGGGACACGCGCGAAGTCATCCGCGGTTTTGAAGCCAATTTGCCGCGTGGGACGCGCCTGGTTCTCCGAGGCCAGGTGGATACCATGTCCTCCTCGTTTGCCGGCCTGGGCATTGGTTTGGTGATGTCCATCATGCTGGTTTATCTGCTGATCGTGATCAACTTCCAGTCATGGCTTGACCCGTTTATCATAATCACCGCGCTTCCCGGGGCCCTGGCCGGCATCTGCTGGATGCTTCTTTTGACGCACACGACATTGAGCGTTCCATCACTGACTGGAGCCGTAATGTGCATGGGAGTGGCAACCGCCAACAGCATCCTGATGATCTCCTTTGCCCGTGAACGCATGCAGGCCGGACGCAACTCCTTGCAGGCTGCTTTGGAAGCGGGATTTACGCGCATGCGTCCGGTGATTATGACGGCCTTGGCCATGATCATTGGCATGGTGCCAATGGCTTTAGGGTTAGGTGAAGGTGGTGAGCAGAATGCTCCCCTGGGCCGCGCGGTGATCGGCGGATTGATTTTTGCCACTGTTGCTACCTTGTTCTTCGTCCCGGTAGTTTTTAGCGTAATGCACCGGCGTAAGACGGGGAACCTGTTGCCTCAACCGGCAGGTGACGGACAGTGAAAGACAGTGGAGTAAAGTAGAAGGAACAGAGACCTATGACACAGCTTATGGAACAAGAACCACCAATCATGGAGGCCCGAAAGACCTCCGCCGGACGACCGAAGTCGCATGCGCTTCGGATTGTGGTGGCTCTGGCGCTGTTGCTCTTGCTGGCCGGCGGGCTAGCCATCGGACGACGCTTCTCCGAGCGCAAGGCACTGGCTGCTGAAACGGAAAAACTGGCGCTGACTACTGTTGCCGTGGTTCGACCTTCGGCAGAGCCGGCCAGCGATGAACTGACGCTGCCGGCGCAATTGCAAGCTTATGTCGAGTCCCCTATCTACTCGCGTACGAACGGTTACCTGTTGCATTGGTACAAAGACATTGGCACCCACGTAAAAAAGGGTGATCTCCTGGCCGACATTGATACCCCCGAAGTTGACCAGGAGTTGTCGCAGGCCAAAGCGGCGCGGGAGCAAATCGCGGCGCAACTGGAGCTGGCCAAGTCTTCAGCCGAACGCTGGACCAACCTGCGCAAGACAGATTCGGTGTCTCAGCAGGAAGCCGACCAGGAGATCAACGCCTACAAGCAAAGCCAGGCCAACCTGGCTGCCTCTGATGCCAACGTGCGCCGTCTGCAGCAAATGGAGTCGTTCAAGCATATCTATGCGCCCTTTGCGGGAGTGATTACGCAACGCAATACTGATGTCGGAGCGCTGATCAATGCCGGCAGCAGCGTCCAAAAAGGACTGTTCAACCTGGCGCAAGTTGACCCTTTGCGCGTGTACGTGAGTGTGCCACAAACATACTCGCCGAGCGTCCGCCAGGGTATGGCTGCGTATATTCAACTGGAAGAGTATCCGGGCCAGAAATTCGGTGGAAAAATAGTACGCACCGCGGACGCCATTGATCCCGCTACGCGTACCCTGCTCACCGAAGTGGATGTTGACAACCGTGACGGACATCTCTTGCCTGGCGCTTACGCGCAGGTACATTTTGCCGTTCCTGTGCAAACGGTTCGTATGGCCATCCCGGTAAATGCCCTGCTCTTTCGTCCTGAAGGGCCGCGCGTGGCAGTTGTGGGACCCAACCAAAAGATCCAGCTTAAGGCTGTCATCATTGGCCGCGACTTCGGAACCAGACTGGAGATCCTTGGCGGGTTGGATTCCGGCGACAACATCGTGGTAAATCCTCCCGACTCTTTGGAAGAAGGACAGCAGGTGCGCATCAAGGCGGAGGGCAAACAACCTTCGTGAAGCTCGCTGTCCTGCATCTCTCAATCACACTGGTCCTTCTTCTAACCGGCTGCACCGTTGGGCCGAACTATCACCGTCCTTCGGTTCCCGCTGCTCCCGCCTGGAAAGAACAGCCGCCGTGGCGCACAGCCACTCCGCAGGATTCCATTCCCAAAGGTGCATGGTGGAAGATCTTTGACGACGCAGAGCTGAATGCTTATGAGACCCAGGCCCTCGCCGCCAACCAAACCATCGAAGTGGCCCGCAATCAACTGGACCAGGCACGAGCTTCCGCCCGCATCACACAATCGGGGTTATTTCCCCAGGGAACAGTCGGTTTTTCTGCGCAACGGGCACGGCTTTCCGGAAACCGGCCATCCAATGGTTCCACCATTGTTCTCGCCCCGGTTACCCAGAATACCTTTTCTTTACCCTTCAACTTGAATTGGGAGTTGGACGTGTTTGGCGGCGTCCGGCGCAATGTGGAATCGGCTGGCGCGCTCTATCAATCCTCCGCAGCCAATCTCGAGAATGTTCGCCTGGTCATCACGGCGGAGATTGCCGTTGACTATTTCACATTGCGCGAACTGGACGCGGAAATCGGCGTTGTGGATTCAGCGGTTGAGTATCAGGAAAGAGGCCTCAAACTGGTACAGAACCGCCACGATGGCGGGATCGCTTCCGGCCTGGACGTTGCCCAGCAGGAAACCCTGCTGAACTCCACGCGCACGCAGGCCACCTTACTGCGCCAGCAGCGGGCGCAGTTTGAACACGCTATTGCCACGCTGGTGGGAACGCCCGCCTCGAGTTTCGGCGTTCCAGTAAAGCCTTTAGCTTTGCAGCCTCCGGCGATTCCGACTGGTGTTCCCTCGGATGTCCTGGAGCGGCGGCCCGACGTTGCCGTTGCCGAAAGACAGATGGCCGCCCAGAACGCCCAGATCGGTGTCGCCAAGAGCGCGTTCTATCCCAGCATCGGTATTGCCGCCGGAGGTGGGACTACCAGCAGTGGACTGGGACAGATCCTGAATGTCCCCAGCACGTTCTGGGCGCTGGGTGCAAATGTAGCTGAAACTGTTTTCAACGGCGGGAAATTGCACGCCCAGGTCGATTTTGCCAAGTCAGCCTATGGTGGCTCGGTGGCAAATTATCGTCAAACCGTTCTCACTGCCTTTCAGGAAGTTGAAGACGGCCTTTCCGGACTCTCTGTGCTGGCCCAGGCCGCACAAACTCAGCGACAGGCAGTGGAGGCCGCGCAGCGCGCACTCAACATTGCCAACGATCGCTACGTGGGTGGATTAGTAACCTTTCTCGACGTAATCACCGCGCAGGAAACCTTGCTCGACAACCAACGTTTGGCGACGCAGCTCCTGGGCCAGCGCCTGGTGACTTCAGTATCTCTAATCAAGGCCCTCGGCGGTGGCTGGGATGCTTCCAGCCTTCAGGCCATTCACCTGGACGCTACGTGGAAACAGGCAGTACAGCAGTAGCGTCAAGTGGGCCGCCGAGTTTTCCGCTCAGATTCTTCCAATGGTCCTGGCTTCCACCCGGGAAACTACGGCAAAATTGACCTGTCATGGGATTAACTATCGCCTCACATGTCCGTCTAATTAGGTGGCTGAACCGGAATGGTTGAGGTGTGTTCTGAATCCATACTTTGCAAACACCATACTTTGAGGGTGGAGGTCTGATCCATGGAGTTGCGCATTGAAAACCTGTCGAAGCAATACCGCAATGGCGCTAAAGCCCTGCAAGATGTTTCCCTGACAATTCCGCTGGGGATGTTTGGATTGCTGGGACCTAATGGCGCCGGAAAATCAACTCTGATGCGCACACTGGCAACCTTGCAGGAACCTGACGGCGGAAGCGCGGTTTTGGGCCAGATCGACATCCTCAAACAAAAGGACGAAGTACGTAAGATCCTGGGCTATTTGCCGCAGGAGTTTGGTCTCTTTCCCAAAGTTACGGCCGAATCCCTGCTTACACATTTTGGCGCGCTCAAAGGAATTGGAAATCCGAAGGAGCGGCGTGAGCTGGTCCATGCACTCCTGCAACAAACTAACCTGTGGGAACATCGCAACAAGCCGCTGGGAAGTTTTTCCGGCGGCATGAAGCAGCGCTTTGGCATTGCGCAGGCGCTCTTAGGCAAGCCACGGCTGATGATTGTGGACGAACCGACGGCAGGACTGGACCCTGAGGAACGGTCCCGCTTCCACAACCTGCTGAGTGCAATCGGGGCAAACATCATCATTATTCTTTCCACCCACATCGTTTCTGATGTGAGCGACCTTTGCAGCAGAATGGCGATTATTCACCAGGGCCGGGTGGTGGCCGCCGGTGAACCGATGACCCTGGTGCGCGAACTGGACGGTTTGGTGTGGCGGAAGTCCATTGAGCCGGCAGAATTGGCAGCATTCCGCGCCGGCCATCAGGTAATCTCCACGCGGCTGTTTGGCGGACGCACCATCGTACATGTGTTCAGTCCGCAGCGGCCGGACGGCGCCTTTGAACCCGTGACCCCCGATCTGGAAGACTTGTACTTTGCCACCATCAAGGGCGCCACCTCCCCACGATCTGTGGAGGTGAATTAATCATGTTGGGCACAATTGCAGGATTCGAACTACGCCAGCGGTTCCGCCGCATCTCCACGTATGTTTATTTCGTTGTGATGTTAGTCCTGGGATTTCTCTTTGTGCTCCTCTCGGGAGGCGCCTTCTCCAGCGCCACTATGGATTTTGGAACGGGTGGCAGAGTGCTCACCAATTCTCCCTATGCCTTGTTTGCCATCATCGTCTACGTCAGCACCTTTGCCCTTGTCATTACGGCAGCCCTGGCCGGCCAGTCTACATACCAGGACATCGATAGCAACTCTACGCCTTTTTTTTACACTGCTCCCATAACTAAGTTCGACTATCTGGCGGGACGCTTTATCGGGAGCCTGGCGGTGCAGGTTGTGATTTTTTTTGCGATTGGCCTGGGCGCATGGATGGGAACGCATTCTCCCTGGGTCGATCCCGCACGCATCGGGCCGGAACACCTCTTCTCCTATATTGGGCCCTATTTGTATTTTGTGCTGCCCAATCTATTGATTACAGGCGCGGTTTTTTTCGCCGTCTCCGCACTGACAAGAACGATGCTGCCCGTTTATATCAGTGCAGTAGTTTTTCTCATTGGTTACCTGGTGGCCAACCTGCTGGCCGGCGATGTCACCAATTCTGTAACCGCCTCTCTGATCGATCCGTTTGGAGCAAACGCCATCGACTATGCAGAGCGCTACTGGACGCCCTTTCAGCGTAATACACAAATGGTGCCCTTCACAAACCTGGTGGTGATGAATCGCATAGCATGGCTGGCGGTTGGAATCGTTGTTTTCTTATTCACTTATTCGCGATTCAAGATGGCGCATGTAGTGACATCTGGGAAAAGAGAGCAGCAGCAAATACCCGTGGAAGAAGCGGCTTCCCAGGCGCAGATGGCGATTGTGCCCGTAGCGCACCCGGCATTTTCTTTCCGCAGCTCGCTTGCCCTGCTCTTCTCGCTCGCGTGGCTGCAATTCTCTGAAGTCCTCAAAAGCATTTTCTTTGGCGTGATAGCAATTGCCGGTTATAGCTTGGCGTTGATCGTATGTTTCAATCTCACCAATCCCTTCACCACACCCGTCTATCCGGTTACCTACCGCATGATCGAACTTGGCGGAGGCGCATTTGGCATTTTCGCGCTGGCCATTATTACTCTCTATGCCGGTGAACTTGTTTGGCGCGAGCGCGATGCTGGGGTGAACCAGATCGTAGATGCGATGCCAACTCAACGCTGGGTGTTTTTTAGCTCCAAGCTTGCGGCCCTCATGCTGGTCCAGGTGGTGCTGGAGTTGATTGTGATGGCGGCCGGATTGACCACGCAGATCAGCCTGGGCTATCACCATCTTGAGTTGGGCCTCTACTTCCGAGAGCTATTCGTCAATCGCCTGCTGATCTATTGGGTCCTGTGCGTTTTCACTCTGGCCGTGCACGCCATGGTCAACAACAAGTACCTGGGCCACTTTGTCGTGGTGTTGTATTACCTGGCCGTTTTTGTGCTGCCGGGAATGGGCTGGGAAAACCTGCTCTACCGCTTTGGCCAACTTCCGAGTTTCCAGTACTCAGACATGAATGGCTATGGCCCCTTTGTCTCGTCCCTGCTGTGGGTTCATCTTTATTGGGGAATGGCGGCCATCATGCTGGCCGTCCTGACCAATCTGTTCTGGGTGCGGGGAACAGATATTGGCTGGAAACAGAGACGCAGTCTCGCCTGGCAGCGGCTCTCCAGTCCCTCCGGCTTGGCCTTCAGCATCAGCTTGCTGTTGTTTATCGCCGTGGGCGGCTGGATTTACTACAACACCCACGTTCTGAACAATTACGTAACGGCCAACCAGTTGGCCGCGCAACGGGCTGAGTATGAAAAGAACTACCGGAAATATTCACAGGTCCCGCAGCCCAAAATTACTGATGAAATCCTGCAGGTTGATCTTTTTCCCGAAGAACGAAGAATGAATCTTGCCGGAACACTCTGGTTGGAAAACAAGACCAGCCAGAATGTTGACCAGATTGCGCTGACCATCTGGCCGCAGGAGCTTCAGCCGATCCGGCGGGCAAAGATCGAAGTTGACCGGCTAGACTTTTCCACCGGCCAGGCCCCGGTCCTTGCAACTCCGATTGTTAAAGATGACCGCCTTGGTTTTTACGTGTTCCGGCTCCCCGCAGCACTGCCGCCGCATGGTCGCATGGCCCTGGAATTCGCGTTGAAGTATGCGTTTCGGGGCTTCGCCAATAATAACGAACAAATTGATCTGGTGAGAAACGGCACCTTCGTCAACGACCTTTTTACCCCGGTTGTCGGCTACCAGCCTTCCATCGATCTGGAAGATCAGGGTGTGCGACACAAATATGGTCTTCCTCCCATGAAACAGATACCCAAACTGGAGGATGTTGCTGCGCGCCAAGAGCTTTATGATCTTCCCTACGCAGATTGGATTAATTCAGAGACTACGCTCAGCACCAGCCTGGATCAGACTGCCATCGCTCCCGGCTATCTGCAAAATGAGTGGGTGCAGAATGGCCGGCGGTACTTCCACTACAAGATGGATTCGCCCATGATGCCGGGGGTCTCAATCAACTCCGCCCGCTATCAGGTGCTGCGTGACCGCTGGAACAATGTGAGCCTGGAAATCTACTATGACCCGCAGCACACTTACGATCTGGAGCGGATGCGCCAGAGCATGAAGGCCACGCTCGATTACTGCACGGAAAACTTTAGTCCTTTCCAATTTCACCAGCTCAGGATTATCGAGTTTCCACGCTATCAGACCTTTGCCGAGTCTTTCCCCAATACCATTCCTTTCTCTGAATCCATGGGTTTCATTACTCGCGTCAATCCTAAGTCCATTGATCTTCCTTTTTTTGTCACGGCGCATGAAATCGCGCACCAGTGGTGGGGCCATCAAGTGATGACGGCGAACACAGAGGGCGCTACCCTGCCCGTGGAGAGTCTTGCTGAATATACCGCGCTGATGGTGATGAAACACCAGCTTCTTCCCGCAGCTATCAAGACATTCTTGCGCCGGGAACTCGACCGCTATCTTTTTGGGCGCAGCCAGGAAAGAACGGAAGAACGGCCATTGATGCGCGTCACGTTCAACCAGGCCTACATTCACTATTCCAAAGGCGCCATGGTGATGTACGCGCTCCAGGACTACATTGGTGAAGACAAAGTCAACCAGGCGCTGGCAGCCTACGTGAAGGATTTTCAATTTAAGGGCCCGCCTTATCCCACTGCGCTTGATCTGATCGACCATCTGCGCAAGGTAACGCCCCCGGAATTTCAGTATCTCTATGAAGACCTCTTTGAGAACATCACTCTCTATGAAAACCGGGCCAAGTCGGCAACCTACACTCGCCTTGCCGATGGCAGATATCAGGTCAACCTAGCCGTGGAATTAAAGAAGTTTCGCGCTGATGGACGCGGTGAAGAACACCAGATTCCAGCTCACGATTGGGTTGACATAGGGGTGACAGACGCCGACGATCATTATCTCTATCTGCAAAAGCACAAAATCGATGGTGAATCCGCCGACATTCAGGTGATAGTGGACAAGGAACCTCATGAGGCCGGCATCGACCCTCTGAATAAGTTGATCGATCGCAAGCCTGATAACAACCTGGTGAAGGTGACCAAGAAATAGCTAATTACTGGGTCTTGGTATGGGCCGCCAGAAAACTGAGAACATCCTGTCCCCATACATCCATGCCGGCAGCACAAAACTTCCAGTGACCATCCTGGTGGCTGCTGCCGAAAGCGGGATAAATCCTGGATTGAAAATCTTTGTGCTTTTTCTCCGCTTCTTTGCTCAGGGACTGACTGGGAGCCAGGTCATAATCATTCTGCGCCTGAATCAGAAATACCGGGGCCTTGGCATTGTCCACCGCGTTGCGCAGCAGGCCATGCAGAGGCTGGTTCTGCTCCCATGACATGGCGCCGGGAGCAAACGGGACCAGCGCCCTGATTCCCAAATCGCGTTCGCCTGCCAGCAGCGTCTGAATGCCGCCATACGAACAGCCTGATACGGCAATCCGCTGCGGGTCCACAAACGGCTGCGACTTCAAGTAATTGAGCGCGGCCGCCACGTCTTCAACTTCTTCCTGTTGCAATTCCACCATCTTGTCGGCCCGGCGTGCCGGAGGAGTTTGGGCAATGACATCCTGAATATAGACCCCCGGAGAACGGCCCTGCCCCCGGCGGTGAGGAACAAAAAACACAAAGAAGTGACTGGTGTAGAACTGACCCAGATCGGGCTGCGATCCAGGAAGCTTCTCACTGCCATGGTTCCACAGCACGGCGGGAAAGGGGCCCGGCCCATTCGGCTTCCAGAGAAATCCATGCAATTGCAATTTACCGCTCTGGAAAGTAACTTCCTGGGGCTGCGGCTGGCTTTGGGCAAGAGAGAGGCCCGCCGTAAATACCAGAACCGCGAGAAGGAGATGACGTTTCAAGATCAGCCTTGAAAGATCGGGTAATTTGAGCAAGTTAGTTCGCGTCTTTAGATCTTGCCAATTGCGGCACTTGAAAGATTTATCGGAAAATGAACTTCCACGCAGCCACCACGATGACCGCCAGCAATCCGATTCCATACCCAATCATCCGCGCCTTGCCAACTTTTTCCTGTTCCTGCACGATCTACAAACCTCACCACAATCTTAGCAAGTTCAGATAGAAATAATCAGGGCGAAAGCGCCGATTACCAGATCACCCAATTTTTTTTCAGTCTCCGGACGAACTCTTTTTTGTCTTCCGGGTCTTATCGCCGCCATCCCCGACAGCGGAGGCGACCGGCTTTTTCGCCTGGGCCAGGCTCATCTTGAGCGCTTCCATAATGTCGATAACAGGCGCTTTATGGACTGCTGGAGCGGGCTCGACCACTTCTTTGCCCTCCACCTTGGCTTGGATCATGGCCCTCAGGTTTTCCCGGTATTCGTCTTTATACTTCTCCGGCTCAAAAGCTGCTTCCAGCGATTTCACCAGCGTCATCGCCAGTTCCAGTTCCTTTTCCTTTACCAGGCTGCGGTCGGTACGAAATTCCTCCACCTGGCGGATCTCGTCGCGATAGTACATGGTGTGCAGCAGGATTCCATGCGGTCCGGGACGGAGGATCACAATGTGCTCGCGATTGTGCATGGCAATCTTGGCCACGCCCACGCATCCGGTCTTGCGCAGCGCCTCGAACAGCAGCGCGTAGGGCTTCTCGCCTGCCTCGTCCGGAGCGAGGTAGTAAGAGCTCTCAAAATAGATAGGATCCACTTCCGCCGACTGCACGAACTCCAGCACTTCCATGGTCTTGGCAGTCTTGGGCGCTACCCTTTTGATGTCCTCGTCGTCCACCACGACGTACTTGTCTTTCTCATATTCAAAACCTTTAACAATGTCTGCGCGAGTGATGGGCTTGTCCTCAAGCTGGCAATACAGAACCTGCTTCACCCGTGAGTTGTCCGCCTTGTGCAACTGGTTGAAGCTGACAGTCTCAGCCCGGGCTGCGCTGTACAATTTCACAGGAAGCGACAATAGACCAAAGGTCAAATATCCCTTCCAAACGGTACTGGCCA
This sequence comes from Candidatus Angelobacter sp., assembly GCA_036522115.1. GTDB lineage: Bacteria > Acidobacteriota > Terriglobia > Terriglobales > Acidobacteriaceae > Angelobacter. The sequence goes on from DATDGL010000107.1 coordinate 25,608, forward strand.
TAAAGATTGTCTCCAGAAAGTGGGCGAGTTAACCTAAATAGCACAAAAACAGGTGCATTTCAATATTACTCTGAACCAACTGTATAACTATGTCTCTGAATGAGTATCGGCGAAAACGGGTCTTTTCCAAGACGCCGGAACCCGAACCCTCGCCAGCCAAAGACCATGGCAACCGCTTCTTTATCCAGCGCCACAGCGCTCGCCGCCTGCACTACGATCTGCGGCTGGAAATGGAGGGTGCGCTCAGGTCGTGGGCCTTGCCGCACGGTCCCACGCTTGATCCCAGCATAAAACGTTTAGCGGTCCTGGTGGAAGACCATCCTCTGGAATACGGCAACTTTGAAGGCACTATCCCCAGCGGCAACTACGGCGCCGGCAAAGTTACCCTTTGGGACAAGGGCACCTACGAGTGGCTTGGGCCCAAAACTCCCGAGCAGCAGTGGGCGGCCGGAGACCTTAAAATCCGGCTGCACGGCCGCCGCCTGATGGGGGAATTTGCCCTGGTGCGTACCAAACGGGCCCAGGGAAAAGACTGGCTGCTGATCAAGAAAAAAGATTTCGCGGTGCAGGAGGGCTGGGACCCGGAGAAGGACACGCGGAGCATCCTGGCTGCTCGTCCGGCACTGTCATCGATTGAGGGCGCGAAAGAAGCACCCATGCCCACGACCATCGTGCCCATGCTTGCAGTCCTGGGACAATCGCTGCCCACCGGCACCGACTGGCTCTACGAGGTCAAGTGGGATGGCGTGCGAGCGCTGTGCTTCATCGAAAAAGGGCGGGTACACATGCTCTCCCGCCGCGGCAACCGGGTCGAGCAGCAATACCCTGAGCTGTCCCCGATGGTGGACGCGCTCGATGCAGAAACTGCGATTATTGACGGAGAGATTGTCTGCTTTGACGAAAACGGCGTGCCGAGCTTTCAACTGCTTCAGAACCGCATTGGCGCCAGCTCAACCTCCGTGCCTGGGCTTGCGCGCTCGCAGCCGTCCAGCTTTTTTGCCTTCGATCTGCTGTATCTCGATGGCTACGATCTGCGGCGCACGCCGCTGGTCGAGCGCAAACAGCTCCTGGCCTCCGTCCTGCAGCCGAATGCAACCTTCCGCATGTCAGAACATTTCGCCGGCAAGGGCGAAGAGCTCCTGCAGGCCGTAAGGGAAAAAGGCCTGGAAGGGGTAGTCGCCAAGCAGGCCTTCAGCCGCTACGACTCAAAGCGCAGCCGCGAGTGGGTCAAGATCAAGGTCCAGAACACGCAGGACTTTGTGATCTGCGGCTGGATCGAAGGCGAGCGCGATTACTTCGGCGCTTTGGCCCTGGCTTACTACGAAGATGGCAAGCTGACTTATGCCGGCAATGCCGGCTCCGGCTTTACCCAAGACTCATTGAAATCAGTTTACGAACAGTTGCAGCCGCTGGTTACCAGCAGGTCTCCTCTCCGCGTGGTTCCCAAGGGCATCGGCAAAGTCACCTGGGTAAAGCCGGAACTGGTTTGTACGGTGCGCTTCAATTCCTGGACGGACGATATTCGTCTTCGAGCTCCGGTCTTCCTGGGTATGCGCGCTGATCTGCTTCCCCAGGAATGTGTGCGCGAGACCGGAGTTCAGCCTCCAGCGGCGGCGGAAGAGAGTCCGCGCAAACAACCGCTGCTGCCGGAGGGAGCCAACGAAGTTGTGCTCACCATCGATGACCGCCGGCTCAAGTTCACGAACATCAAAAAGGTCTTTTATCCGCAGGAGGGCTACACCAAGCGCGACCTCATCAACTTTTATGCCGCGGTCGCAGACTTGCTTGTGCCCCATCTTCAAGGACGCCCGCTTTCTCTGCGACGTTATCCCAACGGCATCGAAGGCGAATCCTTTTTCCAGAAGGAAGCGCCAGCGGGAATTCCCGACTGGCTGCACACAGAAAAAATTGCCACCGACGAGGAATCATCTACGCGCTTTGTGATTGCCGATGACAAAGCTTCCCTGCTCTATCTGGCTAATCTCGGCTGCATCGACCAGAACCCATGGATGAGCCACATGGGATCGCTGGAAAATCCGGACTACATCCTGATTGACCTTGATCCGTATCACTGTGGCTATGATCGGATCATTGAGGCGGCGCAGTTGGCGCGCCAGAGGCTGGACCAGATCGAGTTGGATGGGTATCCCAAGACCACCGGCGGCGATGGCATGCACATCTACATTCCCCTGGAGCCGGTGTACAGCTTCCAGCAGGCGCGGTCATTCGCGGAAATTCTGGCGCGCTGGCTGTCTTCCGAACGTCCCGACCTTTTCACCACGCCGCGCAACATTGCCGCGCGCGAAAAAGGCAAAGTCTATTTCGATTATCTGCAGATTTCTTCGGGTAAGACCATCTCCGCGCCTTACGTCCTGCGCGCCCATCCCGGAGCGCCGGTGGCAACTCCTCTGGCGTGGAAAGAAGTTCAGCCGGGGCTCACGCCTACTCAATTTCACATCGCCAATGCCGTTCGCCGCTTCGACCGCACCGGAGACCTCTTTGCCGGCGTCCTGAAGAACCCGCAAAGAATTGAGCCGGCACTGGAAAAGCTCTCCGCATTAATGCAAAAGTAAAATTGCATTGTCATGCCTGTTGTAGAGTCCCCCCTCGCGGGTTGAACAAGAAGAAAACGGGGGAGCAAAACTTACTGCTCCCCTCTGCTTAGCGCTGCGCGACTTCTAAATATTTTGCGCTCCGCGGGAGCGCTTTTCTGTAATATACAGATCAACAAACTCACAAAGGGGGGACGTATGTTCTGCCCATCTTGCGGGAAAGAAAACGCGAATGCCTTCGGTTATTGCAATGCCTGTGGCAAGCCATTGGCGCCGGTTGGTGTAGCGGCGCCGCCTCCCGCGCCTGGACCTCCTCCAGGACCGGCTCCGACCATGTACCAAGGCCCCGTCCCGGGCGGGATGCCAGGGACGAATGCGCCCAAGAGCGGCAATCCGGTTGTGATCGTAGTCATCGTCCTTATTCTTGTGGGTGGGCTAGGCACTTTTGCCTATCTACGAAGCCGCGACCATCAAGGTTCGGGGTCACGCTTCCTCAATCAAAGTACCGACAACGAGACACCCGAAACGCGAATTGGACGGTTGGTTCGCGAAGCAGCCGGTCAGCAGCCAGTGAAGGAGGCTTCCTCGGCCCAAGACCGGGAGTTCGATGATGCTTTCCGCGACCAATACCGAAACCTGTTTCGCATAAACCAGGAATATATTGCAGCGGTGAAAAACACCGACATCACTGCCGCCTCAAAGCTAGGATCCCCGGAGAGTTTTGCTGATCCCGAATCCTTTGCGGACGGACTCAAGCAATTGCACACGGTCTACGACCTGGACATGTCCCAGGAGCAGAAGGTGGCAGGAGTTGTGGCCAACATTCGCCGTATCATCGAAACCGGTTCCTGGTCTGCAGGCGACCGCGAAGGGGCCATGAGGGGATTCGATGCCGGCATCGCCGAGCCTTTAGCCAAGCGGCAAGGTGCGGTCGCCGCAGAGCAAGCGTGGGTACAGTCTATCGACGATGTTTATGATTACGCGCGAAGCAACCATTCCGCATTTGTCTTGAACGGCGGCCAGGTAACCATTATTGATAACGGCGTTCTGGAAGAATTCAATGCAAAAGTGCGGACCATGAACAGCCGCCGCACCGATTTCCTTCAGGCCAAGCAGAGTTACGATCAGTACCAGCAACAGTTGTTCAGGAAGATGGGTGTGAATCCAAAAGACGTCGGCCTCCAATAGGCGCCTTGGGTCCCTTCGTGTCCAGAGCGCGCCATCCCGGCGGAAGATCGATCGGCATCAATATACTTGGCTAACCAATGATGTGAGGTGGTCCGGATAGCCTGCCTGAGAGTCTACCCCTTCGTACCTGGCAAAATGCTGCAGTTTCTATTCCAGGAATCGTCGTAGTGTCAGGAGATGCCCCAATTGGACCGTTCACGGAGCGAGCACCTGGTATCGCACCAGGGTGTCATCTTTGCTGCGCAATCATCCGAGCAAACGTTTTGCGAGAGTTGAGATTGCATTGTGATCAGGGAGTTACGAAACGGTTTAGTTTGTTTTTTCGCCGGAGTTCTGAGATTGTTTTCGATTTGTCGACGGTACGGGAGTTTGCGTCGAGCCACTCCGTTTGCTAGTTTGGCGTAGATGCCGCCGCCTATGCCTGAACAACTCAGCAGGACCATTGAGACTCTTTACCGATCGGAATCGGGCCGGGTTCTGGCGACGCTCGTGCGCCTGCTCGGAGATCTGGATCTCGCTGAAGAGGCCATGCATGAAGCATTCGCCGCTGCTCTAGTGTCCTGGCCTGAGACTGGCATTCCGGAAAAACCGCGCCCATGGTTAATTTCAACGGCGCGCTTCAAGGCCATTGATGTGATCCGTCGTCGCGCGCGTTTCGACGACAGAACACAGAAAGATTTTGCGCTCCACGTGGAGGCGCGCGTCAACGAAGCTTCCCCCGGTGAAGATGAAGATGACGAGGAGATCGAAGATGATCGCCTCCGTCTGATCTTCACCTGCTGCCATCCCGCTCTGCCTCCGGAGGGACAGGTTGCGCTCACCCTGCGCGAAGTCTGCGGCCTGACCACGGAGGAGATTGCCCGGGCATTTCTGGTTACGCCGGCAACGCTCGCCCAACGCATCGTGCGCGCGAAGGCTGTCATCCGTGATAAGGCAATTCCTTACCAGGTGCCAGTCGCCCAGGAATTATCGGGCCGGTTGGGATCTGTCCTCCTGGTTGTATATCTGATCTTCAACGAGGGATACTCGGCTGAAACCACAGGCGCCGAACTTAGCCGCGAGGCGATCCGCCTGGGCCGGCTTCTCCTCGATTTGCTTCCGGAACCCGAGGTGATGGGCTTGTTGGGGCTCACGCTGCTGCACGAGTCGCGCCGCACCGCCAGAACCTCGAGCGACGGAGACTTGATCTTGCTCGAGCAGCAGGATCGATCCTTGTGGAACCGGGACCAGATCGCCGAAGGCATCTCGCTCACCGAAAGCGCTCTTCGATCGCGCCGCTTCGGCGCCTACACCCTGCAGGCGGCCATTGCGGCCATTCACGCCGAGAGTTCCTCCGTGGCATCCACGGACTGGCGTCAGATTAAGCTGCTCTACGACCAGTTGCTTCGGATTCAGCCATCCCCGGTGGTCGAACTGAACCGCGCCGTGGCCATTGCCGAGTGCGAAGGTCCCGAGCAGGGCCTTTGTCTGATCGATGACCTGCTTGCGCGCGAGCAGATCTCCCACTATCACCTGGCGCACTCGGCCCGTGCGGAGCTGTGCCGTAGACTAGGGCGGATTCCGGAGGCTCGCGCTTCGTACGAGAAGGCTCTGGCCCTGGCTCAGCAGGAATCGGACCGCCGTTTTCTCGCCCGGCGGCTCGAGGAATTGAAATAAAAAAGACGAATTGGAGCAAAAATAGTTCGTTTTTGCTGTCGATTTTTCCCTTGCGCGACGACTATAGGATGAACGACCCAGGGCGCTAAGCTGCTGCTGGCTCGAAAACCTTTAATAGGAGAAGCAAATGCCACAGTATCTGGTTTGTAATTACCTCGCCGACGATTTCGACCCGTCCACCGTAACCGAAGCGATGATCGAAGAGATCCACGCGCTCAACCGCGAAATGATTGCCGCCGGCGTGAGGAAGTTCGCCTGCGGGATTTCCCCGGCCGCCAATGCCAAGACGGTGCGGAAGCAGTCCGACGGCACGGCGCTTGTCACCGACGGGCCGTATCTGGAGACCAAGGAGCACATGGGCGGTTTTTGGATACTGGAAGCGGCCAATATGGACGAGGCACTCGCGTGGGCGCGCAAGGGTACCATCTCCTGCAATGCGGTGGGCGAGGTGCGCGAACTTCTTTTCTTCCCGGCCCCGGAACAAGGACCCGGCGGAAGCAAGTAAACAGTTCGGGCCACCGCGACTTCGGAACATGCGCCGAAAAGGAGACGAAAATGAGAAAGATCAGGATTATCGAACATATCTCTCTGGACGGCGTGATTCAGGGACCCGGCGGGCCGAAGGAAGATAGCAGTGGCGGCTTCGCGTACGGCGGATGGTCGGCGCCGCATGACGACCCCGAAGGTGGAGCGGCCATCGTCGCGGCTCACGGCGACGATTTCGATCTGCTGCTCGGCCGCCGAACCTACGATATCTGGAGCGCCTTTTGGCCAACCGCCCCGAAAAGTCCGATGGCGGACGCGATAAACGGGGCGACGAAATACGTCGCGACCCACAGACCGGACAGTCTTGCATGGGGGCCGGCCGAGGGCCTTGGACCCAACATCGTCGCGGGCGTTCGCCGCGTCAAGGCGATGGAGGGGCCGCACCTGATCGTCTGGGGCAGCTCAACGTTGACACCGGTGCTGCTCGAACACGAGCTTGCTGACGAGATATTGCTGCTTGTCTTTCCGGTTCTGTTAGGCACGGGCAAACGTTTCTTTTCGGATGGAACCCCGCCACGCGAACTCGCGCTCGTCAGTACGAAGGCTGTGTCCTCGGGCGTCATCATCAGCACCTACAAACCCAACGGGCCTTTGCGGACCGGCACCATGGGCTGAATAGGCGTGAGCCGACGTCAGAGATCATGGGAAAAAGAGGAGGACCCAAATGAGAAAGCTAATCTTCTCGATCAACACTACCCTGGATGGCTGCGTCGACCACACCAAACAATTTGTCGATGAAGAAACACTTGAACATTTTACTCACCTTACGCAAGAGGTTGACCTGCAGGTTTTTGGGCGTAAAACCTATCAATTGATGGTTCCCTATTGGCCTGAAGTCCTCAAAAACCAGTCTGAGACAAAAGCAGATACCGAATTTGCTCGGGCCTTTGACTCCATCAACAAGATTGTTTTTTCACGATCATTAGACAGTGCTGAAGACAGAAATACGCGAATTGTTCGTGGGAACCTTCACGACGAAATACTTAAACTGAAACAAGAAAGAGGCAAAAATATTTTGCTCGGTGGTGTAGATATTCCTTCACAACTTATAGAGCTTGGTCTAGTTGATGAATATCGTTTCGTCGTTGGGCCAATCGTTGCAGGAGAAGGAAGACGGTTGTTGGAAGGTGTTAACCTGCGGGAGAGACTGCAACTAAAACTTGTTGAGTCAAAGATTTTTAGATCAGGATGCGTTGCGCTTCGTTACTTGAAACAGTGACGGAAAATCTGCGACAGCTGCGCCGGTGGTTCCCCAAGAAGAGAAATTAAAGACGAGAAGAACGAGGAGACGACCAATGAAATACATCTGTCTCGGATACTACGACAAAGGCAAATTCGATGACATGACTGACGGCGAACGAAACGCAATGTTCGACGAATGCTTTGAATACGACGACCATCTTCGCGCCAACGGGCATGTTGCTGCTGAAGCAGCGCTTCAGCCTCCGGAAACCGCCTTGACCCTGTTTTGGAAGAACGGCAAAGTCGCAACCACGGACGGTCCCTATGCGGAAACCAAGGAACAACTCGGCGGCATCGGAATCCTCGAGGCGCGGGACATGAATCATGCTGTACAGCTTATGGCGCAGCATCCGTCCCTGAAATACGGCAGCGTTTGGGAGATTCGGCCAGCGGCGGACATGAACGAAATCATAAAGGCAAGTGAGCAGCGACGGCGACAGAACACGGCACGCTGAAGGCGGCCTGACAGAAAAAAGGATCGGCTTCGTGGCCTCGCGACCTTCCGACAATCATGCATTAGGTGCTTGCAATGCACGACTCTGACCGGATTGCGGAGTCTAGATCAGCTCCCAAATGAAATGACACCCTGGTTAGGGTTGCAATTGAGGGTTTACATTACGCAAAAAATGGCATAAATCAGCAAGAATGAGAAGGACGAAGCACCACTTAAATATTTGAGTACTAACGAAATTGGCTCCTCGCGCCCAAGTTCGGGAACCGGAGGTTCAAATTGAGCCGTTTTTGCGGGCGTGAGCACAGCGGGAGTCCGCAGGCAAAATCCCGCCGCAGCGCGGATTGAGGTTTCAAAAATGGAAATCATGGCTCGAAACGACAAATCAGAGTTGTTTCATGTTGAAAGCAGGTGTATCGTTAATTGTCCATTTATGAGTTGAAGGACATCCATGGCGAAAGGACCACAACCATGTCAATGCGAGTATTGAATCGTAGAGGCGCTCGTGAGCTGACGCCTCAAGAGTTAGATCGAACTCAAGGTGGGGCAGGATGCCTCCTCACTTTTTGTCACGTCGCTCCACACATACTAGTGCAAGACGATAACATGGGGTGTCCACACTAGGGCTCAACCGGTAGTGGGCTACTTTGCATTGAAAATAGCCCACTACCGCCCAACTTAACAAGTTTTCTATTGCGCACCTCAGGCGCAGCAAAGCCGGGTGGCCACAAGGGGTTCACCCGGCATCACAGCTACCAATTTGGAATTCGGCAGATTAGCCACAGCTACGACACTACAACAAGAAGGAGCCTGGGCTCAGAGCCCTTGTCGCGTTACTTGGCCGCCGTAATGACGATGAATCTGGTTCGGGACCAGGGGGTCGGAGGTTCAAATCCTCTCTCCCCGACCATTCAAAATCCAGCAAAAATCAATGATTCTTGATCGTTTGCGCACCTGGGCGTGAACGCGCCTGTGGGCGGGATTGAGGGCGGAGTCTTTTTTTCTGACCTACGACCAAAACGGCGGGGCTGGAGGCCTCGCCGCCGGGCCGGTAGATTTCCATATCTACCAGCACCACTCGTTGAATCCGCCAAATCTTTGCTG
>DATDGL010000108.1:0-17135 GCA_036522115.1 Candidatus Angelobacter sp.
GGTTTCGGGACCTTTTGAGTTAAACGATGGAACCGCAAGGTCCCTCCGCTTTACCCCCGCTGGCGCGTGGGTAAAGCCTCGGGATGACGAACCATGTTGGGGGCCCTTCGCAAATAGTGACTCTCACTTTTAATTACACCCCATTCAGTTTCTTGACACCTCAACGATTGGAGTTTGCTCATGGTGAATTTGACCAACCATCAGTTTCGTCTTGCTGCCCGCCCGGTCGGCCTGCCTAAGCGCAGCGACTGGAATTACGTTGAAGAGCCGGTCCCCGATCCAGGGCCGGGAGAAGTTCTGGTCAAAACGCTCTACTTGTCCCTGGATCCCGCAATGCGTGGCTGGATGAATGAAGGCAGGTCGTATATCGCCCCGGTTGGGATTGGCGAGGTCATGCGCGCGGGCGGTGCAGGAAGAGTGGTCGCTTCGCAGAACCCGGCTTTGGCCGTGGGCGACTACGTCACGGGAATCCTCGGAGCGCAGGAATACGCATTGATCAGCGCCCAGGCCGCCAAAGGCTTGACCAAAGTCGATCCCAAGCTCGTGCCCCTGCCGGTGTATGTAGGCGCGCTGGGCCTCACCGGCTTGACCGCCTACTTCGGCCTGCTGGATGTGGGCCAGGCCAAAGCCGGGGAAACGGTTGTGATTTCTGGCGCCGCGGGAGCTACCGGGATGGTAGCCGGCCAGATCGCCAAAATTAAAGGTTGCCGCGCCGTAGGCATTGCCGGCGGCCCGGAAAAGTGCAACTACATCGTGAAGGAACTGGGCTTTGACGCTGCCATCGACTACAAGAATGAAAAGGTGATCGACGGGCTGCGCCAGCACTGTCCCCAGGGTATAAACGTCTATTTCGATAATGTGGGCGGAGAAATTCTCGACGCAGCGCTCGCCAATCTGGCTCGCGGCGCGCGCGTGGTCATCTGCGGCGCCATCTCCCAGTACAACTCGACCACCGGAATCAAAGGGCCGGCAAACTATCTCAGTCTGCTGGTGAACAACGCCCGCATGGAAGGGTTTGTGGTCTTCAATTACATGGCGCGCTACGGCGAAGCCGCGCGCGAGATGGCCGGCTGGATGTTGGCCGGCAAGCTAAAATCGCGCGAGGACATAGTGGAAGGCTTCCAAACTTTCCCTGACGCCCTGCTCAAGCTCTTCCGCGGCGAAAACACCGGCAAACTGATGATCAAACTGGCGGACGCATAACCGGGCCAGGCGCCAGGAGCAGCTTTGGGGTTGGGCTTCAATTACCCAATTACCCAATCCTCAGCGAGAGCTGGAGGTGCCTGCATCGAAACAAGAACAGAATCCTCGCAATAGCCCGCACAGCGATCTATCCCGCCATTTTTTGCGGCGTGCTCTGGTCGGCGCGGAAGCGCAGCAGCGCTCCCACTCGGCCGGCGTTCTCCAGGCTGGCATCGCCATCAATGAAGTTGATTTCGGCCCCGTTGCGCAGGGCCAGGTCTACCAAAGCGTCGGAAACATCATTGATCTCGCGCGTTTCACGGCCACAAACCGCGCAGGCCCGCACGATGCGAGTATCGAGGTGGCGGCAATGGACGCATTCAACCGCTTCGGCCTGGAAGTCGCAGCTCACCAGCAATCTCTGCACCTCCTGGCGTTCCAGCGCCGTCAGCACGTGGCGCAGTCCTACCGCGCCGCGCCCGTTGCGTTGTGCCTCCCCGATTACCTCGCGCAGCAATAGCTCCTGTTGCGTCTTGATATAGCTGGAAAGCAGGCGATCGGCATGTTCGCGAATCTCCTGGGCTGAGGCAGTGCCCGGGTCAATCAGAAATTTCTCGACCAGGCGGCGTTTGACTTCATTGTGCAGATGCGGCGCAATCTCCGGCCAGGTTTCATCGCGGCACCCAACCAGCAGCAATTCAAAGTGGTCGCGGCGGAGCAGCAAATCCAGTGAATCAGCAAACTGTTTGAAATGGTGCATCACCTCATTTTCCACGTGGCGCTCGCGATGGCCTGCCTCATATCCGCGAAAACCGTCGCTTCTGCCCGAAGCCGGCAAGCCGCCAAAATAAAGATCGGGTTTCTGGCCCAACTCTCCATCCTCAAGCTCGAAGATGCGCGCCTTCACCCGATCTACCAGCACAATGCACGTTGGTGGAGGGCCGGAAAGCGCCGTGATCAGAGGCTTCAAGTGAAAGCGTGAATTCACCGTGATATTGGACCTGCCCAGCCGCGGAGGAAGGTCCAGTTCTTTCCAGATGCTGCGTTCCTGGCAGGCAAAGATTGCTTTTCCCCGGGAGTGATTTCCGTGCAGAGACTCCGCCACGCTCAGAATTTTCTGCAAGTCTTCGCGTAAGCCCGTATGGTTCCCATTCCGTTCGGCCTTGCGGAGGCATTCCCGCGCCAGGTCCTTCACCAGGATTGCCTCTTCCCGGTGAGATTTGTCCGGTGGAGTCTGCGGCTGGAAATAAAAGCTGATGGCGCATGTTGCTGGAGATTCAAGCTGAGCAAGCTGGCGTATCTCTTCACGCGTGATCATGCGTTCCCTTTCTGTCGGAAAGATCAAGCTACACGGGGGTAGTTCAGCAGCCTCTGCCGAAGTTCATTGTACGCCGGCAATTGATGCTGGATCTGTTCCCGCGCCTGCTGGATGGATTTGCGGATCCGGTCGGGGGCCCGGTCCGTGATGCGCGCGATCTCATCGACTGTAAAGCCCTCCAGCGTGAACAGGACAAATGTCTCTCGCGCCTGCGGGCTTACCTGGTGCAGCACCATGTCTAACTGGTCTACCATCTCTTCGCTCGCCAGGATCTCCTCTGGCGTGCGCGCGCTTTCATTGCGGATAATATTTTCTTCCTGGAGTGAATCATCCGGCTGGTGATATTGCAGCACATTTTCATCACTGCCGGTCACATTGGGAATGCCGGCGGGAGCATCCAGGGACACATTCGCAGTATCGGCATTGGTTTGCGCCAGGCGGCCGACAGCCTGCAATGCCAGCCGGTACAGCCAGCTCTCCATGGAAAGTCCGTCCGGTTTTTCTTCTTCATGAGAAAGCGCGCTCACCATCACTTCATCAATCACTTCTTCGCGTGAAATCTGGTCCTCACGAATCTGCTCCGTGGCCACCCTGTAGCGCAGCTCCCGGTCAACGAAGCCTTCCAGCCGACGCAGATTCGCATTCACCCACCGGCTGATGTCGCCATCTTCCTCGTCCGTCCCCGGCAACGGCGCAGACTGCGGAGGCTCCATCCAGGCCTGAGGTTGCGGCATCTCCCGCCTCCCGGCACTCCGGCGCCGTTTCCATGTCCACTCTCCCCGCAGCAGATCTTTGTGTTTCTTCAACTGGGACAGCAGATCAGTGAACGCCGTCTTGACCGCTGTTACCAAGTTCTCTCCCTTGGTCTGTACGGCCATCTGGCCTGAGGGCAGGCGCAGATTCAGTGATGTGCCTGCATGGTGCCCTTTTTCCTGCTCCACAATCGCATGAAAATGCACCAGCTCAGGTTTAAAAACCTGTAATCTGCGCTGAAGTTTTTGCAGTTGATGTTGAAATTCTCGTTCTACGTCCGGAGTCTTGCCTGCCTTATAGCTGATGTGAACGTTCATGCGCGCCTCGGTGTGGGGAGAAGAGTCCCCCTGGAAGGTCCGCAGGCCCTCACTTCTTCTGTTGCAAATTCTACACCTGTAATCTCAGACGCAGTTGCAAATTCTTATGTTGCTCTTGCCCCGGGGAAAAAGTCCGAAAAGAAAGGGACGCTACAGTACCAACGTCCTCAATTTTAAGGACATACGCAGGAGTCTCTGGACAGCGCACAACTTCAGCGGATCCCAGCAACACGGCCTTTGCGATTGCTGGAGTATCTCAGCGTGCCAAATTGGATCCTGCTTCTGGACCGCTTATGCAACACAATCCCCTCCTGGGTGAAGGGTTCAGTTTCTACACTGCGGAGAGGGTCTGGAAAGCGCTTGACCGGATGGGTGGGTGAGCACAGAGCCTGCGGCACGAGTTCCCGCAGGCTCCTGAGCGCCCGGATCAAGTTGTCAACAAGAAATCACCTTGATTAGTTGTGATCGTGGTCATGGTCGCGATCGTGGCAGCGTTCGCGGGTCTCCTCCAGATCATGGCGCTTCCGTTCGGCCTGTTCGCTGTGTTCACCATGTTTGCGAATCGCTTTTTCCAATTGCTCTTCAGCTTTGTGAACACGTTTCTCGCACTTCTTGTCGTCGCGGTCGTGATCATCTGCCCGCACTGTAACCGTACCGCACATAAAACCAAAGGTGATAAGAGCCGCTATCAGAAGCTTGCTCTTTAACATGATTTGACGCATTCGAGCCTCCCGGTTGATAGAGGATTGTAAGCTGCCCGGAGTTGCCACAGCTTCGCTTCTTCACGGTGAGAGTCAGCTAAACCGAGATGGTAAACGACGTCTCCGTCCGGGTAACGGGACGATACATGGTGTCGCGCTCCAGCGGTTCGCGGCCCGCCTCAGTAATCAGGCGCATCAATTCGCCGCGCCGCAATCCCTGGGGAGTGGTCGCTCCGGCATCGTGATAGATTTTTTCTTCGATAACGGTGCCATCAATATCGTCTGCGCCAAAACGCAATGCGATCTGCGCCACCTTGGGCGACATCATTTGCCAGTAGGCCTTGATATGCGGAAAATTGTGCAGCACCAGGCGACCGATGGCTACGCATTTCAGGTCGGCCATCCCGGTTGTAGGGAAAAGATGTTGCAGCGGCGTATTGGCCGGATGGAAGGCCAGCGGGATAAACGTCTGGAAGCCGTGGGTCTCATCCTGCAACTTGCGCAGCCGGACAAGGTGATCGGCGCGGTCTTCATCATTTTCGATATGCCCATACAGCATGGTGGCATTTGATTTCAATCCCAGGCGATGCGCCGTGCGCGCTGTGTCCAGCCACTGGTCGCCATCAATCTTGTGGTCGCAGATCACGCGCCGGACGCGCTCATTGAAAATCTCAGCGCCCCCGCCCGGAAGCGAATCCAGCCCTGCATCCTTAAGCTGGCGAAGCGTTTCCTCAATCGACAGCTTGCCTCGCTTGGCCAGAAAAGCGATCTCCACCATGGTCAAGGCCTTGATGTGGACCTGGGGAAAGCGCTCCTTCAAGCCTGCAACCAGGTCGAGATAATACTGGAAGGGCAAATCAGGATGCAGCCCGCCCACAATGTGGAACTCAGTGACTGCCTCAGAGTAGCCCGACGCGGCCGTCTCGTATGCCTCTTCCAGCGCCATGGTGTAAGCGCCGGGGGCATCCTTTTTGCGGCCAAAAGCGCAGAGCCGGCATGCAGCCACGCAGACGTTTGTGGGGTTGATGTGGCGATTGACGTTGAAATAAGCCACATTGCCATGCATGCGCTCGCGCACGTGGTTGGCCAGCCATCCAATAGCCAGGATATCGGGTGAGCGATAGAGGGTGACCGCGTCGTCAAAACTCAGCGGCTCCGGCGCAAATACCTTGTCCGCAACCGGCAGCAGACGCCGATCATCAGCCTGAAACCCATGCCGTGCTGTGGTCGAGATAGCTATGGCCATGCACTTCTAATGATAATGGAAAGTGGCGAATCCCGGCTACGAGAGATTTTGGCGTTGAGCCCGCGAGTGAGGCAGCAACGCCGGGCATTCAGGTTGGCGATGCGGAAATTACCGTCTTCATCCGTGGCCGCCTGGCCTATCTGTGAGTATTGCACCCGACCCATGTTGAAGCTTGCCGCCATCACCCGCACCAACGCCCGTTCGACCGGTTCGCCATCACGGGTCTCCACCCGACCCGCAACCACGGCCTCCGGAGCCATGGAGAGTCTGACTGGCATTTCCCCAGGTTTAACCTGAAAGTTATTGTCTTCACCAATGATGACTTCGCAACAGGATGTCCGCCGCCACAAATACAAAGAACACTACGGCGATAACACCGTTCATGGTGAAAAATGCAGCGTTCAGCTTGCTCAGGTTTGCGGGAGAGACCAGGGAATGCTCATACCCGAGCAAGAGCGCCACCGCCGCAATTCCCACCATGGAGATCTTTCCCAGCCCGAAAATCACCACCAGCGCAATCAGCAGGGCCAGCATGAAAAGATGGAAAGTTCGGGAAAGCCACAATGCTGACCTCACGCCATACGCCTGAGGCAGCGAGTTCAGGCCGTACCTGCGGTCAAAGTCGATGTCCTGGCAGGCATACAGAACATCGAATCCACCCACCCAGAAGGTGACTGCCGCCGTCAGAATCAGGATTCGCGGATCGAGCGAGCCGCGGACCGCGATCCACGCCGCCGCCGGCGCCACTCCCAGGGCAAAACCAAGCAGCAAATGGGACCAACGGGTAAATCGCTTGGTGAAGGAATACAAAAGCACAACTGCCAGTGCGACCGGCGAGAGATACAAGGCGAGCCGGTTCAGTTGCGCCGAGGCCAGCACAAAAATCGCGCAGGACAACATCACGAACAACATCACAAATTTCTGCGACAGGATGCCCGCAGGAATTGCGCGCGTGGCGGTGCGAGGATTATCAGCGTCAATCTGCGCGTCGGCCAGCCGGTTGAATGCCATGGCGGCGGAGCGCGCAGATACCATGCAGAGCAGGATCCATCCCAGGGTCGTGGCGGCAGGCACGCCTCCGGCGGCAAGCATGGCCCCGCACAGCGCAAATGGCAGCGCAAACACAGAGTGCTCCCACTTGATCATCTCCAGAGTAACGCCAATGTTGCGCAAGAAGGGCACCAAATATTCTATAGCACGCAGCAACCCGCAAGTATCCTGGCCTCTCCAATGACACCAATGAACGGGAACCGCAGACGCTGTCCCGCGCCACCATCTGAAGTTAATATAGTCAGTCATGAACGATGCAGATCTGTTGAGCCTCTCGCTGGACTTGGAATCAGATAGAACTGAAAGAAAGGCATCCATAACCGAGTCCGACAGAATACGAGAGGCAATTTGTGCCTTTGCCAACGATATGCCGAACCACAGGCAAGCTGGAGTCTTGTTCATCGGATTGAACAACGACGGCAGTTGCAGCAATCTCACTATTACGGATCAACTACTCTTGACTCTGTCTGACATGAGATCCGATGGCAATACATTGCCATTCCCCCACATCACCCGTGCAAAAACGGTCTCTTAGGGGATGCGAAATTGCGGTTGTTATAGTAGAACCTTCTTACGATCCTCCAGTCAGAGTCAGAGGCCGAACATGGATTCGTGTAGGCCCCCGGCGTGCCATTGCAACATCTGAAGAAGAGCGCCGCTTGACAGAAAAACGAAGATCGCAGGACCTGCCTTTCGATCTAACGCCCGTCTATTCGGCAGCGATTCAAGCGCTTGACCTGGAGCTGTTCACGCGCACCTATTTGCCTGCCGCTTTAGCCCCGGAAATCATCGAACAGAATGAGCGACCTGTTGAGGACCAATTGTCTTCTCTCAGGTTTGCAACGAGTGATCAGGAGATTGCTCAACGGCATCCAACCATCGTTGGAATATTGGTTACAGGCAAAGACCCCAGTGAGTACATACCCGGTGCTTATGTTCAATTCCTTCGGATAGAAGGTACCGAGCTAACGGACTCTATAAAAAATCAGCGAGAGATTTCCGGCCCACTTCCAGAGCTGTTGCGAAATCTGGATGAGATTCTTCAGGCGAACATTTCAATAGCTACGGACCTGACCTCAAGCCCGGTTGAAACCCGGCGTCCGGATTATCCAGTTGCCGCACTCCAGCAACTCACTCGAAATGCCATCATGCATCGCAATTACTCAGGTACGAACTCTCCCGTGCGTATAACATGGTTTAGTGATCGGATTGAGATTCAAAACCCCGGCGGCCCATTTGGGCTGGTTAGCCGGGATAATTTTGGAAAACCGGGCATCACTGACTATCGAAACGCGCACCTGGCCGAAGCAATGAAGAATCTGGGATATGTGCAACGATTCGGGGTCGGTATTGCGGTGGCTCGCAAAGAGCTGGAGAGGAATGGGAATCATCCGTTGGAGTATCAAATTGAAGAATCCCATATTTTGGCGATCATCAGGAAACGCCCGTGAAGAATACACCGATCATTGCCTTTTTCAATAGTAAGGGAGGAGCTGGCAAGACAACTCTTGTTTATCACTTGTCCTGGATGTACGCAGATCTGGGCGCGCGTGTAGTTGCTACCGACTTGGATCCTCAGGCCAATCTCACTGCAGCGTTTCTGGACGAGGACGAGCTTCTGGCGTTTTGGCCAGACGGCGCTCATTCGAAAACCATTTCTGGATCTTTGGATCCTTTGCAGAAAGGAACGGGCGACATTCGGGAACCGCATCTCCAGCATATAACTGAGCGGCTCGCTCTCATGGTTGGCGATTTGAATCTTTCAAACTTCGAAGATCCGCTTTCTGAATCCTGGCCAAAATGCCTTGACCGCAATGAGCGGGCCTTCCGTGTCACCTCCACCTTCTGGCGTATCATGCAATCGGCCGCCGCTCGGCACAAGGCTGACCTCATCATGCTCGACCTAGGGCCGAATTTAGGAGCTATTAACAGAGCCGCCTTGATAGCCTCCAATTACGTAGTTGTTCCCTTGTCTCCTGACCTCTTTTCTTTGCAAGGCCTCAGAAATCTGGGACCTAAGCTAAAATCCTGGCGCTCTGATTGGGAAGCAAGGCTTTTCGAAAATCCAGCGACTGACCTGGAACTACCCGAAGGACAAATGCAGCCGATCGGTTACGTGATACAACAGCACTCGGTGAGATTAGACAGACCTGTGCAGGCCTATGATCGGTGGATCGCGCAGATTCCTGGTGTTTATCAAAAGGCGGTTCTAGGCAGAGACACCCAGCCGGCGGCAACCCCGTCTGAGGATCCGAACTGCCTGTCGCTCTTAAAACACTATCGCAGTTTGATGCCGTTAGCTCAGCAAGCCCGGAAGCCCATGTTTCACTTAAAGCCTGCTGACGGAGCTCTGGGCTCCCACTTTAAGGCTGCTCAAGAGGCTCGAAAGGATTTTTCTCAATTGGCAACAAATATTCTCAAGACAGCCATTACTGTTTCCGCGGACGAGTCGGCCGATCAGCTTCGCCCTCTTGTTGGCTCTTTAACCACCGCGACATGACATAAGAAATGGACCTGCTGCAAAACCAAGGAGCAATCTCCCTGCTTTGCTGAAACGCACGCCTATTGTCGGTGAATGAGACCGAACGCATCATTCTCCAAACCCCGCCTGCCCAATCAGCGGCACAAAGCGGCAGCCTTCAAGGTTGGTTTCACTGATGTGATCGCCGTGATTGCGGACCAGCTTCAGGATTTGCTGGCCGGCATCGCCCACCGGAATCACCATTCGCCCTCCGGACGCAAGCTGTTCCATGAGGATCGGCGGCACTCGCGGCGCGGCCGCTGACACTATGATGACATCGTACGGAGCCGCCTGCGCCAGTCCCATAGATCCATCCCCAGCCACCAGAGCGATGTTGTGATAGCCAAGGCGATCCAGCACCTGCCGGGCAGAATCTACCAGGGTTGGATAACGCTCAATCGCGAACACATGGCCGGCCAGCTCTGCCAGCACGGCGGTTTGATAACCGGACCCGGCGCCGATTTCCAATACGCGGTCACACGGCTTGATCTCAGATGCCTGCAGCATGGCGGCGATGATGTAGGGCTGGGAAGTGGTCTGCTGTTCGGCGATGGGGACGGGGTGATCGGCATAGGCTTCCGGCCAGTCAGGCCCTCTGACAAACTCATGACGTGGAACCATCTTCATGGCTGCGAGAACGCGCTCGTCATGAATGCCACGGCGGCGGAGATGCTGCTCGACCATGGCTTCACGCTCAGCGCGAAAAGCCTCCGGTCCGGCGGATGAATTGTCGTTTGGCAACGTCACTTGTTTTGCCGAAGGCCGCCAGGAATCAGAAATCAGCATTCGGCATGAGCCCGCAAGCATTTTACAAGGGGTACAACCTCTTTGGCCCAAAAGTGGCCAGGCAGGGCCTTATCGCTTGCGTTTCCGGATTCTCACTTCGAAACCCAGAATTCCGTTTTGATCGCGAACCGCCACTACGGAAATGCTCCTGCTCACGTTGTATTCCACCTGGATCACCTGCTCGGAATTTGTTTGCGTCAAATTGGTGATGTAGGTGAGCGTGATATTGTTCTGGATCTGCTGCTCGATGGTGACCCGGGGGCCCAGGTTGTTCTCGGCGCCGATCACTTGCGGGTCAATCTTGACGCTGCCCACTCCGAAAAGTTTTTGTACGCGATTGTTGGAGGCCGTGGTCAGTGCCTGTTCCAGCATGGTGTCGGAAGTGGCCAGCGTGGTCGTGGATTGGTTGCTGTAGATGTCCTGCCCTTTCGTCCGTCCGAAGGCCAGCAGGGCAATAATGTCGCCGCTGGGCAGCGGAGGGTCAGAACGATAATTGATGCTCAGCCTGTCAATCGGTCCGTGGAAACCAATGGTGATGTCATAGTCGCGGACGCGTGCAGACATCTCCACGTTCACGATCGGCTGGATCACCTGCGGGTTGCTGAAGGTCACATCGCCGCGCTCCAGGCGATATCGGGTACCGTTGAAAAAGACATTGCCTTCCGCAATATTCACCCGGCCCAGCACTGCCGGATTGGCAACTGTGCCGCGAATGCGCAGGTCGGCATCACCGGAGAATTTTGCCAGCGAGGTTTCCACTCGAAGTTCGGGCGTGGAGACAATGTGAATATCCAGCCGCAGGTTTTCCAGGAACGGATTCTGCGATCCCACCCTGACCGGACGCCTGGCCCCAGCCAGGTATTGCACAAAATCAAAGCGAGGATCCACGGCAAACCGGATGATGGTCATGTTGCCGGAAAGCTGCGAACTCTGGGCG
This sequence comes from Candidatus Angelobacter sp., assembly GCA_036522115.1. Lineage (GTDB taxonomy): Bacteria > Acidobacteriota > Terriglobia > Terriglobales > Acidobacteriaceae > Angelobacter. The sequence goes on from DATDGL010000108.1 coordinate 10,812, forward strand.
GAGCCCGTGTAGCGCAGGCTGGCATTGGCGGAGGCGCTGAGTCCCGGCGGATAACGCAGGCGCACGTCATTCCCGGTTGCGGTTACGTCGAAATACAGTCCGTTCCTGTAGGTGATGAATCCACCCAGGTCCAGGTCACCGCCTCCAATATGGGCGCGCAGGGATTCAATCAACATGCGGTCCTGGGCAAAGACCAGGTGGCCGTTGATCTGGCTCAGTCCACTGGGAAGGTCAACGGCGGAGAGCCCTCCGTTCGCAATGTCCATGCGGCCGCGCATCTGTGGTTGGCCCATGGCGCCGCCCAGATGCACCGCCAGGTTGGCCGTGCCGCTGGCAATGATGTTGGGATTCAGCGTCTGCGCCAGTTTCAGGTCCAGCTTTGCGTCTGCTTGCAAATCCAGAACTTGTGTTCCGGCAAGACTGGCGTCCCCGCGCAAAGAGAGATCCGTCTCATCTCCGGTCAGATGAAATTGGTCCACGTGGACGGACTGATTGTTCAGGGAAAAGCGCAGGGGACCGTCGTTGTGTACCTTCACGTTTTCCACGCCGGCTGAAAGCTGGGCGATGTTGGCGACAACGGAAATGGAGCGCGGCGTCCTGAGTGGGCCCCGCACCTCGATATAGCCCTCCATGGAGGAATGGCCGGTGAGAGGCGCCTGCAGGTAAGCGCGAATCAGCGGATCAAAATCCAGGTGCGCGAACTTCAGCGTCATCTGCGCGGGGTAGTCATCGCGCAGCCGCACGCTGCCTTCCAGGCTGAACGCGGCATTCTCAAAGTTCGACTTCGCGTGCAGCAGGGTGTTCTCTCCATGGGTCTCGGCGGAAGCATTCAAGTCACCCACCAGTTCGCCGTTCAAGACCAGCTTGCGGAAATTCAGTTGCGCGTTGATGGCCGGGGCCTGCGTGGTTCCCGACCCAGCAGCGTGAAAATCAGCGTGGCCGGCCATGCTCAGCCGCTGTGGCTGCATGTGGCGAAACTTCGCCAGTTCGATGTTCGTTCCATTCACGTCAAAGCGAAACGAATGCGCCAGGGTGTTGAAGGCGGCCGAACCCGTGAGTTGTGCCCCGTTGTGGGCCAGCAGGATGTTGTTGAACTGGCTGTCTTCCCCGGCAAAGTTGACGCTGGCGCGAAAAAGAGAAAATGGCTCGCCGTAGATCGTCAACCTGGCGGCGGAGAGGTTTCCGCTGCCGCGCAGAATACGCAGAGTTCCCCGTGTGTGCACATCCACGTTCAGCGTCCCCGCAATTGGGGCTTTCACGCCTGTCACCATCTGCAGGTCCACCAGGCTGATATTCTGCGCCTGAAAATCTACCGTCACCGGGCTGGCGGCTTCGTCGAACCGGCCTTTGTTCAGGCCCGCGCTTCCAGAAAACGTGACCATGGTAGCCCCGCGCTTCAGCAGGCCATTCTGGGCGCTCAGGATGGAAGGCGTAATGAGTACATCCGCCAACACGGAGTCCCAATGGATTCGGTCTGGAGGTTTCTGCGTCGCCAAAGCCTCCAGTGGACCCAGCAAGGTGTGGACTGGACCAATCAGCGTGTCGAAGTCCCGCATCTCAACTCGCCCACGAGCGGATAGGCCACTCAGCTTGCCGAACAAGGTTCCGTTGAAGGAAGCTGGTCCGTACACATCCACCGGCAAGCGCGTCCCCGGACTCCACGCCTCCAATACAGGCTGGACTTCTTGCAGGCTGTCTGCATTGAATGCAACTTTGAGCTGGGCCGTGGAGGATCCCAATGTGCCCGAGGCATTCAGCCGAATTCCGCGGGTGGCCAGGTTCAGACCGGCAACATCCATGGTCGCGCCGGCGAAGTGATAGGTTGCCTGCAGACCTCCCGTGACCGGTATCTCTCGCGGCAACGCATTGGCGGGCGGCTTCGCTTCCAGCTTGAACTCAGCCGATGCATTCTTGACCGGTCCCGTCCAGGCGGTGGTCACATCTCCTGAGACTGCGCCAGCCAGATTGAGTTTGTTCAGGGGAAACTGGTTAGCAGAAAGGGCAACAGCGAGTTGACCGGCCTGCATGTTGGACACACGCAGAGCGCCTTTACCACGCTCAGCAGCTTTCTTCTCGGAAGGCAGGGCATTCCAGTTCACCACGCCAACTTCGCCCTGGGCTGCTCCTCCGAAAGCCCGCACCGCCAGTCGCGGCAGTGAAATCTTGTCCGGAGAAACCGCGAACGGCGAGCTCACATCGATCCCGAAAAGGTTCCACGAGGAATCGCGCCATCCCAAATCGCGCACGGAGAACGTGCCCTGCGCTCCATAAACTTTGTTCTCATAATTTGCGGAGCCGCTCACTTCAAGCTGTCCTGCCTGAAGCTGCGGCGTCCTGGCGATTTTTCCCGTTTCTTTCAGGTCGAGCGTAGCCATGTACTGGAGCCGGATTTGAGGATTGCCGAAGTTGGCCAGCGTGCCGCTCGCTTGTAGCACAGAATGGTCCACCGAGAACTTAAGCGACTTCAGCTCCGCCTGCGCCGGTCGCAGCACAAATTGCAGTTCCAGGTTGCCGCGCACTGGCGCAAAATTTCTATAGTGCGCCGCAACCTGGTCTACGCTGAGATTGCCTTCATAATCCTTGTCCGCTTTGGAGTAGCTCATTCCTCCAGTCAGGCGTTCTCCTGAAAAATCGAATGCAATCTTTGTTTCATTGAGCTGCAACTCCGCGTTATTGATCTCTGCCCGGTCAATGACCATATTGAACAGGCGGCCGGCTTCAGTCGTGCCTCCTTCTTTCATCTGCGGCATGGGCTGATTGGTAGAGCCATCCGGATAAATGATCAAGTGAATGACAGGATGATCGACCGCCAGCGAACGCAACCCGATCTCCTGCCGGAAAAGAGAAATGATCTTGATACTTCCGGCCACGCTGTCCGCATGCACAAGCGGCGCCTGGTCGCTGCTCTCGAGTCCATGGATGGTCACCCCTTGGGCCTCAAACTGCAACCCGGAAAGCCGCCAGGCGAATGATTGGATTTCCACCTTGCCTCCGGTAACCAGCTCCAGTTGCGCAATGATTTTCTTTCGCACCAGGTTATGAAAGGCATCGCTGGTGAGGTACAGCCTCAGGGAGATGATGGAGCCCAGCAGGAGTGCGCTCAGGATTCCGTGGCTCCATCTGAACCGCCGTCGTTTGGCGCACTCGCCGTTGCTGCGGTCAGGAGAGGCAGGAGTCATGGCGTTGTCCCGCTGGACGGCATGGAATCGGCCCTCATCTTTTGAATGTGCGCCTGCGAGCGCAGCGTTTGCAGCCACGAATTCAACAGTTCATCGATGCGTTGCTCAGTCAGTATCTTTTCAATCTTGTCAGACACCTGCTGCAGCGGCGGCTCCGGCGCCCCTTGTTTCCGCAGCTCCGGCAGCAGTTTGTCTGTGTAGTAATTGGAGATCGAGGCCCGGTCCACGTGGGCCAGGCTGCGGAAGCGCAAATCAATGAAGCGCAGAATGCGCAGTTGCGCAGCGACCTGTTTTTCTACGTCAGCTTCTGTTACTCCGTAACTGGCCAGCATGGACTGCCATCCCTGGCCGTCTGTGGCTCCGGGAATCTGCGACCGAACTTCGTGGATGCGCGAAGCAATCTCTTCCTGATTGGCATCCAGCAGCGGCGTATTCACGATTTGTTGCTGCAGCAGCGCCTGGTCGATCATCCGGTCAAGCACACCCTGCATCTCCGATGGGGTAAGCTGGTCCAGGCTCCTGCCCTGAAGCAGGAACTCGACCCGGGCCGCCTGTTCCAGTTCGCTTTGCAGGATCACCTGGCGGTTCACCACCGCCACCATGCGGTCCACCACCTCGGCAGAACAGGCCGCAATGACCAGCAAAACGATCACGAGATTGAATGTGAGTTTCATCTGCCAGCAATTTGTAATTGGATGATTGGTGATTTGTGATTTCGCTCCTCAATTCTCTTCAGTGTTCGATCACTTTCATCAGTGTCATCAGCGGTAAGGTTTGCTGTTGCTGTTGCGTTTGCCTTGGCTCATTGCCAATTCCCAATGGCTAATTGCTGCTCTCAGAATGTCTGCCCAATGCTGAAAAAAAAGTTGAAATGTCCCAGCGTATCGAACCGGTTTTGCTGCGCGATTGGAAAAACCGGCGGATTCAGGTTGTAGCCCAAATCAAAGCTCACGGGCCCAATCGGTGTCCGGTAGCGGATTCCGCTTCCAATAGCGTGCGAGATGTAATTGAAATTGCAGCTCGGCGTGACCGTATTCTGGCATGCGCTGCGGTTCGGCTGTACATAATGGAGAAAACTATTCAGGATGTCACCGGAAGAGGCAAATACATTTCCCATATCGTGAAACACCACTGCGCTCACGTCATTCCCTACAAAGGGCAGCGGCAACGGCGGCGTACGCAGCTCCAGGTTATTCAAAAACATCGCCTCGCCTCCCAGCGGAAAGCCGGTCTGCAAATCGCGCGGCCCGGCCTGGTTAAGGCCGAACCCGCGATGGGAATTGCTGCCTCCGGCAAAGAACCGTTCCGGCAGCGGGATAAAATTCGTTGAACCGTACGGGCCCTCGACCCCGAGGCGAGTCGACCGCGCGAACACCCAGCGTTTCTTATGAAACTGGTAATAGGTGGAGTTCTGCACCAGCAGGCGGCCGAAATTTGCCTGCGAGCCAAAGACGCCGGAAGCCATCCCGCTGTCCAGAGTGGAGAACGCGCCTTTGTGCGAGTCCGTAGGATCATCGCGGGTATCGCGGATGTAGGTGAAGGCCGGCATTCCCACCCGCACGGGCTGAGAAAATAATGGAATCAGGTTAGGATCAATGACCAGCGTGCTCGAGGGGATGCTCACGCGCCGGTAGATCAGCCGGTAGAAGAAGGTCGTCGCTTTATTCAGCCGCTGCTTTACCTCCGCCGATCCTTCCAGGCGCCTTGCCTCAAAGGTGCGGACGTCGAAGGTGTCGTCGTAAAACGCGGTCAGGTTGAAAGTCAGGTTCTTCGCGTCAAACCATCGCGGCGACTCGTAGCCAATCAGGATTCGCTTTTGCAGGTTGCCGTAACGAGTCTGGAGGGTAAGGGTCTGGTCGCGTCCACGAAAATTCAACCGCGTGACATCGAAGGAGACCCGGGCGCTTGCTCCGGCCCCGCCGGCCGGGTTGCTGATGCCTGCCGGTTGTCCTGTCTGCACCTCGAATCCCACGCCGTAGGTGAAGGTGTATCGCCGCGCTTCATCCAGTTGGAAGAGAACATTCTTGGAAGCCGCGTCCCCTTCTGGATTTTGCACCGCCATCTCCACGGCATTAAAGATTCCCAGGTCGTAGAGCCGCTGCTGTGACTCCAGCATCTGCTCCTGGCTCAAAGTATCGCCGGGTTGGGCGATGATCTCCCGCTCTGCCACGAATCCTCGGGTGTAGTGCAGCCCGGAAATCAAAACCCGATTCACAAACACCGGCGGGCCCTCAGTAATTTTGTAAGTCAAATCCATACGCGCCGGATTTCCGGTTTCAAGCTTGGCGGAAGATTCAAACCGCACCTCCGGAAATCCATGATTGAAGTAGTAGTTCGTGATCTCCGTCTGGTCTGCGGCCACATTCGCGTCAGAGAACGGCTGGCCCTCGGTGGATGAGACCAGGGCGCGCAGTTCGTTTTCTGATACCTTGGCGTTTCCCTGGATGGTCAGCTTGCCGACCAGGGTCTGCGGGCCCTCATCAATATGGATCGTGACTTTGATAAATCCTTTGTTGTGGCGGTCGGTGTCCTCAATTGTGGGCGTGACCTTGACCTGCAAAAACCCGTTCGCGCGATACAGGCCCTCAATGGAACTCACATCTTTGGCCACCAGGGACTGGCTGTAAACGCCATGCAGGAGCAGGCCGCCTGCCCGCTGGACTTGCATGCGCTCGCGAATGATCTCCCGCGAGAAGTATTTGTTTCCGGCCACGATGACCTGCTCCACTTTGTGCGGCGGGCCTTTATCCACCTTGAAGACCACCTCCACCAGGTCAGGTCCTGATGTCTTCTGGCTGAAAGTCACCTTCGCATCAAAGTAGCCTTTGGTCTGAAAATAATCGCGGAGGTTGCGGCTGCCCTCGTTCAGCAGGTCATCGTCCACGGCATTTTCTTCGTAAATAGGCACGTATTTCTTAAGTACGCTTTGGCGTAATCCGGTTCCCTCTACTGTAACCTTCACCACGGGGCCGCGCACAATATCGAAGGTGTAATCCAGGGTATTGCTGCCAGCATGGTACGTTCGTTGCGTAACCGCCGCCTGGGCTTCCACCCGGCCGTGGCTCTGATATTTTTTCCGCAGACGCTGCAGCGCGCGCGTCACGTCCGCCGCGCTTACATGGTCTCCCGGCTCCAGTCCCGTGGC
>DATDGL010000109.1:0-10134 GCA_036522115.1 Candidatus Angelobacter sp.
TGGTGAGGTTTTGAATTTGATTTTGATTTTCCCGTAATTTTTCTCCGTGCCCTCGCTCTTCTCTCAGTGTCCTCTGTGGTAGGGTTTTGCTTTTGATTTTCTTTTTATTCTTCTCCGTGTCTCCGTGTCTCCGTGGTGAGGTGTTGGTTTGTGGTGAGATTTTGATCGTCTTCAGAGTCTGGCAAAGACCTCACGCGCATTCTTGATCACCTGCTGCAAAGGTACCTCCACAATCTTCACGCCTTCAAAGCGCTCACGGCCTTCTATGGCAATGTCTGCGGCAAAAATAGCCACCTGCGCCTGCCGGATATCGCTTTCTGAAAGCTTATTCTCAATGCCTGCCGCTCCCTGGGTTTCTACCTTGATTTCGTGTCCCAGTTCCCTGCCTGTTTTCTCCAGCTTGGCCGCCGCCATATAGGTATGAGCAATGCCTGTTGGACAAGCCGTGACCGCTACGATCTTCATGCTGCCTCCGCCGTTTTTGCCGGTGTCGTTCCCGACATCCCCTTCACCACGTTGATGGATAGTGCAGTCACCACCATCCCCGCCACAATGGCCATCACGTAAGCCAGCTTGTGGTCCACTGCCAGGAAAAGAACAATCGGCCCGCCGTGGGGCGCGCGATCGCCAACTCCGCCCAGCATTGCGATGACCGACGCCACCATCGAGCCCAGGACAATGCAGGGAATCACGCGCAACGGATCGGCGGCGGCAAAGGGTATGGCGCCTTCTGTAATTCCCACCATGCCCATGGCCAGTCCTGCCAATCCCGCCTCCCGGTCTTCCTCGCTCCACAATTTTTGCCGCAGCAAAGTTGCCAGCCCCAACCCCAGCGGTGGAGTGCAGATGGCGGCGGCGCACGCCCCCATAATGCTGTAGTTGCCCTGGCTGATCATGCCCGCGCCAAAAAAGAAAGCTGTCTTATTGATAGGACCGCCCATATCGAAGGCGATCATCCCTCCCAGAATCACGGCCAGCAGCACGCTGTTTCCAGTGCTCATGGTCTGCAGCCATCCATTGGCCGCAATCATGAAGTTCGCGATAGGGATGCCCAGCACCTTCAGCATCACGATGCCGATTACTGCCGAAGAAAGCACCGGGATCACCAGGATCGGCATCACCGGCCGCAGGTATTTGCTGACAGGAATTTTCTTGATCAACTCCACCACATAACCGGCCAGGAGTCCTGCCAGGATCGCGCCCAGAAAACCAGCCTTGATTTCATTGGAAAGGTATCCCCCAATGAACCCCGGGACCAATCCTGGTTTGCCGGCAATCGAATACGCAATGTAACCCGCCAGCACGGATAGCATCAGGGAGAATGAGGCCGATCCGATGTCCAGAATGAGCTTGAGCTTGGGCGAGTGGGAAAAATCAGGTCCCGTTGGCGTCATGGCCCACGCGGTGGCGATAGCAATCAGGATTCCGCCGCAGGCAATGAACGGGATGGCATAGGAAACCCCGGTCAACAGGTGCTGGCGCAGCTTCTTGAGCCATTCAAGCATGCGAAAGAATCTACCACGGAGGACCCGGACCCATGGAGAAAATCAAAATTGGCCGCGAATTAACGCGAAAAACGCGAATCAGAAAAATTTAGATCGGTTTAGGCAACACCATATCCACGAACAACCGCATCTCATTCCACATTTTCGTCATCCCGAGGCTTCTCCACGCAATGGAGAGGTGGAGGGACCTTGCGTTTTCTCTCATTTGACACGGCGCACTATTTGCTAAACCGGCATTTGTTCGTCTTTCAATTCCGGTCGTTCTGGCAATTCCCTGATTTCGCGCCAAAGGCGTCAGGTTTTGACTTTTCGATCACCGGGTAGTGGGCCTTTTTCAATTTCCACAGGCTTCCAGCGTTAAGGTGTGAGCGGGCGCACCCGTGTATCAGCACGGATGCGACCCTAACCAAATCACCTCAACACAGGGAGGCAAGATGGCTGCATCCAAGGCTAAACGCTCTCGCGCTGAAAAAAAATACCAGCGCGTCGTCAAACTCAGAGGCTGTGACTTTTTGGGTTTTCGCTAAAAAGCCATGCTGAAAACAAAGTACTTGCACGGCAAAAATTCGCGATTTTTTAAAAAAGTCACATCCTCTCAGCAAGGCAAAGGGCAAGATCGTTGCTGAAGCTGCGCTGTACGTCTCGTCTGATTACTACCTCATCGACATACGCTTTGATGACAATACGGCTCTCGTCTTTGATGTCGAGCCTTGCGTCAAGGTGTCTTCCGATCTGGCAGACTGGACAACCGGGAATTACAAACCTGTACGAAGATGGCGGTCTGTCCACAGCAGATAGGTAGTCCAAAATTGGACGCCGAACCCGCCAGAGATGGCGGGTTTTATTTGCTTACGACCATGGCCACCACCAGCTATACTGGCCTGGTTTCAATGGATGTTTCTTCCATCGGATAGCGAGCCATTCAAAATCTTGATAAAAGCTCATCCCGGTTCCATCTGCGGTGCGGTGCTTATTTGCGCGTCTAAACTCCGCAACGAAACCACTGAGAGCGTCCCAGTCGCGAATTACAGTCGAACACTGCATTCGTTTATAAAGCTTTTCGTGGTAGGCCCTTCCGCGAATGCCACAAGCAGCAAACTCGTGGCTGTTAAGGATTTTTAGAATCGTTCGAAATTGATCAGTGTCAGTGTTGCTTATATATTGTGCGAGATTTTGGGTGTCGCGAAGCCTGATAAACTCCTGTTTCGATTTGACGAATTCAGGATCCATTTTCTGATGGAGGACAAGATCAACCGTTGCACGTTTTCTCTCGCTGCGGGCTCGCGAATAAACGATCCAGAGTGCTCCGATGGCAGAAGCAAAAAGGGCTCCGGTTTGAACCCAGAAGCCCTTTGTTTCTCCTAACCACCAGATTGCCCTTTCGGCAGTCTGTGGTTCTACCATCAAGAATTCATCCGTCCCATCCTTCGCGGGTCATAGCAATGTACCTCCTGTCTAGGCCCTATTCAATAGGGGAATCCAATATTGTCATCGTCACTTTATTGGACTCATGAAATCGGGAAAAGTTTCTAAAGTAACGAGGAGTTAAGTTGTTGAATAATAAGGGAAATAGTGCATGGTGAGGGGGCTCGCTGCCTTGTTGTCTGGCTCCAATCATGAAAACCCCTTCTCAGATAAATTGTTGCGCGAACGGTACACCGAGTTGCCGGGAAAAGTCAACACAATATTTAATAAAAAGTTGCTTTTTGGGCAACCAAAAAAATTATACACGACCTGTCGATTCCACAGCGCCAGCGCGGGTGATGATCTTAAAGGCGCTCAGTGGCGGAGTCCAAGCGCCCTGTGGAAATCTAAAATGGCACATTTCCGATCACCGGATCACGGCGATTCTTCCTGGCTCGGAAGCATAATGTGGAGCATTTGGTTCCGGAATTCTGCCTTGCGGCTAAGTGTTTTTTCTTCCCTGTCACCTGTGGCCTGTTGCCTGTGGCCCGCTCCTCACGTTGATTTCACTAAAAAACGTGTTTCCCCACGGATCATCGTCCTCGGACGGGATGGAATCAAACAACAGGTAACGAAACTTGCCCAGCGTGCCTCTGGAATCGCTGATGCTCACGCCGTACTGCCCTCCGCTATCGCCCTGCTTGGGACGCGTGTCCACGGTGGCAATCAGCTTCCATCCGCAGGTGGCCGGGTCGGTATTGGCGTCCGGCGCAGGATTGAACCGGGGATCAGTGCCATCGCTGGCAAAGAGGGTGTAGACCTGTGGCGCGCGCGTATCTGCATGCCATGAATAGCTGTTGACCTCCGCTATTTCCAACGTGCTTCCCAGGTCCAGCAGAAAACGTCCTCCATCAGAGCCGTCATGAAAAAAGAAATTCGCAGCCGGCTGGTCTTCCTCTTCCGGTAGCACGCCATCGGTCAGGGCTTTCACGCTGCTGCCGGGAGCCGCCTGCCCCACCACCAGCGTGAGCTTGGCCTGGGCCGCAGCATTGTCCTTTATAGGGGAAGGAACTCTCTTGAATTTGAATTGCGCCGTCGCCGCCTCACCCGTGTTGTGGTCGATGGTGACCGTAACGGCAGCAGACGCAGCCGCAATCAAGCCTATGAGCACGCCGGCAATGAACGAGCCACGCTTCATGTTGTGTATGATACAGGGCCGATAGGGAACAGGTGATTGAGCCGCGAAATCAGGGATTGCCATAATTGCCGGAATTGAAAGAAGTCCAGCTAGTTTGTGAGGGCACGGCCCGGCAAATCGCAAATAAGAATTCAAGAGTGGATCGCAGCCGCCCTCGGCTGCGTCTTTCTGTGGTGTGCCGGGCATGTTCAACAGCTTGAAGGTGAAAGTCCTCTTCCCAACCTGATCTCAGTGAACAGCAAAGTGTCACAATCGAACTTGTCTCATGATGTGGTTGCGCCCCAGTGCTGTCACTGTGACAGCATTGTGACAGCACTTGATTGACTCCCAATGTTGCCTCTGCAATGCTGGAAGCAGGCGCGAATTAAGCTATATACGCGCCGATCGCCCTCGGGCGACCGGGGACTCGTCCCCGGCAGTGGTCTTTGACAACTGAATATTGAAGCGTTTGGCGGCGTCTGGGTCGGCAGCCGAAATCCCGGCGTTGCCGGCGGATTGAGGCGTTCAGAAGGCGTGAGTGCAGGGGGAGCCTTCTGCCGAAATCCGGCCACGGCGGGCAAGCAGCACGCGCGTTCACTGGATCGCGCGTGCCAGTGGCAGTTACTTTGGACCCAAGCCAGCCGTGTCGCTCTTGCCCGCCAGCGCCCGCAGCCGCAGACGTGTGTGCGGCGAGGGGCGTAGTGTTGCGATCCATTCGCGAACTGGTAAACGGGAGAGATTATGGAACGGAGGCCACCACGGCAAGGCGAATTGCGCCTGATCGCTTCTGTCGACGGACAAACCAAAGACGGAAAATCTCATCTCCGGCAACGATGTGTGCGTTTTCAATAACTTGTGGGGATGACGAGAGACAGGCGGTCAGGGCGAATCAAGTGATTGTCCCGGAACGAAAAGGAATAGATCTCTTCAATCCGGAACAAAGATCTCTAGATTTTTCAATCACATGCTCGGAAGCGACGATTCACCTCGAATAATCCAAATTGCTCGATGGATGGTGGTTATATCCGCTGTTTACCCCCCATCAGTGGAAATCAACGGCTCAATAGGTTTTCCTGAGCGGGTCCTCGGCGGTGAAAGGTTTTACCGTTGGTTGTCTTCCTGTTCCTTGAAACCTGTTCGCTGGTTTTGCTCAATGTTTATAGGGGTTGTAGCAACGTTGCACCCGCTCAAAAGGGTTCCCCGGAGCCTGTCCTCGAGGTGAGCCTTGCGAAGCCGAAGGGTGCCCCTCAGTGCCCTCTGTGGCTTAAAAGGTGTTGCGATTGGTTCTATCCGTCCTGTTCTTTGAACCCTGTTCCTCCGGTTTTGCTCAATGTTTATAGGGGTTGTAGCAACGTTACACCCCGCCAAAAGGGTTTTCCGGAGCCCGTCCTTGAGGTGGGCCTTGCGAAGCCGAACGATGCCCCTCAGTGTCCGTGTTGCTGGTGGTTTTATCTTTACCTGTTCCCGGTAGCCTGTTCCATGTTCCCTGGCTTGAGCAACAGACCATCGCCGCAGTCAATCTAACCCTTTTAGTTCCCTCAGGAGCTTCGGGTATCCCTGTTCCCCGAGCTGGGGAAAAGGGGTTTCCCGCCGTATGACTGTTTTCCGCTCTGTGGCCACTATCTTCATCTGGGTTCTCGCGGTCCTGGGAATTTTCCCGGAGTCGCGCGCCCAGCAGCCCAAGCCTCCCGGCATTTCTTATGAAGGGCAGAATGTCTCCTCCGTAGAACTCGCCGGAAAGACCGACCTGAACACCCGGCAGTTCAAGCCCTTGATCCTCCAGCCGGCCAATGCTCCTTATTCCCAGGAGAAGATTGACGCGACCATTGCCGCGCTCAAAAAGACCGGACAGTTCAAGGATGTTCAGGTCGATGTCCGCCCGCAATCTGGCGGCTTGCAGGTTCTGCTTGTGCTTCAGCCGGCCATCTATTTCGGCATCTTCGATTTTGGCAAGGCCAACGGGGTCTTTACTTACAACCGGCTGTTGCAACTGGCCAGCGACCCCACCCAGGAGCCATACACGGCGGGACGCGTGGAGGAGGCGGAGTCCAACCTGTTGACCTTCTTCCATCGCACCGGATTCTTCCTGGCCACAGTTGAGCCGAAACTGGAAGCCAACGAATCCCGAGGATACGTGAATGTGCTGTTTGACATTGACCTGAAGCGGCGGGCCAGGTTCGGCAAAATCGTCCTGGCCGGGGCTTCTGAGGCAGAGACGCAGCGCCTTGAAAAAAGCCTGCGCTCCTGGATGGCCCGGCTGCGCGGAACTTCGCTCAAATCCGGCAAGCCGTATTCCCTGGAAAAACTGGAGAAAGCCACCGCTTATCTGCAGGCGGAATTAGGCAAGCAGCACTATTTGGCCGGACGGGTCCAATTCATCTCCGCGAACTATCACCCGCGGACCAACCGCGCCGACGTTACCTTCAACGTCACCCAGGGCCCCAGGATCTCTGTCAATACGCAAGGGGCGCGCGTCTGGGGCCGCACCATGAAAAAACTGGTTCCCATCTATCAGGAGAACGCGGTGGATCCCGATCTGGTGGAAGAAGGATCGCGCAACCTTGCTTCCTACCTTCAGAGCAAAGGCTATTTCGATGCCAAGGTGTACAGCCGCATAGAAAAAGAACCGTCGGCCACAACCATCGTGTACCAGATTGAAAAAGGCAGGAAGGTCAAGGTCAAGTCGATTGAGTTCAGCGGCAACCAGCATTACGAAAAGGATGATCTTCTTCCTCGCGTCACCGTCACCAAGGGCAGCTTCCTGACGCATGGCAAGTACAGTGAGCAGCTACTGCGCAAGAGCGCGAAGAATCTGGAGGCCTTCTACAGCAATTCCGGATACAGCCAGGCCAGGGTCACCCCGGCCGCAGTGAACCGGCAGGGCAGGCTCACGATCACTTTTCAGATCCAGGAGGGCGTGCAGGATGAGGTGGAGTCGCTTAAGCTGGAAGGCAACACTGCCTTGTCGGAAACGGATCTGGCGCCCAAAGGGTTTACGTTGACGCCGGGCAAGCCTTACTCCGCCCAACTGATGGACCAAGACCGTGATCAGATCATCGCGGCCTATCTCAAACGTGGCTACCTCACCGCAACCTTCAAAGCCAAGGCAACTCCGCTTCCGCAAGACCAGCATCGGATAGCGGTGATTTACAGCATTGACGAAGGCCCGCAGGTGCGCACCACCATGGTCACCACGCTGGGCGATTATCATACGCGCCCGGAAATTATCGCCAGGCAGGCCAAAATTCCCGTTGGCCAGCCTCTGAGCGAAGCCACATTGCTGGAAACAGAAAGCAAGCTCTATGCGCTGGGCGTTTTTGACTGGGCCACGGTTGATCCGCTCAAGCCGATCACCACAGAATCAGACAATGAAGTCTTGATCAAGCTGCATGAAGCCAAACGCAACAGCATTACTTATGGAGCGGGATTTGAAGTATTGAATCGCGGCGGCAGCATACCCGGCGGCACCATCGCCTTGCCCAATCTCCCCCCTGTCGGGCTGCCTTCAAACTTCAAAACCAGCCAGCAGACCTTCTGGGGGCCGCGAGGCTCGCTCGAATATACGCGCATGAATTTCCTGGGCCGGGCAGAGACCCTCTCCATCGGAGGATTGGTAGCGCGGCTGGACCAGAGGGCAGCCATCAGTTGGACGGATCCAACCTTCTTGAACAGCGTGTGGAGTTCCAACGTCACGGTTTCCGGCGAGAGATCGAGCGAGAATCCCATCTTCACGGAAAAACTGGCGGAGGGTGGCTTCCAGCTTCACCGGACGCTGGACGCAAAGAAGACAGAGACGCTCTTTCTTCGTTACAGTTTACGCCGCACCAATCTTACCAATCTCCTGGTCCCGGATTTGGTCACGCCGGAAGACCGCAACGAGCGGCTCTCTACGCTGTCGGCTTCATTCATTCGCGATACGCGCGATAGCCCGCTGGATGCGCATCACGGCATCTACGAAAGTCTTGAGGCGGGAATCAATCCCAGCGTGCTGGGATCCAATACCAACTTTGGCCGGTTCATGGGGCAGACCGCCTATTACCAGCGCATTGGCGGAAACAACCTGGTATGGGCCAACAGCCTGCGTGTGGGACTGGAACTGGCTTACAACGGCGCCCACATTCCGTTGAGTGAGCGCTTCTTTTCCGGCGGCGGCAGCACCATTCGCGGATTCCCTCTGGACGGTGCCGGGCCGCAGCGCAACGTGGCCGTTTGCGGCGATCCCTCTGATCCATCCACCTGCGCGCAGATTCGCGTTCCCGTGGGTGGCGCGCAGTTGGTCATCCTGAATTCCGAGCTTCGCTTTCCCATTCCGGTGACCTTGCCGCTGATCGGCGACAAACTCGGTGGCGTGGCTTTCTATGATGGAGGCAACGTCTACTCGAGTGTTGGCTTTCAAAACTTCTTTTCCAATTACAGCAACACCCTGGGGTTTGGCTTGAGATATGCGACGCCTGTCGGGCCGGTTCGCATTGACATCGGGCACAACCTCCAGCAAATTCCGGGCGTGACCAGGTCATTGCAGCTTTTCATCACGCTGGGCCAGGCATTCTGAAGTGGGGTCCTTTATGAGCAGGAAAATGGCGAAGTGGAAAAAAATAACTCTATGGAGCACCGCAGGACTTGTGGCGTTGATCGTTGTGGTGCTGGTGACTGCGGTGTTGCTGGTGAAATACAACTACGGCTTCCGCCAGCGCATTCTGGCCAAAGTTGCCGCCAGTGTGGAAGATTCCACTGGCGCGCGGCTCCAGGTGCGCGACTTCGATCTGCATCTCAGCACGCTCAGCCTGGATCTCTATGACGTTACGCTCCACGGCGCTGAAGCCAATGACGCGGAACCGTTGGTCAAAGCCGACCACGTCAATGTTGGCATCAAGATCCTTTCATTCTTTCACGCTCAATGGCGGCTGCAAAACCTGGCTATTGACCATCCGGTGGCGCGCGTTTTTGTGAACAAAGCGGGCGGCAATAATTTTCCTAAACCCAAAAAACCGGGCAGCAGCACCACCAGCATTTTCGATCTGGCAATTCAGAAGTTTGTTCTGAACCGGGGAGAGGTTTACTACAACGATAAAAAGAGCTTGTTGGACGCCGAGCTTCACGATTTCAATATAAACACCAGGTTCGATAACTCTCAGTCTCGCTACTATGGAGACCTGGGTTACCACCAGGGCCGCATTCAATATGGGACTTACGCCCCGATGGTCCATGATCTGCAGGCCCATTTCGACGCTACGCCCACGCGCTTCAATCTGGATCAGTTAGTGCTGGCCACGGGAGGTTCGCATCTTTCGCTCAAGGCCGCGGTCGATGATTACAGCAATCCCAGGATACAAGCCAGCTATCAGGCGATTCTGGTTGCCGACGATTTCCGCCGGCTGCTGAAAGATCCCTCGCTGCCCACCGGGACAGTCCGTCTGGACGGTTCTTTGAATTACCAGAGCGATCCAAATCGTCCTCTCCTGGAGACTGTTTCGCTGAACGGTACCATGGACAGCCGGGAACTCAACGTCAAAACTCCAGGCGTCCATGCGCGAGTCCAGGACCTGGGGGCCCGCTACAAGCTGGAAGGCGGCAACGCTGAAGTGCAGGACATCCATGCTCAATTGCTGGGCGGCAGGCTCGATGGCAAGTTGGTAATTCGTGATCTTGCGGGGGCCTCGCGTGGGAAGGTGCAGGCCTCGCTGAAAAATCTTTCTCTTCAGGAAATCGCAGCGGCTTCCGGGAATCGGGGTTCTCTGGAGCAGGCCGGCGTGAACGGAAGAATCAACGCCACTGCCGATGCCAATTGGGCGAAGACCTTCAATAACCTGATGGCTCACAGCGACGCCACCATCCGGGGAGTATTGGGAAAGAGTGCATGTGCAGTGCCGCTGACCGGCGCAATTCATGCGGACTACACTAACGCGGCCAAACAGGTTGCGCTAAATCAGAGCTACATCAAGACGCCGCAAACATCGCTGACCCTCAACGGAAAAGTGAGTGACCGTTCGCAACTGCAGATTCACGTGCAGTCCGGCGACCTGCACGAGCTTGAGTTGGTGGCTGCCA
>DATDGL010000110.1:0-11321 GCA_036522115.1 Candidatus Angelobacter sp.
GCCTGTTGAACTCTATTGAAACTCGCTGTTCTTAAGTGATTGATATTGAACCTGTTGCTGGTCACCGATTGGATGTTATTGAGCCCTGCGTTTCCTTGAGGCTTCTGCAGCTACAATTTTGCCTACATGTTTACTTCTTCGAATGCGACCCTGGCTCAAAACATTATGCAGCCCAAAGCACCCCGGCTAGCACGCCGTCATTGAGTATCAGGAGCGCTCATCGTGCAAATGATTTCGAGCAGTTGAGCTAGAACACGTATCGGATTCCTGCCTGGATCGTTGAGAACTTAGTCGCTCCTCCTGTGGTGTTTACAGCATGGAAGTTATAGGAGCCCTGTAGTCCGAAGCGCGAGGTCAGTTCGTATAAGAGACCACCGCCAAAGTTGCCGCCGAAGTTTCCTGATCCCGGACTGAACTTGTATCCGCCGATCCCGCCATTCGCGAACGGCCTGATTTTCTGCGGAGGGACCAGATAGACCTTCACATTGCCGGAGAACTGATAGAGGTTCAGGTCGGGCAAGGTCACAAGCTGCCCATTCGCTGGAGGGACACTCTTAGCGGCAAAATGGTGATAGCCGAAGATGCCTTCCACTGAGAAATGCGAGTTGATCATGTACTCCAGCCCGGCGTTCAGGCTGAAGCCGGTGTTGAAAGCGTTGCTGAACGTGCCGTGCGGGAAGCCAGCACCGAGATCAAGGAAGATGGCCACTTCACCCGGCGGCCCCGGGATGTAGTCAACCAGCGGGGTTGGCTTAGCAGGGAGTTCATTGAACGTCACGGAGTCAGCGATTACCACTAGGGCATCTTCAAAGCCCACGGAAACTTTAGGCGGCTTGGCACCGGTGAAAGCCAGTGTTGCAGTGTAGGTTCCGTCCAAATTGTCCTTGGCTTTGAATGGCGTAACGCCGGGTGCGCTGAACCAGAAGTAATTTGCCCACGCTGGGCCCATGTGATCACCGGCCTTGGTGCGCGGAGTCATCACGATTGACAATGTGTTGGCGGCCCCTTTGCGGCCGAAGCTTATGCTGCTCTGGAAGTCAGTGTTGTCCGCATTGGGGTATGGGCGGACGTAGACAGTTCTTAATTGTTGGCGCGAAAAACGCACCGTATCAGGAGCCACACTCTCAGCGGCGAGCGTGAAATTGTAGTGGCCCGGCAATGTTGCCTCATAGAGGGCGTTGTAAATACCGTCACCAGCTACATCATCCCCATGCTCCGGTTTGCCATCGTCGTAAAGCTGGATCGTATTGGACTTATGCCTGAGAACAGACGGGTTGCTCCGGAGCGTGTTGTCCAACTTGGCTTCTGCTGGAGACTGCGGATCCGGACCAGATGAAACACTGCTGGCTGTACTCTCCGATAGTATGTCGCCAATGCTTTTCCCCGGACGAATCAACTCGGCCTCTATCTTGTCACCCGGGCGCGAACCCAGCCCCAAGATTGGAAGGCCGAACCGAGTCAGCTTGGCCCTCAGCCGGATCTTGTCACCCGGCTTATAGTCGCCGGGCACTATAGCCAGGTCGGTCTTGATTGCGCCATCATCGGTCATGACGTGGAGATCAAACATAACGCCGCCCCGTGTTGTTGTCGTCGCAAGCGCAGCTGGAACATTGGCGTTTACCTCCTCTACCTTGATCTCCCAGTCTTCTCTTGGATCAAAGGGCGCAGGCAGCGGCAACCGTTGGACAACGGACATGAATCCCGACCCGCTCTCCCGGACAATCGGTTCAACTCCGCCTGGTGGGGTTATGATCAGCCGCAATGACGATTGGCTCGGCCACATCACGGTGAAGACAACGTTCTGGCTGGTGGTAGAAATGGGAATCGTCACCGAGTAAGGCGTGGGCTCAGAGATTATTCTGACGGTTTCGTAGCTGAAGAATTTGATGAAATTCTGCAGTATTTCAAGGAAGATTGGACTCAGGGCGAGGGTACCTTCAGTGTTTATATAGAAACTGCCGGGTATTCTAGCAACCCCACTCGCAAAAGCCGTATCAACTGCCCCTGCTGTTCCAACCGTTACAGGAAACACTTGGTAGCTTCCAGTATGAGGAAGTGGCGTGGCGACCGCGGGGCTCCCCAGTGAGTAGGTCGCAATTTGAGTTGGGTTCGCCGGATTTGGATCCGCCGGATTGGCTGGGTCGTAAGCTCGCACCATTGGATTGGTATTCTGGATACCATCGGTCATCACCAGCACGACATGTCTATGCCCATCAGTTGCCGCCGGCGCTGAACCGAATTTATCGTCCGCTAGTACGAGTCCCGCACCTACGGAAGTTGAAGTTCCGGGGACGAGTTCGCCGCATGAAGTTGCGGTGCACCTACTGAGGTCGAGAAAACTGGAGATGTTTACATTGGGGTTATTACTGCTATCAATCAGGTTAAGGTCTTGGCTTAGAGTCAGTCCCGGGTTGAGCGCAGGGTCGCCCCACCACTCGGCAGTGGAATCAAAGAGGACCACGCCGATCTTGTCGGCGCGAGCAGAAGCGCCGATATCGCTCTCCAGCTGTCTAAGGCTGTCCCAAACATCCACAAAACTCTTGACCGCCTTCTGAAGAGACACAATCTTTGGTTGGGGGACCGCTGCCATCGTTGAGCTCGCCATGCTGCCTGACTTATCAAGCACCATGATTACATCTATTGGTAGCCTTTGGCATCCGAGAGTCTGGGTTGGCGTTGGCGGCATGGACACAGTGGCAAACGTATCCGTACCAACCTGTGGTATCGATACAAGGTGACCCGAGTCGATGTTTTGTGCACAACTTCCTGTACTGTCTGAGTCCCAACTTTCCAGACACACACCTGTGATTTGCGGATCCGTTGTACCGACTGACACGGTAAAACTCCGCGCGTTCTGCTGAGCGTTACAAGATATATCGAAGTCCGATTGCACGTGAAAATCTATTTCGTAGGTCGGTGCATCGCTTGCAATTGGGAGGTGAACAAGAGAGATCACGTCGTTGCGGAGACCCGCGTATGAGAAAGTGAGCGGGATAGGGTTACCAACGCCGGGGCTTACAGCTACAAACGACTGGGAGGTGGGCGTTGGGGAAGCATCAGGCGTAATCGTGAACGTCACCAGCGCGTTAGAAGCCACGCTGACGATGGCCTTGACTGTCCCAATCGGCGGGAAAGAATTGTTTACTGTGCTCGGACCTTTCAGGGGGATAGAGATGTCAAAGGACGGGATCTGTGCAAATGCCGGAGGATTCGAGGTGAGTGTGACAATGGCCCAAAGACCGAGAATGACTAACCGCCTTAATCTCACCATAACTTTTCGCCTTTCACCCTCGGCTCTTCGGCACTCTTCCACCGGTTTTTTTGTACTCTAGAAGGTGTAAGAGACTCCCCCCAGGGGAACGACGCTCGACCGAAGTCCCCCGTCATTCACTTTGATCAGCGCATTGCCCGTGATCAGGAGATTGGAGAACGGCCGCAGCTTCAAACCAACGGATATATTGGAAACGTTGAAGGTTCCAGCCGTTTGAGTAAGATTTGGATCCATGTTGCCAATGTTGCTAGGGCCAGTGCCAATCGGACACCGTGGTGGACTTAGTGGGTCGGGATTCGGTGTACATGCACCTAATTCGGTAAATGTTTTCTGTGAAAGACGCTGGGCTTCAAACACTTGCTGCCCAACCAAGTCGAAGACCGCTGTAACCCGTTTGCTGATCCGCACGTCAGCTCCCGCCGCATATGTTAACTGGCTCGGTAATCTGTCATTTGTTCCCGTTGAAATGTCCCCGGCTATCAGGGAGCTTCCGTTAACCTCAAAGCCAGCGTTGAGATGATAAGAAAACGTGGCTTTAGTTTTATACGACCAAACGACAAATGGTTTCACGCCTGCAGCACCGGCACCAAGAAAGTTGAGGGAATCACCGGTAGGGACTCGGACGTCCAAGCCAATCGCCAGTGCGGCCTGCTCGCCTTTCCACGCCGTCCCTTTCACCCTCAGAGTCATATCTCCGATTCCGCTGGCGTTGCGAACACTAGAGAATTGCTGGTTGAGACAGTTGGTTGTCGGCGTGCCGCAGCCCGTCCGCGGGGCAAACGCGTGAACGTGGGTGGCAGAGACGTCTACGATCGTGGCATCCGAAAGTATACCCATGCGCACATTTGTGATCGGCACGGCCAGAGATACGTCTATTCGATGCGTAAGGCCGTAAGTGACAAAGGTAATGAATTCGTGAATCTTCAAGTCAACTCTGTTATTGACTTTAACCACATCTCTGATGAAAGCGCAGGGGCCGGTATTGAAACCGTTGACAGCGGCAGAGCAGGTTCGGCCAGGGGGCGCATTAACGCTGTTGTCCGGCTGCGTAAAGACTTCCGGCAGGTTCTTCAAACTGATACCATCAAGGCTGGTGAAGTTCAAGTACTGATAGTCGACTCCCACGAAAGCTTTGCGCTGGCCAATCGTTTCCGCCCTTTCCGCGTAGATTGGTCCAAGGCTGTCCGTGGAAGGAACTGGTATACCATCCTTACTCAACACAAATGTGAGTCCGGATGAAGGCGACGCTAGCGGCAAGAGGACCGATTGCCTCGCGATTGCCGAATTCAGCGGTACCAAGCTGTTGCCGGCAAAGCCGCTTTGGAACTCAGAGGGGCCAGCAGGCAGGACTAGCCCGTCGGGGCCAAACACTTGGGGTATGAGGCAAATCAATTTGTCGCTGGTAATGCCGGCCCGGCAGACGCTCTGTGCCGAAGCCAAAGAGGTGCTGAGAATGACCAGGGCCAAAGCAACTACACTCGAGGATTTGGGCATAGAACGACCTCACTTTCTCTTGCAGGTAGACTGAGCCCGCTCAACTGTTGGCACGATGCAATCGACCGCGATGTCTGCAAAGTCCCTTTTGAAACTCAAACCAAAACCTACACACACTTCGCATATATAGTGCAGATTCTTGTTGTTTCGTTACAAAGCTTGCTCACTTTATTGAATCTATGACCCAGCTGTTTCCATGTTTTGCCAGTGAAAAAGTCATGCTACCGTGTGATTTTTCCGGGCTTTCATTCTTAGCGGCATATTGCTGCAGGTACTGGCCTCTGACTGTTGCACTAGTGCCATCTGACGCAATGACAACCCTGCGATCGGTGACCTCTCTGGTGATGGACTCAAGGGCCTTGAAGCTGTTTTGGACATCCATTTTTGTTTTCTCGGGCGGGTTAGGCCAGATTCTCCAAAGGGCCGCCGCATCTTTATCTCTAAACGCATCCTCGTAAGCATCGATCACCTTGTTGATCTCGGCTTCCGGGGAAACCAGTGGCGCCGGTCCAGGCGCGGTAGGCGCTGCAGTCGTTGGCATCGTGAAGTTATCCGTGGGAATCCCCCAGGCCTCAAGCCGCTCTACAATTTCTCTGCTTTTGGCGGCAATGCCATAGCTGGCCTTGGTTGACGTATGCATCCCCAAGAAGGAGCCGTCGTAGTCGAATACCGGCCCACCTGAATACCCTCCGACCAGCGATGTGTCTGTATTGGTGCGAAAGCGGCGGGGGTCGTCACCAACGGCATTTTTCTGGATATTGCCGGACCAGACACTCCAATCTCCGGCCGGATTTCCGATGATGTGAAACTGCACTCCTACCTCGGCGTCTTTTCTGGGGATCTTGGGCACGTTGCGCGGGAGATTGGTCGCCGCAGTTCGTACTACGCCCATATCCAGTACCTGATCGTACTTTGTTTCCGGAAAGGCCGGAAAGCTCTGGGAATGGCGGAACTGAATCTGGATGTTGTGGACTAAGACCACATCCAAGCTGTCGGGGTCCTCGCTTATGGCATGAAGTGCCGTAATGAAATAGGCATTCTTCCCCTGTGTGCCAACGAATAGTCCCGTAGCCGTATCTCCGGTCCCATCGGCGCGCGTGACCAACACCTTTACCACTGCCGCCTCTTCCAGCGCCAGATTGCCGCTATCCGACTGACTGGCGTGTTTGGCCAGCGACCTTGTCACTGCTGCCTTTCCTGTTTTCAGACTGCTGCCTTGCGGGGTGGCAGACCTGGCCGACGGCTGTATTTCCGAACGATTGTTTTGGAGGGGCGCTGCCACCAGCGCCGAGATCGCCAGGGAGACAATCCCGCCCAGAAACAGCCTTTGCCAGGTCCTCATTTCTTCTTCTCCAAGATCCCCATCTTGTCCAGGATCCCAACAATCAACGCCACTAACGCAGGGATCACGCCGTAAAAACGCTTCTCATTGTCCAGATGGTCGAACAGTGACGGCATGCGATTCTCCAGAGCATTGACACCAGCGCCGACAAGGACATCCCGGGCGACACCGTGCAAGCTGAGATGGATGCCATCTTTGACTGAGAAGCGTCTCAGGTAGAAATCGCTTTTGGGAACTACTACAAGCAGATCGGCATCATCCAGGGTGACCTTCTTGTCCAACTGCTCGAAAGCAACTTCATTCTTGCCTTGGAGCAGGACCGTCTTCTCTTCCGAACTGCCGGGCTCGATTTCCGAGAAACGAATTTCCTCAAAGACGGGGATCTGCGTATCACCGATTTCAGGATCGCCGGAGAACACAAAGTCGAACCGAACATCCGAGTCTGCGGCCAAAAATGCCGAATCTCCTCCTAGCGGCGAAAAACTGCCTTCCACGTCTCCGAGTGGCCCTTCGTTCACGTGCACTCTTGTACAGTCAAAGCCGGGACTCAATCCCTGCTCGCTCGGGCGGCTGGTGAGGTTTCCGCTGAGGCCACCATGTGTCTTCAGAGTGAAGGCGCTTCGCCCAGCCCTCGGAGCTTCCAGCGTCACTAGGGACGGTCCTGCAAGTTCGACTCCACTGCTGCGCACCTGGTAAAACGAACACGCGGCGGAAGGCTCGCCTTGGATTCCCAAGGAGGAAACTTGTAGCGGCGAGCCGTTGAAGCTGACGCCTCGAACGCCGCTGAGCTGCAGTTGCAGGGAACCTGTCCCGGAAACTAGCAATTGTTTTTCATTGCTGGGACTGAGAATGCCTTGAGCGTCGGTGCGGAAAGAAAACTTGCTAACGTTAAGAGTAATGTTAACCACTGCGGCAGGATGGATGCGCGTGGCGATGAACACAGCCAGAGCGGTCAGCAACCATATCCCCCCGATTGTCCACGCAATCCAGCGGCGCGTTTTGCTTTTCGGTCGCAAGTTCAGGGTTCTTTCCTTAATGATGGTGGTAAAGCACGATCTCTGGCGGAGAAACCGGCGTCACGTCGCGCAGGACATGCCCGACGAGCTTCACGTGGTATTCGCCTTCCGGCAGGGATGACAAGTCAAGGTCGAACGGGTAGGTGTTTCCCGCCGCATACTTCACACATTCAAGATTGTGGGCCTTGGGGCACCTGAGCTGCGGAACCTGTATTAGCATTGCCTTTCCTGCAGCGTCGGATACGGACACATCTAACGATTGAAGGTCCTTGTTGCTCATGAAATAAAAAGTGTAAGCGCTTCGCGTCAGTTCGGTGTCCTTCTGGTACACGTCTACGGGCAGAACAATTGGAAGATGATTACGTACTCGATACTGAGCAAGCACACCGATATTGGTCGGACTAAGGCCCAACGGGTCAATCACATCCCTGGTAGGCCATGGTGTGAAGAAGTTCCATTCCCCATCCTTCCACTGGACAGACTCTTTAGCTTCCATGAAGTAATGCGAAGAGTCTTGGAGTTCGACCGCCCGCATGGAGACTGTTCTTCCCTGAGCGCCGTTCAGCTTGGGAAGAAAAAAGCGTACCTTGAGTTTGGCATTCGGCGAAAACCGATTGAAGTTCCTGTGGACGGCTACCAGCGTGAAATCTTGCAGAGCGTTGCGATGGATGTTTGTGCCTTCCCGGCGGTTGGGAAAGTCTTGCATCCCTTGGATTTGGGTGAAAGCGACTACAAACAGCGTCGACAAGACTCCGGCGAGGGAGCAACAGATACGAACTATCCGGGCGGCTAGCATTCGCCCACACTTCCATTTGCTGAATTTAAGCCATTATACTGCTTGGTTTCAAGAATAGGAATCCCTACTTTAGTTGTGACTCAGGAAGCCAAGACGTTACAAAAAAATGCCCCGACCATCCGAAGCACCTGATGCAACACCAAGAGGTCTACCGGGCAGCTTGACCCGAAAGGTGTCTCAGATTGAACAACTTGCAAAATTGAAAGCGCCGCTCCGAGGGGGCACTGTTGTCGATCATCATCATTGACAGACGGGCACGACTTGGATAGCTTGATCAGCCATGACGCAGAGATCTTTGTTTTTAGAACTGATGCTTTTCTTGTTTGTGGCGCTGGCCTCCGCGCAGGAAAAACCCTCAGGTTCCACCATCCCGCTCAAGCCTTGGATCTTGCATGCCAAACTGACCCACGAGGTCTTGCCAGAATATCCCGCCAGCGCCCGCGCAAATCACATCGAGGGCGATGTGTATGTGAACGTTCTTGTGGATGAGAATGGCAAGATAAAGAACCTGCTGTCGAAGTCCTTACCAAGTCTGAAAGCACAAACCCGATTCAGCCGCTTCCAACGGTCAAACTTGATGAGGGCGGTGGCGGCGTCAAAGTGGGTATTATCGCGGCGGCCCCGCCACGGACGGCAACCACTGCCCCTCCCCAACTATTTGAAGTGCCGGCCAGCTTCGCGGAAGACCACCTAATTCAAAAGGTCAATCCTGAATATCCGCAAATGGCCAGAATGGCCCATATTCAAGGAGCAGTCGTTCTCCAGTGCATTATTGATAAGGCGGGAAACGTAACACAGCCGCACGCTGTTTCAGGACATCCCATCCTGATACAAGCAGCGCTCGACGCCGTCAAAAAATGGAAATACAGGCCCTTCTTGCTGAATGGAAGTCCGGTGGCAGTCAAAATTAACATCACCATGACATTTCACATGTGATCAGTAGGGGCCCCACCACCCCATGACTAAGAAGCTGATTTGTTACAACTTTTGAGAATCACATAGCCACTTTCTGAGAGACTTTGACTTTTTTGATCCCATATTTCAGGTTTTTGCAGTTTTGATATGCGTTCAACAGAAATGCAAGCTATAAGTGAGTGCATGAGCGATGTTGAAATGGGTCCGTCAGCAGAGGAGCGTGGAGCGGTACGGTTACGAACCCCAGAGCGCTGCCAGGTGGCGATGGTGGTGCAGTGTCCGGATGATCTAGTGGGACCGACCCATCCGGCGCGGATGGTCATGGCGGTGGTGGAGAAGCTGGACGTATCGAGCTTTTGTGAACCGATACGGGCGCGGGAGGGACGACCAGGGCGGGATGCGACGGATCCGCAACTGCTGGTCGCGCTATGGCTGTATGCGTGTATTCGGGGGATTGGCTCGGCGCGAGAGTTGGCGCGGCGGTGTGAGGAGAGCGCCGCCTTCCGGTGGTTGTGCGGGGGAGTGAGTGTGAATCATCGCCTGCTCTCGGATTTTCGCACCAGTCATGGGGATGGATTGGATGAGTTGTTCACGCAGGTGATCGCGTCGTTGGTGGACAAGGGTGTGGTGAAAGTAAGCCGCATCAGCCAAGATGGAGTGCGGGTGCGAGTGGGAGCTGGAGCGGGAAGTTTTCGTCGAGAAGAGCGGTTGGAGAAGCTGTTGGTGGAAGCAGCATGTGGAGAAGTTGCGGGAACAGGTGGACTCGGCGGAGTATGCGGCCTTGACGGCGCGGCAGAAGGCGGCGCGGA
Source organism: Candidatus Angelobacter sp. (assembly GCA_036522115.1). Taxonomy (GTDB): domain Bacteria; phylum Acidobacteriota; class Terriglobia; order Terriglobales; family Acidobacteriaceae; genus Angelobacter. The sequence goes on from DATDGL010000110.1 coordinate 9,644, forward strand.
AGCGGGCGGCCGAAGAGAAAAAGCAGCGGCTGGCGCAGGCGATTCAGCAACTGCCGGAGTTGAAGGAGAAGCGGGAGAAGGCAGCCCAACGAGCGGGTAAGGGCAAGTATGGGGACAAGGTTCGGAACAAAGAACTGAGGGTGAGCACGACCGATCCCGAAGCCCGGGTGATGAAAATGGCGAACGGGGGATTTAATCCGGCGGTGAATGTGCAATTGGCGACGGACACGGAAAGCCGTGCCATTGTTGGAGTGGAAGTAAGTAACGAAGGGTACGACGCAGCCGGGTTAAGCGAACCGATGAGGAAACAAGTAGAGGAACGAACGGGGAAGAAAGTGGAGGAACAACTGTTGGATGGTGGGTACCTGCGGACCGAGGATATCGAAGATGCGCACCAGCAGCAGGTGAAACTGTTCGTGCCACCCAAGTCGGCGCGGACGGCCAAGAACCGAGGCCGCGAGTTGGAGATCAAGCCGGGGGACAGCGAAGCCGTGCGGGAGTGGAAGACGCGTATGGCCAGCGAGGAAGGAAAGCAGATCTATAAGCAGAGACCAGCAACGAGTGAAACCGTCAATGCCGACTTGCGAACCCATCGCGGCCTCACGCAAATTCTGGTTCGAGGATTAGACAAGAGCCAGTGCCTAGCGCTGTGGTGTGCTCTGGCTTACAACGTCCTGCACTTCGGCACGAAGCTGCTGCAATAGCAAGCTGCAGCGGAAACAACGCTGTAAGAAATCAAGAGGACAAGAGTTTGGTCTGTTGATGAGGCCCAGAGATTGATAGAGCGAGCCCAGATTCGGCAGAACAAACTTCCGGTGGTCACGAGCTCACTTGAATTAACTTCGGAGGCAGAATCTGCTGGAAATTCGAAAAAAGTCACAGCCTCTGAGTAATCCGACTTTGTGCGAGCCTCGTGGTGCAACACCAGGGGGGCTACCAGCCACTTGAGCGCTTAGTGATTCAGAATCAGCAACTTCAAGAATTGGCGGGTGATGTGACGTGTCGATTTTGTAGTTGGGAAAACCTCAAGGTCCAGTCGGCTTCAATACCCTTTGGGCTACAGATACAGAAAGTTTAGAAAATTCTAAGGAATGGTTGCGGGGCGGAGCACCGGGCGGCCGCTAAGCCTGTCCGTCCAATTCGGGAACGGTGCGTGGTCCGAGTTGCGGAATTGGACGATGAGATCCCGCACCAGCGAACGTCGCCGATCAAGAGCCTCCACAAGATCAAATAAGCCTTGGCCGTCGTGCTCAAGCCATGGGGAATTTGTGCCGCGCATCGCCAAAGTTCGGCATAGTCAATCTGCTCAATGCGCGAGAGCGCCGGCTCGAACGACTCCCACCCGGCCACATTCTGATAGACGTGAAGATGGTGATACATCCCGAAAAGCGGCAGGTCAGGAAAAGACCACCGCTCGCCGTCGAAGCAATAATGCTGGTCGATGAAGGTCATATGGTACCCGGATGTATGACCTCGGTCCACGAATACGGCTTTGGCGTCCATCGCAATTGCCAACCCATTTATCGAACGCGAGCATCCACAACATGCCGCAATCACAGTTCCAGCACGTTGTGAACCGCTTGGACCTCGGTGGTCAAAGATCATCCGGTCTTTTTGCGGGATGACCCGCATCGCGAGAACCAAATTGAAGTCCAGCAGCGCAAGGTATCACTGCTCC
>DATDGL010000111.1:0-68048 GCA_036522115.1 Candidatus Angelobacter sp.
GCGACAGTCCTCGCTCCCAATGCTCCCATTCCCCTCCACCACTGGTAGTTGCACTCTCCTGGGCCAGCCGCGTCCCTTCCTCTACGCCCGCCAGATACTCCTTCCACACTTGCAGCCCAGCCTTGCTGTCCTGCTGCGCCAGCCATCTCAAGTAATCCGCATAGGGCCGCACCGGTGGCAATCCATCCCCATCTTCTCTGCCGTGCCGATATAGCCACAGCAGTTCCTCAAACAACACCGGCATCGACCATCCATCCAGCAACACGTGGTGATTGGTCAGAACCAGCCGCTGCCGTTCTTCTCCTAACCGCACCCAGCTAAAGCGCAGCAACGGCCCTCGAACAAACTCAAATCGCTCCTCTCGCTCCGCCGCTAATAACTCCTCATAGCGCCGGCGCCTTTCATCTTGCTCGAGCCCTGATAAATCCTCCTCCCGCCAGCGCAACCCCACCGCCTTCGGCACCACCTGCACCGCCTGATCCAGGCCCTCGCGGCAGATTGATACGCCCAGGTTCTTGTGGCGTCGCAGCAGTCCCTCCGCCGCCTGCTTCATCCGCCCGCTCTCCAGTCGTCCCTCAAATTCCATGCTCAACTGCACGGTGTAGATATCGGCTGCGCTCTCATCGTAGAGCGAATGAAATAGCAAACCTTCTTGCAGTGGAGACAGCGGCAGCACTTCTTCTAATTCCCCATAAGCTTCTTCGAGCCGTGCCTTCTCCTCCGCAGAAAGCCTTACCAACTCTTCTTCCTTTTCTTTACTCGACTCCAGTGGCTCATCCACGATTACTCGCGCCACCTCCGCCAGCCCTTCCACGGTTTGCTGCTGGAATATTTCCCGCGGCGTTATTTCCAGTCCCGCTCGCCGTGCGCGGCTCACCAGTTGGATCGACAAAATGCTGTCTCCACCTAAATGGAAAAAGTTGTCCTCCACTCCTACTTGCTCAAGTGAGAGCAACTCTGCGATCAGGCGGCACAGAGTCTCTTCAACTCCGGGACGCGCAGAACGACGACCGCGAACTTCCCATTCCGGCGCAGGCAATGCTTGATGATCGAGCTTGCCGCTGGACGTCAGCGGCAAAGCGTCCAGCACCATCAATGCCGTTGGGATCATGTGTTCTGGCAGCTTCTCGCTCAATCTCCGCCGCACGCCATCCATCTCAACCCTCTTGCCCGCGTCAGGTACCACATACGCCACCAAACGCGTGCCTCCAACTCCGGCATCTCTCGCTATCACCGCTGCCTGCTTTATCCCTTCCTCCTCCAGCAGGGCCGCCTCTATCTCTCCCAACTCCACTCTGAATCCACGGACCTTCACTTGTTGGTCTGCTCGGCCAAGAAACTCCAGGACCCCATCCCTGCGCCACCGTGCCAGGTCTCCCGTGCGGTACATACGCGTGCCCGCCTCTGTTCCATACGGATCTGCCACAAACCGGTCTGCCGTCAGCCCCGGACGTTTCAGGTATCCCCGCGCCAGTCCTGCTCCCGCTACATACAATTCGCCTCTCACTCCTGGCGGGGTCGGCTCTAGGTTTGCATCCAGAACGTACACTCGATAGTTGGCCAGCGGACGACCGATGGGCACCGAGCCACCAACAGTTTCTCCGCTGAGTTCATATGCCGTGGCATCGATGCAAATCTCCGTTGGCCCATAAAAATTCACGATCCGGCCGGCAACCCTTGACCTGGTGAGCCCATTTGCCAGTTCGAGAGAGAGAACATCTCCCCCAACCAGCAAAGCATTGAGATACATCGATGTTTCACTTTTGAAAATCAGGCTATCGATCAGTCTTGGACTGCCATTGACGATCGTCACGCCCTGCCGGCGCACCTCCTCAGCAAATTCCTGCGCGTCTTCCCGGATATGGTCGGGAACAATTACTACTGCTCCTCCCGCGCATAAAGGACACAACACTTCTTCCAGCAGCGGATCAAAACTGAGTGAAGTCATCGCCGCAAAACGCGCATCCGGACTCATCCCCAGATACTCGTTCAGCGTACTGATCTTGTTGGCCAGCGCGCCGTGGCTCACTGCAACGCCTTTCGGCGCTCCTGTGGTGCCGGAGGTATAAATCACATAGGCTGCTTGACTTAGCAGAAGGCCCATTTTGGGATTATGTGCAGACGCTGCCCTCAACCGGTTCTTCATTTCCGCTTCATCCAGTACGATCACCTGGACGTCCTGCGGTAAGTGAGCGCGAGATTTGCCCGTGGTGAGCACTACCCTGGCGCCAGAGTCAGTCAGCATCTGCTTTAACCGGGCCTGGGGATAATCCGGTTCTAAAGGAACAAACGCCGCGCCAGTCTTCAGCGCGGCCAGCAAGGCTGCCACCATTCCCGGACAGCGCTCCATGCAGATACCAACCGTACCCTCCGTCTCAACGCCCAATCCCATCAGATAGTGCGCCAGGCGATTGGCCTCAGTATTGAGGTCCATATAGGAAAGCCGGTCATCGCCAGAAATAATCGCGGTTGCATAGGGAGTGCTGGCTGTCTGCGCTTCAAACAGATCGAGCACTGTCCACACAGCCGACGGTTTGACTGTTCCATTGAATTCTTCCAGCAATGTGTGCAGTTGCTCTGAATCAAGCAGGCTGAGCCCGCGCAAGGGAGCACTCGGTTGGGCTACCGCCCCTTCCAGCAGCCGCACCAGGCATTCTGTAATCATCGCCGCAGTTTGCGGATCAAACAGGTCCAGGCTGTACTCCAGCCCACCCTCGATGCCCAGGGGCTGTCCCTGCTCACCCAGTCGCTCTTCCACCACCAACGTCAGATCGAATTTCGCTACATTCTCAGTAATTGGTTCACGCTGGACTTTCACTCCCGGAAGTTCCAATCTGGGTTCAGGACCGTCCTGCATCACCAGCATCACTTGAAACAAAGGGTGACGCGCGAGTGACCGTTCCGGCTGTAGCGTTTCCACCAGAAGCTGGAACGGAACATCTTTCTTTTCGTATGCGTCCAGGGAAAAGGCCCGAACTCGTCTGATCAGCTCGGTGAATGACGGATCTTTCGACACATCTGTACGCATCACCAGTGTGTTGACGAAGAATCCTACGAGTTCTTCAGTGGCGCGTTCACCGCGTCCGCTGACGGGAATGCCGATAGGAATGTCCTCTCCCGCGCCAAGCCGGCAAAGCAAAGCCGCCAGTCCTGCTTGCAGCACCATGAAAAGGCTCGCGCCGCAACTCTGCGCGATATGCTGCAATTCACGATGCAACTGCGGCCCGAGTCGTACTGGCTCGATTGCGCCTCGATAACTCGGAACACGGGAGCGTGGCCGATCTGCGGATAAATTTAGCTCTTCGGGTGTGCCCGCCAGCGCTTTACGCCAAAATTCCAATTGCCTGCCGATTGGACTTGCGGTATCGCCTTCCAGCCCCAGGACCTCTCGCTGCCACATAGCGTAGTCGGCGTACTGGATCGGCAACTTGGCTGGAACGGGTGTCTCTCTGCGACTGCGGGTAGAGTAAGCTTTTCCAAAATCCTGCGCCAGCACTCTCAGGGACCAGGCGTCGCACGCGATGTGATGCAGCAGGAGCAACAACACATGAGATCGCGGCTCAATCTGGAACAACCATGCCCGGAATGGTATTTCGCGGTTTAGATTGAAGCCCGTTGCCATGGCTGCCTCGATCCGCTTGGCCAGATCGCTCTCGTTCACGGTCTCTTGAATAAACACAGGCCGTGCCTCTTCTACAGGAAGAACTTGCTGGAAGGGACTTCCATCTAATTCGGGAAAAATTGTGCGCAACGTTTCATGGCGCGCGGCCACATCCGCTAGCGCCTGTTCCAGGGCTGCCGCATTGATTTCTCCTTCCATGCGTAGCGCCAGCGGAACGTTGTAGGTTGCGCTTGGCCCTTCCATGCGGTAGAGGAACCACAATTGTTGTTGCGCATAGGAGAGCGGCAAATGTTGAGGACGCACCCTTGGGGCTATCGGAACAGCGGTGGGGCCAGCCCGGCGCAATGATGAGGCCAGCCGAATAACCGTAGGAGCCTCAAACAACTCACGGATGGTTAATTCCGCGCCGATCGTGGAGCGCACCCGTGCAGCCAGACGCATAGCGGTCAAAGAGTGTCCGCCCAGATGAAAGAAGTTGTCGTCTATGCTTATCCACTTCCGCCCCAGTACCTCTGCGAAGAGTGAGCACAGAAGTTCTTCTTCCGGTGTTCGGGGCGGACGACGGTCCGGGCGCTCCACTTGCGGGGCCGGGAGGGCGCGGCGATCCAGTTTGCCGCTGTTCGTCAGGGGCAGGGAATCGAGAACAACAAAAGCGGCTGGTACCATGTGAGCGGGCAGGTGCTCCCGCAGCCTGCTACGAAGAAGGTCGATATCCAGCGTGGTTTGGAGAGTAGGAACCAAATAGGCTGATAGCTGTTTATCACCAAAAGCATCATTGTCAGCCGTCACCGCCGCCTGCTTGATCCCGTCCTCTGCGAGCAGGGCCGCCTCGACCTCTCCCAGCTCCACTCGGAATCCACGAATCTTCACCTGCTGGTCCGCCCGCCCCAGAAATTCCAACGCCCCATCCCCGCGCCACCGCACCAAGTCGCCAGTGCGGTACATGCGTGTGCCTGTTTCTCCTCCATACGGATCAGCCAGAAATCGCTCCGCCGTCAGCCCCGGTCGGTTCAGATATCCTCGTGCCAATCCAAGCCCCGCGACATACAGTTCTCCGGCAACTCCCTGCGGTACCGGCTCCAGATGCCCATCCAGCACGTACGCCTGCGTGTTCCACGTCGGAACTCCGATCGCCGGGGCCTCGGAACCCGCCAGCGGCCCGCTCATCGTGGCCAAAACCGTAGTCTCCGTGGGACCGAACGCATTGACCATCCGCCGCCCCGCCGCCCAGAGGCCCACCAACTCGCCCGGACATGCGTCGCCACCCACGATCAAAACTTTCAGCGGCAGGCTTTCTTCTCCTTCCACCGTCTGCAGCACCGCCGGAGGAAGGAGTGCATGTGTCACTTGCTGGCGGACCAGCACCTCGCGCAAGGCTCCCCCGCTCCTTTGCCCCTCCCGCAACAACACCAGGGCTGCTCCACGGCTCAGGGCCGTCAGCGTTTCCCAAAGCGAGGCATCAAAGCTTAAGGACGCGAATTGCAGAAACCGCGAAGTGTGGTCAATCCCCAACTTCTCCGCCGTAAAGGCAGCCAGTGATGCCAGGCCTTTGTGTTCCACCACTACACCTTTGGGCTGGCCGGTTGACCCCGAGGTATAGATCACATACGCGGGATGCTGAGGCAGGACAGGAGAAGTACGTTCCGCGTCAATGGGATTGTGCGCCGGAGATTGCAGAAGCGCGCTCTCAACCTCAGAAGAATCCAGTTCCAGAATCGCGTTCTCGGGCAGGCGCGCGCGCAGGTGGCTACTGCTCAGCACCATGGCCGGTGTGGCGTCTGCCGCCATGTAATCTAAGCGCGCTTTCGGATAATCGGGATCCAACGGCAGGTAGGCAGCGCCGGTCTTCACGATGGCGAGCACAGATGCAACCATCTCGAAGGAGCGCTCCAAACAGATCCCGACCAGGTTTTCTGGTCCTGCGCCATGCGCGATCAAAAAGTGGGCCAGCCTGTTGGCTTGCTGGTTCAGGTCTGCGTAGCTTAAAGACTGATCTTCCAGCAGCAGGGCAGTCGCATTGGGAGTTTGCGCTGCCTGTGCTTCAAACAATTGGGCGAGACTGGCTTGCGGAATTGGGTGCGCCGTTGCGTTGAACTCTTCCACTAGTTGGCATCGTTCTTCCGTGCTCAGTATCTCGAATCGGTGCAACGGGAGATCAGCATTGGCCACCAACTGTCTCAGGAGCCACAGGAAACGCCGCTGATGCGCAGATAGCTCTTCGGTCGTGTAGTGGGCCGGATTAGCATCAAAGTCGAGGCGAACGTCCGAGTTGTCTTGCCGGTCGTACACGACCACGGAGAGTTCGTCCGCCGGGCCATTCGACAAGTTGTGTACGCGTGCAAAATGCCCGGCGAAGCGCAGGTTATAGTCAAACGGCATCACGTTGACTACCGCACCGTAGATATCCGGCTCCTCAGGGCTCAGGCCGAGATCATGGCGCAGATCAGCGGCTGGATAACGCTGGTGACGCACAGCCTCGCGCATCCGCAGCCCGGTCTGTTTGAGCAGATCGCTAAAACTTTCTTCCGGCTTAACCGCCAACCGCAAAGGCAACACGTTGGTGGTCATGCCGGGGATTTGCCGCAATTGTCGGCCAAAGCGGGCGACAAGGGGAACGCCCAAAACCACATCCGCGGTGCCGGTCAGCCGCTGCATATAAAGGGCGGTAGCAGCCGCAATCATCTGCGGCAGGCTGGCGCCATGTGCTTTGCCAAGAGCAGCCAGCGAACTTATCAGCGGCGACGGCAGAATTTCAGTGTTGCGTATGAACGTTCGCGATTTCGCGGGTGGCTTTCCTGAGAGAGTTGCTCTTTCTGGCAGCTTCCCCATCCGCTCACGCCAATAGCTGCCGTCGACCTCATACTCGGCAGACTGCCGGTATTCGGCTTCACCATCCAGAAGAGTGTGAATAGAACCCGGCGCACCAGGTTCAGTGCTGTTGCCCGCCGCCAGCGCTGAGTAGACCGCAGCTACCCGTCGAGCAAGCAGAGCACCACTCAAGCCATCCAGGCAGAGGTGGTGGTAGCGCACATACCAGAAAAAACGCCCTGGTGAGAGACGGAAGAGTACGTAGGCGAAGAGCGGATCGCTCGAGGGATCGGCAGGTCTTGCCTGGTTCTCACGCATCCACAATCGGGCAACGGCCTCAGCATCCGGTTCTTCGCCTAGATCGAAGAACAGCATTTCCCAATCAGGATCAGGAACCAAATACTGCGCTGGGCCGGTTTGTGCTTCGACAACGCGTAAGCGTAACGCGCCGGTTTCCCTGATGATCTGGCGCAACGCCCGTTCAAACAGGGCTCGATCAATCGGCCCCAGGATCTCAATGTACTCGGCAATGTTGAATGCCGGACTTTGGGCATCCAGCTTCTGCGCCATCCAGACGCTTAACTGAGCTGCCGATAATGTCCGGAGTTCCGTTTCTTGTGCAAGATTGGACTCGCTAGTGAGCATATGACTTCTCGCCAGTACCCTGCCAGCATTCGTGGTCGAAGCATGCTGCACTTTGTGTGCAGCATGGGGTTATCAAGGTTTGAGGAGAATCTTGCGAGGCTCCCTGGTATTCCCAAACAGTACCTGCACATCAGACTTTCCGACGGGGCTGCTGAGAAGATGGTCTGCTTACAACTTGTTTCGCTGCTTTAGCGGTTGATCTTAGAAATACTACTTGTTTTCAACGGGCCACCTTATAAATCAAGTGCCCTTGGCTAACTTTGATTAGAGAGTTCCAAGATGTAACGATTTTACCGGGTCTCGTCAACCGGAACAACCCACCACAATTGGTGCATTAGGATTTTGCGATGACTGAAATGTTGTCCCTGGCTCTTAGCATTTGCGCATCTGTGTTCATAGTTGGGTCGGTAGTGGTTCAGTTTGAATTTTCACAGAGGACGAACCAGGCTGCGGTTTTCGGTCTGGAAAACATTTCTAATCGATCCTGCGCACGTCCTGGTTGATTGCAGCAAAGCCAGCAGTTACCAGCAGCGCGAGGCCGGCGGCCACGAACGTGACCGTGAGATTTACCTGGGCCAAAAACCCTGTGAGGGCATACGAAACCGGCACAAGCCCCAGGGTTGCAACCATAAACACACTCGTCACCCGGCCCAGCATCCTCCGGTCAACGTGGGCCTGAAACCAGGACTGCACATGAACGGAAACCAAACCGCTTCCTAACCCCAGCGCAGCAATGACGAGCAGGATGAGAACCAGATGATGCAGCAAACCAATCGCAATCATGCCAACGCCAAGAACTCCACTGAACACCAGCATCAACCAACCCCGGTGGCGCTGTTTTTTTGTAAGCGCGGGCAGCAAGGCGCCAACCAGGGAGCCGATGGCCAAAAACGAGAGCATGAGGCCAAAGTCTGTGGCCGAAGAGAATCGCTGCTTAGCCACGACGGCCAACCCAATGACCAGAGGACCGGCGACCGCCAGGTTCAAAGCGGCGCTCAGGAATATCAATGACCGCAAAGCACGATGTTGCCAGACGTAATTGAACCCTTCCAGCACTGATCGCCACACTCCCTGTGCCGGTTCTGCCAGTTGTCCCGCTCTCCACTCTTTTGGCTCGCGTAGAAGCACGATCGCTAGCAACACAAAGACGAAGCATACGGCGTCAATGAGAAAGCCAGCCGCGATGCCCCATAGCCTGAGCACGATTCCTGCCGGCGCCGGACCCGCTATTGCAGTTATCTGCGCGCTTCCGCTCGCGAGTGAGTTGGCGGCGGGAAGTTGATTTTCTGGTACTAAGGCAGGCAGGAGGGCCTGGCGTGCCGGGATTGCGAATGCGTCGGAAAATCCGAAGGCAAACGCCAATGCATAGAGGTGCCAGAGACGTATTGCTTGAAAATGGGCCAGCGCAGCTATACCGGCAACCACGAGTGTCTGGGTGAAGGTGGTTAAAAGCAGGATCTGCCGCAAGGAGAAGCGGTCACTGGTTACGCCGCCGAAAAGCATGAGAGCGGCCCGAGGCGCTGCCTCCACCATGAGAATTGTTCCCAGTGCCGCCCCGGAGCCAGTAACCTGCAGTATCAGCCAGGGCACCGCCACAAAAGAGAATTCAGCACCGAACAACGAGATAGTGGATCCAATCCAAAGAAGACAAAAATTCGAATTCTTTAAGAGGTCGCGGACCGGAAAGGGTCCTTTGGACTGTGTCGCTTGGATCACGCACCCGATTTCTTATTCATGGCTTCGATGAGACTCTTGGGGCGCATATCCGTCCAGGTTGTCTCGATCCAGTCAAGGCACTCCCGGCGCTTGCCGCGCGGTCCGGTCGCAGTCCAGCCGGCAGGAATCTCGCGAAAGGAAGGCCACAGAGAGTATTGCCCTTCGTCATTCACTAATACCAGATATTCTCCATCTTCGTTTTCGAATGGGTTCGTCATAGGTGCTTCTCCAGAGAAAAACAGTGGTCATTCGTACTCACCGGTCTTATCGCAAAAACTCTATCAGAAAAAAGAGATCATTGCGCCCTCATCTTCACAAAGCCCAGAAAGGCTACGGTTGGCGAGGAAGGATATTGATAGGCCTGTCGCGAAGCAGGCCCATTGTTCTTTTTATTGAGCAGATCATCAGCTCCTGCGTCAACCAAGAGCTTCGCTATAAAGAAGAGCTACAGGAAAATCTTTTAATACCTCCGAGAGCTGCGTTTCCCCGCCGGATTCAATATTGACTAACTCCCTGGTGAAGATATTGCGGTAGGTTTGTCCAGGAATCCGGGGCAACTGGACTTTTGTATCTTGCCAGATTTCTATTCCCGGGCTGTATTCAGCCTGGCCCAGCAAAGCGCCCCAGAGTCGCGGCGCTATGATAACGGCCGCCTGGTTGCCGCGTCTGCGGGCAAATGCGCAAACCCGGTCCGCATGTGTGCCGCGGACCGTTAATGGCATGTAGTCTCCTTCGCGAAACAATTCGCGATAGGATTTGCGGAAGCAGAGCGTCTTCCATGTGAGAAATAGCTTGATGCGGCCGTCTTTCATGTGCATATGCTCAAGCAGTTCGTGACAGAACTGCGGTCCGCCGCCGGAGAGCGCGTCTGCCCGCTCCCGCAAATGTTTTAGCATTTCCCATCGGCGAGCATAATCAACCGGACGGCGATTATCAGGATCGACCAGGCTGAAATCCCACATCTCATTGCCTTGATAGATGTCCGGCACTCCAGGCGAGGTGAGTTTAAGCAGCGTTTGCGAGAGGCTGTTGAGCATGCCAACGCGGGCGATCAGGGAGTGGAAAGCAGAAAACTGATGCAGGAAGCGGTTCTTAGCACCACGCTGGAGAACAGCGCGGACAAAGTTGGATGTTGCAGTTTCATAGGCCCCATTAGGATTTGCCCAACTGGTAAACTCCTTGGCCTCGCGGATCGCTTTCAACATGTACTGCTCGATGCGCCCAGAAAAGTTGGCCCAATCCTTACTTTCCAGCGATTCGAACGGCCAGGCGCCGACCAGAGTCTGGTACAGGAGATATTCGTCGTTCCGCGAAGGGGCAAGCTGGCCATCAATCGTGTGCTTTTTGCTGCGGTTCAGCTTTCTCCACTGGCCGGCGTTGAGCCGGAACAGCGCGGGAACCTCCGAGAGCGCGTCAATGCGGGCGCGGACATCTTCTGATCGCTTGGCATCATGAGTAGAAGTGGATAGCAGGGAATCCGGCCAGTGCTCAAGTCTTTGCTGATTGGCGTGATGGAATTCCGCAAGGCCCACGCCGAACCTCATGGGATTGCCGCCCACCTCATTCAACGAATCCAGGCGATGGTAGCGATAGAACGCTGTATCTTCCAGACCCTTCGCCATCACGGCGCTGGTGACCTGCTGGAACTTCATAACAAAGCGGAGGATGGCTTGCCGGTACGATTTGGACTGATCGCCATTGGTCTCCATCAGCAGCATGCGCCGGATGAAATCAAATATGCTTAGATCACCGGCCTCGCTTTTCTTCTTTCCCGCTGCCACCGCCTGCTCAATGTAGAAGCGGTCTTCGGCGGACACCTGTTCGCCGCTGACATAGGTGCGGTACACGGGAAAATTGGCGATGATCTCCGCCAGCGCGCGCCTCAGGCTGTTCAAAGTGAAATCGCAGGTGTTTCTTCTGGCAAGGGCGATGCGACTGAGGGCATTGGCCAGCATGTTCAATTCGCTGGCCAATGACAGTCCGAGCACCAGTTGCCTGCTGCGATACGCCAGGTCAGTAAAATCAACGGGCTGGCCGATAAACGCTCGATAGTTGCGACCCATTTTGGTTGCGGCTGACTGGTCGACAAAAAGTCCATTTACCAGGTTGGCGAAATCGTAACCGGTGGTTCCCTGGATTGGCCATTCTTCCCGAAGCTGCTCTTTGTTGGTGAGGATTTTTTCAATGATTACATAATGTTGCGATGTATCGGCGCTCTCAGGAACAGTTTCAGACCGTGGAGCGCCTGCCTGAAGTTGACGGAAATATTTACCGGGATCGTAGAGGCCGTCCGGGTGATCAAGGCGCAAACCATTCACTTTGCCTTGCGCGAGCAGGTTGAAGACGAGGCCATGGGTCGCCGCAAAAGCCTGCTCTTCTTCCATGCGGAGTGCAGCCAGATCGTTGATGTCGAAGAAGCGGCGATAGTTGATGTCGTCGGCGGCCACGCGCCAGTAGGCCAGGCGATAGGCCTGCGCCTTGATCAACTCATGCAACGCATCAAAGCTCTTAGGGTCCCCCACCACGCCGTTCAATTCCCGGATATTTTGATCAATGTATTGCAGGATCGGCTGTGAGCGGGCGAGCAGAACGCCCAGGCGGCGTTTTTGAACTTCCTTTTCACGCATGCGCTCGTTTTTTTGTTCGCCATTAAGCCCAGTCCTTGGTGGCAGATGGCTCAGTGCTGTCGCGATGCTTTGCACCTCCAAAAGATCATCATGCATGTTCTGAAGGTCTTCCTTCAGTTTGTCCAGTCGCGGCAGCAGGATGCGCGGGTATTCACTGGGATCGATGGGAAAGCGATGCTGGGAATAAAAGATGCTGAATTCTCCGCGTTCCATGTCGAAGGACAAACGCAGTTCACCGTTTTCCAGGACGTTCCCATACTGATCGCCGAGAACCGGCACCAGGATTTTGCCACGCAGCTCATCCTTGATTGGCTCCCAATCTATGTCAAAGTAATCGGCAAATTGCGATGCCTGGCCATTCTCAAGCACGTCCAGCCACCAGGCGTTATCACTTCCCATGACGCCCATGTGGTTGGGAACGATATCGAGGATTTGTCCCATGCCATGCCGATGCAACTCAGCCACAAAATGCTCGTAGTCTTCCAGGCTGCCAATTTCCGGATTCAAGGCATTGTGGTCGATGATGTCGTAACCGTGCGTGCTTCCCGGCCTGGCCCGGAAATAGGGCGACGCGTAACAGTGACTGATGCCCAGGGAAGCAAGGTAAGGAACCAGCGCCGCCGCATCGCGAAAGGTGAAGGCACGATTGAATTGCAGCCGGTACGTGGCTGTGGGAATTGGAGGAGGCGCGCTCATGACCTGAGGAACCACCTCACTGACCAAGCTGCCAATTGGTTCTCCTGAGCATTTTCTGACGGTGTGGAGTAGAACATTTCGCAGTCCGGCGGGGAAAAATTGAGCACCGGTTCATCGCTCAGGTTCGCAACAACAGTGAGTGCGCCGCCATTGACTGTTGGCCATGAGATTTCAATCGCGCGTTCGCCTAAAGTTCTGAATGTCGCTCCACCCAGCTTGATGCCCGGCAAGAGCGGCGTAATGTAGCGTTGCCGGAGGCTCAGCAGAGTGCGGTAAGTGTTGAGCCAATGCTGCGATGGTCCACGGTCAAGAGATTCCCAGTCCAGTTTCGAGCGCAAAAAAGTGCTCTCGGCATTGGGGTCAGGAATCCGGGCTTGAGTAGCGGGACCACTGAATCGCTCAAAGCGGCTGAATTCCTTTCGGCGTCCTTCGGTAACTCGTTGCGCCAGGTCCGGGCCAAAATCGCAGAAGAAGAGGAACGGAGTTTCGGCGCCGAATTCCTCGCCCATGAACAACAGCGGTGGTGAGGGCGACAATAACTGGATGGCCAGCGCCGCTTGAACGGCGCGCGGTTCGGCAAGGCTGATCATTCTTTCGCCAAACGCACGATTGCCGACCTGATCATGGTTCTGGGAAAAAGAGACGAATGCGACCGGAGGCAGGTCTCGACTGGGCCCTCCGCGTTTTTCATTTCCGCGAAAAGGCGACTCCTGTCCCTGATAGTCAAATCCTTCAGCCAGGCATCGAGCTAATCTCTCTACTGGCCGGTCCGCATAGTCGCTGTAATATCCGTCGCTCTCGCCGGTGATGGCTACGTGGAGCGCATGGTGAAAGTCATCGTTCCACTGTGCAGTGTAGATTCTGGCTTCCCTCTTTGGGCCGCGCTCCAGATAGCGGGCTGCGTTGTCATCATTCTCCAGAACCAGATGCACAAATCGATCCGGAGCGAATGTGGTCCGCACCGTTTCCGCCAACACATTCAAGAAATGGCAGGGCGACTGATCGAAAATCTGATGCACAGCATCCAGGCGCAGCCCGTCAAAGTGATACTCGCTTAACCAGTACAGGGCGTTGTGGACAAAGAACTCACGGACTGTGCGGCTGTCCGGGCCGTCGTAATTGATGGCTTCGCCCCAGGGTGTGCGATAGCGATCGGTGAAAAATTGCGGCGCATATTCGCGCAGGTAGTTGCCGTCCGGACCAAAGTGGTTGTAGACCACGTCCAGGAAGACCATGAGGCCCAGGCGGTGAGCAGTCTGAATCAGATGCTTCAGGTCGTTGGGACGGCCGTAGCGGCTGTCCGGGGCAAAAAGGAAGACTCCGTCATAGCCCCAGTTGCGGGCTCCGCGGAAATCGGCGAGCGGCATCAACTCCACCGCGGTCACACCCAGATCCGCCAGATATTGAAGACGCTGTTCCACGCCAGCAAATGTTCCCTCGGGAGAGAAAGTTCCGACGTGCAGTTCGTAGAGGACCGCCTCTTCCCACGGGCGGCCGCGCCAGAGTTGGTCCTCCCAGTCGAAGCTTGAGGGATCGACTACTCCGCTGGGACCATGAACGTCTTCAGGTTGGAACCGGGAGGCCGGATCGGCGACTTTCAGGCCACCGTCAATTTGGAATTTGTAGCGTGTTCCCGGCCCGGCCAACCTGGTAGTCGATTCAAACCAGCCGCCATCGGAGATCGCCATTGGGAGGCACTGGTCCTCAACTTCCTGAATAAGACAAACATTGACGTGCCTGGCTGTTGGCGCCCACAGGCGGAAGCGGACCTGGCCATCCGGCGTGCATTCAGCGCCGAACGGCATGTTGTGCCGGCGCAGCACCGTCGCATGCTCCGATCTCTCTGTGCCGTCAAGCGTATGAAGTCTCTCCGGAGAAACGATTGACCCGGTTGGCGTGAAGACAGGAATGGGTGACCTCTCTTGGCAGGAATATGATGATGAGTTGGAGCAGTTGAATGGTTTTTGCGTGCGTGATCCCTTTGGCTTTCCTGTGGCAACCAGGAATTCTGAACCGAACAGCTTTTGTTACAACACATTTAGATGCAACCTGGTTCCAGCGCGTGGGCTGCGGGAGAGAGGTAAGCGGCTGGCTGTTGCTGATTATCCGGTGATCAGACGTGGGTGAATGTGTCCCATATAATGATGAGAGAGCAGAACCCATCACTTATTCATGATCAGCATATTTGATTTATTCAAGATCGGGATTGGCCCTTCCAGTTCCCACACCGTGGGACCGATGCGTGCAGCCCGCATGTTCCTTGAGGAAATGAACTCCAAAGACCTGGAAGGGGCGGCTGAAATCAAGGTGGAGTTGTATGGCTCCCTGGCGTTTACGGGCAAAGGACACGGAACTGACCGGGCCATCCTGCTGGGCCTGCTGGGGGAAAGGCCGGAGGAGGTTGATCCAGCGGGAGTTGAAGGCGAACTGGCGGCTGTTCATAACAGCCGTAGCATTTCGCTTTTGCGGCGGCATCCAGTCGCTTTTCACGCGGACCGTGACCTGCTCTTTCATACTGCCGAGGTGCTGCCCATGCACTCGAACGGGATGCGCTTCACCCTCTATGATTCCAGCCACAACAAGCTGAGCCAGGAGATTTATTACTCCGTCGGCGGTGGGTTTGTAGTCAAAGACGGAGCCGCACGGCAGGAGACACAGGATGTCCAGATTCCTTTTCCGTTCAGCCATGGCGAGGACCTGTTGCGGCTTGGCGACAGGTCCGGGAAGAGCATCGCGGAGATAGTTTTTGCCAATGAAACATGCCGGCGGACGGAGGAGCAGGTCCACGGTCAAATCCGCAAAATCTGGAAGGTCATGCAGGCGTGCGTGCAGCGCGGCCTGGTCAACGAAGGCGAACTGCCGGGCGGACTCAACGTGCAACGGCGCGCTCCCAGGCTGCACAAGATGCTGGTGAAGACCACCTCTGACGATCCCTTGGACATCATGGACTGGGTGAATGTCTATGCCATTGCGGTGAACGAAGAAAACGCCGCAGGCGGACAAGTGGTAACTGCTCCCACCAATGGGGCCGCGGGAATTATTCCGGCAGTGCTCCACTACCACCAGAATTTCTGCAAGGGGGCCTCGGAAGAAGGAATCGAACGCTTTCTGCTCACGGCGGGGGCCATTGGCATTCTTTATAAAGAGAATGCTTCCATCTCCGGGGCAGAGGTTGGATGCCAGGGCGAAGTTGGCGTGGCCTGCTCCATGGCCGCAGCCGGACTGGTGGCGGCGCTCGGCGGCAGCAACGAACAGGCTGAACATGCTGCCGAGATCGGCATGGAGCATCACCTGGGAATGACCTGTGACCCCATTGGAGGGCTGGTACAGATTCCGTGCATCGAACGCAACGCTTTGGGCTCGGTGAAAGCCATCAACTCGGCACGAATGGCCATGCGCGGCGATGGCTCACATCAGGTGTCACTCGATCAGGTGATTGAAACCATGTACCAGACGGGGCTCGACATGCAGTCGAGGTACAAAGAGACTTCCCAGGCTGGCTTAGCTATTCATGTGGTGAAGTGCTAGGGCGTGGCACAACTGTATTTTGGCCGCGAATCTACGCGAAAGGACGCGAATCAAAGACTCCTTGGCTTTGCGCCTGACGGCACGAATGAATTCGCGCTCTGATACAATCTTATCCTCTTGAATGCTATTTTCCGCAAGCTCTGAAGTCGATGCCCTGATACAAATCGCGTGTTGCGGTGGTCTACAGCATCTCTGAAAACCTAAATCACCAAACCTCACAACGCTCATCCGGCGGCCGGACCATGGGTGCTCCTGCTTTACAACTGAACGCCTGTTGAAATTGAGGCATGTTGGAGAGTGGCCCGATCACGCGATACTTTGCGATCGGGTGGGGGTCGCCTTGCACCATCAGGCGCTGGGTTTCCGGGCGGATGGCATCGCCACGAAACTGTCCCCAGGCGATAAAGAACTGCTGGTCCGGAGTAAAACCATCAATGGTGGGAGCAGGAGGTTTGCCCTGCTGCGACTTCTTGAATGCCAGATAGGCAATCTTTGCGCCTGCCAAGTCGCCAATGCTCTCGCCCAGGACCAGTTTGCCGTTATGGTGAATGTCAGGCTCGATGAAGTAGCCATCGAACTGCCGAACCACACAGGCTGTGCGCTTCTGGAATCCGGTAAGATCATCTGCGGTCCACCAGTTGTTCAACCGTCCCTGAGCATCAAACTGAGCGCCTTGATCGTCAAAGCCGTGGCTGATTTCGTGCCCGATGACTACGCCAATGGCGCCATAATTTACAGCATCCACAGCATTCATATCGAATGCCGGCGGTTGCAGGATTCCGGCGGGGAACACAATCTCCGTCCGGAGCGGATTGTAATAAGCATCTGAGGTCGGAGGAGTCATACCCCAGCGGCTGTGGTCGGTCGGTTTGCCGATCTGGTTGCGATCATCGTTCACGTTGAACGTGGTGCCGGCCATGACATCGTCCCAGAATGAAGCACGCTGTATGTGCACGCTGCTGTAGTCTTTCCACTTGTTGGGATAACCGATTTTGGGATCGAGCGTGGAAAGTTTTTCCAGCGCTTTCTTTTTGGTCTCAGGGCCCATCCATTCCAGGCCGTCAATGGTGTCATGCATGGCGGCGATGATGTTTTTTACCAGGTCCTGCATGCGCGCTTTGGCCGCCGGTGGGAAGTATTTTTCCACGTATTTCCTGCCCAGGGCCTCGCCCAGCAAACCATCTGTCAGTTCAACGCAGCGCTTCCACCGCGGTTTAAGCTCCTGCTCGCCGCCCAGGTAGCGGTTGTAGAAGTTGAAGTTCTCGTCAATAAACGCGGACGAAAGGGCCGGGACTACTTCATGAAGCAGATGCCATTTCAAATATGTCTTCCAGTCTGCCAAGGGTGTTTCACGGAATTGCCGGTCCACTTCTTCCATGAATTTCGGCTGATCCACATTAAGGTCAGCGGTGGAGATTTTGGCGCTTTGGAAGTAAGTCTTCCAGTCAACGGCCGGCGTCATTTTTTGCAGGTCGTCGAATTTGATCTTATGATCCGTGGCTTGAGGATCGCGCAAGGCGACATTATCCATGGAGGCATTGGCAAGCCTGGTCTCTATCTGGAAGACCGTGTCAGCAGCGGCCTTGGCACGCGCCTCGTCGTATCCCGCCAGTTTGAACATATTAGCCAGATGGACGAGATACTTTTCGCGCGTCTCCTGAAACCGCGGTTCGGTCTTGAAGTAATAATCGCGGTCCGGCAGGCCCAGGCCGCTAGCGTAGACATCAGCAATGGTCTGGCTGGGATTGTGATTATCAGGTGCGGAAGTCAGGCCAAAGGGAACGCCAATACCGAGTTCATGGAAGCGACGGACCATCCGTTGTAAATCAGCGGTAGTTTTCATGCCGTCAATCTCGGCGAATAAGGGCTGAATGGACTTGAACCCGAGTTTATTGATGCGGGCCTCATCCATGCACGATCCATAGAAATCACCGATGAGTTGTTCCACGCTGCCGCGCGGCCAATCATGCTTGCTGGAAACATCGTCCAGGATGCTTTTGAGCTGGTCTTTGGACAGTTCGCCGGCCGCCCAGCGACGGCTCCATCGAGACATGGAGGCAGGGATGGGATTCGCGGCCCGCCAGGTGCCGTTCGCGTATTCGTAAAAATCAGCGCAGGGATCGGCCTTGCGGTCCATATCGGAGATCTGGATGCCTCGTTGCGGAGCTTGTTGTTGTGCGACCAACGGCATAGCACAAAATGTCAATACGAGTACGGCCTTGAGCAGACGCATAAACTTCCCCCCTTCAAATCAGCAGTGCCACTATGATTGCCGCCTTCATTCCCGCCTGGTTAGACGCTGGCGGAGGCTGCTGGTCACCAAATCAGGCCACCGCCAGGCCGGATTGAACACTTCTGTGACTCTGGTTGGATCAGCAACAGACCTGTGTAGATTTGGCTAACGCGGGGCAGATCTGAAGATTATAGGAACCCCTCGCTGCGCTTCGGGACAAACTTTAGAGTCTGCGGTGATGCTCTTCAGGCCAGCCCTGCTTCCCTCATGCGTTGCTGATGGTGCTCATAGGAAATCCGCATCAGCCGCTCCGGATCCAGGCCAAGGCCGTTGGGATTAAAGACGAATTCCGTTCGCGCCGGAATCTTGGCGGCTTCACTCAAGAAGAACTGGCGCACCGGCTCGGCATACTCCGGATGCTCGCTGATCATCTCGCGAATGTAATCCATGCCGTGGGTGATGTGGCGTCCTTCATCAGCGCGGATCAGGCGTATTCCCTCCAGCAGGCGCGGGAACATATTTGTTTTGGCCAGCAAGTCATCAAAGAAATCGTATCCGGTCACGGCCATCATGCCTTCAATCACGCCAAAGTATTGAGTGGCAAAGAGCGCGCGCGCCAGTCCCAGTTCGCCATTATTTCCGTTGGCCACGGCGCGGCCCAGATTTTCTCCGCGTTCCTTGAGATCGTCCAGCAAAACGCCACGATAAAGCGGATTCAGATAGGCTGCGGTGTCCACCTTGCCGCATGCTTCCTGGAAGTAGCGCTCAAAGAACTCCGCGTGCTTTACCTCCTCATAAACCTGGCTGGCGAGAAACATGCGCCGGCCGGGATCAGGCACAGAAAGCAGGAACCACGCGAGCGTGTCGGAGACGCTGACCTCGCCCTCATAAAAAAGCGCGCAGACCTTGGTCAGTTGCTCCCGCTGGTCAGGATTCAGCGCCGCCCAGTGCGGGCGATCTTCTGCGACCGGAATGCTCTCCGGGTCCCATGTTCCCAGGCGTTTGGCAATCGAGTAAAGTTCGCGTGCTGATTTTGTGGTTCGAGCGGCGGTGACCATTGATTGAATACCTCCAGCCAGTAATACGCTATCAGAATCCACGGCAGAGTGGCAGGACTTTTGCCGGCAGAACGCCCCGCATTCGCAAGCTCCTCGAACGCGAAGCGCGACAGCCATTTCATGGGGGCCATGAAAATTAATCTGCACCCAATGGGAGATTCGATTCATCCAGTCTGTTGCGGTACTAGATTCTAAAGTCAATCCCAATACTTTTAAGGAGGAGTATGCCCCTGAATCAAACACTCTTGCCGGAATTTGATCACGAAATGGCCAACACCAGAAAAAGCCTGGAGCGCATCCCGGATGGCAAGTTCGACTGGAAACCCCATGCCAAGTCTATGACTTTGGGTGAACTGGCCACACACCTCTCGACCATCAATCACTGGGCCGATGCCATTGTTGGACAGGATTCATTCGATGTCAGCAACACCCCGCCGCCGCCCGCATTGAAGTCGCGGGCCGCAGCGCTGGAAACGTTCGACACGAATACCGCCACTGCCCGCAAAGCCATTGCCGGCGCCAGCGACGAACAACTCATGAAACCCTGGTCTCTAAAGAAGGACGGCACAGCCATTTTTACGCTGCCCCGCATCGGTGTACTGCGCAGCTTTATTCTCAACCACACCATTCATCATCGGGCACAGTTGGGCGTCTACTTGCGCTTGAATGATATTCCTGTGCCTTCGATTTATGGGCCTTCGGCGGATGAAGGAAATATGTAGAGAGAGCGGCTGTTGTCTTCTCTTTCGCGAAGCTGGCAGTGCAACAATCCCTGAAAGACATCCGGCAGGCAGGAGTCTCGCATAAAAAACTACAGGCCTCGGTTTCCCGAGGCCTTTTTGCTTTCTGTTGTAAGCCCTCCCTGACTGGCAATTTCCCCCGAAAATGCCAGCAGGATTGTTTCGAACGTCATCATCATCTCAGTGCCTCGAAAACCGGACAAGAGTACGTTGGTAACTTTGAACTGCTGCGCAATCACATCCCGGTCATGGTTCCCCAAAGACTTTGAGGGACCATGGCGGTCCAATGAAACGTGCATCTGAAGGCGACTCTTAGTAAGCTATTAAGGAATGCCAGAAAACACCTTCGACATCGTAAGCAAGGTTGACCTGCAAGAGGTCACCAATGCCATTCAAAATTCCCTCAAGGAAATTCACACCCGCTTTGATCTCAAGAACACCAAGTCAGACATTCAGCTTGAGGGCAAAGACGCCCTGGTCTTGACTTCGGCGGACGAATATAAACTCAAGGCGGTCAATGACATCCTGCAAGGCAAGCTGGTCAAGCGGGGAGTGCCTCTCAAGGCGCTGACTTACGGCCCGGTGGAACCGGCCGCGGGATCCACGGCGCGCCAGCGGATTACCCTGCAGCAGGGCATCTCCACGGAAAAAGCCAAGGAGATCGTGAGAGTCATCAAGGATTCCAAGAAGAAAGTCCAGGCTTCCATCCAGGGCGACTTGGTCCGGGTGAGCGGCAAAGACCGTGACACGCTTCAGGAAGTCATGGCCTTGCTGCGCCAGAAAGATTTTGGCATTGACATGCAATTCACCAATTACCGCAGCACCTAAGGGCCCCATTGAGCACATCGGCCACATTTACCGTTAAAGAATTCTTCGATCTGCTGCGCGACGACCTGGCGGCGATCGAACGCGAATTCGGACGCGATACGGTCTCCAGCGTGCCCGCCATTACGGACATTGGCGAACATCTGCGCGCGGGCGGGGGCAAGCGGATTCGTCCGGCGTTGCTGTTGCTCGGCGCCAAACTGTTTCCCCACGATGAGCGCAGCGCCATCCGCCTGGGCGCCGTGGTGGAGATCATTCATACCGCCACGCTGGTCCACGACGACATTATTGATGAAGCCCGCACAAGGCGCGGACGGCCCGCGGCCAATACCCAGTGGGGCAACGCAAAGTGCGTACTCGCCGGAGACTGGCTGTACATGCAGGCGTTCAAGATCGCTCTGCAGGAGCGCAACCTCCGCATTCTGGATGTGCTGATTGAGCTGACCCAGCAGATGGTGCAAGGCGAGCTGCTGCAAATGGAGAAGCTGGGCAAATGCATCAGCCTGGAAGAACATTTCGACCTCATCTTCCGCAAGACGGCATGCCTGTTCTCCGTCTCCATGCGCATGGGTGCCATCCTGGGAAAGTCCACGCCGGACCAGGAAGAGCGATTGGCTGAATACGGCCGTAATTTAGGCCTGGCCTTTCAAATCGTGGACGACGCACTGGACCTCACCGCCTCTGAAGACGTGCTGGGAAAACCTGTCGCCAGCGACCTGCGCGAAGGCAAAGTCACCATGGCCGTGATTCACGCGCTGGAGCATTGCACTCCGGGCGAGCGCAGGCTGGTAGAGAAGGTCCTGGAAGAGCGCGCTTTCCAGTCAGTGCGTCATGAGCAGATCCTGGAAATGCTGAACCGCTATGGTTCCATCGAATACGCCTACAATGCCGCCGCCAAACATGCGGATGCCGCTTCCAAGGCCATCTGCTCCTTCCCCGATTCTGAGATCAAGCGCGCATTGCTGTTTGCGCCGGAGTTTGTGGTGGAGAGAGACAGCTAGGCAAGCCTACCACTGATAACGCAGATGAAAGCAATTCCTTGCTTCAGTCTGCTTCGGGATTCAGGCTGCCACGGTTGAGTCACCGCCTGTGCTCCCTCTATACTTAACCAGAGGTAAGTTTGTGGCACTTTCCGCGGTCATTGTGGATGATGAACAACTCGCGCTGGACGAGTTGAGCTACCTGCTCAAGTCGGTTGACGATGTCAGTATTGTCGCGCAGGGCCGTAATGGTCTTGAAGCCGTCAACCTCATCAAAGAGCACTCACCTGACATCGTTTTC
This sequence comes from Candidatus Angelobacter sp., assembly GCA_036522115.1. Lineage (GTDB taxonomy): Bacteria > Acidobacteriota > Terriglobia > Terriglobales > Acidobacteriaceae > Angelobacter. The sequence goes on from DATDGL010000111.1 coordinate 21,780, forward strand.
CTTGACGTCCAGATGCCCGGACTGGACGGCTTCGGCGTCATTAAGAAACTGATGGACCGCAAGATTGCCCTGCCGCAAATCGTCTTTGCCACCGCGTTCGATCAGTATGCGGTGAAGGCTTTTGAAGTGAATGCGGTTGATTACTTGCTCAAGCCGTTCGATAAGAAGCGCGTAACCCAGGCAGTGGACAAGGCGCGAAAAAAGCTTCACGCGCCGGCAGCCAGCACGGACAAGTTGGACTCGCTGGTCAAAATGCTGGAAGCGCAGCGTCCGCAGAAATCCAAGGTCCTGCTCCGCTCCGCGGGCAGGCTCTTTCTGGTAGATCAAAAGGATGTTTGCTTCGCCACCATTGATGATGGAGTGATTACCGTGGTTTCCAGCAGCCTTGAGGGCCACTCCAACTGCCGCACCCTGGAAGAACTGTTGGCCAGCCTGGATGCTGATACCTTTTGGCGGGCCCATCGTTCATTCGTGGTCAACATCAACCGCATCAAGGAAGTGGTGCCCTGGTTCAAAAGTTCCTACCAGCTTCGCATGGACGACCGCAAACAAACGGAAATTCCTGTCAGCCGCGCCCAGACCAAACGATTGCGGGAACTGTTCGGCCTTTAGCGCGCACGCATTTGTGGAAGAACTTTCATCTCCAGTTTTTGCGTTCCACGAATCACCACCAAATCTGTGCGAACGTTCACGGTTTCCTCGCTCAGCAGGCGGTGAAGCACGTCCACTCCTTCTACCGGCTCGCCCGCCAGGCCAACGATCACGTCGCCTTCTCTTAACCCGGATCTTTCCGCCGGGCTGTTTGGTTCTACCACCAGGACCAGCACGCCCGTGCTGATGGCCAGGTTGTAGTAACGGGCAATGTTGCGATTGATGGGAGCTGTCTGCGCCTGCACCCCGATGTATCCGCGCCGTATCACTCCATCGCGGATCAGCTTGCTGGCAATAAATTGCGCCGTATTGATGGATATGGCAAAGCAGAGTCCCTGGGCCGGCAGGATGGTTGCAGTGTTCACGCCGATCACCTCACCCGCCGCGTTCACCAGTGGCCCGCCAGAATTTCCAGGATTCAGGGCGGCGTCTGTCTGGATCACGTCATCAATCAGACGACCGGATTGCGAACGCAAGGAGCGGCCTAGTGCGCTGACCACTCCGGCAGTTACCGTGTACTGGAACCCATACGGATTGCCGATGGCCACCACCAGTTGGCCCACTCTGATCCTGCGCGAATCGCCGAACTTCACCGCATGCAATGCGGGTGCGTCCACGCGCAAAAGGGCCAAATCCGTATCCGGGTCTTCACCAATCAGGCGGGCAGGGAAATTGCCTGCTTCCAACGTCCGGACGTGGATTGCATCCGCATCATGTACAACATGGCTATTGGTCAAAATAAAGCCGTCCGGCGTGAAGACGAATCCTGAACCGCTGCCTTCGCCGCGTGCGCGACCTCCCCGGTGGTTTTCCACCGTGATGCGCACCACCGAGGGACTCACCGATTCTGCTACCTGGGTCACGACGCGGGAATAGGCGTCCAGGGCCTCGACTTCCGCGGAAGGCCGTCGCGCTTCGACGGCGTCGGGCGGATCTGGCAGAGAAATAAGTGTTGCGTTATTGCTCATAGCTAAATTGGATACAGCCCCGGCAGAAAAGATTCATCCTCCTACCATTTACAATCCTTCGGATGGCACAACTGGAAGGGAAATCAGTCCTGGTCACCGGTGGCGCCAAGCACCTGGGCAAGGCGATTGCTGTGGCCATGGCGCGCGCGGGTGCGCGGGTGGCGTTTACCTATCTGCATTCTGCCCGGGAAGCCGCGCAAACACTTGCGGAAATCAAAAACACCGGCGCGCAGGCGATGGCGGTGAAATGCGACGTCCGCGACGGACGGAGTATCTCTGAAGCAGTGCGCTCCATTATCGACCAGTGGTCTCAGGTGGATCTGCTGGTGAACAATGCCGGGTTCTATGAGGACATTCTGTTTCCGGACATAACAGAAGAGCAGTGGGACAACATGTTCGATACCAACGTCCGCGGTCCATTTCTTGTATCCAGGCACTGCATCCCGGCCCTGCGCGCCGTTTCGGGAAAGATCATCAATATAGGTTCTTTGGGCGGGGAGAAAGCCTGGTCCACTCACGCTCACTATTGCGCCTCTAAAGCGGCGCTGCACATGCTCACCCGCGTGATGGCCAAATCATTGGCGCCGGAAGTAGCCGTGAACTGCATCGCTCCTGGAATGCTGGACCATGGAGAGGGAAATTCAGTTCAGGCAAAGAAATTCGCCGACAAAACACCCATGCGCAGAAACGGCACTGCGGAAGATGTAGTAAGCGCAGTCATGTACCTGGCCACAGCTCCTCACTTCATCACCGGCCAGGTATTCCTGGTCGATGGCGGACTGGGACTCCAGTGATTGCCAGAATTGCCATGATTGCCAAATCGCTTCTTCGGCTGCGCAAGCTCGAGGGCAGGCGACATTGCCAAAGTTGAAAACCAAGAGCCAAAGCAAAGCCAGGCCGAGATATCCGGCAATCTCCTGATTATTTCTGACTTGTGAAGGCTTTCACGACAATTGCCCGGGGATTGTTGCCCAACGGGACCATAGTCTTCAGCAAGGAAAATGGCGATCCGCGTTGCGGGTGTTCTTTTCGGTCTGTGAGTTCCAGCACCGCCAGGTCATTGCTTACGGTATCCACCACCAGCAGCAGAAGCTGATTCGGAGAGAGGGCCATGGCCTCGGGATGGCTGCCCACACCCGCTGAACCAAGCCTGTGTCCATCATCAATGCTGTAAACCGCGACGGAATCCGAGCCGAAATTGCTTACGAACAGAAGGGAATTGTCTGAAGACACCAGGGCGCGGACAGGATGATTGCCAATGGGGAAGCTGCCATGGACTTCATTGGAATTAATGATGATTTCCGAAACCGAATTGGCGTCATAGTTGCAAATGAAAACCTCGCCCCCATCGGGCTTTACCACCACATCAATCGGCGTCTTGCCAACATCGAGTAGAGTCAGGAGCTGGTCATTTTTGAGATCAATGACGCCCACTTCCTCTCCACCAGTGCAGGCAACAAAGGCTTTACTCGAATCTGTCGTGATATCCAGGGCCCCGGGTTTGGAGCAGGTCTTGATCTTGTTCCGTAATGTAAGCTTCTCCGTGTCCACAATGGCCACGGAATCCTCATCGCGGAGCGACACCACGGCCAACTTTCCATCAGGACTCACCCTGGCCAGATTGCTGCCGTTACCCACCTGGATGATTCTGATTACTTTGCGCTTATCAAGATCGATCACCGAGAGATTGGCCGAGCCCGAATTGGCTACATAGGCGCGCTTGCCGTCCAGGGAAACGTCGATGGCATAAGGAGCCTTGTGTACTCCAATGGTAGAAACCACTTTGTTGGTCTCGGCGTCGATAATACTGATGTTGTTGGATTTGGTATTTACAACATAGATTTCATTCTTATTCGGGTTGGCAGCAATTCCGGCAGGACTTTTCCCCACAGCGACAGTGGTCAAGGCCTGCAGCGCTTGCAAATCAACTACAGTCACCGTGTTGCTGCCGCCATTGGTGATGTAGGCGTACTCATGATAGTTGGGGCCGGGCCCAGGCGAGTCCGAGCAGCCGCAGAAGATGCATAAGAGCAGCGTGAAACAAAAAGCCAAATAACAGCGCAAATTATTGTGCAGCCTTTGCCACAGCGAGCCGGGACAGCGGTTCCTGCACGTGGCGATGCACCACCGCGGCGATCTGGCGGACCTCTGCCATCATCTCGTCGAACTGATCGGGCAGGATGGATTGCGCGCCGTCAGAAAGAGCCCGGTCAGGATCGTGATGCACCTCGATCAGCAGTCCGTCGGCGCCCGTGGCCACTGCGGCGCGCGCCATGGGCAATACTTTGTCGCGTTTGCCGGTCCCGTGGCTGGGATCGACCACAATGGGAAGATGGCTGAGCCGCTGCACCGCAGGCACAATGCTCAAGTCGAGAGTGTTGCGCGTGTGATCGGCAAAAGTGCGCACTCCGCGCTCGCACAAGATCACCTCGTAATTGCCCTCGCTCAGAATGTACTCCGCAGCCATCAGGAACTCTTCCAGAGTCGCGGACATGCCGCGTTTCAGCAGCACCGGCTTGCGCAGCCGTCCGGCTTTTTTCAGCAGCGAGAAATTTTGCATGTTGCGCGCGCCAATCTGCACCACGTCCGCGTACTCGGCCACCAGTTCCAGCGATTCGTTGTCAATCGCCTCCGTCACAATGCGCAGGCCAAAGCGCTCGCGGATCTCCGCCATTATCTTGAGAGCTTCTTCGCCCAGCCCTTGAAACGCATAGGGTGAGGTGCGCGGCTTGTAGGCGCCGCCGCGGAAGAAGCGCGCGCCGGCCCTGGCAATCCGTTCTGCAATCGTGAAGGCCTGTTCCGGTGACTCCACGGAGCAGGGCCCAGCCACAATTCCCAGGTCGCGGGCGCCAAAGCTGCCATCGCTGCCGGCAAAGCGGACGACGGTGTTGTCTTCCTTTACGTCGCGACTGACCAGCTTATAAGGTTTGCTGACCCGGATGACTTCCTGCACACCTGACATCTCATCCAGGCCGATCTCCACCGCGCCGGAGTTACCGGTGATGCCGATCGCCGTGCGTTGTGCTCCCGGTATCGGATGAGCACGATAGCCAAGGGATTCGATCTTTTCACAGACGGCGCGTACCTGTTCTTCACTGGCATGCGACTGCATCACAACGAGCATGGGACCCTCCAACGTCGGTTCAAGTCAGAATGACTGGAAAATTCCTCTCAATGGTAATAACGATCAAAGTGCAGAAACCTCCTGACAGAATTGTCAGGAAGTAGTCAACATCTGAATTGAACCCAGTAAGTTTAACTTTGAAGAGGCCGCCTGAGCAACTCCGCGGCGAGCATCTTAGCATGTTAAAATCAATGACTTAGCGTGATGTTGGACGGTTGCTTGAAGCTGCGGAGATCAACCCGGCTTCATCCCGGTTTTGACCAGTGTCCGCTTTGGCCGACAGGGCGGATGAAAACCAGACTCAGCATGAAGGACGTCCTGCTTTGGTCCAAGGGAGAGCCACCAAAGCCCGGGCCTAGGTGGATTGGCATCCACACTTCAACAGCCGGCGGAGTGGAATGCGCGGCGGAACGCGCCTACCGGCTGGGCGCGAATACGTTTCAGATTTTTTCTTCCAGCCCGCGCCAGTGGAAGCCATACTCGCTGAGCCAGCCGCAGTGCGAGGCCATGTGGGGCTTGCGGGAGAAATACGGGATTTCCCCGCTGGCGATTCACTCCAGTTACCTGGTGAACCTGGCTAGTTCAACCCCGGAGTTTCACCGCAAGTCGGTGGAGGCATTTCGCGGCGAGTTGCAGCGGGCGCAGGCGCTGAAGGCAGATTTTGTCGTGCTGCATCCCGGATCGTTTCGCGGACGCAGCCGGGAAGAAGGGCTGGAACTGGTGGCGGCCTCCATTGCGGAAGCCGCGCAGGGACTTGATCTGGAGAAATCCAACCTCAAGGTCCTGATTGAGAACACTGCCGGCGCCGAGTTTTCCCTGGGCGGGTCATTCGAGCAGGTGGGCCAGTTGCTGACGCATCTGGAGCAGGTTTGCCCGGTGGGCGCGTGCATTGATACCTGCCACACCCACGTTTCCGGATACGACATTGTTTCCGCAACCGGATGGCAGCAGACTTTGCAGGAGCTGGACCGGGCGGTCGGGTTGTCGCGCGTGCTGGTTTGGCATTGCAACGACGCGAAAGATCCGCGTGGCTCCAAGCGTGATCGGCACGAGCACATTGGGAAGGGAACTATCGGGTTGGAGGCATTTCGGCGGCTGTTGAATGATCCGCGTACCCGGCACGCAGCTTTCATTGCCGAAACGCCCATTGACGAGCCCCAGGATGATCTAAGAAATGTGGCGCTTTTAAAATCGCTGGTGAGAAAAAAATCAGTTCGTAGAGACGGTGCTCTGCACCGTCTCAAAGGCGCAGCCTTTAGCGGTTTAAAGAAATGACGCTGTTCAGAAATAAATATCGGGTAGAGAATATTCGCAAGCCGAATTGGGATTACCTTGCGCCCGGTTCATATTTCGTGACGACCTGCACTCACGAAATGAGAATGTATTTTGGAACGGTTGTGAATGCGGAGACGAAGCTTTCCACGATCGGTGAGTGCGCGGAGAAGCAATGGAGAGAGATTCCCAATCATTTCAAGAATGTAACTCTGGATGAGTTCGTTGTAATGCCGAACCATATGCACGGAGTCATCAAAATATCCGGGCCTTGGGAGCCTAAACTTGGGCGAAACGACACGAAGAAGACGCTTTCGGATGTCGGTCCTGGGTCCGGCTCACTTTCACACATTATTCGTTGCTACAAAGGTGGAGTGACCTACTGGTGTAAAGAACAAGGTTTCCCTTTTGCGTGGCAAGCAGGGTTCCACGACAGAATTGTTCTAGGCCCAAAATCCCTGGAAGCGGTTCGCGAATATATTCGGGACAATCCGGCAAATTGGGATAAGGATACAGAGAATCCGGAGCGCCAGTTTGGCGGAGAAGGAAAGGCCGACGGCAAAAAGAATTAAAGGCTTCGCCTTTGAGACGGTGCTGAGCACCGCCTGTACGATCAAGTTTTTTAAATATCAAAGTTTATGCCGGAAACACAAGACATGACGGTGAAGCAACCCGAGCAGCGCGAGCTTCGGTACGATCCTAAACCGATCGAGGAGAAGTGGTTTGCCCGCTTCCAGGGCGATCCCACGCTCTATGCCGCGGAGCCGCGCGACAGCAAGCGCAAGAAGTATTACGTGCTGGAAATGCTTCCGTATCCTTCCGGCGCGCTGCACATCGGACACGTTCGCAACTACGCCATTGGCGATGCTCTTGCCCGCTACATGTGGATGCGCGGATACAACGTGCTTCATCCCATGGGCTGGGACGCGTTCGGGCTACCGGCAGAAAACGCTGCCATCAAGAGCAATGTCCCGCCCAAAGAGTGGACGTTGCGCAACATCGCCCACATGAAGGCGCAGATGAAGCGCCTGGGCTTCGCTTATGACTGGTCGCGCGAAATTACAAGTTGCCTGCCTGAGTACTACCGCTGGAACCAGTGGTTCTTTTTGAAGCTGTACGAGCGCGGCCTGGCGTATCGCAAGAACAGCAAAGTGAACTGGTGTCCGGAATGCGCCACCGTGCTGGCCAACGAACAGGTCCTCTCTAACGGATGTTGCTGGCGACATGAAGAGACGCCGGTTGTGCAGCGGGAACTTGAGCAATGGTTTGTGCGCACCACCAACTATTCGGAAGAGTTGCTGCGCGATCTCGATGAGCTTGAAGACTGGCCGGAAAAAGTGCGCACCATGCAGCGCAACTGGATTGGCCGCAGCGAGGGCGCGTTGGTGGACTTCAAGCTCGATGGACCCGCCGGCCGCGCAGGAGACAAGATTACCGTCTTCACCACGCGCATGGACACGATTTTCGGGGCAACATCCATTCAACTTGCGCCCGAGCATCCGCTGGTTGCCGACATCATCGGGAACGACCACCATCTGCGGGCCAAGGTGGAGGAATTGACGCGTGAGCAGAGAAAAGCTCGTGAGGCAGGGGACGTGGGTGGAATCGAGAAGCATGGCGTTTTCACCCACCGGTTCGCTATCAACCCCTTCAATCAGGAAAAGATCCCCATCTGGGTGGCCAACTATATTTTGTTGGACTACGGCACAGGCGCAATCATGTCTGTCCCTGCCCACGATGAGCGTGACCACGAGTTCGCCAAGAAGTATGAATTGGAGATCCGCGTGGTCATCCTGCCGCGTCGCGTAGGAGAGCCGCCGCCATCTGACCGGGAGGACAACGCGCTGCTTCCCTACACGGAAAAGGAGAGCCTGCTCATCAATTCCGGCGAGTTCAACGGATTTTCCAACGAGGAAGCCATCGAGAAGATGACTGCCTATGCCGAGAAGGGCGGCTTCGGCAAGAAGACCGTGACTTACCGGCTCAAGGACTGGGGCATTTCCCGGCAGCGCTATTGGGGCACGCCCATTCCCATGTTGTATTGCGCCAAGTGCGGCATAGTCCCGGTGCCGGAAGACCAGCTTCCCGTGCTCCTGCCGGACAAAGTTCAAATCACTTTGCAGGGCGGTTCACCGTTGGCGCAGGCTCCGGAATTTATGAACGCCACCTGCCCAAAGTGCGGCGGGGCAGCACGGCGGGAGACGGACACCATGGACACCTTTGTGGATTCGTCCTGGTATTTCTACCGCTACACCTGTGCTCAGCTCCAGGACCGGGCGCTCGACACCGATACCGTCGACTATTGGTTTCCTATCGATCAATACATCGGCGGAATAGAGCATGCCATCCTGCATTTGATTTATTCGCGCTTCTGGACCAAGTTCATGCGCGATCTTGGCATCGTGCGCAATTCCGAACCCGTCCTGCGGCTCTTTACCCAGGGCATGGTGATCAAGGACGGCGCGAAGATGTCCAAGAGCAAAGGCAACGTCGTCTCTCCGGATGAAATGGTGGAGCGCTACGGCGCCGATTCCACCCGCGCGTATTCGCTTTTTGCCGCGCCTCCGGACCGTGATCTTGATTGGCAGGACGCCGGCGTTGAGGGCGTCCATCGCTTCTTGTCGCGAGTGTACCGGTTCGTGATGCGTTATGCGTATTGCGCACGGGAGGAGAAGAACTCGAAATCCGGGCCGCAGGGAGCGCTCCCGCCTGAAGCACGCGCCATCCAACGCAAGCTGCATCAGACTATCAAGCGCGTGACCGACGATTTTCAGGGACGCTGGCACTTTAACACCTGCATTGCCGCCATCATGGAGTTTGTGAATGAACTCTATGGGGCCGAAGAAAAAATCGCCTCAGGGGAACTTCCAGCGGCAGTGGTGGCCGATGCCGAGCGCCGGGTTGTGCTCTTGCTGGCGCCCTTTGCGCCCTATCTGGCCGCCGAACTTTGGGAGGCTTTGGGCGAGACTGATAATCTCCTGCGCCATCCCTGGCCGGAGTACGACCCGGCCCTGGCCAAAGAGGAGGAGATCGAGTATCCCATTCAGATCAACGGTAAACTCCGCAGCAAGATCACTGTCCCTGCGGACAGCGCAGAAGATTTCGTCCGCGATGGCGCCCTGGCCGACGAAAAAGTCCGCGCAGCTCTTGAAGGCAAGCAATTGGTGAAGACCATCGTGATTCCCGGCAAGCTGGTGAACCTGGTTTTGAAGTAGTCACGGCCCGGTTTTAGCCGAAGCAAGAGAGCGGGCCGTTCTGTGGATTCAGCTTTACATCGCTCCCTGGATCATGCAGAATTGTTGGTGGAAGATCAATCCATCGTCATCCTTGACTTCGGTTCGCAGTACACGCAGCTTATTGCGCGCCGCATCCGTGAACTGAGAGTTTTTTCCGTTGTCCTGCCCTGCACGGCGTCCCTGCAAGAGATCAGGAGCTACCATCCTGCCGGCATCATTCTGAGCGGAGGGCCATCTTCTGTTTACGATGCGGACGCTCCGCCTGCCGACGAGAAGATGCTGGCTCTCGGCCTGCCTGTCCTGGGCGTCTGTTACGGACTGCACTTCATTACACACAAGCTCGGAGGCAAAGTTACTCCGGGCCCGCGCCGGGAATACGGCCACGCCGAAGTGAGCGTGCAGGGCGAATCGCGTCTGTTCCGGGGTTTGCCCAAGAGCCTGCATGTCTGGATGTCCCACGGCGATGAGGCGCAGGAGCTTCCGCCGGGTTTTTCCGCCGTCGCCACCACCAGCAACGCGCTGGCGGCCATGCAGAATGAGTCGCAGCGAATCTGGGCGGTACAGTTTCATCCGGAAGTCCATCACACCAAGCTGGGCAAAGACCTGTTGCGCAATTTTGTCTATGACATCTGCGGCGCCGCTGGAGAATGGACGCCGCAGCACTTTATCGACGAAACCATCCGCCAGGTGCGCGAAACCGTGGGTGAAAAGGGAAGGGCCGTTTGCGCCCTCTCCGGCGGTGTGGACTCCGCTGTGGCCGCGACCCTGGTGGACAAAGCTTTAGGCGACCGCCTGAGTTGCGTCTTCGTCAACAATGGCGTCCTGCGCAAAAACGAGTTCCAGAAAGTGCAGCAAAACCTCCACGACAAACTGGAACTGAACCTGGTTGCCGTCGATGCCGGAGAAAAGTTCTTAAGCAAGCTGGCCGGCGTGACCGAACCGGAAAAGAAGCGCAAGATCATCGGCAACGAATTCATCGAGGTCTTTGACCAGGAGGCGCACCGCATTGAAAAGACCATCGGCAAGGTCGAATGGCTGGTGCAGGGCACTCTTTATCCGGATGTGATTGAGTCGCGTAGCGTGCGCGGGCCTTCGCAGACCATCAAGACCCACCACAACGTGGGCGGCCTGCCGGAAAAGATGAAGCTCAAGCTCATTGAGCCCCTCAAGGACTTGTTCAAAGATGAAGTCCGGCGCATCGGCCGGGAGCTGGGAATGCCGGAAGAAATTCTTCAACGCCAGCCTTTTCCCGGCCCCGGGCTGGCGGTGCGCATCCTGGGCGAGGTCACTCCAGAAAGGATCGCTCTGCTACAGGAGGCGGACGATATTGTCGTGACTGAGATCAAAGCTGCGGGGCTCTACACCCAGATTTGGCAGTCGTTCGCCGTGCTCTTGCCGGTGATGTCCGTAGGCGTGATGGGCGACCAGCGCACCTATGCGTACACCTGCGCCATCCGAGCAGTACACTCCGAAGACGGCATGACCGCCGACTGGGCGCCGCTTCCCCACGACGTGCTGAAAAAAATCTCCAACCGCATTGTGAATGAGGTGCGAGGCATCAATCGCGTGGTGTACGACGTGACTTCCAAGCCGCCAGGGACGATTGAGTGGGAGTAGGAATTTGGGGTTCGAGTCTTCTGTGACTTAAGTATGGCCTGCGCCTGTATCTTTCGGTCTATCGGTCTACAGATATTGATCTTTAAAATGAATAATATACAGTCGAGAGGGCTGCACTCTTCTCTGACATTATTATTGACTTGTTAGTTGATTTTAATGTGCTTTTGGAGTATAGATAGTCTCCCTAATGAGGCGTCTGCTTGCCATTACGGTTATCATGGCCCTGATCTGCTCTACGGGAATGCCCGTCTGGGCGAGCGCCTGTAAGGCCATGCACAAGATGCCAACTCCTCAGAGCAGCGGAGCGGCCCATGCGCAGCACCACTGCGACATGATGGCAGATGAGGACGACGCTGGTGTATCCGAATCCAACTCCGTCATCAAAGATCGTGCAAGCGACTGTCCCATGCAGTGTTGCATGCAGGCCAGCGCAGGAAACGGCCCTGCCATTCCCGCTGCGGCTTTCATCGCTGTTTTGCTGTCATCTGAAGATCATGTTGATGTCCCCGCAGTAGCATTCTCCACCCCCGGATTTTCTTCTCATACGGATCGCGGCCCTCCGGTCGCTTGATTTCCTCCGCTTTAAGACCCGGAAAAGCAGGATTGGATTGAACGGCCGTATGTGGCCGTCATTGCTCATGAGCCGCCACTAAATTGCGGGTGCTCGAACGACCTGCTTTCTGATTTGCAGAATGGTCCCGGAAATCAAGGAGAATTTTCAATGTTCAAGCGATGGATTGGAATCGCCGCAACCTTCGCAGCGCTGGTCTCTGTTCCCGGCCATGCATCTGTCTTTGGCAGCATCCATGGAATTGTCCATGATCCGCAGCACCGGCCTATTTCCGCCGCGCAGGTGAAAGTAAAATCAGCCACCTCAGATTGGTCGCAGACCACACAGACCGACGATGAAGGCCAATTCACCTTTCCCACTGTGCCCATTGGCGACTATCGCGTCACGGTCACAGAACACGGTTTTGCCGACTCGGAGCAAGCTATAACCGTGGCTTCCGGTTCCTCACCGGTGCTTCATTTTTCGCTGAACCTTGCCTCTGCCCGCGAGGAAGTCAACGTTTCCGCCGAACCGCCCGCCGCTAATGTAGATTCCTCGACTTCAACTACCCTGGTCAATCGAGTGGACATCGAACGCACTCCCGGCGCGGACCGCAGCAACAGCCTGGCCATCATCACTGACTTCGTACCCGGAACCTATGTCACGCACGACCAATTGCATGTTCGAGGTGGACACCAGACGGCGTGGCTCATCGACGGCGTGGAGATTCCCAACACAAATATTGCCAGCAATCTGGGGCCCCAATTCGATCCCAAGGACATTGATTATCTCGAGGTCCATAGGGGCAGCTACGAAGCGGACGAAGGCGACCGCACGTACGGAGTCTTCAATGTTGTTCCCAGAACCGGCTTTGAACGCAATAATCAGGGCGAACTGATCGCCAGCGCCGGGAATTTTTATCAAACCAATGACCAGATCAACTTCGGCAGCCACACCGACCGCTTTGCTTATTACGCCAGCCTCAACGGCAACCGCAGCAATCTTGGCATCCAGACACCCGTAGGACAGATTCTTCACGACGCCGAGAATGGTTACGGAGGCTTTCTGTCGCTGGTGTTCAATTCCAGCCCTCAGGATCAACTACGACTGGTGACATCGACTCGCCGCGATTACTATCAGATCCCCATCAGTCCCGGCGATCAGGGAGCGGATGGACAACACGAAGCCGACTCGCTTGCAGCCTTCTCCTGGGTGCGCACCTTCAATGCCAAAACCGTGCTTACACTTTCACCGTTCTATCACTACAACAGCGCCAATCTGAAGGGTGGACCCAATGACTTTCCCGTCAGCACCACCGACGACCGGGCGTCGCAGTATGCAGGCGGGCAGGCGACTTTCGCCGTAGACTTCGCCCGGAACGATGCACAGGTTGGATTCTTTGGCTTTCATCAGCATGACAATCAGCTCTTCAGTCTCATCTTCAACGATCTCAGCAACGCCAACTTCCGCGAGCGTGAACTGGCTACCGGCGGCGTGGAAGCCGTCTATGTTCAGGACAAACTCAAGCTTACAGATTGGCTGACCATCATGGGAGGCGTCCGGCAGACGCACTTCTCCTCCGCCATCGTGGAAAATGCCACCAGCCCCCGCGTCGGCGCGGCCTTGCAGATCCCGAAAATCAAAGTAGTCTTGCGTGGATTCTACGGCGACTTCTATCAGGCACCGCCGCTGATTACCGCTTCCGGGCCGCTGTTGGATTTTGTCACCGCCAATAGTCTTGGATTTATTCCACTGCATGGCGAGCTTGATGAGGAGCACCAGTTCGGAATTACCATTCCTTATCGCGGCTGGTCTATGGACATTGATGAATTTCGCACCCATGCAAGAAATTTCTTCGATCACAATCCCGTCGGAAATTCCAATGTCTTCTTCCCTATCACCATAGCCGGAGCGCTCATTCGTGGATGGGAGCTTACACTCCGCTCTCCACGCCTCGGGCATCTCGGTCATTTCCACCTTGCCTACTCAAATCAAGTTGCACAGGGGATTGGAGGGATCACCGGAGGCCTCACGAATTTTTCCCCGCCCGGCGGCGGAGCTTTCACCCTCGATCACGATCAGCGGAACACTCTGAACGTGGGATTTGATGCCACACTCCCATGGCACGCATTTGCCTCCACCAATGTGTATTACGGCTCCGGTTTTTCCAACGGCGATCCCACGATTCCCGGCGACCACCTGCCGGGCCATACGACCGCCGATGTTACCCTGGGCAAGTCTTTTGGAGAGCCGTTCTCAGCTTCGATCACTGTGCTCAACATTACCAACCGTCATCTACTGCTGGACAACAGCCTGACATTTGGAGGGCTTCACTTCAATAATCCGCGTGAAATCTACGGAGAAATCCGCTACCGATTTCATTATGGAAAAAGTACACGATAAGCTCACAGCCTGAGAAATGCGCTGTCTCACCTCCATCTCGGCCCTTATCGGCCTGCTGATATCAGGTTATGCCCCCCTCCGCATAACTGTGTGTCATCAGATGAAGCAGGCAGCCGTCTGTCCCAGAGCAGTTGCTGTCCATCACTGTGACATGCCCATGGGTGACGATGAGGAGGTAGCAGCCTCGACGGCTGATTTCCAGTCGTCTCTCAGTGCTGCTGACGCGAAATGTCCCATGAACTGCTGCCGGGCGGGCCGTTCGAGCGTGACAACAATCCTCCCGTCTCGGACACTTGCGGTTTCTCTGCATATGTTCGCGGAAAAGCCCGATCTTGCCACTATTCCTGTTAAAACCAACTCTCCCTGGTCACCCCCTGGACGCGGGCCTCCCTCGATTTAATTTCCCATTACAAGCGGTTTGCTCTTTTGCCGTCGTTCGTGCGTAGAGGGCCATTTCAGGCCATCTCTGCCGGTGACATTGGCCGGCGGACCGGCGGCGCGCCGCTGATTATCGAGGATCTTACAGCGAAAAAATGACTAAGGAGAGAACCACATGACTGGACCGATGAGAGCTCTGCTGGTCGGCGCGGCTCTGTCAGGATTTGTCGCCGGTGCTGCGGCCACCGCTACCGCCCAAACCGGGAGCGATGAAGGCAAGGCGACAAAAAACGATTCCGGCAAGAAGGCACACAAAAGCGGGACGGAAAAGCACGCCTGCAAAGGCCAGAACTCCTGCAAAGGCAAAGGTGGCTGCCAGACGGGCGACAACGGATGCAACGGGAAGAACTCCTGTAAAGGGAAAGGTGGTTGTGCAACCCTGCGCTGGTATCGTCTTCACGGAGCCGCCACATCCTAAAGAAACTTTTCTGTGCTGAAGGGGAAGACTCATTCTCCACCGGGACCCTTCATCACGGCTGGTGCTCGTCGGGCGCTGCGTGAACGCTCCTCACCGCCAGAATTTCTCTCTGCCAGGGATGAGCAAGCAGAGAGACCAAGGTCACAAGAAATTTATGCTGAACAGGGTGAGATCAAGGCTCTCCGACCCCTTCAGCGTAGCTGGCGCTCATCAAGGGACTTTGTCTACCCGCCCCGGAACCGCCAGAAACTCCTCTCTGCCAGGGACGAGCAGCAGAGAGGCGAGGCCGAAAGCGGAATGCGATTGATTAACGTCCCTTTCGGCGCCAAGTGACGCTCATCAGGGGGTCCAGTCTTCCCATGCACCCCTCTCGCCGTCACAGATGCCCGACTGGGATGAGCAGCCGGGCAAAGCTAACAGATTCCTGCAACCGGAGATAAGCCCATGAATCATGGCAAAGTTGTGATCACTTGCATCTTAGTACTGAACCTGCTTTTTCTTCCTTTGCGTATGAACCCGTCTGCTGTCCTGGCGCAATCCAACGGTTTCGGCACAGTACACTTTGCCAATTCTTGCTCGGCCGAGGTACAGAAGGATTTTGATGCCGCCGTGGCCATGCTTCATTCCTTTCAATATGGGCTCGCGGAAAAAGCATTCTCCCAGGTGGCTGATGCAGATCCACAATGCGCCATTGCTCATTGGGGAGCGGCCATGACTTTTTATCATCAACTTTGGGACTGGCCCAGCACCGAATCTCTGGAGAAAGGGCGCCAATACCTGGAGAGGGCCGCGCCAATGAGGAAAAACGAACGGGAGACAGCATATCTGAATGCGGCCATGGCATTCTTCCAGCCGCAAGAAAATCTTGGACGAGTATCGCGTATCCAAGCCTACTGCGTAGCAATGCTCCATGTGCATGAACGCTATCCGCAAGATGCCGACGCTACAGCGTTCTATGCCCTCTCCTTGCTTACATTGCCCGCGCAGGCCCCCGATCGCGCGGACAGCCAAAAAAAGTCTATAACGCTTCTGCGGAACCTGTTTGCTGACCAGCCGGAACATCCAGGAGCGGCGCATTACCTGATTCATGCCGCGGACACGGCAGAACTCGCCCACCTGGCCCTCCCCGCTGCTCTTCGGTATGCTCAGATCGCGCCCTCCTCGCCTCACGCGCTCCACATGCCGTCGCATATTTTTGTCCGTTTAGGAATGTGGCAAGAATCAATTGCCTCTAATTTGGCGTCTCTTGCCGCCGCCGATGAGGCAACCGAGTCGCAGCGCGATGATGGATCAGGCGACGCAATGCACGCCATGATGTATCTTGCCTACTCGTATCTTCAGACGGGTCAGGACGAAGACGCGCGCGAACTTGCAGAGCGCGTCAGTGCCCTTCCTGGAGCCACTGCCAATGACATCGTCAATAACCGCTCGATCCTTGAAGCTCTATATGCGGTTGAGACGCACGACTGGAAACAAGCCTCTGTTCTGACTCTCCGGCCAACGGCGTTTCCCTATGCCAGGGTGCGTACCTTTTGGGCGCGCGCTATTGGCGCTGCGCGAACCGGTGACATCCTGTCAGCCCGCCAAAACCTCAAGAAGCTTGATGAAGCCCGCGCTGGTATGCTGGCATATATGAGGAGCGTGGATACCCAGATGCATATGGGGCATTCCGGCAATTCTGATGTTAGCGTACAACAGCTTGAGGCAAAGGCATGGCTGGCGTGGGCGGAGGGCAGGTCCGCTGAGGCGCTGAATTTAATGCGCGCTGCGACAAGGAAAGAGGAATATTTCAGCGTTGAATCACGCACGGTTCCGGCCTATGAGATGTTAGGCGACATGCTTCTTGAACTGCATCGGCCAAAGCCCGCCCTGATTGCATATGCGGCCGCCCTCAAGGCGGCTCCTGGCCGCTTCAACGCCGTCTCCGGGGCAGCGAGGGCCTCAAGGGCTGTCGGTAATCGAGACAAGGCGCGATTTTACTATGCGATGTTGATGAAATGCTGCAGCCCGCTAACCAGACGACCAGAACTTGGAGAAGCAAAGCTATTCCTGACTGCGGACTAAATTAACCAAGTCATGAAACGGAATCTATGTCTCTGGTGAACATTTACTCCAGCGCAAAATTCTTTGGACTTTCGTTATTTTCGTTGCAGATTTTCCGAGAAGTTGGTTTTTCGGAATTCGGGACAAACTCGCTTGCGGTTTTGCACCAAGACTAGTGCAGAATGTGGCAATTCAAGTTTATGTATGTTGTCAACCATAAATTTTAAGATGATACAAGTTAATCGAGTGGAGCGAGCTTACTTCTTCCTCTGCACCAAAAAACCTGCCAGCTCCTTCAACGTCTGTGCTCGCTGCCCAAAAGAGTCAAGCGCGTTACACCCTGAGGTCACCAGGGCATCTGCTTTGCGCAGGGATTCTTCGACTCCAAATAAGGCCGGATATGTTGCCTTTTCTGAGGCAGTGTCTTTTCCCGCCGTCTTGCCCAGTTGCTCAGAGGACTGAGTAACATCCAGAACATCATCCACAATCTGAAATGCCAGGCCGATGCAGCGCCCAAAATCGCGCAGCCGCTGCACCTCAGCATGTGATCCACCCGCATAAACTCCGCCGGTAACCAGGCTGGCGGTAATGAGCGCGCCGGTTTTCGAGCGGTGGATGTACTCCAGAGTCTCCGCATCCGGTTTGCTGCGCTCCGCTTCCAGGTCTTTGACCTGTCCGCCGATCATGCCGTCGATGGTGCCGGTTGCGCGAGCAATCTCCCCGATGATCTTGACTCGTGCGTCGGGCGGACACTTCAGTCGGGAGAGGATTTCGTAGGCCTGAGTTTGCAGGGCGTCACCGGCCAGGATGGCGATGGCTTCGCCGAAGACAACGTGGCAAGTGGGCTTGCCCCGGCGAAGATCATCGTTGTCGAGTGCGGGAAGATCATCGTGAATCAGGGAGTAGGTGTGCAGCATCTCCAGCACGCTGCCCAGTTCCTCGATGCCCTCAGGCAGCTTGCCGGCAATCATCCGAGCCGCCTCCAGGCAAAGGATGGGGCGTAGCCGTTTGCCTCCGGCAAAAACGCTGTGCCGCATGGCCTGATGAATGGATTGCGGCCGCTGGCTGGCCGCCGGCAAAAGGTTTTCCAGGGCCTGGTCAATCAGGCGCCGGCCCTGCTGGAGAGTATCGTTGAGCATGAATGGTGAGTATAAAACATTAGCCATCCACGCTGAGATAGTGCTCAACTATACCGGTTTAACAAAAAGTGTGGGCGTTTGAAATGAAAGAACCGCAAGGTCCCTCCACTTCTCCACTGCGTGAAGAAGTCTCGGGATGACGGCTCTACGTGGACACACGATTAAATAAATCGATCTAAGTCAAGCGTTTGAGCCGGCGTAAATATTGCCCCGGCGTCCCCACGTTGAGGTAATTGTGTCCGTCAAACAGAAATGGCCTGGGTTGCACGGTTCCAGTGTAGGCCCGCATCACATCGGAGAACACGGTGTGATTGATGGTGCCTCCGCGTTTGGGATTTTTGCTATCCAATTGGACGGTATAGGCGCCGAAATAGGCGTAAGGCGCGGCTGTAGAAAAGGTCTCGATGAGTAATTCGTACGGCACCTTCCAGGGGGTGGCGGGACTGAGCCAGCCGGGCTGATTGCTCGCGCCCGTGGTCGGGAATGGACCTGGGGGAATTGCCAGCGGCGGATTTTGCGAAATCATCAGACTGAAATGACCGCTGCGGTCATAGACCCAGTATCCGGCCGGGGGATTACCCCAGGGATAGGTTTTTTTCATTGGATGTTTCGGATCGTCTCCAATGTCCCATGCCTCTACCAGAGCCCAGGTGCCGACGACGCTCAGTTCGGCAGGTTTGGATCTTCCACTCATCGGTAAACTTCCTTTCCGCCTCGGCGATGGCCGCCCGGTTGCTTTCAATCCTTAACCGGAATTCCCAATTTGGTACCGAGGCCTATCTAATCATAAACGCGAAGACCGGGGCATGATGGAGTTGATCGAAGTTGTGCCCAACACCACCATTGGGAGCCGGTTGAAGTTACCACCTCAACCTGGCATCCCGCCCTGGACCTGAACATATTCATAGCTCGGCCCCACGGTCTGACCCGTCGGATCGCCCGTATCCGTCTGCATGAGCGCGACCGCCTGCACCTGGAGATCGTACATCATGCCGATGGCGGCATCGAGCTTGGATGGATCGCCGTTAAACGTCTGATGCAGCGCGTTGAGCAGCGTGCTGTAGCTATAGGCGTACTGTTCGATTCGGGTCCTGGCCTGGGTTCCCAGCGGGAAGTCGGCGATCTTGCAGTTAGGACGCAAGGGCCAGATTCCCGCTGGATCAAACAAAATCGGAGGACCGCCGTAGGCAAACCCGATCGGAGTTCGAATCAGCCCACGACCCGCGACAATCTCCCCGAATTTATAGTAATGCGCCGGGTCTCCCGGCGATTGGAATGGCGACGTGGAGGTGCCTTCTCCTTCGGTGGTGATAACGTCGATGCCTTTGCATGCCGTCTCCACGCCCTCGATCACGAACAACTTGCGCGGCGGGAACCACTTATTGTCAACCACCTGAGGCGGAGCGCTCTTCTTCACAAAGATTCCGTCGCCCAATTTCCGGATCTTGTCCTGGATTGCCTGGTAAAACTCGCCGATGGTGGAGAACTCAGGCTCACTGTCGGCCAGGGCAGCCTTCCGAATCGGGATTGGATCTTCAGGCTCCTCAATCGCCATGAAGGTGTTCTTGGTCAACTCGATTGAAAAAGCCTCGATCCCCACGATCAGCCCGCCGATATTCATGGGCAGCGGACCGGGATAGGATGGAACAAAATCCCTGGTGTTGATCTGTGGATGTCCGCCGATGGCGATCAGAATGTTCGCCGAAATCGTCATGTGCAGCATCTCTTCGACCACAATGCTGCGAATGAGTTCCCCGATCCGAGTGTTGGTCCCCGGCTTCAGCGAAAACATCGCGGTCAGGTACGGCGGTATGGTGGCATGCTCGAGCTTGACCGCCTGCTGCAGGTAATAATACAAATCCGACGCGCGCGTAGCCGATTGAATGCCGCGGATAATCTGACGATCGATCTTAATCATTTCGATTCTCCTTTTCTGGAGGCCCGTCGGGCCATGCGCTGCTCATAGCGCAGGATTACGGCCGTCTTGCCTGCAGACTGCAATGGCAGCAGAGGCAACTCCGGCAGGTCTTCCGCTACCGCCGCCATCTCAATACCCTCTCTCTCCGGCCTCAAAGGCGGACTGCCCAGCAACGGCAATCCGTCCGGCCCCTTCGTGTCCAGCCAGCGCAGAATCGTCTCCCTGTCATTTGCTCCCAAATCACGCGATACCGGCATATAGTTTGGATCGCCAACCGGCAGTGAAAACGCCAGCTTGAGGATTTTGAGCCGTGACACCACCGAATGGTAATCTCTCAAATCCACTACATACTTGCCCATAATGGGATATAGGTTCCCGAATTGGGTAAACAAATACTGTATATCTTCATACCAAGTGGGGCGGGCAGGAACCTCCTTCTTGTCATAAACAAGGGTGCTGATGTAGTTAAATGGATTGGCGGCATATCCAGCCGGCTGGTCCGTCAACTGATAGGTGATCCCATAAAGCTGTCCGGAGATATAGCCTCTTGGCGGCGCCGGCCCCAAACCATCGGGATTCGCCGTCAACGGCACACTCACATAACCATGCTCATCTGTCGTTGCACTCGAATCGTAACTTACGCCATCGGCGGGCACGGCGATGTCCGGAATCCTGGCCGCCGGCCTGGCCGGCGGGTCCAGGGTGTCCCCGCCACCCGACCCGCCCATGAACCCCTCTGTGCCGGCCAAACTGATCTCCGCGTTCGCCAGCGGCACGCCAAAGCGCGAAGCATAAAACTCCATCGGTTGCGTCTCTCCCGGATCAAGCCGGAAGACAAAATTATCAGACCTTACGTAAACCCCATTGACCGACTCCTGCAACAGGACCCGATAGCTGGATCCCCTAACCCCCGGGGACAACACCACCAGCGGACAGCTTGGCAGAAGCTGCCTAGCGTCCGCGTTTTTGGACAAATCGAAGGTCTGCACACCGGCAGTCTGCGTGAACCAATCCGCGCCCCTGTAAGGAACTTCCCCAATCACAACCACCTGGCTGCTATCGACTGAACTCAGGATCTGCGTGGGATTAGACTTCAACACTGCCAGCAACACCCTACCGATATTCATCAGAGGGCTGTTGGCTTCGAGGATCTGGAAGGAATTTCCGAAATCCGCGGTCAAGGACATGCCATCCTCGGCCACGCCGGCCTGCAGGGTGTTCACCTGCCCCACCTGCTCGGAAAAAGGCGGCAGAGCCGAAATCAACTGGCGGCCCACGGTGAAGTGCTTCGGCTCACCGTGTTCATAAGGACCAATCGTTCCTACAACGTGCCCCATCGTAAACCGGGGAATGGTGGAATCCCGCCCATACCCGAAGACATTGAAATCGATCGACAGCATGCCCTGGGCCCCTGCGGCAGCCAGGGCCGAGAGCAAGGGGGAACCAGATACGTCAGCCCATGCAACCTGGTCAAGAACTGACTGATAGCAGGCCGCCAATTGTTGATCCTGGCGCGCGCCCTTGACCTGGCGCCACCACAGGTTGATGAACGCGGCTGGCTTGAACTCGCCCCGCATCACCGTTTCCAGCGATGGATCCACCAGCCTGACCTGCATGCCCCAAATTTGTGAGACCATCTGTTGCTGCGGGTCGAGATCCACCAGCTTACCCGGCGCCTTGCGGTCCGCGTTCTGCACCGTCAGGCCAATGGCGGGATCGTCGCCCAGGCCCAGTTGCCGGCCGTTCAGGAATCCGCCTGTCACCGAGCAATCGAGGATGCGGAAGATTCCCGTCCCCTCCGGATTCCAACTTCCGTTCTGGTTCAGTTGCAGATACTCGGGTACGAAGGAAGCGTTCTGAAAGGTCCTGACGTCGTTATTGACCGTGGATACGTCGGCCTGGAACCATCCACGAAAATGCAGTCGCGGCGAATCTAGATAGCTCACTGTAAGGATCCTCCTTAGTTCATTTTCCGAACAGGTGGTAGCGAACCCCCGCTCGAGCATAGACACCACGGTCGGGAAATCCGAGAAATTCATGGTATCTGCGGTTGAAAAGATTATCGACGGCCACAAAGGTAGAAAGGTGCGCCGATACGGTATAGACGGCGGACAGGTTGGTGGCGGCGTAGCCGCCCACGGAATCAATCTGCGGGGCCGGAACCTGGAAATCAAAGCGGCGGCCCACCCAGCGCGTGTTGACCAGGGTGTGCAGTTTTTTGGTTAGGGTCCAGTCGGCATGCAAACCACCTTCCCAGTGCGGCACATCACGCAGCGGCTCGGTGGTGTTCTCCAGTTTCCAGTCGAGGTAGGCGAGGTCTCCGTCAATTCTCAGTTTTGAGCAGGGAAGAAAGCCGGCAGCCAGTTCCACACCCTGGGTGCGGGCGCTGGAGAGATTCACCAACTTGAACCGGGTGGCGCTGAAATCAATCAGGTTCTGGAACGAGTTCCAGAAATACGTTACTGCAACCCGGCTCTTCAGCCGGTTGAACTTCTGCTCTATGCCGGCATCCACTCCCTGGTTGGTTTCGGCTTTCAGCGCCGGATTGCCAACCGTGGGATCGCCGAGCGCAAACATTGATGGCAACTGAAACCCAGAGGCCCAGGAGCTGCGCAAAGTCGTCTGGCCTCCGAACAGGCGAAAGTTCAACCCCGCACGCTCCGCCGAATGCGGGCCAAATCCCGAACTCTCATCCACGCTCGAGCCAAAACTGGCGGTCAGCCGGGAGGCGGTGTAAATAATTTCTCCGTTGGCCTTGAAGGCCGGCCGGTCAAGATGAAAATGCGTGGGAATCTTACCGGCCAGCAGTCCGTCGCTGGTTCCGTTTTCGTCAGTAAAGCCGGCTGCGAGATGTCCGGTGAACCGGGAGTTGAAGGCAATCTGATTAAAAAACTGCATCTGGGTGCGCTGGAAGCCGGTGTTTTCAATCTGCGACGGCACGGAGCGAAAGGTTGGGACAGGCTGGTCGAGAATCGCGGGAGAGTTCGAACGCTCGCCCTGGCGAAAGTATGCGACTTCCACGCCATACAACCAGTTGGCCATGATCTGGTGATGAAAAGCGCTGCTGAAGACGATGGCTCCCGAATGGGTTTTTTGCGGCGTCTGCAGAATCGACAATTCCGGCCCGCCGCCGTTGATGGGGAAGGAAGAATCCTGGTCATGCTGGTAGCGAATCTGGGCCTGTAGCGATTGGTTGGCAGCCGGTTCGAACCGTACGTCAGCCGCTGCCGTTCCCAGGGCAAAGGCATCTGACTTTACCTGGTCGGAAATATTGAAGTAGGATCCGCTCACCCCGTAGCTGGTTTTCTGAGTGCTTCCGCGTGCCGTAATCCCAGCCTGGCCGGAGCCAAAGCCACCGCCTTCAGCCAGCAGGTCCACCGTCGGCTTGGCGTCCGTTCTGGAAACGATATTGATCACGCCGCTGACGGCTTCAGAGCCGTAGATCGAGGAAAGCGGCCCACGCACGATTTCGATGCGGTCGATATTGGTTGTGCTGATACTGGAAAGATCGACCGAGCCGCCAAGAACATTGGTGATGTCATTCACCGGAACGCCATCGAGCAGCACCAGAGTGAACTTGGGTTTGCCGCCGCGCACGGACACTGAAGTAAAGCTGCCGGCGCTGCCATTCTGCGCCACATGCAGAAAAGGGACTGTGGCCAGAAGGTCAGCCGCGCTGATCGCCTGACTGTCCTCAATGTCAGATCGGGTGAGCACCACCACGGATGCCGAAGAAGCCTCAACCGGAACCGATTCAGCCGTCACTTCAATCACTTGCGGCTTCGCCTGAATCACCGGCGTGGAAGGCGGAGGAGGCGCCTGCGACTGGCACCACGAGTTCATGGCGTGGGTCAGGAGGGTGAGCAACGCTACCATTGCGGCGCGGCCGAATGGCTTTCTCAAGGTAATGGGCATCATCAATCAATCTTCATGAGTTCACGGAGAGCACGGTACCCGCTGCGCGTTCAAGCCGGGCAAGATCTTCATCATTAAATTGGCGTTGATCGCTGTAGGCCACGCCGACAATGGCGGAAATCTCGCCGGAAACGGCCTTGACCGGCAGAGCGACGGCGGCGGCGGCATCCACCGCTTTGGCCCCGGGACGCACGGCGCCGGAAGAGTCGTCCTTCAGATTGCAGGTTTGAATGGGAACGCCCTGCACCAGCGCCTGCCCCGCCATGCCCTTTCCCGGAGGAACCCATTCCACCACTTCCTGCACTTTAGGAGGAATGTTGACGGCGGCGATCAATTCCAGCCCGGTTTTTTCCGGAGATTGAACGTGCCAGTGTACGGTGCCCGCTACGGCTCCCTGAGCGGCTATAAAGTTTTTCAACCAGTCTTGAATGCCGGCCTGGATCATTGGACTCTCACGACCATCATTATGTTTTTTTTCCGAAGGTCTTCCGTTGACGGAGACCTGGCGGTTACTGAGATTTCAGTCGTTCTCTTTGAGCGCGTCCCATCCTTCGCTAGAGAACGCGGAAGATGCAGTACGCGGCAATCGCGCCTCAGGGCGGGAAGTTTTCTGTCATCCATTGCTGAAATGTTTTGACCTGGACGGCGGTAAACGCCGGGAAAGGCTCTGGAGGCATGCCGCCCTGGCTGGGCTCCACGCTGATCATACTGTAGATGGCCGAGGCGTTGGCCTTGACGTCCTCATATTTGGTGAGATCAAAGCGCCACAACATAGGCCCGCGAAAGTCGTAAAACATCGGCACAATGTCTTTGGTAAAAGAAACAGTCGCCATACCTCAAGCCTCCATTGAATCCGGAAAAAACTTCCACAAGCTGCCGCTCCACCGGCGCGCCTGCACTTTCTTCTCCGGCGTAATCTCAAATTCACCAAAATCGAGCACATACGCGGCTGACTCCTCCGGCGTAAATAACACGTCGATGGGACGGTGCAGCGGCGGCGTGGATACCGCGTGAACCGACCAGTCTGAGGGATCCACGCGAACCAGGCGTCGGCCGGCACGCGGACCCGGCCGGGCGGTGAGAGGGCGTTCATCGCCGAACAGCGCCACCAGCAGATGGCCTTCCCACCGTCCCGCCTGCGGCGGCGCAAAATCAAATTTCGTGGCGCAAACATTCCTTTCAAATTCCATCAACGCGCGCTCGGGCCTTGGCAGGTCATTATGGTTTGCCAGAAGAAAACGGCACCCGCCGAAGCGCGCATCGGTAACCGGAACGCCGCCCATGAAGTCAGGCCATCCGTACCATGCCCCAGACCGCACTTCAAAAAGGAAATCCGGGCAATTGCTGATCGGACGGCTTCCACGATCATCCGCGCCCTGGTCGGTGGCCAGCAGCCGCCCATCGGGTGTGAAGCGCAGACCATAGGCGTTGCGTAGACCCCAGGCCACCACCTCAAGCCCGCTGCCGTCGAGATTGCAACGCATCACCGAGGACGTGCATGGCACCCGCCCTGCAATCCGATCGCCGGGTTTGGTTGCTTTCCCGAAAGGAGAAAAAGCTCCGGTGCTCACCCGGTGTCCATTTCCTGAAAATGGATCAGGGCTTTCCGCATTCACGCCGGCCAGCACCAGGTCACAGGCGGGAATATCGTAATTGTGCTCAACCCGCTGTAGCCAGCCCAGATCGTTGGAATCCAGACCGATGATTCCGCTGTTGGTCATGGAGCCCTGGCTGAAATAAAGCTTTCCTTCCGGACCGACGACCGCCATGTTGGTGTGATAGTTGCCGAAGCCAGGCAAGTCATCCAGCACCGTGGCGGCTTCACCGCTGGCCAGGGAGAACCGGGTAATGCGTCCTGGAAATCCACCTTCGGAAATGAAGAGCGAGCCCTGGTGAAAGACCACTCCGTTGACCGGTACACGCAGGCCGTCGAGCAGGCAGGCGCTGCTCCCGTCCAGGCCAATCCGCAGAATTCTGCCTCCGGAAGCCGGCCCCGCGAAAGACAGACCCGACTCAGCCACGTACACGCCGCCCTGCGGGTCGAGAGCAATGCTCGTGGGGAAATCAAGATGGGTGGCAACCTGCTTCATCATGAGATTCACGTCAGCAACATTTTTACTCCCAACGCACACAAGAGAGCGCCCGCAGCGAACTCCACACGTCCGGGAATAAAGCGGCGGAGCCATGCGCCCAGGTACAGACCAATGCATGACATGGCCGCACTGGTCAGCCCGATGATCAGCGCCGAAAGCAGCACTGGCAGATGCATGGAGCCCAATCCAATTCCCGCCAGCAGGTTATCCAGGCTGAGCGACAGCGGAAGGCCGCAGAGCACGCCCCGGCTGCCCGCGACCTCGGAGACATCCTGCTTGCGCAGCGCGAGTACGATCACCGCCAGGCCGCAAAGCAGCACGGCAACCGGTCCGGCCACGGCAGCCGCACGACCAGCGGTTTTGAGCAGCAGGCGTCCGGCCAATAGTCCGGCCAGGGGCGCGAGGGTCTCGCAGGCGCTGAATGCCAGCGCAAACAGTTGCTTGCGCCCGCGCCCCATGGGCAACAGCCCCAGCGAGGAGCAAACCTGCAAATTGTCCAGCCCGGCTAGAATGCCGAGAAGAAAGACAGCTCCGAGCATAAGCTCCTCAGGATTTCAATGTGTAGATACGCAGAACACCGCCGCCTTTTTTTCCGAATACCAGCGCCCCCGCCACCACGTAGTTGCCGGAAACCGCTGGGCCCAGACAATAACCGTAGCCGCCGTTCATTCCTCCGGTTTGTTCGCCCAGCCGGTCCTGCCAAAGCATCTGGCCGGTCTTGGCATCGAATGCGTAGACGGCCACCAGCGAAGTGGAGCAGAACACCACGTCGTTGACCACTGCCGGAGAGCTTAGCCCGGATTCGCCGGGCGTTGAATACATGGGCGGGCGCGCATTTTTGTAACGTCGCGGGTCATGGTTGTCCATGGGCCACGCATCTTCCAGGGTGTTGCAGTCAAGAGCGCGCAGGAATGGAGTCGTTGTAAAGTCGATGCCTGCGGCTACTGTGTGATAGTTGTTGCCGCCGATTCCTATAAAAAAGCGTTTCAGTTTGGGATGCACCGCGGGCGTGCTGTACGTCCCGTAAAAATTTTCCCAGTCAACTTCATCCGACTGCTTGTTCGGTACGCGCGGATCAAGCTGAGTTTCAGTGCCTTCGTTCACGTGCGGATCTACGGTGGGAATTTGCTTGCCATTGTTGTAGTACGGCAGAAGCTGGCGCGGCGGCCGCAACAGCTTGAGCGAATCGGCATCCAGCAGGAAGAAACCGCCGTTCTTGCATCCCGCCGCCACCACGCGCCGGCCTTTCAGGGTAATCACCGTGGGTGAGCCACCAAAGTCCACGTCGCTGTCCGTGGCGCGATAACTGCTTTGCGGCGGCGCCTGGAAAAACGCCTTGTAAGCTCCGGCGGCGGCATCGAGCGAAAGAATTCCATTGGAAAATCCGTTGGTCGGCAGGACGCCATCCGGCGCGGGATTGCCGGTGGCGCAATAAAGGCGGTTCAGCGAAGCATCATAAGCAATTGAAGACCAGACCGAACAGCCGCGCACTGCGGGATTCACCGGCCCCGCTGAAAATGGCGGCGGCGTGCCCATGGGCAGTACCGCTGGCGGCAGCACGTTGGGTGCATTCGGCACGCCCAGATTGAACTGGCAGGTGCAGTAGATCCATTTCACGTTGCCTGTCTCGGCATCCAGGCAGAAAACAAAGCCGAACAGGGCCGGATTCTCTCCTTCCCCAATGCCGACATAGACATTACCGTTGACCACCACCGGCGAACTCCAGCCGGCAGCCTGAGGATCTCCCGCGTTCCACACCAGCGTGTTCGAAACCGGCTGATTGTGCGCCAGGTCGGTGTGGCGCAGATCGGTGATCCAGACCGGCTTCAGCGTCTTCTGGTCGAGACAGTAAAGTTTTCCATTGAACGCGCTGAAATAGACCTTGCCGCCGGTCACCGCCGGCGTACAGCCCATGCCCATGAAGCCATGAGTGTCGCCTTCCTGCGGCGCAATGGCCCACTCGAACTTCCGCTCGATGCGGCCGGTGCCGGCCTTGATCTTCAGGAAGGTCCCGCCCGTGGCTCCCGCAACCTCGCGGCTGTTGGCCAGACCCACATAGACGTACCCATCAACCAACGCGGGCACAGACAACACCGGCCCGGGAATTGGAACATCATGAAGCAATTTCAGCTTGGCGACATTCTTGCCTGTGATGCCGCTGCCGGTCACCAGCCCGGTGTGCGCCGGGTCGCCGTGAAACATCCACCAGTTCGACGTGCTCATGCCTTGCTCCTGACTTGCCTGAATTTCCCAGCGACTTCCGGATTCACTTCGCACTTCGCCCGCTCAGGCGTTGACCGGGCGGTACTCAAAACTGGGTCCCGCATACAGACCATTCCCGACTTCAACCGTGGTTAAATAGCGGACCTGCAACTTCATGGATTCCATCAGCTCTACCGTCGGCGCAATGCGATCGGGATGCCCGTTGAAGACCTTGTGCAGTGATTTGAGCATGCTGGTATAGGTGAAATTGAAATTGTTGTTGGTGTCCGCCGCCTGGCTGTTGGCGGGGTACTGCGAAGCCTTGGGATTCGTTACCAGCGGCGTCACCCCCTTCGGGTCGAAGGGAATCGGCGCGCCTCCATACACGAATGCCGGTTCGCCAGGATGGGGGTTGAGGTTCCTGATCAGCTTTTTTCCGTAGTAAATTTCCGCGAAGCGATAGTAGTGCGCCGGCTGGTCTTCCGGATCAAGCGGCGAAGTCGTGGTGCCTTCACCCTGCTCCACAATCAGATTGATGGCCTGCACCGCCGAATCCACATCAGTGACCGCAATCAGGTCAGTGAAGCCCACTTTTAATTGTTTGCGCGGGTCTCCTTTAAATATGTTGCGGTGCTTAGAGATCTCGATGATTTCCTTCTTAATGCGGTCGTAGAACTCCCCGATGGTCTGGCCGGGGGCCGCGGCCAGCGCGCCCGCCCGCACCGGAAAGTTCAGCGGATCTTCCGGTTCTTCGATCACCATAAACGTGTCTTTTACCAGGTGTTTGGTAAATCCACTCAGCCCCACGATCAGGCCTTGTTCCACCGAGCCCGGCAGCGGCCCTGGATAGGTGGGTATGAATTTTGGCCGGTCGATTGACGGCTTGCCGTCAATGGCGTTGAGAATGTTGCACGCCAGAGACATGTGCAACATCTCCTGGGTAACGATGGAAGAAATGAGTCCATAAATCGAGGCGTTACTGGCCGGGTTGAGCGAATAGAGCGCATATAGATATGGGGGTATGGTGGAATGCTCCAGCTCAATCGCGGTCTGCAGGGCCCGATGCAGCCCTTCAGTCGTCTTGTTGAAGCAGGCAAAAACTTCGGGTTTGAGTTGAATCATGCTTTGTCTCGTGCTCTCTTCAGGAACCTGGGCGCCTCACAGTGCGCGCAAGTTGCTTGCCGGTAAGGCGGAAAGTCATCCGGAAAAGGCCCAGGCGCAGCCTCGTCGAAGATGGAAAAGCTTCCCGAAATGGGAGGCACGCCCAACCCCGCAGCCAGGCGCGTAACGTTTTCATGGCGAATGGTGAAATCAGTCCCTGCTGTTCCGGCTTGCGGCCTGGCTCTTTCAGCAGGGAGAGAACGGTGAGAAGCGCGTCGATCATGTCGTGGGTGGCGGCCCAGAGGCAATTTTCATGATGCCTCCAAGTTTGCGCAGACTACACTATACGGTTCTTGAAAGTTGTCAACTTGAATCATCCGTTAATCATCCGTCTTACTGCGTAACCTTCACAGAAAATCTAAGAGTCCTCTAATATAGGTTCTGAAATGGGTTCGCGGTCTGCAAAATAGGACTTAACACACTTAATCTTCTCGAAAGGAAAAACGTGAAGTATCGCAAACTAGGTAATACCGGAATAGAGGTCAGCGAGATCGGCTTTGGCGCCTGGGGGATTGGCAAGAGCCAGTGGATTGGCGCCGACGACAATGTCTCGCTTTCCACACTCAAAGTTGCTTTCGATTTCGGCATCAATTTCTTTGACACCGCCCTGGCTTATGGCGATGGGCACAGCGAACGCCTGCTGGCTCGCGCTTTTGGCAAGTCCGCCGAGGTTGTGATTGCCAGTAAGGCGCCGCCGCTGAACCGTGTGTGGCCCGCCCGCAAGGGCACTCCGCTGCGGGAGGTCTTTCCCGGCGAGTATGTGCTCAAGTCCCTTGATCAATCGCTGGCCAATCTCCAGCGGGACACTCTTGATCTCTATCAGTTCCACGTATGGAATGACGAATGGGCGCAGCAGGAAGAATGGCGCAAGACAGTCGAGAAGATGAAAACTTCCGGCAAAGTTCGCGCCATCGGTCTTTCCATCAACGATCATCAACCCGCAAATGCGCTGGCTGCGCTGGCAACCGCGCTCATTGACAGCGTGCAGGTCATCTACAACATTTTCGATCAATCACCCGAGGACCGGCTCTTTCCCTATTGTCGCCGGCATGGCATTGGCGTGATTGCCCGAGTTCCGTTTGACGAAGGCAGCCTCGCCGGCGCCGTCCATCCTGACGCCACGTTTCCACCGGCTGATTTCCGCAACATCTATTTCAAAGGAAATCGCAAAGTGGAGGTTTGGTCACGCGTACAGAAAATTCTTGCCGATACACATGCGACGGTGAATGAATTGCCGGGTCTTGCGCTGCGTTTCTGCTTGACCGATCCGGCTGTATCCACGGTTATTCCCGGCATGCGCCGCCCGGAGCGTGTGTCTGCTAACGTAGCGGCTTCCGCTGCCGGGCCGCTTCCGCCAGCGATAATCGAGAAACTCCGTCCGCACCGATGGGTCAGAGATTATTACTCGGGATAGGACGCCGTGTACGTGTAACCATGATGTCCGTTTGACAGACACAGGAGCTGTGGGTGCATACCACCGCAGATTGGGGCAACCTGAATTGCGCGGACCTGATTTCTACGCCGCGTGCGAGTGCGCCAATGGCCTCACGTTGGCTGCGGCCAGCACGATTGCGCGCACGTCAGAGGCATGGCAGCAATCCGTGGCGCCGGCGGCCAGGGCTTCTGCCCACATCTTTTCGTCGGCCAGGCGATGCGTGCACACGATCGAGGTTCCTGAGAACTGTCGCTTGAGCTGTTGCACCTGGTCCATGCCTGCCAACTCCAGGTCCACAATCGCGACGTCAGCGTGGTGCTTGGGAATGGAGTGGATAAGTTCGTTGAGAGTGCCCGCCGTGGTGACCACCCGGAAGTGGTTATACAGAGATTTCACGAGAAAATCGGCAGTCTGGGCATCTCGTTGGGCGACGACTACACTGAGCGGTTTCATCGGAGCAACCTTCCTTCAGGCTGGGGATTCAAGCTTGCCTGTTGCTTCGCCGGAAAGTTTTGATGCTGCGGAAGTTCCGCAGGTAAATGTGGAAAACTATTTTTTTATCGAAGCCTGGGCCTTCTCTTGTGCGCTCGGGTACGGCTCGGGCTGTAGCTTGCCGTTCTGTTTGAGCAGGATCTCTACTTTGCCTTCCGCTTCTTCCAGCTCCTTGCGGCACGTGGCGGAAAGCTGAACACCTTCATCAAAGAGTTTCAAGGCCTGCTCGAGAGGTACGTTGCCTTTCTCAAGCTCGTCCACAATTTGTTCCAGGCGCTGGAGGCAGTCTTCAAATCGGGCCAATGCCGAAACTCCCAGCCTCATTCTAACCTGAGATTCAATGCTGCTCCGGGATTTTTTGTAAATGATGGGTAAGCATTTCACCGAGGGTGCTGATGAAAACTATTCAGCAGGGAATGGCCGTTGCCGGTGAAGTTGAGTTTCCATCAACCGCCGGATAGCTGCTCTCTCCCCTGTGCCGACATTAGTAAATTCAAATCCGTAGCGCTGTCCGGCTTGATAGCGCAAATACCCGCTGAACGCCAACGATTCTGCTCCCATGTTAATGCAGATATTGACTAACACGGTCTGGTACTGGGGCGACAGTTTCGTGCGTATGATCGCTCCTATGCCTCCGGCGCTCAGGTCCGTGCTGTGCCCCTGAATCACCCCTGCGTCGGACCCACTGGAGAGTTCCAGGGTGAGCGGCCATTGAACATTCACCCGGCGGAACATGCGAGTGTCCCTGAAATCCTGTTGCTTGGGCCTGACGATGAGGTTGTGAGGCCCGGAAAAGTCCCAGTCGTGGGTGATGTGACTGATGGGGCGGAGTATTTCATAGGAGACATTCAGCTTGCAGGCGCGGCACACGGGCAATTGCTCGCCTCGAATGATCACGACCTCATGGCTTTCGCGGTGGCGCATCCCATGATTCACGATGTAGACACCGGTAATGGGAGCCAATTCGCCCGGACGGAACCGCTTCTTCTTCGAAGTACTGGCCTGCACAGGACCTCGCTTCTCGCCCTCAGAAAAGGGCGAGAAAGCAAGCTGCGGCCATCAGCTTGTTCAGGGATTGATTAACACCAGGGCAGGGGACTAACTAACTAGCATGGCGGAAGCGCCATTGGTTGTCAAGTTGAAGTTGACCCGTTTTGCGGGGCGTCCAAGCCCGCAGAGTCTGCCCTGAGCGAAGCCGTAGGGATTGTAGCCGCCTGCACAACAGCTATACTCTGGCCGCGACCGGCCCTTCTGTTTCCAGCACCCGGATAGCTGAGGAGTAGCGGCCCAGAGGGGCGGAAACCTGGGCGCCCTGGACCAGTGGACGTACCTGGTTCAGCATCTCACGAGCGATTTGAATGCCTTCGGCGCGCGCACTCTCGGCATTGGGAGCACGCGCCATCCGCTCTACGATTGAGTCAGGAACAGAAACCCGCAGCTCGTTCTTCATAAACTCCGCATTGCGTACGCTCACCAGCGGCCAAATTCCGGCCAGCACCGGAACGCGGCAGTGCTCAATGCGGCGAAGAAAAGTTTCCAGCAATCCGATATCGAACACTGGCTGGGTGACGGCATAGTCCGCGCCGGCTTCAACTTTGTACTCAAAGCGGCGGACCTCCTCATCGATGTTGAGCAGCCCCGGATTTGCGCCTACGCCAATCACGAATCCGGTGCCCTTGCCAATGGGATTGTCGCCAATGTCCAGGCCTCGGTTCAGGTTGCGCACAATGTTGACCAGTCCGATGGCGTCCACGTCAAAGACCGCGGTTGCGTCCGGATAATCTCCCATTTTTGGAGGGTCGCCGGTAATGCAGATCAGGTTGCGAATGCCCATGCTGAAGGCGCCCAGCACGTCAGATTGCATGCTGAGGACGTTTCTGTCCCGGCAGGAAAAATGCAGAACCGTTTCAATCCCGACCTGCTGCTGGATCAGGATGCAAAGCGCCATATTGCTCAGGCGGGCTGAGGCCCGGGGGCTATCGGGAATGTTGATGGCGTCGATTCCGGCGTCCAGCAGGTAACGCGCACCCTCAATTTCCTTCTGAAAATCCACCCCTTTGGGTGGGACGATCTCCACCAGGGTCACGAACTCGCCCATGGCCAGTTTGCGTCCCAGTTTGGAGCGTTGCGCCAGTGGAGCAGCGGTGATGCCGGAAGCTGCCTTGCGCTCGCTCAGGACCTGAAAGTTGCCGGTCTTGCGTTTGACATCGCTAATGCGCAGGGCCGCCTTCATGGCTTTGATATGGTCCGGCGTGGTGCCACAGCATCCGCCCACAAGGCCGACTCCGGCGTTGACAAATTTGCGCGCGTAGCTGGCCATGTATTCAGGCGAGCAGAGATAGATGTTGCGCCCT
This sequence comes from Candidatus Angelobacter sp., assembly GCA_036522115.1. Taxonomy (GTDB): domain Bacteria; phylum Acidobacteriota; class Terriglobia; order Terriglobales; family Acidobacteriaceae; genus Angelobacter. The sequence goes on from DATDGL010000111.1 coordinate 55,209, forward strand.
TCAATGCTGCGTGGGATGCCTGCATTGGGCTGCGCGGCCAGGGGGCGATCCGTCGAGCGACGGATGCGTTCTATGGCTTCCAGCATGGCCACCGGCCCAATACTGCAATTGCAGCCGATCACGTCCGCTCCCCAGTCCGTAACCTTCGCGGCAAAGGTCTCGGCACTGGCTCCGTCGAGGCAATTCCCCTCTTCATCCATGGTTGCCTGGGCCACCAGGGGCAGATGAGGCGCGGCATCGCGCGCCGCCAGCACTGCCTGGTGCAATTCTTCCAGGTATCCGAAAGTTTCCAGGATGATGAGATCAACGCCGCCCTCCAGCAGCGCCTCGATCTGCTGGCGGAAGGACTCACGCGCCTCCTCGCGCGAGGTTTTACCCAGTGGCTCGATGCGGATGCCCAGCGGCCCTACCGAGCCCCCCACCAGAACCGAGGCGGCTTTCTTCAGGTTGAAGGCGTCGGCGGCTTCGCGGGCCAGTCGCGCCCCCTCGAGGTTGACCTCACGGACCTTGTCCCGCAGTCCGTGGCGGTCGAGCCGGACGGAATTGCCGCCGAACGTGTTGGTTTCAATGATGTCCGCCCCGGCGTTCAGGTAATCGTTATGGATATTGCGAATCAGGTCGGGCTGGGTGAGGTTCAGCTCGTCATAACACTTGTTGATGAAAACGCCCTTCGCGTACAAAAGGGTGCCCATGGCGCCATCACAGAGGATTGGCCCCTGTTTCAACCGGGACAATAGATCTTCAGACATTTTTCAGACTTTCTCTTGCAAGAATACAGCACCTCGCGCGTTCTAGCTATCGGAGAGGACTGAAGATAGCTCTGTTATAATCACTTTTCCAGTCCAATGAGATCATTTATTACTGCAATAATCAGGGAAATGCAGTGTTTCAAATTCACTCCCTTCATGGCAGCCGCGGTGGTGGCGGTCGCGCTTGCCGGTTGCGGAGGTTACAACAATTCTTCCAGCACCACGACTACTACTAATACGGGGACGACCAGCGGTATTAAGAAACGCGTGCTGGTTTCCAATGAGCAAATTGGGAACGTGGCTATTGTCGATGGCGCCCGTGACCTGCTGTCTACCTTCACTATTTCGACTTCCGGGCCATCCCAGATGGTTACCTCAGGGGGCTTTACCGGGGTTATAAATTCCAATGCCGACCTTTTCAGCAGCATCGATAACTCCAAAGAACTGGTAACTGAAAGCGCAATCACCGGAGACAGGGTGACGGATATCGCGGTGAGCAAGGACGGCAAGACCGTCTACGGTGCAGTCCGCAACGTGGCTTCTGTCGTTCTCCTGAACACCAGCACCGGCACGGCCAGCCAGATCTCTGTCCCGTCTGTCAGTCGCCTGGTGATCAGCCCGAACGGCACCAAACTGCTTGCCTTTGTGGATGATCCGAATATTTCCGCTGGAGGAGGCTTCTTCGTCATTGATACCGCCTCCAACGCCGTCACCCAAATTACTGGGACGCCAGCACAACTGGATCAGCCCTTTACCGCGGTATTCGGCAACAGTGAGACCCAGGCATTTATCTTGAATTGTGGCGCGGAATGTGGAGGGACAGCGGCCAGCGTGGTATCAGTAGACTTTAGCACCGCAACTCCGGCATTCGGTACCGTAGTTCCTGTCTGCGGAGCCACGTCAGGATTACTGAATGGCTCCAATCTGTTTGTAGCAGGGACGCCACCCACGCCACCGTTGGGATGTCCTGCGGGCGGATCACTGCAAACCGTTAACACCAGCTCACTCTCTGCCTCCACGCCGATTGCGATTACCAATGGCAAGCACCTGAAAATGCAAACGGCCAGCAATAACCGCTTATACGTTGCTGCCATCGCCTGCACGCCGGTAAACGATGCTTCTACCGGCCTGGTTCGCGGCTGTCTCAGCATCGTCAACACCAGCACCTCAGCCGTTGTTTTCCCGGAGTTTTCCCCGGTTCGCGGCAGCTTTGATGTGACCGGGATTCAGCCCATCAGCAATCGCAACATCGTGTATGTGTGTGAAGGCGGGTTTCTGGATATCTACGACACCACCACGGACAAGCTCACACCGACCCAGGTCGACATCATAGGATTGGCTTTCGATGTCGTGCAGATAGATCCGTAAAAGAGCAGTATTCTAAAGACTCACTACTGCTTTTCCAGCTTCAACTCGTGGCTCTTTGCCGCCAGCACCGCGTCATCGGAATAGGGCATGCTGAAGGTTTTGTTGTTGTACCAGGCATCCCACTGGTCCATGTAATAAGGACTCAAGAACTGGCCCGATTCGCCCAGGACGATGTTGAAGTGTGAACCATCCAGGTTGGAGAAATCCACGGTCATGCGCTCCGACGGGCCAAAACGCCTGCCCACCTGTTTCACCGTGAAAGAGCCACCTGATTGCGGCTGGCGACCCGGCCCGCTGAAGCGATTCACGATGGGAATGTTGCTCAAAACCGGGTGGTTGATCTCTACCGGGAATTCCTCGCCATACTTCCACGACGAAAGATCGGAAGGCCCTTGAGAAGCTGCCCGCTCGACGGCCGCGGTCAGCAATTCGTTGAAATTGCCGTATCCCGCCGGTAGCCACCGCTCCGGCTGGTTCTGCACAATGTTTTCCAGGGCCACGGACGAGTTCGACCATTCATAGTTGGTCCAATCGTTGCCTAATTTCGACTCCAGCAACACCTTCCAGAGATGAAGCCGGGAGAACACCTCGACGGTGGGGGCCGCGGAGTCCGCGTTCATGCGCCCATCAAAGCCGCGCATCACATCGGCCGCTTTGCGTGCCCGTTCACTGGCTTTGGGATTGTGGTCTACTGCATAGACAAAGCGGTCGGCAAAGAAGCGGTCGTACTCAGAGGTGATGTCAGTTTGTAAGGCAAGCATGTCATCCGGGCTGAACTTAGGCTTGGATTCCAGCACGTGATAAATGCGCTCCGTCCGGTAAGGAGGCCACCATTGGGTTGCCAGCAGGTAGGGATAACCATCCGGGGTGATGCGTCCGTTGGCCGTGGCGATAATTCCGGACGGCGGGTCATACAAGCTGGGCAGTTTGTCGAAAGGCACGTAGCCGGTCCAATCATGTTTGCCGTTAGCGCCAGGAACCGGCACAGTCCCATCCCCTGAGGCGCGGATCGGCACAAAGCCCATTGCCTGATAGCCAATGTGGCCATCCACATCAGCGTAAACCACGTTCTGCGAGGGCGTGGGCCAATCCAAGAATGCCTTGCGGAATTGCTCCCAGTTCTGCGCGGAATCCACATCAAATAACGGTGTGCTGAGTGGCCGCTGATCGTAGATCACCCATTGCAGTGCCAGCTTGCGGGTTTCCTGGGGGAAGAGGTCGGAAACAATCGGGCCATGGCGTGTGACCATTACATCTAAAGCAACGTCATCATGACCTTTTACGTGAATAATTTCGTGGGCTGCTTGAGGTTTTTCCCAGCCCGATGGCGTCTGATATTCTCCCGCTGAATTGAAGGTCTCAACGAACAAGTCCTGTACGTCAGGATTAAGGTTGGTGAAGCCCCAGGCAATTCGCTGATTATGACCGACGACCACAAACGGCACTCCAGGCAGGCTGAAGCCGACGACGTTGAAGTCTCCCGAATGGAGTTGAACTTCATACCAGATCCCCGGAACATTGTGAGGCAGGTGCATGTCGTTGCTGAGCAGCGGCTTGCCGGTGGTGGAGTGCGCGCCAGACACCACCCAATTGTTGGAGCCGGGAATGCAGGCTTCACAGTCTGGTCCGGTGGTTCGGCCTCCCAGCAGTTGGGTTACACCACGGTCTGGTTTTCCAACTTTGTCTTCTGCCGGTTCTTCCGGAACGGAGAGGATGGCTGCTCCATCATTGGCCGCGCTGGCTGGTGGCCGGTCTCGCCAGGAGGTGACCGGATAGAGGTCGGCCAGGAGTTCAGGAGAGAGTTTGGCGGCAATCTTTTCTCGCCAATACTCGATTTCAAATTGAGGATTCAGCAACTGGCTCATGCTGATTCCAACCAGGACGGAATCGGCCACAGTCCAGGGCTGCGGCTTGTATCCCAGCAGGCGGAACTCGAGGGGGAGATGGTCACGGCTCTGCTCAATGTAGGCATTGACGCCGCGAGCATAGGCGGCAAAGAATTTGCGGTCGCGGTCGGGTAGTTGTTGCGCGACGCGTTCGGCCGTTGCGCGCAGGCGCAGAATTCGCTGTTGCTTATCATGATCCAGCCAGGTATTGCCCCGTCGGGGCACACCCGTCGACCTTGAGATTGGGGAAGGAGGGCCTCCAGAGCCGGGCAGGATCTCTGCCAGTTCACCGGCGGCGAACCGCCGCGTCATGTCCATCTGCCACAGACGGTCCTGGGCGGTGATAAAACCTTGCGCCTCAAACAGGTCTTCCAGGTTGGCCGCGATAATGTGAGGCACTCCTTGCGCATCGCGGGTAACATTCACGGAAGCCTGGAGGCCGGAGAGGGAGATGCTGCCGTCAAGTTGGGGCAATGCGCCATGGGCCATGCGGTAAAACCAGACGGATGCGACACTGGCCACCACCAGCAACAGTCCCACCAGGATCAGCGCTGAACGAAGGATGATGCGGCCTAATTTGCGACGGGCCACCGGAGCAGCAACAGTTGAGGTAGACATCGGTTGAGAATTGTAAGCGAGGAAGGGAAACCCCACAATCGGGCCTTTGCCGCCGTTGGCCGGCCCGATGACAGAGGAATGATTGACATGCCTTGTCAGCGGCAACTAGGATGGATCTAATTGAAAATGAAATTCATTTTCAGTCGCTCTGCCGGGCTCCCAGAGCGATGGCAGGACGATATCCAAAATTCCCTGGATTACGGATGTTGCAACGCAGAATTGACGATCATGCGCCGCCCACACGCGAAGCCATGCGTGAGGCCCAGGAGATCTTTTACAAACACCTGAGACGTGTTGGCCTGAAACACACTGACCAGCGCGATACCATTCTCCGCACCTTCCTGGAAACCCGAGACCATCTTTCTACCGATGAGCTTTTTCGCCTGACGAGGAAGAAGGACCCAAAGATCGGATTTACCACCGTCTACCGGACTCTAAAGCTGCTGGCGGAATGCGGCCTGGCCAGTGAGGTGGCTTTTCATGACGGAGTGGCCCGCTATGAGCACCAGTTCAACCGGCGCAGCCATCATCATATGGTGTGTACGGATTGCGGGGCTTCAGTCGAATTTTTTTCGGCGGAAGTAGGAAAGCTGGAAGAGGAAATTGGCCGCCGGTATCATTTTGATGCTACTCGTCACACCTTTCAGATTTACGGGATCTGTGAAGACTGCCGCAAGCAGGGAAGTGCAAGAAGAGCCTGATCCCATTGAGAAAATTACCAGAATCCACGGCGCGCCGGGACAGGTTGCCAAATTGAAAACGCAAAGGTAGCAGCAAAGACGCCAACCGCCGTTTGACTCCCCCGGGGTAAATTCCAGCCACAGACGAATCAATTCACCCCTTACCCTTAGATTGCAACTACAATTGCGGCAAAGGGGTAGTCCATGAGAGGTCTGGAAAAGACTGTTGTTGTGCTGGCATTTCTGGCGCTCATATCGCAAACCATCCGCCACGCTTACATGCTGTGGTTTGAGCCGCGGGGGTCAGTACTGGATAAATTTGATAAGCCCGTCAAAAAGGACATTGCGGCAGCCACTTCACTTGACGAACTGGCGCGTCGCTATGAAGTGGTGCGTAAGCAGGCAGACGAAGCCAAGCAGGGACGGCCCAACACAGAGCCACCGCCTACGTATGCCGAGAAGCAGGAGATGGAGCCTTTTCTGTCTGAAAACGAGCTGCGCATGGCGATCCAGGATTGGGAACGAAAAGCGGAGGAGATCCACGAGATCAGGTTTTACTGGACCATCGGCCTGGTGCTGCTGGTTCTGGGAGTAGTGATCTACAAGCGGCTCAACCCCTGGGTTGGACTCACGCTGATCATTGCCGCTCTCTGTGAATTCATCTATTGGTGTAGTCCGACTTTTTTTGGCGGCACGCGGGAGTTCGACCGGCTATTGTGGAACAAACTTATATTGTCGCTGGTCTCGCTGGTACTGCTGTTGGTGGTCATCTGGATGATTCGTGTGTTTGAGGAGAAGCCAGTGATTAGTGGTTAAAATTGTAGCTCAGAACCCCACCAGTTCCGGTTCAGTTTGGAGATGGATGCCCCAGACTTCCAGCACGCGTTTTTGTATTTCATCTTTCAAAGCAAGTATGTCGCGGGCGGTGGCGCCGCCACGGTTCACAATGGCCAGCGAATGCTTGCTCGAAATGCTGGCCGGACCGCGAGCGTATCCTTTAGGAAATCCGGCGTGTTCTACCAGCCATGCGGCCGGCAGTTTGACCATGCCATCGGGCCCGGGATATCGCGGCAAAATTCTCCCGTGAACTTTTTGACGCGCTAATGCCTCAATACGGTCTGCTGCCGCAGGAGTGAGCAGAGGGTTCTTGAAAAATGATCCGGCGCTGCGGCAGTCGGGGTCTCCTTCCACAATCAGCATGGCTTTATTCTGGCGAATTTCGCGGACGGCATCGCGGACCTGCTGCAAGGTTGACGTTTCCGTTTGCCTTTTCTCAGCAAAATACCTCCGTACATCAGGATATTCGGTTCTGGGAACTCCACTCTTAATCAGCCGGTAGGCCACCGAGAGGACAATGTAGCGCCCTCGGAGCTGGGTGTTGAAGATGCTGGTTCGGTAGGAAAAGCCGCATTCGGAGGCGCTTAACTCAGTGATCTTGCCGGTGACGAGATCCAGCACGTGGACGAAAACAATGGTTTGTGAAACCTCCTGCCCGTAAGCCCCCACGTTCTGCACTGGTGTTCCGCCCACGGTGCCGGGAATTCCGCTCAGGCACTCAATCCCGGCATAATTTTCCCGGACAGCGTGGGCCACAAAGCTGTCCCAACCCTCTCCTGCCCCCACCAGGAAAAGGCCCTGGCCACCCTCCTCAATGCCGTGGATGGAGACTTTCAGCACCATGCCGGGCCAGCCTTCGTCCGCAATCACCAGATTGCTTCCTCCTCCCAGCACCAGCAGCGGCAGATTGCGCTGTATGGCGTGTGCGGCTGCTTCCCGGACTTCAGATTCGCTGGCGCAATCCATAAACCAGCGGGCAGGCCCGCCCACCCGCAAGGTGGTCAGGGGAGCGAGGGCGATATTCTCCTGGATGGTCAAAGAAACAACTTATCACTGATGAAGCTGATTGCACTGATTTTCGCTGAGCTGAGATAAAATAGAGATGAAATCAAGAGGTGAAAAAACATGTATCCAGAAATGATGGTTGCGCCCATGCGGCAGGAACTGACCGTTGCGGGTATTGAAGAAGCACGGACAGCGGCAGATGTGGAAAAGGCCATAGCGCAGAAGGGAACGCTGATGGTGGTGGTGAACTCAATCTGCGGTTGCGCCGCGGGAAGAATGCGTCCGGCAGTCCGGGCTGCAGTGCAAAACAGCGTCCGCCCGGAACGGATGATCACAGTCTTTGCCGGCCAGGACCGCGATGCCACTGAGGCCGCACGGCGGCACTTTACCGGATATCCTGCCTCTTCGCCGTCCATTGGAATTCTGCGCGACGGCGAACTGGTATACATGATGCAGCGGCACGACATTGAATCCAACGGCCCAGCCGAGATCGCGGCCAACCTGAAGAGCGCATTCGAGAAATATTGCGGGAAGGCAGCCGCCATCTAGTAGCCAAAGCTTCCAAATTGCCAAGATTGCCAGAATTTAAATTTTGGCAATTTTGGCAACTTGCCCTGGCTTGCCGTGGAAATTCCGGCGATTACGGCAATTTAGTTCTTCCTATACTCCCCCATCAACTCGGTCTTCTCAATCACGTGTCCTTTGATGGCGCTTTCCACGTCCTCTTTGCTCGCGCCGGGCTGGAGATTCAACTCTGAATCCAGGGCATAAAGATAAAAATAATAGCGATGTGTGCCGGATGGTGGGCACGGCCCGCCATAGCCGAGTTGCTCGAAGTCATTTTTGCCTTGAAGGCCGCCGCCTGGAAGTTTCTCTTTCCTGGGAACAGCCTGGGGGAGATGATTGATTGTCGGCGGAATGTTGTAGGCCACCCAATGAGTAAAGCCTCCCGCTCGGGGCGCGTCGGGATCATGGACAATCAGGGCGAACCCCTTGGCGTGCTTAGGAGCATGCTTCCAGGTCAGATCAGGCGATACATTCTCACCCTGGCAGGTGAACTGCCGAGGTATATTGCCGCCGGCAGGAAAAGCCGAAATGGAGAGCTGAAGCATATGGCCTCCGCTTTTAGCGGCGTGGCGCGCGGATGGTTGTTGAGCAAGAAAAACTATAGAGAGTAGAACGACGGACAGAAACGTGCAGCCGAATTTCGCGGGACACGAAATTGAGTTCACGTGGGGCCCTCACATTGGTCGTGAATATGGATACCATGTGCTATCTCTATAACAGGCTGGCAGCAGCTTTGTCCACAATCCACAGCAAATGGCCATTCAATGGCTTGATGCGCTGACAAGGGTAAGCCTCAGCTTTTCCCTGAAGTACTCCTTTCAATATCTGAGATTTATCTTGTCCAGCGACCAGGAACATGACTTCAGCAGCGTGGTTGATTACCGGGAACGTGAGAGTGATGCGGTAGGATTTGAATTTCTCGACCCAGTTATCGGTTACCCAGAAGTCGGTCTCATTGAGTGCCGCGCTGCCGGGAAAAGGGGAGGCGGTGTGTCCATCCGGTCCCATGCCCAGCAGGATGAGGTCAAAGCGCGGCCACCCGTCGGGCGCCAGGTTGAAAAAGGCGTACAGCTCAGATTGATATTGCAGTGCGGCCAGCCTGGCGCCCATCTCCGTGGCGATGCGGTGGACATTCCCCGGCGGTACAGGGACCTTGGACAACAGTGATTCATTGGCCATGCGGTAGTTACTCTCTGGATCAGTAGGGGGAACATCACGCTCGTCGCCGAAGAAGAAATGGATTTTTTCCCAGGGCAGATCGTCGGCTTCGGCCAACAGAGAATAAACCCCTTTTGGGGTGGAGCCTCCGGAAAGAGCTATGGTGAAGCGTCCGTGAGCAGCAACGGCCTCTCGCGCGCAGCGAGCGAATTCGTGTGCGCCGGCGCGATAAAGGGCAGGGAGGTCGGGGACAACTTTGATCTCAGAGGACACAATTAAACCTACCACAGAAAGATCGGGTGATCGCGCGTGATTGGGTGATCGGAGAATTCAAAAGCAACTGTGAAATCTAAAAGCCGCTACAACATCAGGACTTTTCGTCTGTCCATTGATGCGACTACACGCGACTAAGGCCGGGATCAGTTGCGAATCCTCTCAGCGTTGTGCGGCATAGCGGGCGGCCCCAATCAGGCCCACTCTGTCATTGACAATCACCTTGACCGGAATCGTTTCCAGAACAGGTTGCAGGCGCCCTTTGGCGACAAACGCCTGAAGAAATGATCCGCTGGTCAGCAAGGGAAGAATCTTAGCGGCGATTCCTCCACTCACAAAGAGGCCGCCAGTCGCCATCATTTTCAAAGCCAGATTGCCCGCCTCCGCGCCGTAGACACTCACAAAAATATCCAATGCAGTTTTGCAAATCGAGGCCTTTCCCTGCAGGCCATATTGCGAGATAAGGGCGGCCGGATCAGGCGTGCTTTGCAACTCCTGTTTCAACCACGGCGGCTCTTCTTCCTTGCCGCTGTCATGCAAGAAAGCGTAGATATTTTGCAACCCCTGGCCGGAGATCACGCGTTCGTAGCTGACGCGGTCGAATTGCTTGAGCAAGTATTGCAGCAGGGTAATCTCCATATCGTTGCGAGGAGCAAAATCGCAGTGGCCGCCTTCGCAGGCGAAGGGCCAGCGCCGTTCACCGTCCCAATAAATTCCTGCCTCGCCCAGGCCCGTTCCGGCTGCAATCAGGGCGGCATTTCCCGCTTGACGGTCAACTTTATTGAGTGCAAGAAAATCTTCCGGCCCCAGATCGTCCACACCCGAGGCGTGGGCCAGAAGGTCATTAATCAGCCAGACCCGAGGAACGCCAATTTGGTGAGCCAGACGGACGGCTTCTACTACCCAAGGAAGGTTGGGCGTGGAGACCTGATCGTGAAGAACGGGACCGGCGACTCCGAAGCATGCCTGATCAACATTCACATGCTCATTGCTCAGGTAGAGACTGAGAATTTCATCTAGTCCCTTATGTTCGCGGCTGGGATACACGCGCTCCAGCGCCATGGTCAGTTTGCTGGCAGTTTCCTGGAACAGCGCAATTCGTGTGTGGGTGCCGCCGATGTCACCGGCCAGAATCATTCTGAATTCGTCTCCAGGAGCGTCCATCGCGGGCAATGATCTCGTCCGCTTCCTTCGGGCCCCAGGACCCGGCGGCATAGTTGGGAAAGTTGCGCGGGGGAAGGGCCTTCCAGATATCAAGGATTGGATCCACCACCGCCCATCCGGCCTCCACCATGTCCGCGCGCTGGAACAAGGTCTGATCGCCGGTCATGCCGTCATAGAGAAGAATTTCATAGCCTGTATTGGCGGAAGTGCCAAAGTAATCGGCATAGTTGAAATCCATCTCCACCGAGCCAACTTTGACCTGCGGGCCAGGAACTTTGGCGCCGAAACGCATGGAGATGCCTTCATCCGGAGCGATGTGGATCACAAGCTGGTTGGCTTTGAGGCTGCTTACCGGAGTATCACGAAATAGCACAAACGGGGCCCGCTTGAACTGTATGGCAACCTCAGTGTGACGCGTGGCCAGACGCTTGCCTGTGCGCAGATAGAAAGGCACGCCGACCCAGCGCCAGTTATCAATCATCAAACGCAAAGCGATGAAGGTCTCAGTCCGGGAATCCGGTGGCACGCCCTGCTCCTGGCGATATGCGGGTGCATGCTCCCCGCTGACCTCTCCTTCTCCATACTGACCGCGGACGGCGGAGTGCAGCACATCTTCCCCAGACATAGGCTGGATGGCGCGCAGGATCTTGGATTGCTCATCGTGCACGGATTCAGAATTGAAGGAGATGGGCGGCTCCATGGTGGTGAGAGAGAGGAGTTGGAACAGATGGTTGGGAACCATGTCGCGTAGGGTTCCGGCCATGTCAAAGTATCCGCCGCGCTTCTCTACGCCCACCGTCTCCGCAACCGTGATCTGAACATGGTCAACATAGCGGTGGTTCCAGACGGGTTCAAAGATACCGTTGCTAAAACGAAAAACCAGAATGTTCTGGACCGTTTCCTTGCCCAGGTAGTGGTCAATGCGGTAAATCTGCTCCTCTGTGAGGACTTTTTTGATTTGACTGTTTAACTCGCGGGCTGACTGCAAATCGCTGCCAAAAGGCTTTTCAAAGACCAGCCGGCGCCAGCGCCCATTAGTTTCCACGGACAGTTGAGAAGCTCCGAGTTGCTGCACGATGTCTTCAAAGAAAACGGTGCTTGTGGCCAGGTAGAAAAAATAATTTCCGTTGGTGTGATGCTTCTCATCCACCTCTGCCAGCTTTTGAGCAACTTTGGTGTAAGTCTGCTGGTTAGAAAAATCGCCGGAGACATAATACAGCCGGTCCAGCAACCAGTTGCACAGCTCAGGATCGACTTTGCCGGTGGCGAATTTGATGAGTTGTTCGCCGATGATTTTTCGGAACTGCTCTTCCGCGAAATCATTACGGGCCACGCCGACGATGGCAAAATTGGGGGAAAGCATGTGACTTTCCGCCAGGTTGTAGATCGCGGGAAAGAGCTTGCGGGCCGTGAGGTCACCTGTGGCCCCAAAGATCACCATGGTGCAGGGACCGGTTTGCCGCACCGGTTTTTCCGATTCCGCCGGAGATATGTCTTCCACGTCGCGTTCAAGTTGTTGCATAAACCCTCTCCGCCCTCAGGAAGCTTGTTCTTTCTTTGGGCTCAACTCAATGTGTCCGCCAAACTTCTGGCGCATGGCGCTGAGAATCTTTTCCGCAAAAGTGTGCTCCTGGCGGGAACGGAAGCGGGTATAAAGCGCGGCAGAGAGGACGTCCACAGGCACCGCTTCTTCCAAGGCTGCCATAATGGTCCAGCGTCCCTCGCCCGAGTCCTGCACGAAGCCGGTGTATTCGGAAAGCGTAGGATTTTCGGCCAAGGCCATGGCAGTCAGGTCAAGAAGCCACGAGGAAACGACGCTGCCACGCCGCCATACCTCCGCGATGTCGGCGGTGTTCAGAGGATAACGGTAGTCGGGGGGCAACTGATCCGAGGCGGCATTGCGGAAGATATCAAAGCCCTCGGCATACGCCTGCATCAGTCCGTATTCGATGCCATTGTGCACCGTTTTCACAAAGTGGCCGGCGCCGGAAGGCCCGCAGTAGAGATAACCAAGTTCGGCTGTGCCTCCGAGCTTTTCCCGCCCGGGCGTGCGCGGAATGTCGCCAATGCCAGGCGCAAGAGTTTTGAAGATAGGATCCAGATGCTGGACCGCATCTTTGGGTCCACCGATCATCATGCAATAGCCACGGTCCAGTCCCCACACGCCGCCGCTGGTGCCAACGTCAATGTAGTTGATCCCACGCTCCTTGAGCTTCTGCGAACGGCGCACGTCATCTTTAAAGTAGGAGTTACCGCCGTCAATGATGATGTCGCCTGATTCGAACTTCTGCGCCAGCGTCATGACGGTTTGTTCGGTTGGATTACCGGCAGGAACCATGACCCAGGCAGCGCGCGGTTTTTTCAGCTTGGCAACAAAATCGTCCAGTGAAGAAGATCCAGTCGCTCCTTCTTTTCCTAACTCCTGCACGTTTTGCGGATTGAGGTCTGTGACCACGCACTCGTGTCCACCCCGCATGAGGCGGCGCACCATATTGCCGCCCATCCTTCCCAAACCAACCATGCCAAGCTGCATAT
>DATDGL010000112.1:0-2663 GCA_036522115.1 Candidatus Angelobacter sp.
CGGTTCCATCGTTTAACTCAAAAGGTCCCGAAACCACTTAAGTAAACAGCATGGGTACTGGCTTGACTCGCACTTTTAATTACACCCTCTCAAAACCAGGTGATTTATTGGCGAGAAAACTATGTTGCGAACCTAAAAATCAAAAATTACCCAATTACCCCGATTGCCAACTTACGCAATGATTTTCACTTGGATTTGGCCAGATCGTCGGATAGCAGGCGCGCTTTCAGGGCCAGGTTGTGGGCCCGGACCAGGTCTCCATCTTTTGCTGCCTGCTTGCTTTGATTCACGTAATCCTTAATCTGCGCCAGGATGGACTGCTCATTGATGGAAAGCTGGCGCTTACTGATGTTGCGCAGGTTGTTTTCCGTGCTGTCCAGGAGCTGTTGGGTTGTGGCTTGATTGTCATTTCCGGGCGCGCCGGTTCCCGTCTGTCCTGTGGCCGGATTCGCTCCGCCTTCCTGGATCACCACCCTGGGAGCAGGGGGCGGCTCAGGCGGATTATTCTTTGCCACCTCAACCGGTTTCTCTGTTTCGGGCGCAGGTTTCCTGACTGGATGAGGTTTTGCATGCTTGGGTGTGGGTTTCTCCGGAGGCTTGTTCGTGGCTTCCGGCTGTTCCTGTGCTGGCTGCGGATTCGGTGGTTGAGGATTCTGCGGTGGCGGTTCCGGCTTCGACGGCTGTTCCGTAGTGCTGATGGCAGGCGGCTGTTCCTGAGGTGGAATAGGCGGCTTTTTCTTATGGCAGCCGAACACCAGAAACAGCGCCCAGGAGGCGAAGATGAGGCCGGCCTTGAATTTAAATCTCTTCATACTATCTTTACCGAATCCGCAGGACTCACGGCAGCTTGCTCCCCGGCACTGCTGGCCTCCGCCATTGGGATGCGCAGAACAAAGGTCGTGCCCCGGCCTTCAACCGAATCAAACTCTAACGCTCCATGGTGCAGTTGCACTACACGATAAGCCATTGCCAACCCAATGCCGCTGCCGCCCTTTTTCGTGGTGAAGTACAGATTGTAGATTTTGTCGCGAATCTCTACTGGAATTCCCGGCCCTTCATCCCGCACCGTAATGATGGCGCCGTCGCCCTCCTTTTGGGTAGCGATATGAAGGTTGCCGCCATCCACCATGGCCTGCATGCCATTGATCACGACGTTGAGGACAGCCTGCTTTACCAGGTCGGCATCGATACGAACGGGCAAAGTGGCACGGCTGGTTTCACGCTCGATGTGTACGCGCCGCCGCTCCGCTTCGGGTGAGGCCAGCAAAACCACCTCATCGACCAATTTGCGCAGGTCCACGTCTGCAAGGTGAAGCTCAAATGGCCGGGTGAAATCCACCAGGGTTTGTACCACACGATCAAGCCGCCGGATCTCGCTGGAAATCACATCCATATGGCGCTTAGTGTCAGGGTCAACCTGGCTCAGCTTTTGCCGGAGCACCTCGAGATGGACGACGATGGCGTTGATGGGGTTCTTGACTTCATGGGCGACACCGGAAGTCAGCCGGCCAATGGCGGCCAGGCGGCGCGAGAGTTCAATTTCATCCTCGATGCGATGGACGGATTCAGCATCGCGCAGGTTGAGCAGCGCGCCAATACGTTCTCCCCGCTCTTCGATAAAATCCAATGTGATCTGGATGCGGCGGCCGTCTTCCAGTTCAATCTCTTCTTCTTCGGGCGCGTGGCGGGTCTGAAAAGCCTCCAGAATGGCGCGGCCAAGGCGCGATTCCGTGGAAAAAATCTCTGTCGGGTGAGATCCCAGCATCTCTCCTCGCGGCCGGCCGATAAAGCGTTCGGCGGAGGCGCTCACCAGCACCGCGCGGAAGTCGCTGGTGAACAACATGACGCCATCCTGAAGGTTGGCCATCATCTGGTCGAGATTTTCCTTGAGGGCGGAGAAGATTTCTTTGGCGTCCCGCATCTGCCGGCCCAGACGGTCAATCTTGCTCGCGACCGCGCCGTATTCGTCCGCGGGCCTGGCAGGGGCCTCAGCCACCTCTACCTGTCCTGAATTGATCAGATCGAGGCGACGATTGATGGCGACCAGGGGATGCAAGGCGAAATTGGAAAGAAGGGCAGCCAGCACCAGGCAGATCACAATGGAGGCGCCAACAAAGATGAACGCCTGGTTGAGTACCGGGCGGAGCTGCTCTTTCAACAAAACGGTGGAAACACCCACCCGTACTTCGGCGATGCGGCTGCCATCATTGCGCTCAAGAGGTTCATGAACATCATAAACCTGGGCCGGGCCGTAGATGACCTTCAATTGTTTCCAGATGCCACCGTTGACAATGGAAGCGAAATCTTCGCGCCGGTTCACGATGCCGCCCAGAAAAGATGGACTGGTGTGTACCAGCGCGCGTCCTTCATTATTGGTGACGGCAGCATCCTGGATGCTGGGCGAATAACCGACGATGGACTCCAGCAGGGAAGTCACGCCAGAATCGGTTCGCAGCGCTTCTTCAATAGCAGCTTCAACTTGTTTGGGATCGTTCCAATCGATCCTGGTATTGCTCAGACGGCTTTCCAGGGGATTCCGCGCAACCGAAAAAATCTGATGAGCGAAGAATTGGCCTTCATCCAGGGTCTGCAGCATGCGCAGGCGGACTACTTTGGAGAGATACAAAGTAGAAAGGGTGGCCACAATTGCCAGAACCATTCCG
>DATDGL010000113.1:0-5347 GCA_036522115.1 Candidatus Angelobacter sp.
TGGGCATAGGCGTCGCTACAGACTGCCCGTACTTGCTTCACCAATTCGCGGACGTTTGGTGATCCACTAAAATCCGTCCGCAATACCAGGGTGTTCACGAAAAAGCCGATTAGACTCTCCGTTTCCATCCGCGTTCGGTTAGCCACCGGCGTGCCTACGGCCAAATCCTGTTGACCGGTCCAACGGGACAGGAGCAACTGGAATGATGCCAACAGGACCATGAAAAGTGTCGCGTCTTCAGTTCGGGCCAGTTCCTTCAAGCGCGCCAACAGGCGCGGCGGCAGGTGGACCGGTAACTTGGCTCCAAGATGGCTGGGGCGCGCAGGGCGCTGGCCTTTGGTTGGCAGCTCCAGCACAGGCAGGCCCTCCAGGCGCCAGCGCCAGTACTCAACTTGTTTCTGCAGCACCGGACCTTGGAGCACCTCCCGCTGCCATACGGCATAGTCAGCGTACTGAATGCTTAAGTCGGGCAAGCGAGAAGGACGATCATGAGAAAAATCCGAATACAGGGTGGCGATTTCTCGCACCAGCACTGCGGTTGACCAGGCGTCACTCACAATGTGATGCATGGTCAGCAATAGAACATGCTCCTGCTCAGCCAACTGCAGCAGCTTCGTGCGCAACATAGGCCCGACGCTCAGATCAAAAGGAGTGTTCGCCTCCTCGGTTGCCCGTCGGATGGCCTCAGCATCTCGCTCTGCGCGAGGCAACTCGCACAGATTCTCCAACTCCAGGAATGGGCCTTTTGCGGACTCAACCAACTGCATCGGCTCACCTTCAACCGTGACAAACCGAGTCCGCAACACTTCGTGGCGCTGCACAATCTCCATCAGGGCTTTTCTTAAAGCCTCCGCATGGAGCCGCCCTTTCAGCCGCAATGCAATGGGTACGTTGTAAATGGCGCTGCCGAGAACCAACTGGCTGAGAAACCAGAGTCGCTGCTGCTCATACGACAATGGAAAAGCGAAGACATCCTCAGAGTCGCCTGGCGCGAGGTTCTCAGTTTCGCTCGTCGCCTTAACGGGAGCTTCAGAAGAACTTGCTTTGTTCATATGTTATCTCGTGGAATGTTTCTGTTTAGTTCGAGTACCGTGCTGGTACTCCCGTTATCGATGAACTACAACGTTGCAGGACAAGCTTCTGGCGTAGCGCCCGAGCCAGACTTGCCGAGCTTGATTACGCCTCCGCTTCCCTCCAATGGAGGCCGTCAACTGAGGGCACCAAGCCATCCGGAAAGAGAGCGAATTCAGGGGGACGGCGTTCCTTTAATTTCGCCTGGGCTTGCAGTTGGAAGATTTCTCCGAGAAGATCCGTATAGAATTCTGCCTTCCGGGACTCTGACTTGCCAGTTGTGGCAGGCTCCCCTCCGCTCTCCGGAAAGAGGACTTGTCCCAGGCCCTCGCGTGCGCGAATAAACTCTTCGGGACTCGAGTACAGTTGTTCTCTTGCTCCGCCCACTCCGCCAACCAGTTCTACAAATGCCTTGTTCACCGCATCAGGGGAATTTGTCACCTTTCGGGCGTGCCAGAAGTACGAATCCAAATCCTGATCGAGGTCATAAAATGCGAGCAGAAAATCATAGAAAAGACCAAACTCGCGCCGGTACCTTGCTTCAAACTCACTGAAGCAGCGCTCTTCGTCCAGGTCCTGTTTCAGGCAGGTATTGATTGAGCGGGCGGCCAGCAACCCCGAATAGGTTGCCAGGTGAACACCGGAGGAAAAGACCGGGTCTATAAAGCAGGCGGCATCCCCGAGCAGCACCAATCCGGGCACCCAGAATTTTGTATGGCAGTAAGAGTAGTCTTTACGCACGCGTAACTCTCCGTACGGTCCATCCGTGACGCGTGCAGCAGTCGAGAGCAAGTTCTGAATCGGCGGACAAGCCGCAATAAACTGATTCATTGCAGGCTCGTAGCCCTGGCGCAGAATCGGCGCGTGCTCTTTCCCGATTACAGCTCCTACGCTGGTGAGAGTTGCCGTCAGCGGGATAAACCAGAACCAGCCATTGTCAAAAGCAGCACAGAAGATATTGCCTTGATGGGGAGTCGGCATTCGCCCCGCGCCGGAAAAATAACCGAATAAGGCGACGTTCTGAAAAAAGTTGGAATAGATGCGCTCTCCGGCGTGCCGGGCAAGAATGCTCTGGTGACCGGAGGCATCCACAACATACCGTGAATGAACGGTGTGTGAGACACCCAGATTATCTGTGAACTCGACGCCCGCAACCCGGCCATTTTCATGGATGACTCCAGTTACGCTATGGCGCTCTCGTACATCCACGCCTTTCTTCCTGGCATTCTCCAGGAGGATCGAATCAAATTTCATCCGTTCAACCTGGAAAGCCGTGGAGGTGGGCCCAGCCATCTTCGCGGATTCGGCAAACAGAAAATTCCAAGGTTCCTGGCTCTTCCCCCAGCGAAATGTGCCACCAAGCTTGCGCATGAAGTTTGCCTGATTCAACGCATCACTCACTCCCAGCATCGGACAAATGCCATGGATCGTTGCGGGTAACAACGATTCGCCTATTTTGTAATACGGGAGCTGCTCTTTTTCCAGCAGCAGAACACGGTTGCCCTGCATGGCAATGAAGGTCGCAGCGGTAGACCCGCCTGGGCCACCGCCCACTACAACAACGTCAACATGAGAATCAGAGTTATGATTTGGATTCGTCATTTAATAAGCTCCATAGAAATAAGCTGTCTAGAATGTGTTGCAAAATAACTCCTGTCTTCAGAAACTGACTTCATTGGGTAGCGGGGAGCTATGTATCAGGGTACGAGTTTCAGCCCTTAGCCCGACGTGAGCGCAACCAAGCCTCTCATCCAACTTCTTCCCGCAAGCGCAGGATCCCCGGCATGTTTTATTCCGCACTTGTTCCCTCCATCCCATCAATGAGGGACACCTTCTCCTGCGCATAGGAGAACCTCAACTTCTTGCTCCGTTCCACCCGCTTAATTGGCGGCAGCTCGGGTCTGGCGGCGCTCGCCAGTCCGCCAGCAAAATCTGCTAGTTCCGAACGCGCAAACAGGTCCCGTAGTGAAACCTCTACCTTTAGGGTTTCCCGCAAGCGCGAAATCACTTGCATCGCCAGCACCGAGTGCCCACCCAATTCGAAGAAGTTATCGTGACGACCGACCCGCTCCACCTTCAACATCTCAGTCCAGATCTCCGCCACCTTTTTTTCCGTCTCCCCCTGCGGCGGCTCATAGCTCCGGGTTTTATACGCATCTGCTTCCGGCGCCGGCAATGCCTTTCGATCCACCTTCCCGTTCGCCGTCAAGGGCAGCTCTTCCAGTACCATCACCATCGGCACCATGTATTCAGGCAGCTTCTTCCTCAACCCTTCCCGCACTTCAGCCGCTGTCAGAGTCACGCCCTGCTCCGGCGCTACATACCCCATTAATTGCTTGTCTCCACCCGCCTTCACCCACGCAATGGCCACTGCCGCCTTCACTCCTGCCTGCTCCCGCAACGCCCCTTCGACCTCTCCTAACTCAATCCGGTATCCCCGGATCTTCACCTGCTCGTCTCTCCGCCCCATAAATTCGATCGTTCCGTCCTTCCGCCACCGCCCCAAGTCCCCGGTCCGGTACATCCGCTCTCCTCCATCGCTGAACGGATTCGGCACAAACCGCTCAGCCGTCAACGCTGGATTACTTCCATAGCCGCGCGCCACTCCCATTCCGCCCACACATATTTCTCCCGGAACCCCGATTCCCACTGCCTCCAAGCCTCTATCCACCACATACACCTGCGTGTTTCCGATGGGTCCACCGATCGGCACGTTTCTCCAGTCAGCTTCGAAGTTTCTCATTCGATAGCAACACGTAAAGGTTGTGGCTTCAGTCGGCCCGTACCCGTTGATGAGCCAATTCCCATTCTGGTTCTTCAAATACTCCCCTACATGCCGCCGCGAAAGCACATCTCCTCCGGCCAGAAGTTGCCGCACTCGTGCCAGATCCTGCTTGCGCTCCTCCACCATTGCATGAAACAGCGCTGCGGTTAACCACATTACGGTTACTCTCCCGTCCCTGATCGCGGCTCCGATTTGCTCCAACGACAGAGCGCCGGCCGGGGCCACCACCAACCTCAAGCCGTTTGCTAATGCTCCCCAGATTTCGAACGTCGAAGCATCAAAGGAGATGGGCGCCATCTGCAACATCACCTCGTCCCGCTTCCATTCCACATATCCCGCGTTGTACACCAAACGCTTGATCGCCCGGTGCTCTACCTCTACCCCCTTCGGCCGTCCCGTTGATCCCGACGTGTACATCACATACGCTAGTTCACCCTCAGCAGTCCTCCAGTTGCCGTTCTCTCCACTCTCCTCTTTGATCGCCTCTCGATCTCCGTCCAAACACACCATCCTCACAAGCTGTGTCGCTTCCCTCGGCGCCAACTGGATTGCTTGAATTGGCGGGCGGTCTTGCAATCGCGTCTCCGTAACGATAATCCCTAGTCGCGCATCTTCTATCATGAACAGCAACCGCTCGACCGGATACTCCACATCCAGCGGCACATATACCGCTCCGGCCTTTAGTATCCCCAGCATCGCCACCACCATCTCGACTGACCGCTCCAGGAATACGCCCACCCGCGTCTCCGCTTGGACTCCGCATCTCCGCAAGTGGTGCGCCAGCCGGTTCGCCTGGGCATTTAGCCCCGCATAACTCAGCACTTGCTCCCCGAGCTCCACCGCCACTCCCTCCGGCCTTCTCCTCACCTGCTCCTCAAACAGCTCCTGCACACTCCACTCCGGCAACTCCCCCTTCGTCCTGTTCCACCCCTTCACCACCTGCTCCCTCTCCTCCTCTCCCATCACCCCTATCTCATCCACTACCTTCCCCTCTCCCCCGGCCACCATCCCCTCCAGCACCCTCCGGTAATACCCCACATACCGCTCCATCGTCTCCCGCTCAAACAACGCTGTCGCATATTCCATTCCCCCTTCGATCCGCTCCCCCGCGTTCTGCAACGAAATAGTCAGATCGAACTTCGACACCACGTGCGGCGTCATCCCCAGCGCCTCTGTCTCCAATCCCTCCAACTCCGGCCTGTCCTCGAACTTGTCCTGCCACGTGAACGCTACCTGGAACAATGGGCTGTGCCCCAGGCTTCTCACCGGTTGCACCATCTCCACTACCTGCTCGAATGGGATCTCCTGGTGCCGCAACCCTGCGACTGCCTGCTGCTTCACCCTCTCCAACATCTCCCCTACCGTCGCCCTCCCCGATACATCCACCCGCGTCACCAGCATGTTCACAAAAAAGCCGATCAGACTCTCTACCTCTACCCGCCCGCGATTCGCCACCGGCGTCCCGATCACCACATCCTCCTGCCCCGACAA